>NZ_BSUG01000039.1 GCF_030161475.1 Tetragenococcus halophilus subsp. flandriensis | reverse complement strand
TGCCAATCAACGTGTCGCTAAGGCAACAAAGGAAAAGAAATAGTCATAGAATTTCGAAAAAATTACACAATTCGAAATTGGATGAGTGTTTGCTTTTCTAGAAAAGTGAATTATGAAATTGGTTCAAATAAATTTATCACAAAAAATAATTTAAAACATTTTTAAAATATTCACTAAAGTTATTACCTTACGCTTATATTTTTTTATTAAATAATCCCTCCTGCCATTTCCTTGTTTATTTCATTGGTATCCAGATCCTTTTTTGAAACTCCTAATAACAATGCAGTAATTAAAGCACCTAATAAAATCGAAAAAATATAAAGTATTGGTTTATTACAAGCCACAGGTATCACAAATATCCCACCATGAGGAGCTTGCAGTGATATGTTACTAGCCATACACACTGCTCCACCTATAGCAGCACCAATAATATTTGCTGGTATTGTACGCAGTGGATCAGCTGCTGCAAAAGGGATCGCTCCTTCGGTAATAAAACATGCACCTAAAATCCAATTAGCTTTGCCAGCATCTTTTTCTTGATTTGTAAATTTATTTTTAAATAACAATGTTGCTATTGCAATACCCAAAGGTGGAACCATTCCTCCGACCATCAGAGCTGCAGAAGGCTCATACACTTGGGCAGCAAACATTGCCAAACCAAAAGCTGATGCTACTTTATTAATTGGACCTCCCATATCAGAAGCCATCATCCCGGCTAAAATTGCACCAAGTATCGCTGCGTTTGCACCGCGCATTGTCTGTAACCATGACGTTAAGAAGTCGTTTAAAGCTGATACTGGTGTATTCAAAAGAAAATACATAACGAATCCAACAACAAATGTGGTGATTAATGGAATAAATAAAACTGAAAGTAACCCTTGATAGACATGTGGAACTTTTCTAGTCTTTGCTACAATAAAACGAGTTAAATATCCAGCAAGAAAACCTCCTAACATACCACCGAGAAAACCAGATCCTCCATTTGCAGCCATTAATCCGCTTATCATACCTGGAGCTAAAGCAGCTTTATCAGCTATACTCCAAGCAATAAATCCAGCTAATACCGGAATATAAAGTTCAAAGGCTGAATTTCCTCCTACTTCATTCAAAAATGCTGCAAAGGTATTGTACTGCGCACTATTTGGATCACTAGAATTGATACCAAACATAAAAGAAATAGCAATAAATATACCTCCGACTACAACAAAAGGAATCATATAAGATACACCGCTCATAATGTGTGTATAAAACGCCTTAGCAAAGTTGCTATTATTTTCTTCATCGTCTTTTTGAATAGAGTCTTCGGATATATTATTTTGTGTTTCATTTTGACTTAATTTATCACTCGATAAACTTAAAGCTCTATCTAAAGTGTCTTCCGCATTATTAATTGCCTCTTTTACAGGAACGTCAAGGAAAGGTTTCTCTCCAAGCACACTAGTGTCTACCTTAACATCATGTGCAACAATGATAACATCTGCTTCTTCTACATCTTCTTTTGTTAATTTATTTTCAGCTCCAGTAGATCCATTAGTTTGTATCTTCACACGCATTCCACGTTCTTTAGCTGCATTTATAAGACCTTCTGCGGCCATAAATGTATGAGCTATCCCTGTCATACAAGAGGTTATCCCAATTAAATACTTTCCAGAATCATTTTCTACGTTTTTACTATAATCGTTTAAATCCTCTTTATCTTCTTCAATATTTAAAGCTTCTATTACTTCTTCTGGGCTTTCAGCTGTTAATAATTTCGCCCTAAAAGAATCATTCATAAGAAAAGTAGAAATTTGTGATAAAATTTTTAAGTGCTCTTCAGTTGCTTCTTTATTAGCAGCAATCATAAATACTAAATTAACTTTATCCTCTCCCCAATTAATACCTGACCAATTACGTAAAATTGCTACTGAGGGTTTATTAACACTTTCAGATTGAGCATGCGGAATTGCAACGCCGTAACCAACAGATGTAGATACTTCATTTTCTCGTGCATAAACTTCTTTTTTAAACTTTTCTGCATCATCTATATACTTATTATTATTTAGAAGTGTTATTAAAGATTCTATTGTTTGCTCTTTTGTCAAAGGCTCATTTATAAACTTTACATTTTTCACGTCAATCACATCATTGATCTTTTTCAATTATTTTCCCTCCCTTTTATGAAAATATTTCATTCTTTTTAATAAAGGTTTGCTTTATTTGTCGAATTAAACAAATCCATCTTATTTTCGATTATCCTCTGTGCTTCTTTACGAGCGCTAAACATTAATTGATCCGGTTCATAGGCTTCTGGGTTATTATTTAAATTTTCTCGTAACTTTTTAAAGAAGGCTATCTTCATATCAGTTGAAAGATTAATTTTTGATACTCCATGTTCATATGTCTTTCTAATTTCTTCGTCTTTGTTATCCGAACCACCATGTAAAACAAGAGGAATATCAACTTTTTCGTTAATTTTCTCTAACAAATCAATTCTTAGTTCAGGTTGTTTTACATGGGCATAATGACCGTGTCTTGTACCAATTGCAACTGCAAGTGTGTCTACTCCAGTGTTTTCAACAAATTCTTTCGCATCGTTAGCATCGGTATATAAGATTTTATCTACTTCACTTGTTCCATTTGTAACTTCGTTACTACCAATAGTACCTAATTCAGCTTCAACGGAAACACCAACTGAATGGGCAATACCCACAACTTTTTTTGTTAAATTAATGTTTTGTTCTAAAGATTCTGCTGAAGCATCAATCATTACAGATGTATATCCGTTTTTTATTGCACGTAACACATCTTGAACCGAACCACCATGGTCTAAATGAATGGCTATTGGTACCTTAGCTAAAGCTGCAGCTTGTCGAACATACGTGATAAAATTATTTCCTACCAGATCAATTTCATTGGGATGTATTTGAATAATAGCAGGAGATTTCTTTTTTTCTGCTGCTGCAATAACCGCCTCAACAAACTCACTATTAGCAACATTGAAAGACCCCACTGCAAAATTGTTTTTATAAGCTACATCCAATAATTCTTCCATATTTAATAACATATTAAAAACTTCCTTTCTTATTCCATATTTTTATAAATTCTTCTTTAGTATTTGTTTGTAATAGATTCTGTACTAAGTTAATATCATTTGCACAGTGATATACTTCATTGAAAAAATTCTCATTTGTCTTTAAATCGTTAGCAGGAATATAGACTATAATTAGCCTGACTTTTTGTCTCCCCCAGGGAATTTCTTTTTTATTGACCCCAATAATAATTTTGGCAGAAGTTTCAGATCCCTTTAGGAATGGGTGAGGAAGAGCTACTTGGTTGCCAATATCCGTAGTTGACATTTTTTCTCGTTCTACAAAATTTGGTAATAAGTAATCATAACCAGACATGCTAATTAATAATTTTATTGCCAAAATAGGGTCTTTTTCATTTATATGATAATAGTCTAAATGATCGATTAACGATGTAGTGCCAACTGAATCAATAAACAATTGTAGACGGTTTACATCTTCTCCCGTTAAAACTTTACTCACGTGTATTATTTTTTCATTACCTTTTATTTCTGTACTATCATCACAATAAATAATTAATGAATAGTCACCTAGGTTCTCAATATTAATTTCTCTAGCAATACTTACAACTTTAATAGCTGGAAAATATGTTTCTATTTTATATCTATACAATTCAGCTTCAGTCTGTTTACCTCGATATACCAATAGTGTATTTATAGAAGGTTGTAAATTTTCGATAATAACCAATTGAATATGCACAGTTAGATATGCAATTTCTCCTTCTGGTGTACGAAACCCCAATGAACCCTGTAACTTATCATACAAAAAACACGCAATAGAGTACGCAAATAAATATTCTCTTCTTGTCTGACTCGAGTGTGGATTAAATATTGGTATACTTCCAATCAAGGGATTCAATAAACGAACAATGTGATTGGTAATCCTAATTTTGTTTTGTTTATTAGAAAAAATAGGGATTTGGTAATTTTCCTCTGCTTCCTTCAACGCTTTTTCGATGATCTCTTTCTGTTTTATATCTATATGATAAATATGATCTATTGGTACATATATAGGAAGTGATAATAAATAGTTTGTTAACTCATTAATTTCGACATTAATTTCCCTTAATGGAACTTGCTTATCCAATATCTCAGAAGCAATAAAAAATTCTGGAGGACTATTTTCTTTAAAGACAGTTAGTTTGTCTTTATCTATAAATTGGCTTTTATTAAACCGATACAACATAATCATCATATGACAAATAATTTTCACATAAACAATAAAATCCATAGTTACATGCTTTTTTGAAAAAATAGCATCTAAATGATTTACTTGACTTTCAATAGCTTCCCTCTCACATAAACCATGCAAAGCTTGGTATACAGTTTCTATCAAGTTATCTTTCTTAATATCCTCAAATGCTATGAATTGCTCTAAAAGCAATCGAAATTGTTCTTCATCTCCATTTAACCGTATGCCTGTAAAAATTCGAGACTCTAATTCAACGTTAATTTGAAGATTTTTAATCTTGGCAAAAAGTAACTGCACCTTTCCCCGGATACTTTCATAAGAATAATGAAGTTTTTCTGCCAACTTTTCATAAGTTAAATATTCTGTATGATTAATTAGAAGTAATGTAATTTGAAATAATAAATCGATTTCTTTTTTATCCACAAAGCTATCCTTTATATTTCTAGTATCTATGTCCTTTTGTAATTTATAACCTTGGTTAGTAGATATTATTAGTGGTTCTAGCGATTCACTTTTTTGATTTAGTGTATTTACATAATTTCTAATACTTCTTGGAGTCACAGCAAGCATTTCAGCTAATTGGTTACTTGTAACAAAATCATTTTGTTGAGACAGAATGTTAAGTAAATTCCTTGTCTTTTCTTTCATGTATATTCACCCCCCTTGCTGTAAAAATATCGAATATTTTTACTTAACAACAATTTAATTATCACATAAAAGAATAACGCTTACATAAGCAATTATGTTTCCTATTGATAGGAAAATAAGGAACAAACCACCTTTAATAAAAAAGTCGTTTTTAACACTTCATTTAGTTAGTGTTAAAAACGGCTTTTACATTAAAATCTTTAAATTTTATTATTTGTCTCTACATAAAGTTTTCTTAATTTTTGTATCTCTTCTTGAGTAACAGATAATTCATTTTTAAAATATTCGTCTATACTTCCAGAAATTTCTATCATTTCTTCAAAAGAGGAACTTAAGTATTCTGGCCTAGTATCTAACATTGAATATAAATAACTTAAAATGTTAGGATCATCTGTTTCATTTTCATATTGATTCATCCGTCTATTGTTTCTATTTTCACGTAGTTTTTTCGTTAACATAAAATCTTGCGTAATATAGCTCAAATCGACGCCTAACAAATAAAGTATAATAGCCACACCATACCCGGTTCTATCTTTGCCTCCCCGACAATGTTGGTCTATTGGAATATCTTTTTCATTAAGTGCTATATCTAGCACCTGTCTATAAGCTCGTTTATTGTCCTCTAAACGAACAAAATCTTTCGCTTGTTCTATCATTGTTTTACCAGAATCGTCAAAGCTTACGTCTCTATCTACTTCGCGATCGACTAAATGTTGGACTTTTTCTTTAGTACTGCTTGCCTTTGCTGCTAAAACAGCTCTTTCTGCTGCTGGATCAACATGAAAAGTATTATTTAACGAAGACCAAGTTTTATTTGGTTGATTTTTATACTCATCTTCTCTACGATAGTCAATAATTGTTCGTATTCCTATTTCTTCAAGAACTTTTAAATCATCATTTGTCAGTCGATGTAAATGATCGGAACGAAAAAGTTTCCCCCATTTTGTAACTTTTCCGTCTTTCGTTGGATAGCCTCCTAAATCTCTAAAATTATTAGCGCCTTCTAATGGCACTACTCTAGTACTTGTAACAACTTGTTGTGCGGTATCCTCTAATAAAAAATAAGGTCTTAAATAGTTATCAACAGTAACCTCTACACCACTATGTGATGTAGTGACTATTTTTCTTTCAATATTTTTTTTATTTGGACCCGATAATAAATAAACTGTTGTTTTCTCTGTTCCTAACCAAAAGATAAAATATTTATCGTCAGATTTTTTTTGCACTTTTACATTTGAAATCATACAGAATCTCCTTAATTATTTTCAGCTGCATATTGCTGTTCCTCAGCAAGTTTTTGTTTATCCATCATTTTAATGAACGGATACCAAACTGCTAATAAAATGACTAATTGTACAACGTGCCATATAACCATTCTCCAACCCCCTAATAAAAATGCTCTAAAAAATTCAGGAGTACCAGCAGTTTGTACTGGAATACCATTAGGAGCTGGAATTAATCCAATATACGTAGCAAAATAAGTTGCTGCAACACTGATAGTACCTCCCATTGTCAATGGGATAAATACAATCGGATTCAACACCATTGGCATCCCAAATTTAAATGGTTCACTGATTCCAAAATAGGCAGGGATAAACCCAACTTTTCCAAGAGATTTTAACTGTTGGCTTTTACAACGAATACATAATATTGCATAAGCTAGTGCTCTGGGCCCTTTTTGATTTGTGATAAACGTCATTGTTACAATAAAAGGTAAAGCTGTACCAGCACTAAAAGCTTCTAAGTTAGCAACATCAAATGGATAAAAAATCGAAAATAAAATAGCATTTGTTGCCATTGTGCCATGAATACCAAAAAACCAAAGAAATTCAGCAAAAAAGACTAAGATCAAAGCTGCAGGCAAACTGGAACCTAGGCCTTGCAGTGGGATTTGTATTAATTCGATAATTGTATCATGTATATTATCGTATGGTGTAAAAGTGAATAATAAGTTAATAATTGCATATATACCTGCAATAAGAAAGATCGGTAACATTGAAATAAAGGTCCTGGATACGAACTCTGGGACACTATCCGGCAATTTTATAGTTAAATGTTTATTATTGTAAAAAATTGAAAATAGACGAGTCGCTGATAGCGATACTAACATTGCAACGATCATACCGCCTGAACCAGTGTATTCAAGATTCAAACCAACAAAATCACCATTTTCAATGATTAGCGGTGTCAATAAGAAGAAAGCCATAACAGAGGAGATCATTGCCATAAACTTATCAACTTTCAATTCAGCCGCTAAACTATTTGATAATGCTAAAACTACATATACTGAAAGTAAATCCATAGTTACTGTAGAAATAATATTAAAAAGTTCACCAATTCCAGTTTGAGTGAGAAAGTCTTGATAAGAATCAATATTCAAACTAAACAGTACATCAGCAAAAGAGCCTACCATTAGGATTGGTAAAATTGACATCATTCCACCAGCAATTGCCGAAACATACCTATTTCTTTGAAATTTTCCCATCCATTTTTGAACATTATTTTGAAGTACACTTAGTTTCTCTCTATTAAATATACTCATAACTTATGACACCTCATTTTTCTAGGGCTTCTAAAGCTTCACTTAAAACTTTCTCACCGTTCATCATCCCATAATCCATTTGATCAATAACTATAATCGGAATAGTATAATTTTTTTCTAGCTCTCCTTTTATATGTCCAATTTGTGGTCCTAATAAAATGATATCAAGATCATCATAGTTATCCAGCGCTGTTTCTGATACTGCATCTATATCAACTTCTATACCTTTTTGCTTCGCAGATTTTTTCATTTGAGTTACTAACATACTTGTGGAAAAGCCTCCTGCACAAGCTAACATCATTTTATAAGCCATCGTTATCTCCATCCTTTTTTTCAATATAATTTATAATCTCTTTTGCTAAATCATTGACTGTCATTGCATTCATAAGGTGGTCCTGAGCATGAACCATTAATAAAGTTGTCTGTTCTGATTCACCATTTATTTCTCCCTGAATAAGACCTGTTTGAGCATTATGTGCAATAGTTAATGATTCCTTTGCTTTGTCTAACAAAGATTGACTCTGCTCAAAGTCTCCTTCTATTGCTTTTCTAATTGCTTCTATACTATTGGCTCTGACATTTCCACCATTTGAAATCAACTGCATAATAACCTGTTCGTTTTCCAAATTAATACCTCCTTTTATTTCAATAACTTTTTTAATTATAAACGCTTTCATTAATGAGATGCTTTTTTTTGAAAAAATACACCTCTTTCAATTATCTGAAAGAGGTGTATGTGTAACATTACACTAAAGTTATTTTTTTATTTAATTGACGCGCATATTCTCTAAATAAACTGTTCATAATAAGCAAAACAGGCGCTTTATCTGTTATGTTATATTCATCTATTCGCTGTTCCGGTGAATAACAAAATATTCGTTTATCAGCTAGCTTTGCCAAAGAATTATTCGAAAGATGAGTTAAAGTAATCAACTGATGCCTCTTTCTTTTTGCTGTTTCTGCCAATTGAATCATTTGTTGGTTTTCCCCTGAAAGACTTATAAAAAAGAAGAGTTCCCCTTCTCCATGGTTTATAATATGTTGCAATTCATTAGGATAAGTATAAAAATATGATTTGTAATCAATTGAATAAAAGTTATCAACAATTAATCGAGTAACGTAAGTTGTTTGTCCCATTGAATAAAAATTAATCCGCTTTGCATTTTTAAATTCATCAATAACACTTTTATTATTAATTTCGTCTATTATATCAAGATTTTTCAAGATTAACTTATTATTATCTTTCTTTGAATTAACATAGTGGTCATTTTCATATTTGACAGCATGTTTTAAATCAGAAAAACCATTATACCCAAGCTTATGACAAAGCCTAGAAATTGTATTTGGTACAGTATAAAATTTTTTTGCTAAGGTTGTAATTTTAATAAACTCTATATAACTTTTTTGTTCATTCAGATATTCTACAATTTCATCCTCCATATCAGTAAAATGGACGGATTCATTAATTACTCTTTCTTCAAAATTCATTATACCCCACCTTATTTCTAATAATAGTTTTAATACCAAAGACCGACCTTTGTATAGAATAAACGTTAATTTTAACTACAAACTATACCACTTACAATGAACTTGTCTAAATACTTTCCAATTTGTAATAAAATATATCAATCTTGTACTTTATAAATTTTGCTATAACTGACTTTTCTAAAGAAGAATAGATTAACTTACAAACTATAATCTTAAATTACTTTAACCCAGTACCATAGAAAATATAACACGACTTTTACAGATAGCCCAAAGTCGATCAGAACTCGGGCTATCTGTAGCCTAAAAAATATTATTTATTACTTACACACGAATACTTCATATCACTTATGAAAAACATTAAAAAAATTGTATTTATCGCAATTTGAACGCAACTATACCTTTCAATCTAGTAAAAAACTTTTGATATAGTTACCTATATCACTTATGAAATTATTATATAGTATCCTATATTTAGATGCAATTATAGGGAAGGTTTATTTTAATGAAAAGCAAAAAAATTGTAATTCACATACAAGAACTAATTGAACAAGAAAACATAAGTCTAAGAGAGTTAGGCAGACAAGCAGATGTTCAAATCTCTGCACTTAGCCCACTTGCTAGCGGAAAGAAGCAACGAATAGACCTTGGCCATCTTAAACGTATTGCCGAAGCACTAGATATTAATGATATGAATAAAATTATTTCTATTGAAGATGAAGAAGAATAAATTGTCATGGCTGATAATACTTGTACGCATAGTTTTTTTATCTATGCGTTTTTATTTATCTTTATCACGATTGATATAGATATGTATAACACTTCTTAAATATAACTATACTATGCTCATAGTAGATGAATAAAAACTCGAGAGGGTGACTGCTATGAAAGCCGGATATCAACCTAAGAAAATCGTTTTACATATCGACAAACTTGCTAGGGAAAATTATGATTCATTAAGAGATATGGGGATAGATACAGATATACAAATTTCTTCCTTGAGTTACTTAGCCAGAAATGACCGACAAAGAGTTGACCTTGGTCATCTTAAACGTATTGCCGAAGCTTTAGATCTCAACGACATGAACGAAATCATTTCCATTGAAAATGACGATTCTTATAAAGATCAAACGGATTAATCTGTACATCAACAACACTAAAAAATTATAGTTTTAACCAAATTTCCTATGAGTCTAAGTCATAGGAAATTTGGTTTATAAACTCTCCTACAGTATTTACTTGAGAATTTGCCACTGCTATTACTTCATCACTTGCCCATGGAAAAGTCGCACTTTGATAATTGGTTATCATTTGTAAGTCGTTTAGCCCATCTCCAATGGTATAAATATTTTTATCCAATATTCCTAAATCTTTTTTGATTCTTTGAATAGTAAAAAGTTTATTTACAGAATAATCTACAATATCTATGGTCTCAATATTTTTGAGAAAATTCATATCTGGAAAACTAGTGGCATTAGCTTTTATAAATTCAACTGCTCCGTGAACGGAATTTGCTTTAACAGAAATCTGTATCACTTCTTTTTCATTAAAAAATTCCAGAAATTTTTTAATTTCGCATATTGAAACTGTACTTTTTTTAGTATGAATTTTATTTTCAAAAATATAGCTAATTTTTATTTCTTGGAAAAGATCTCTATTGTTAATAATTCTATGTTTCAAAAGTTCGTAACTAGCATTTTTTACTTTAGAAATAATCGTTTTATTTATTGTCGCGCCATTATTGCCTATAATAAAATCAGGATCGATTTCATAAGAATTTATTTTTTCCATTATACTCGGCAAATCTCTTCCTGTAGCAAGAATAAAATAATTTCCTTTATCTTGCCATCTCTTAACCTGTGTTTGCGCATATTTAGCGATATTTTGATTTTGATATAATGTACCATCAAAATCACTTACAAGCAGTTTCATAGTTAACTCCTTTATTTGATATGATGAATAAGGTATAGTTGATTTTGGAGGAATGAAATGATGATTATAGAAAAGATGAATACTAACTTTGAGCAACTAAATATAAATGAACGTATTATTTTACATCAAGTTACAGAAAATAAAAAACAATTTCATAATCTTACAATTAACGAATTTGCACAAAAAAATTCAGTCTCTAAATCTTTTGTTGTACGTTTGTGTAAAAAACTAGGCTTTTCTGGATATAGCGAATTCAAATACCAATTAAAAAATGAATTAGAAGATTCCAATACACAACAAACAACACAAACGATTATGGAAACTACTTATGAAGATTTAAATGAAACATTACGTTTGATTGATACTAACAAAATCAATGAATTGACTCAGCTTTTACATCGAGCGCCTCATATCTATACATATGGAACAGGATATGGTCAAAGAACAATCTTAGAAGACTTTAAAAGAGGGCTCATATCCAGCCAACGTATTGTTACCTCGCTTCCAACAAGTGTCGAACTAAAACTATATAGTGAAATAATGGAGAAAAGTGATGTTTTATTTGTGGTATCTATGCGAGGAAAAGTCGAAAACATCAAAAATACTTTAATTTTATTAAGAGAAAAAGGAATAAATGTTATTTCGATAACAGATTTCGCTACAAACGAACTTGCTAGCATCGCGCCCATTAATCTCTATCTTAAAACCACAACTGTATCTAACCCTTCTTCTCCCGATAATCCTTATGTTTCTTATACCCCACTTTGTATGTTACTTGACCTTATTGTAAAAAATTATCTCAATTTCATAGAAAAATAAAATGGAAAAAATCCCATTTTATTTTTCTATCTTAGATAATACTTCAACTAAAGTTTCTAAATTACGATTAACTATCAACTCTTCTGGAAAGTCTATTTCCTTTAACATATTTAATGATTCATCAAAATTACCAATATCTGTAGCAAAATGAGCATCCGAGCTTATTGTTATTTTGACACCATATTTTTTACATAGTAACGCAATATCACGACAATTTTTTCGAGCATTTTTTCTATGTGGGAAAGATGAAGAATTTATTTCTACTATCTTGTCGTATTCTTTGAACAACTTGATGATCTTTTCGTGAGAAAAATCATAATGTCCGTTACCAGAATGACCTATAATATCTACCCAAGGATTTTTGGCAATATTTTCCCATATATGGTCATGTTCTTTAATGGATGCTGGTTTTACTACTTTTTCATGACATGAAGCAATCACTAAATCTAACTTTTGAAAAGTAGAAGTTGGTAAATCAAGATTACCATCGTGATCCATAACATTTGCTTCAACGCCTTTGATGATCCGAATGCCTTCCACAACTTCAGGGATTGCCTTTCGCATATTTCCAAAATAAGATTTTGGAAAAGTTTCTCCAACCCCTAGACCAGGCGCATGATCAGTCACTGCTAAACCTGTCAATCCTTTTTTCTGAGCCTCATTAATATTTTCCAATAACGTACTATATGCATGGATCGATGCAATTGTATGGGTATGTGTATCTATTTTTGCTTCTAACATTTTATCTCTCTTTTCTTTTTTTATTGCAATAATTTATCAAATTCGTCTCTAACTTGAGGCACGCTCGGTCCAACAATAACTTGAATATTATTATTCTTACGAACCATACCTAACGCCCCATTTTCTTGGAAATAATTATCATCAAGTACTTTTGAAGTATCATAAACAGATGTACGTAATCGTGTAGCACAATTTGTTACACTTTCAATATTTTCTTTTCCACCTAAACCTTCTAAAAAATTATTCGCTTTAACTTGAAACTCATTGCCCGACTTCTTTTCAACACTATCTTCTTCGTTTTTTTTCTGTTTATAATCTTTTTTAGTATATAATTTTGTTGCACCTGCAAGTTGTCTACCAGGTGTCTTAATATCAAATTTTATAATCAAAAAGTAAAATACAACAAAAAAGATAACAGTAAATATCAGTCCTACAATGATCTGTTTGATATATTCATCATAATGATTATGCCAAAGTGGAATCCAATTTTTGGCAAGCCAGGTAATTAAACCACTTGTAAAATCTCCACGGATACCAATCGCATATTGTGCAGTTGATAGTGTGGCACAAAGTACGGCATAAACAGCATATAGAGGCGGAGAAATAAATAAGAAAGTAAACTCAAGCGGTTCAGTAATACCGCCAACGACCGCTGCTATGGCAGCAGGAATTACAAGCGCACCTGTTTTCTTTTTGTTTTCTGATTTAGATGTAAAATATAAAGCAGCAGCTACACCAGGAGCCGCAAAAATCTTATTGTGACCATATAGTTTAAAAGCTGCACCTGGAAATAGTTCTGCCAATGGTCGGGAAGATTGACTGAATTCTACCAAGTGATCTAACCAATAAGTAGTAATTCCTTCGTTAACAATAACTGGGCCATAACTGAATGGTTGTGTTAACAAGTGATGAAGACCAGTAGGTAATAACAATCTTTCTAAGAGTGAATAACACCATATGCCAAAACCACCACTACCCACAAAAAATGTTTGGATATTACCCATTCCTCGTTGAAATACTGGCCAAATAAAGCAAAATATTAAAGCAACGACAATCGCTGACATCATTCCTAAGAATACGACAAGAGAGGAGCCGTTAAACATCGCTAACCAATCAGGAATTTTTTTATCAAAAAAATGATCGTGAAGGTATACAACCATTAATGCAATAATAATAGCACCAATAACTCCAGTGTCTAATGTTTTTATACCACCAATTAACTTTAATCCCGATCCAGTCTCAGGCTCAGCCGAAAAGTCTACGCCAAAAAAGCCACCAAAATTTTCCAAAATTGCACCAACAAAATAGTTAAATGCCATATACACAACAAATGATTCCATACTGATTCTAGCAAGAGATTTTTTTGCTAAACCAATCGGTAATGCAATAGCAAATAATAATTCTAAGTTTTCAAAAACTGTCCACATACCTGCACTGACTATATCCCATATCTTATACCAAAGTGTACCTTCTTCAGCAATCGAGCCCATTATTATAGGATTTTGAAAAATAATAGTAATTGCTAAAATGATACCAGAAAAAGATAACAACATTACTGGAGTAAACATAGCCCCACCAAATTTTTGAATTTTATCTTTCACTTCTTCCCCTCCTCATTCATAACGATGTTATTATTATAATTTTCTCAAATAGCTAAAAGCAATATATCGCTTTCACTCAGGAAGAAAGAAAACAAAAGTAGAAAAAGTTTCATTAGACCGAAAAAAATTCCGCTATTCAAAAGAAAGCTTTGAAAAATTAAGACTTCTCAAATATAAATAATGATAAAAAAACTGCCTACCATTTTTAGTAGACAGTTACTAAGTTCGTTTTTCAATATAACTTTATCAAATCAAAAATTTTAATGAGCAAACAAACATTTTGTATGTTATTATATTTATAACAGTAAAGTTTATGACGGTGGCTATCTTTATAGAAAGTGAGGTGGTGCGTATGATCGTACTATCAAAATCTTTAGAAAGGAGAAGCCTGGGTGTCTGTTTCAGACGCTTTACAACTAGTGTTAGGTTTCGGCACTTTTATCGTTGCCTTAATTGCACTTGTTGTTGAGCTGATAAAAATCAGCAATAAAAAATAACCGTCAACTTTAGCGGGTTACGGTTATTTTTCAAATAATCAAAACTTTGCCACCATCTTAAGCGGTGCTGTTGGAGGACGTATGATTAGTACGTCCTCTTTTCATTCATATTATAGCAAAGTATTTCAGAAAACTCAACTTTTACAAAACGTCAGATTTTTATTAATTAAGCCCATAATTCGCTACACAGCAGTCCGCTTAATCCTCCATTCAAACATTAACTGTTATTGTCTAAGTCAAGTCGTTTTAAGCTTCATATGCATTCCGCTGCTACTTTTATCTCTTCTTGCACGCAAAGCGCTCAAAATGGACACTGTATCAACAACTTCTTGTAATGCAGCTCCCAATAATGCTGGAATGACTCCAGTGCTTGCGATCAACATTAAAGCAACACAAATAAAAATACCAATTAAAACGGACTGCTGCGCAACTTTCATTGTGTCTTTTGACAAACGAACAGCTTCTGATACACGAGTTAAGTCATCTTTTAAAATCACTGCATCCGCGCTTTCACTTGCTGCAGTGGATCCATGAGCACCCATAGCAATCCCAATATCTGCCACAGCTAATGCTGGTGCGTCGTTAACGCCATCGCCTACCATAATTAAAGGCCGTTGTTCTTCTTCTAAATCTTTTAATACCTGAATCTTTTCTTCTGGTAAACATTGTGCATGGACGTTAGAAATATTTACGCTTTTAGCAATTTGATCAGCAATTTCTTGATCATCTCCCGTCAACATCACTGTCCTATTGATTCCTAATTGTTTTAATTGATCAATCGTCTCTCTAGCTTCTGAACGAAGAATATCTTTAAAGGTAATATAGCCGATATATTGTTCATTTATCATAATGTATACTACAGTTTTTTTCGTTTGCCCTACAAAATCATCTCCTGCAAATGATGCGTTTCCGACACGGATTTTTTCGCCCTCAACAAAAGCTGCAACTCCTTTTCCCGTCACTTCTTGCAAGTCTTTGACTGATCGCAACTGAGTTCCTTCATTTTTTGCTTGAGCAACTAATGATCGCGCCAATATATGAGTCGATTCTTGTTCAACACTAGCAGCTAGACTTAATAAATCTGCTTTAGAAAATCGTTCACTTTCAGAATATATTTCATCAACCGAAAGCTTTCCTTCTGTCAGTGTCCCCGTTTTATCAAAAGCGATCGAATTTGCCTTAGCTAATTTTTCAATTGTAGTTCCTGTTTTTACCACAATACCACTTCTGCTCGAGCGACTCATGCCTGCCACTAAAGCAACTGGTGCCGCTAAAATTAAGGGGCAAGGCGAGGCAACAACTAAAACTTCAGCAAAACGTACAGGATCTCCTGAAATAAACCAAGCGAGACCTCCAATAATATAAGCAATTAATGTAAAGGGAACCGCATAGCGGTCGGCTAAACGAACAAAATGAGCAGGTTTTGCTTCAGATTCTTCGACTAATTTTACTAGTTTTTGATATTGACTGTCACTTGCTTTTTTTGCCACTTGAATCCGAATTGAAGCATCTTTCACAATTGAACCCGACATTATTTCATCGTCTTGCTTTTTTTCTATGGGTCTAGATTCACCTGTCAAAGAAGATTCGTCAACAAGTGTACTTCCTGCAATCACTATGCCGTCTACTGGTGCAAGTTCGCCTGGTTTAATTAAAAGTAAATCCCCAACAGCTGCATCATCTACTTCAATATCCTGCAATTGCTCATCGACGATTTTATGCGCCACTTGCGGAGAATTTTCTAGCAGTGTCCGCAATTCGCGTCCCGCTTGGTGACTGGCATAATCTTCTAAGCTATCTCCGCCTGTTAACATCACCAACACCATCAAACTAGCCCAATATTCTCCAACAAGTAATGTCGCAACGATAGCTGTAATGGCTAAAATGTCCACACCATACTTGCCAGATTTTAAGGTTTGAATCATGCCTATAAACATAGAAAATGCCATTAACCCTCCGACAATTGCGACAATCCAAAAAGCAATTTGCGGTCGACCAAAACCAAATTCCATAATTAATGCAAGAATACCAACTAAAATTGTTAACGAAAATTTTTTAAAATTACTCATGACATCACCCTCCAACTTTCTATTAAAGCTTAGCACTCATTTATACTAATTGATAGCAAAAATAGCTAATTGAGAACGATAATCATTAGTGTATAGCTCGTGAAAAAAATTTATTTAGAATTATTATAATTAACTATTTATAAAAAATAGCATTATATTAAAACTGATAATAAGTTAAAAAAGCTTGTAGAAAAAGACTAGTTTTTCTACAAGCAATAAAATATTACATATTCGTTGGTATCATTTTTCAGATAATGGTATTGAGATGATTTGTTCTGGATAGATTAAGTCAGAATCAGCAATTTGCTCTCGATTTACTTCATAAATTTTATCCCAAGATAAATTGTACTTCATTCCAATATCAAACAAAGTGTCTTCTTTTTTAATCGTATATTCTTCTTTATTCATTTCTGAAGTTTCTTCCCTTTTCTCATCTGCTGTCGGCGTAATTCTTACTGCTTGCCCGCCACTCCTAGCTAATGAAGCTGTCAAAGTATCTTCAGAACCAACAATCTTTTCCTCAATATCTACAGCATGTGGATTATCTTCATAGTCTGCATCATCAGCATCAGAATAAATTTCAGCTACATACTCTTGTCCATCATCTAAAAAGTCAAGTTCGATGTCTATATCTCTTGCTTCTTCATCTGTAATACTACCTAAATACCATTCATCTCCGCTTCGTCGGACCATCGTAGCATAGTCTCCAATTTCACTGTTAGGAACTAAAGTCTCATCCCAATCAACAGGTACATCTTTAATAAATTGGAATTCAGGCAAAATATTACCATTATCATCTTTATAATTTTCTGGTAAATCAGCAACCATTTGCGTACCTGTAGAAATCGTTACATAAAGTGCAAGTTGTTTAGCCCGAGTTGTATCTACATCGCCCTCATCACTATGAGAGATTTCAGTATCGAATATCCCGGGGGTAAAGTCAATAGGCCCGGACAGTCCTCGCGTAAACGGAAGAATCGTATCATGTTCTGGTGGGTTGTTTTCTTCTCCAAAGGCGCTATACTCCATGCCACTAACACCTTCTCGGCTCATCCAGTTTGGATAAGTACGTTCCAAACCAGTCCCTTTGATTGGCTCATGGGTATCCACCATAATTTGATGATCTGCCGCTTTTTTCACCGCTTCTAAATAATGATTTATCATATATTGACCATGATGATGTTGACCTTCTGGATTATGCATTCCCTCATCGGCCACATAACCACTTTTGATTGAATGAATCCCTAAATCTTGGTAAAGTTGATAAGCTTCGTCCATTTGTTCTTCATAATTTAAAATATCACCACTTGTTTCATTATGCATAATATAGCCAATGTTGTTTTTATGAGCGTAGTTTACTACTTCGTCCAAATCAAAATCAGGGTAAGGTTGAGTAAAACTAAATAAATCACCGTTATCTGCCCATTCTCCATCCCAACCTTCATTCCAACCTTCTACAAGCATTCCAATATTTTGATTTTTAGTATCGAGAAATTCGCTAGCAAAGTCAATATATTTTTTAGCATTCTCCGTCGTTGCCCCATGGTCAGCACCCGATGCCCATTCAGATTTTCCAGAAATCATTTCCCACCATACACCAACATATTTTGTCGGTTCAATCCAAGAAGTATCTTCAATCTGATTGGGTTCGTTAAGATTCAACATCAAATCTGATTCAAAAAGATCTCCAGCGTCTTTTCCGATTTGAATCATTCGCCATGGTGTTTCAATAGGTAAACTGTCCTTTTTCACCTTTACATCACTGTCTGGCCATGGCGCCAAATGTCCAGCTAGGGTATTTTCCTTATTTTCCACTTCTTCTAAAGCCATACTAGAATAATCTATTAAACCAGCTTCATGAACGGATAAATGGATACCATCAGGCGTTTCCATGGTAAAAGGCGTGTGCACATCTTCTACTTCACTTAATGGCGTCTCAGTATATTCTAATTCATAATTATCCCAATCTCTAGGAATCCACCAAGAAGTATTTTCATCTGTAAATGAGAATTCAGTATCCTCAGAAGTAATTTCAAGATTACCGTCTAAATTTTCTTGTTCAGGCAAAACATATCTAAAGCCTATACCATCATCATATACCCGAAACTCAATGTTCATTTGACGCTGGTTTTCATCTTTTTCCAGTAAAGCAACGGTTAGTTGTTCATAATTATTTTCAATCTTTTCTTTATCACCCCACTCTGGTAACCACTCCTCTTCAAATGATTCCGTAGAAGAATCAATCAACTCAAAATTATCACTTAAAGCTTCCTGATCTTTGAATTCAAAGCCTCCTAGTAATGATGGTTCGAGTAAGTTCATATTATTATATGAAAGTTGATATTGTGGTATTCCTTCTTCAGTGAGCGAAAAATTAAGATCCACTTCGCCATTCGGTGAACTTATCATAAGTTCTGAACTTCCACCTTCTTCATTTGATGTAGAGTCACTAGCTGCCTCAACACTTGACGTAGGTAAGAATAAACAGATCATAAATCCTATTCCCAACAAAGCTTTAATACTCTTCTTCATTCCTATTCCCCCTAGTAAAATAGTTAACAAACTTGATACCAAGATAGATGACTAATTTATTATTTACTCCCCCCTCATTTACAATTAAATATTTTAATTACAACTTATGAAACCGTTTTCTAATTAAAGATTATCATCCCTTAATAAAGATTACAATAGTTTCGTTAAATGAAAAATATTTCCAACAATCTGTTAATTTTTTCAAAAAAATAAAAAGCTTCCTCTCAGTTTTTTTAATTGATCAAAATAAAGAAGACTATGTTACACACAAGAAGCAAAGCACTTTTTCAAATTTAAAACTACTAAAAGTAAGGTCCATCACGTAGTTTAGTTTTGTGAACTCAATTTTTGTCAAAATTTTATCTTAAAACAAGAAAAAAGAAGCCCAAAAATGAGCTCCTTTCCTTTTGCATAAAATGAAGTTTTCTTGTTAAAGTGGTAAATCCTTACGTGTAAAGATAATTCCGCTGACGGTGTATAAAACAACTGGAATCACAGCTAATACACCCATTTGTATCAAGAAATCGCCATCTGCGATAATTTCACTGGTATTATACAAAGTCGTGATCGTGAAATACTTCAAATCTTCTAAATTATCATTTTGTTCAATCACAATGCTTATAATGTAAAATGCTAGTGGTAATCCGCCACCTAAAGCCATTGCCGTATTTGTACGATTGAACAAAGTACTTGCAAAGAAAGAGATGCTTCCCATAGCTAATGTCAATAAGCATGATCCTAAAATCAACCAGCCAAATGTTTCGAGGTCAAATTCTGTTCCTTCATCGGAATCAATTGCAGAACTAACCATTGATTCATCGATCATATCGGACAATTGATCTTCTGGAACATCGGTTGCTTCAGAAGCCGCTGCTAAAGCATTGTCATTTTTCATAAGATTCATATTATCATCTACTGTAGCTGAACTTACATCTAACTCATCTTCAGTGACTTCTTTAGCCGTAGATAAAACAGCTGATGGATTTATCTGATTATTATCGTCTTCTTCATCTTCATTCTCATTTTCATCAACTAAATCATTAACATAATTACGATATTCATTGACATTCATTCCTAGTGGCTGACTACCTTCTTTCAAGGCATCACTATCATTTAAAATCATTCCAGGATCGTCTGCTAACTCATCCGTGGTAATTTCAATATCATCTTTGTCCATATCGTCGTCATCGTCGTATTCATCTTTACGGCTATCAGTAATTTCATCAGATGCTTTATCTAAACTGTCGCGTTTCATAGCTTCATCTAAATATTTATTATAAGCCGTTTGATCCATACCACGCGCATCTGCACCAGCTTGCAGGGCATAGTCATCATCTTCAATCATATAAAGATTTTCACGCACATAAGAAGGGTCACGATCAAGTGCTGCCGCTGCTTCTTCCACGTCTTCTGTAATTGCATTACCCGAAAGATTGTTATGGACAATTTCGGTTACACCCATACCAACACCAGCTGTAACGGCAAACATCAAAATAATTGAACCAAGCATATAAACCATCTTAGTAAAAATAACTGTTCCTCTTTTGATCGGTGTCGATAAAGTATAGGCCATTGACCCACTATCGATTTCACTGACCACTAAGTTATTGGCACAAAACACCCCATAGATCAAGCCGAGTAAAATAGCGACCATCTTAAAGAACATTTCTAACATGCCCATTAAGGTTCCTAGATCAGAAACTTGTGAACCAAAAGAAGTATCTTCTGCTGCACTGACAATTTGTCCTATGTCATCTGCATCAAAACTTACAATAAAAATAGTGATCAACAAACTTAAAACAATAGTGATGACCAGCCATAATGGCCCATTACTTCGTACACTCTGTTTAAAAATCGGTTTACTAAACATTGGCTACTTCCTCCTTGAATACATTGGTAAAGTAATCTTCAAAATTCGTTTTTATTTCCTTGAAGAATAAAATATCATAATGTTGAAGATCGTTTACCAAACGATTGATATCTTTATCATTGATTTTCACTCTTAGTTGTAAATCATCTTCATTTACATCAGTCAACTCGTAATCCAGCGTTTGAAATTGTTGAAAACTTTCTTGAGTTGTAAACTCTAATTTATAAGTTTTATTTTTATTATGAAGAAGGTCATCTATGACTAGCTGATCAATAATTCGCCCATCTTTAATCATAGCTACACGATCACAAGTTTGTTCAATTTCTTCAAAAATATGGCTAGATAAAAAGATGGTATGCCCCATTTCTTTTTCCTCTTTGATTAAATCAATAAATACATCACGCATTAGCGGATCTAAACCTGTCGACGGTTCATCTAAGATCAATACATCAGATCCCAAAGAAAATGCGGCAGCTAAGGCTGTCTTTTGTTTCATTCCTTTACTCATCGTTTTAAGCCCTGCTGTGTAGTCCAGCTGTAATCTTTCACAAATCTCCTTACAACGTTGCCAACTACCACGACCCGCTTTTTCTATTTGTCTTTTTAAGAAGGTTTCTCCGGTTTTATCCGCTGGAAAATTGATTTCACCGGGAACATAGCTAACAAACCGTTTGATCTGTGCACTATTTTTTTGACAATCCATACCATTAATAAAGGCCACACCACTGTCAGGCTTAATAAATCCCATTAATTGACGAATAGTTGTTGTTTTACCAGCACCATTGATACCAACCAGACCAAAGGTTTCCCCTTGCTCAATAGAAAGAGAAATATCAAATACGCCACTATTTTGCCCATAATCTTTTGTTAAATTTTCTAAATCAATGTACGCCATGGTTCAACACCTCTTCTCCGGATGTAACACTCTTGTTTGTATCATAGAAGTTCATAAAGTAATCTTCTAATGAGAACTTCTCTTCAGTAATAAAATTTAATTGATATTGGCTCAAATCGGTAAATAAGGCTTTGATATTTTCATCTCTAATGTCAACTTTCACTTGATTTTGGCTCGGTCGATTTACCGCTACATTTAACGAAGTGTTCTCAATAAAACGTTGGTATTCATCTTCGTCAGCAAACTCGATCTTATAAGTCTTATTTTCATTTTTCCGAATATCATCAGCAACTACTGTCGAAACTACTTCACCTTCTTTAATGATCGCGATTCGATCACATGTTGCATCAACTTCACTGAAAATATGGCTCGACAAAAGGATCGATTTTCCAGCTTGCTTTTCTTCCAATAAAAACTCGATAAATCGTTCTTGCATAACCGGGTCCAAGCCACTTGTCGGTTCATCCAAAACTAAAATATCCGGGTCATGCATAAAGGCAGTAACAATCGCCACTTTCCGCCGAGTACCTAAACTCATCGTGTCTAGTTTAGGAGAAATATCTAATTCAAACATGTCAATCAAATGATTCGTCTTTGTCATATCAGAAATTTGTCTTTCCCTTGCCATAAAGTCGATAAAAGCCTTACCTGTCATATTTTTAGGAAATGCTAGTTCACCTGGCAAATAACCGACTTCCCGTTTGATCGCTGCTGCGTCTTTCCAGGAATCTTTATTCGACACTTGAATCGTTCCGGATTGTGGTTTCGAAAAACCCATTAGATGTCGAATAGTCGTAGTTTTTCCGGCGCCGTTTGGACCTAAAAATCCAAAAACCTCACCTTGACCAACTTCAAAAGATACATCAAAAACGCCACGGTGATGACCATAATCTTTTGTTAGTTGTTCGATTTTAATAACTGACATATCTTTTCGCTCCCTGCTTACAAAAGTATGTTAACTAACATATGATTGTTTATTTACATATGTTCATTTAATGATTATAATATGATTGATGAAAATTACAACGAACAACATTTTGTAATATGAAACTTAAATGACATATTTCTTAAAATTGTTTATTAAAATTTTTTAAAGGAGAGTTTTTTCATGGAAAATTCACTTGATTTACGTATTCAAAAAACATACGAATCACTCATTACTTCATTATTAGAATTACTGAAAGAAAAATCACTAGATAAGATTACTGTTAATGAATTATGTCAAAAAGCGAGAATACGTCGACCTACATTTTATAAACATTTTAACGATAAGTACGATTTTTTTAATTTTACTGTTCAATCATTACAAGAGCACTATATTGCACAAGTAGATCAAGAATCTGACGATAAGCACCCTGTCAGTTATTTTTCTACACTTTTTCAAACAATGATCGATGCCATCGATGAGTATCAAAAAGTGTTATTGCCTTTACAAATCGATGCTGCTAGCTTTTTAGTATTTGAGACTGCAGATAAACATTTAAACGAACAATTAAAAGAACGTCTTCAGTATTTTTATGATAAAGGATACTATCTACCTAACAATATCGAGTTTAGTTTGCAAATCTTACTAGGCACCTTTAAACAAGCAGCCTATTGGTGGCTTAAAAATCAAGAGACTCTAACTAAAACAGCTGCAATAAAAGAAATGACCGGATTTCTAGAATGGTTTTTTAACGTATAATAAATTAAAACAACTACTTACATAAGAAATAATTCATCCTTAATTCTTAACAAATAAAAAAAGACCCGCCAGCGGGTAACTGACGGGAAAGGAGTTAAAAATGAAAAAGTGTTTTTAGGGTATTTTGTTGGGATATTTATAATGTAACTGTAAAAGTTGAATAAATTATGACGATTTCATATTTAATTTTTTAAAAAGCAAAGAAATAACACGTTTTTGTGGTTTAAGTGTTTAATAAAAAAACTATATTTGATAAACAGTTGCTTAATTATTTAATAACATCATCTAATGTAGCAAAGTCCTTACTTGTAATTTTAAAACTTGTGTAGAAAATGATAATTCATATTTTTACTATTTACAAAATTTCTTTGCTTATATGTATACTAAAAAAGCTATTTTCTAATATAAGTTTTCACACTAGTGGTGCATTAATATAATCAGAATATTCAGATTTTAACTTTTTTCTAAAAAATGACAAAAAAATCAAATGCTTGCGCAAAGGATGACTTTTCCAGAAAAAAATTTTCATTATTTATCTGAA
>NZ_BSUG01000038.1 GCF_030161475.1 Tetragenococcus halophilus subsp. flandriensis | reverse complement strand
GTTTTAGAATCACAATGCTTACGTATACAACAATGGATGAACGATTATCCCAGAAAAATATTGGATTATAAAACACCTCATGAGTGTTTCGTCAATGCCTTACGATTAGAAAAGCAAGTGGCTTAAACCCGTGAGGGCTTGACAACGAGCCTCCTTCGACATGATTTTAAAGCTGTAGAGCTGGCTGAAGCCAGCTTGTCAAAAGACTATCATGTCTCAGCTCATTATCAAGCCCTCACTACACAGATAGTAACCGTCAAATATCGCATGAAATTTAGTTTTACTAAGTGGCTAACTTAAACTTGAAATTTTGGATTATTAATTGACGACATAGATTGAAGAGGTAAGGGATCGGGGGGATACAGATATGCAACAAATGGATTTAGAAGGTATCTTGGATTTAAGTGAGTGGGAAAAATTACAAGACGCTATCGCTATAGAAACTCAATTAGCAATTATTTTAGTTGACTATCGTGGCAAACCTGTTAGTACACATAACCAGATTCAACCATTTTGTCAACTTGTTCGGCAACACCCTAAATTGAGCAAATACTGCGAAAAGTGTGACGCAAGAGGCGCATTAGAAGCTGTTCGTAAAGGGACTCCTTTCATTTACCGTTGCCATTTTGATATTGTTGATATTGCAATTCCAATTATGGTTGAGGGCCATTACATGGGAGCGATCATGGCCGGAGAAGTTCAAATGGAAGAAAACCAAGATCAGTTAGAGCAAGTCTTAAACGCAGACGACCAAGAACTCATCCAATGGTTCAAAAAAGAACACCAAAAAGCTTATGAACAATTGCCCAAATTATCTTTCCAAGACATGGATAAAGCAGCATACATGATTGGTCAGCTGAGTAAATATATTTTGACAGAAATCGTAAAAAAGGGATACTCTGTTCAAAAACATGAAGGTAACAGTATACAGATTTCTTCTAAAGAATTTCAACCAACAAATTCCGCCACATTAGAACTTGTTTCGGAAGAACAAGAAAAAATTAATCTCTCTTATCAAGCAAAAAATTCACAATTGCAACCCGCTATCGATGCGATGTATGATTCTAATAGAACAGTTGATCTACAATACCTAGCTGAACTAACCAACCTAAGTCCCAATTATCTCAGTCGTTTAATAAAAGAAGAATTTGGCGAGCCATTTACGCAAGTATACAATAAACTAAAAGTTCGTAGAGCTAAACAACAATTGCGTGATACTAACAAAACGATTAATGAAATTTCAGATGATTTGGGTTATGTAGATGCAAGTTATTTTGTCCGTACCTTTAAAAAATATGTAGGCACCACCCCACTAAACTTTCGAAAAAGTGCTTAATGAAAGCTTTAAGTCGAACCATTTTATTTTATATTGGAAGTTACTTCCAATATAAAAAACCGAAGAAAGAAATTGTTTCCCTCTTCGATTTCTGCATATGTTAATTACTAATTCAAGCTTTCTGCAACGCAATCACCACACAGCAATATACCCATCGGTACGTCCTTCAGTGGCGGCAACATAGACACCGTCGTCTTGTTGTAAGATGATTTGCCCTCGTCCAATCATAATTGTTTCATTGAGTAATTGAATATTATGTCCTCGTCGTTTTAACGCTTCGGCAATATGGAAAGGAAAAGAAGGTTCGAGCTGAACAGATTTTCCACTTGTCCATTGCCAACGCGGCGCATCTATGGCTTCTTGTGGATTGAGATGAAAATCAACCATACTACTTACCACTTGCATATGAGCTTGCGGCTGCAGTGGCCCACCCATCACACCAAAGGGTCCGACGGCTTTGCCATCTTGTGATAAGAAACCTGGAATAATCGTATGATAAGGACGTTTTCCTGGCTTGATTTCATTCGGATGATCTTTCTTTAAAGAAAACTGATTGCCACGATTGTGCAAGCTGATGCCGTAATCAGGGACAACAGCACCAGAGCCAAAACCTGTATAACAACTTTGGATGAAAGAAACCATATTGCCATCTTTATCAGCGACGCTAAAATATACAGTGCCGCTTGACGGCAACTTCCCAGGTTTTGGATCCATCGCCTCGTCTGTAACTTGTGAAGTACGTTCTTTGGCCCACTCTTTTGAAAGCAACTGCTCTAAATCAACATTGAGCCCTTCATCTAATGGATCGCCGATAAATTCTAATCCATCCTCAAAAGCTAATTTTAAAGCTTCAATTTGTGCATGATAGGTTTCCACATCATCTTTTCCTTGCAACTCCATTTGTTCAAGGTTATTTAGTGCCATCAAAACAATCACACCGATACCATTAGGCGGCAATTGCCATACATCATAACCTTTATAATTTGTCGACAGAGGTTTCACCCACTCGGGTTGGTATTTCGCTAGGTCTTCTTTGCGTAAATAGCCTCCATTTTCTCTGGAAAAAGCATCGATAGCCTCCGCAATTTCTCCTTTATAAAAACTTTCGGCGTTTGTTCTGCCAATCTCACGAAGGGTTTTGGCGTGATTGGGGGCTTTAAACAGCTCTCCTGCTTTTAACGGACGTCCATCAGGACAGTAAGTATCAAACCAAGTTTTTAAAACAGGATATTTTTCTAATTGAGCCGAATAAATGCCATAATATCTTTTCCATAAAGCAGCGACATTCGCCGCTACAGGAAATCCTTCTTCTGCTATCGTCGCAGCAGGTTCAACCGTTTCACTTAAAGATAAATTTCCAAAACGCTCCGATAAGGCAGCCTAACCACCGGGCGCTCCTGGAACGGTGACAGAGTCTAAGCCATATAAAGAAATCTCCTCGCCTTTTTCTAATAGTTCTTCACGAGAAATATTTTCTGGCGCAAATCCACTGGCATTTATCCCATAAATTTTTCCTTCGTACCAGATAATGGCAAAACAATCGCCGCCAATACCATTTCCTGAAGGTTCGACAACCGTTAACGCGGTCGCTGTTGCCACGGCTGCATCAATGGCATTACCACCTTTTTTCAGAATATCTAAACCTGTTTGTGAAGCTAAGGGACTTGCACTTGCGACAACGCCATTTTTTCCAAACACTAAGTTACGTCGTGACGGATAACGATACATATATGGATCAAATTTCATAAAGTTAAATTCCTTTCTACAGTTATATTAAATAAAGTTGACCATGATTCCTGCAATCACAATCGAAAATACGGTCACAGTAGTCATACTCCCCACCACATAACTAGGCATAATGCGATTTAAGACAATTTCTTGTTCGTCAGGATCTTCTGTTACGGCTTTTGCTACTTCTTTTGAAATGAGATAAGTTGCTGGAAAGCCAAGATATTGCGCCAAGCTAACCCCTGTAGCTAGAGGTTTTGAACCAATGATTTTGTATCCCGGTAGAATGTAGAAACAAATGATTAAAGCGATAATAGTAACTGCTAAGATGACAATAATTTGGAAAGCTAAGGATGACAACTGTGCAAAATCAATGTTCGCTAAGGAAGGAATAATCACGGCATAGGTTAACATGGAAATAATTCCTGAAGCTCTCCCTTTATCTAAAATTCGAGCGGGAACAAGATTATAATAGCCCATAATCGCACCTAAAATAAGGGCCCAAATAGACATATTTACTTGTGGGATCAAGGTTTCCAATGTTACTGCTACCCAGGAAAAAAAGGTTGCGACCATAATACATACGAAATCGGTAAAATATTTTTGCTTTTGAATCGCAAATCCTTTATTATCTTTTTCTGTTTCGTTACTTATCATTGAAAACATTGGATCTTCAGGATTCGAGCGGTATTTTTCTAAAATGTTGTTCGCTTCTTTTACACCAAACATCGAAGCAGGATAAGAGCCAGCAAATTTTTTCACCGCATAAAGAATTGCTGCTAACGCGGCTGGAACAGCTAAGTTAGCATTACTTGCTGCTTCGCTCATAATTTGTGTGGAAATAATTCCTCCGTTTAACACAGGGATCGTAACAATGGCATTTTCATATCCAATGAATGGGATCAGTACAAATACTGCCAGAGCAACAACCACCATGGATATTAACGCGGTTACTACGGTGCGCCATTCGCTGATCAATTGTTTTAAATTAATTGTCGTCCCCATATGAAAAATCAACATACCCACAGCCATATCTGCCATAGATGATAAACCTGCTTGATCAATAATATCGGCCGGAAAAACGTCTGTCATAAACAGAATCAAAAAAGTAAGCATCACAACAAAAACTGAAGACACTTTCGCTTTTGTTAAAACACCGAGAACGTCGCCAATCCCGTAAACCAACATAACAAGAAAAAAGTAAAAATAACTGTTTTGGAAAATCTCTTCCATAAAGCCCCCTCCTAGGATGTAACTTATTATTTGTCATTTTTTAATTGCTATCATAGCTTAAATTAAAAAATGAGTTATAACGATGAGTATAACTGCTTTTTAATTTTCTGACAATAGTCAATTTGCTGAAAATTAACAAAAATATGAAAAAGCATTAACAACAGCATCATTTGCGCAACAACAGGATGTACAATTACCTCTTAAAACAAAAAATAAGTCTATTTTTGACGACTTAATCACAAATAGACTCTTACTTAATTTTAATATTTCTATCTAGCTAATTTTCACTTTCTTCTAATAAAAAATTTTGCGCGTTATACTCAATTCGCAATTATTGGAGGTAACTTCTCTGATGTCCCTCCAATCTGCGAATTATTGGTGGTATCTTTTTCGAGATGCCTCCAATTTAAAAACTATTGGAGGTATCTCCTTTGAGGTGCCTCCAATTCATAAACTATCAGTGGCATCTCGAAAATAAAACAAACCACTTCTAAGGAAATTTGAAGTAAACTTCAAATTTTTAGCCATTTTTCTTTTTTTTAAGTTAGTTTCAAAAAAATTCAATTAACTCAAAACTCCGTATTGCTTGCCCCTTGTATGAAAAACTGCGCTTCTTCATAGTGATAAAGGATTTTCGAATAATCAAAAGGTCGCCCATTTTCCAAATAATAGATAGACTCTAAAAAAGCAGCAGGGTCACCTATTTTCAAGTTTAATAATGCTGCGTTTTCTTTGTTTAATTTCCCTACGCGAAAGAAATGATCCGTAAAACCTGGCTTAAGTTTTAAATCCTCTACAAGGTAACGAAAGATAGAATCTTCTACGATTTCTTGATTTAAATAAGGGACAATATCTTTTACATAAAAAGATTTCTCAATAGCGAACTTCCTTCCTTCGATTGAACGTAATCGCTTCACATAATAGACATCTTCATCTTCTGAGATATCCAAATTAGCCATCACTTCTGTTGTGGGCTTGATCACTTTTAAATCTAGCATTTCGGAACCTAAACGAAAGCCTTGCAACGTACTTTTAAAACCATTGGCTTCTAAAAGATTGATATAACCGTGTCGGCGGTGTTTTCTTACAAAGTTGCCACTACCTCTTACCTGATAAATATACCCTTGTCTTTCCAATAGCGTTAACACTTGAATGATAGTATTTTTTCCTACATCAAAATATTTCATTAATTCTTCAATACTTGCTAATTTGTCTCCTTGCTTCATATCATCGGAGTCAATTTTTCGAATCAACTTTCGAGCAATGTCTTTATACTTTGGCATCTCAGGGTCCCTTTCCCGTATTTTTTTATATTGTATCATAATTTTCAAAGGCTTTCTATACTATATGGGCATTGACAAATTATACCCATACGGTTAAACTCGATTATGTTAAAAAATTAAAGGAGTGCAAAACATGGCAAATAATAAAGAAACCGCTACATTTATTGTAGAGCACATCGGTGGACAAGAAAATGTTGATTCCCTCGTCCATTGTGCGACACGTTTACGATTTAAATTAAGAGATACAAGTAAAGTGGATGAAAAAGCACTAAAAGATCATCCTGGCGTTTTAACCGCAGTTGAAAGCGGTGGCCAATATCAAGTTGTTATTGGTAACCACGTGGCTAAAGTCTACCAAGAAATTATGGATCAATATAATATCCAAGCTGGTGAATCAAGTGATGCTGATGAGGAAAAAAGTGCAGAGGAAATCAAACAATCGGTCCGATCCAAAAACCCAATCGCTATTGTTTTTGAATATATTTCAGGGACATTTTCTCCACTAATTCCAGCCTTAGCAGGTTCAGGGATGATAAAAGCGCTTTTGGCTGTCCTTACAATGGCAGGCTGGTTAAGTGAAGAAAGTTCTACCTATGCTGTATTAGATGCAGCCTCTAATGGATTATTTTATTTCTTCCCCGTCTTTATCGGAATATCGGCTGCAAAGTTCTTAAAAGTTAATCCCTATGTTGGTGGCGTTATCGGTGCAGGCTTATTAGAACCAACCTTTGCTTCATTAATGGATGCAAGTCAAAGTTTAGATTTTATGGGCATTCCCTTAATTATTTCAGACTATACACAAACAGTTTTTCCCATGTTAGTTGCAATGGCTTTTTATGCGCCTATCGAACGATTCTTTAAGAAATATTCTCCAGATACTATTCAGTTATTCTTTGTACCTATGATGGGAATTTTAATTATGGTACCCTTAACCGCTTTAATTTTTGGACCATTCTCACAATATCTAAGTCAAGCAATTGCCAACGGATTAGTTGCTTTACTTGATTTATCCTCTATATTGACTGGTATTGTTTTTGCTTCAGTTTGGCCATTTCTTGTCGTGTTGGGCGTACACTGGGGAATTACACCTATCCAGCTTGACAACTTAGCTCGCGGTGGAGACCCATTAAACGCTATGGCAGCAGGTGCGACTTTTGCACAGATGGGCATTGCCTTTGGTATTTTCTTGCGTTACCGCAAAAATAAAGATTTAAGTTCCTTATCTCTTGCTGGAACGGTTTCAGGAATTGTTGCTGGCGTTACTGAACCTATTTTATATGGTTTCATTTTACGTTATCGTCGTTTAATTCCTATTTTAATTGTTTCCGGAGCTGCTGGTGGTGGCCTTGTAGGATTCTTTGGCGCTGAAATGTATAGCTATGCATTTAACAGTGTACTAACGATTCCAGCTTATGGACCTATTCCACAATACGTATTTAGTATCGCTGTTTCCTTTGTTGTTGGAACTATTTTGACCTTTATTTTCGGTTTAGGAAAAGAGGCCGATGCTTCTACCACGACAGAATCAACAAACGCTACAACATCAGAAACTACAGAAGAAATTGAAGCAGAACAAGAAGCTAGTGATAAAGAAGAACTTGTTGAAGGTACGCAAATTCAAATTCAGTCGCCTCTTAGCGGGGAATTAGTTCCATTGACTGAAGTAGAAGATGAAGTATTTTCTTCCGGCGCTATGGGTAAAGGTGCGGCGATTTTACCTACAGACGGCACATTAGTCGCGCCATTTGATAGTAAAATTTCGTCCTTTTTCCCTACAAAACATGCCATTGGTTTAACAGATGAAAATGGCATTGAGCTATTAATTCATATTGGAATGGACACAGTACAATTAAACGGAGAACATTTTTCAAGCTCTGTAGCAGAAGGCCAAGAAGTCAAACAAGGCGAGACGCTAGTTAACTTCGATGTTGAAGCTATCCAACAAGCGGGCTATTCTGTAGTATCACCGGTCATTGTGACAAATACTGATAGTTTCAAACAAGTGGCTAGTGAGAAATCACGTCACGTCGAACCAAATGACACGATTATCACTGTAGTAAAATAAAAATTTTTCAGGAGGAATTTCATTATGAGTAAATTACCAAAAGACTTTCTATGGGGCGGCGCAGTTGCCGCCCACCAAATCGAAGGTGGCTGGGATCAAGATGGCAAAGGCCCTAGCGTTGCGGATGTCATGACTGTCGGCGGTCCAAACAAACGCAGAGAAATTACAGATACGATTGAAGAAGACAAATTTTATCCTAACCATGAAGCCATTGATTTTTATCATCACTATAAAGAAGATGTCCAACTTTTTGCTGAAATGGGGCTAAAAGCATTCCGAACTTCGATTAACTGGACGCGCATTTTCCCCAATGGAGATGACGCTGAACCTAACGAAGCTGGCTTGCAATTTTATGATGATCTGTTTGATGAATGTTTAAAATATGGCATTGAACCAGTCGTTACACTCACTCATTTCGAAATGCCACTAAAGCTTGCAAAAAATTATGGTGGTTTTCGCAATCGTAAAGTGGTAGACCTATTTGTTCGCTTTGCTGAAGTTGTCTTTAAACGCTACAAAGATAAAGTGAAATATTGGATGACTTTTAACGAAATCAATAACATGATGGATTACACCAACCCGATATTCTTGTGGACCAATGTAGGCGTACAAGTGAAAGAAGGCGAAAATCCAAAAGAAGTCATGTATACAGCAGCACATCACACATTAATCGCAAGTGCTCTAGCGGTAGCTAAAGGAAAAGAAATTAATCCGAACTTCCAAATTGGAGCCATGGTCTCCCATGTGCCGATTTATCCTTTAAATGCTGATCCTAATAATGTCATGTTAGCAGAAGAATCCATGCATTTACGTTATTTCTTCCCAGACGTACAAGTACGAGGCAAATATCCAAATTATGCCCTAAAAGAATTTCAACGCGATGGATTAAATATTCCTATTTTAGCTGGCGATGACGAAATTTTAGCCAATGGGAAAGTTGATTACTTAGGTTTTAGTTATTATATGTCAAATGTCGTTGATATCAATACCGGGGAAAATGAGGACGAAAATATTCATGGAAAAATCCCTTATCAAGTAGACAATCCTTATCTTTCTGTCAGTGATTGGGGCTGGGCGATTGATCCTGTCGGTTTACGTTACACGCTCAATCGTTTCTGGGATAGATATCAAGTGCCACTATTCATTGTAGAAAATGGCTTTGGCGCTGTTGATACTGTAGAAGAAGACGGCAGTATTCACGATCCTGAACGCATCGACTACCTTCGCCAACACATACAAGAAATGATCAAAGCTGTTGATTATGATGGTGTAGAGCTCATGGGATATACACCATGGGGAATCATCGATCTTGTTTCCTTTACAACGGGCGAAATGAAAAAACGTTATGGGATGATTTATGTTGATCGTGACAACGAAGGTAACGGCACCATGGAACGGTCTAAAAAAGATTCATTTGGTTGGTACAAACATGTCATTGAAACAAATGGAGAAGAATTAGAATAATTGATAAAAAGTGAGGGAAAACTAGAAATTTCTGTTTTCCCTCACTTTTTTAACTATCAATTGACCCTTTCTGTTGCCGGCTTTTTATTCATATACCGTCTTATCATCAAACAAATGCTATAGCCGACTAAACAACCTAAAAAGTTCAGCAAAATATCACTAACTGAAAAGGTTCCGATATAAAAGACATATTGTATCGTTTCAATGCCTGTGATGGTTAATAATGAAATCAAAATAAATTCAACCCAGTTTACTCGCAGGCCGTACAACCCACCTAATGGAATGAAATAAGCTAAGTTTAAGAACGCTTCTATCAACGTTGCTCTATCCCAAACAAGAAAATCGAACAGATCAGCATTAAATGTATGATACTCTGGCGCTTTTGTAAATAAGACAACAAAAAGCAAAAACAGATAAACACTATAAAATAAATAAAGATAGACAAGCGAAAAATGTCGAAACTCCACTTGCAAGTATAAAAGCCATAAACTCAATATGACAAATACCATCAATGTTTCTTTTGTATAATCAAAACGGTTCATAACATTGGCGAATCGTTCATATTGTAATAATGTTGGATAAGCAAGATATTGAATCACGCCAAAACCTAAAATCGTTGAGACAATGAACGCAAGAATACTGCGAATACTTCGAGACATAGTCTTCCTCCTTTGACTTATTGCAAAACATACTATAGCAAAGTAGGAAAATATTACGAGATTTATGCTTAATATTTAAAAAGTTTTATATAAAAAAGCAAAGGACCTATTTTGAACCCATTGCTTTTTGTATAACCTTAAATAACACTTTAAAAACTTCCACTTACTTCAACTGTAGAAGTGCATTATTTGCGGCTACATATCCTGAAGAAATACTCCAAGTATTCATCATACTTGGCATAGAGTCATGGCCGTTCGCACCGCCAATGACTTCCCCTGCGCCCCAAATATTGGAAATTTCTTTTCCATCTTTAGTTCGCAGTTTCAAATCCGCTTCAGTGACAAATCCACCAAGTGTCGTGGCAAAACGATCTCTTTGTTCAACCACATAGAATTCGTTTCCTTCATAGCTATGCAAGAATTGCGGATCTCTACCAAAGTCTTCATCTTTTCCTTGAACTGTATAACTTTCATAATTATTTAAAGTTTCTTCTAGTTGCTCAGCATCAATCCCAGCTTTTTGTGCTACATCTTTTAGACTTCCATGAACAAATATAGGGGATTTTTGGCCGTCGTTAGCAAAATATTGCTGAATTTCTTCTTCCGTAAAATCATGTAAAGTTAATAAGTAATAAAACTCTTGCCAAGTTCGTTGATCCATAAGCAAAAAGGCCATTTTATCCGTTTGTTCTAGCACAGCATTTCTTAATTTGGCATAGACGTCGGATTCGTCGACAATTCGATGACCTTCTTTATTCACATAAATCGCACCCATATCCGTTGCTTTTTTCGATGCATAGGTTGTTAATTTAGCAATACCTGGCTCCACTTCCACACCGTGCGGATAAACTTTATACCAACCGATATTTCTCGTTTGCAATTCTAAAGGCGACAAAAATCCATAGGCATCGCCTGTTGAAGTTTGTGGACCATAATAGTCTAACCCTTGGCTTTCTTACCTCGCATATTTAAATTCGCGCCATATCCACCTGTACTTAATGTGATCGCATCTGCATGTACGGTTAACGTACGTTTTCTTCCTTCGGCAACGACACCAGTAACTTTACCGTTCTCATCTTGAAGAATATGTTCTACACGAGCATCTAAGAAGATCTGTCCTCCTTTTTTAGTAAAAGCTTCCGCCGCTTTCTTAACCAATTCATAACTACTAGAAGAAGATAACTCAATTTGACGATCTATCGAGTGTTCTGGAGTTTGTGTTTGCGCTTTGCCATAATTCAAATTGACAAAATCACTGATAAAATCAATAGCTTCACCAATATTTTCTGTCATCACTTGGGTTAAATTTTGGTCATTCGTGTGTAAACTTTCATTACTAACATCTGCGGCTAAATGTTGAGGAGTATCTTTTTTGGCCTGTTCACCAAAAATTCTTTTTGCTGTTTTTGATCCTGTAGCTGTGACATTCGAGCCGTTTAAAATTGTTGCGCCACCTAGATAGCCATTTTTTTCTAGCAAAGCAACTTTTTTTCCTGCCGTTAATAAACGAGCTGCAGCGACTAAACCTGCTTCACCGCCTCCAATGACCACAATATCTACTTGGATCTCTTCTTTTTGTCGCGTTTGCTCTTTTTCTTTTTCAGGCAATTGGACGCCTTCGTTTTTTACTGCCTGATCTGCGGATTCTAAGATAGCTTCACTCATGACAGTAGCGCCACTAATAGCGTCAATGGCAAAACTTTGATTTTCTAAAACATCGGACCTTAGTTTATCAGCCACTTGGTCAAAAATCCCGGGTATTTCTGAATGTTGTTTTATTTCTAGATCAGTCACTCGACCGTCATCAATACTAAGCTCGAAATCGATCGGGCCATTATGACCTTTTGCTTGTACATCAATTTTTCCTTTGTTATCCATCGTTTTCTCTCCTTTAGTAAGCCCTTCATATAAAACCATTAGAATTATTGTAGTCCACATAACGCAATTCCTTGCAAAAATTAATCAGCAAACCTTGTTACATTTTTAACAATCTTCATACTTAAATGTAAACTGCCTTTTATTTCCTGTCCAATAGGATTCATGCATGAACTCATAGAAAAAATTTATATATCAAAAAAACAGTCATTCAGTCGATAATTGGGAATGTTCAATAGATTACTTAAAAAACATTTATCTAAAATCATAACCACCCTTCAAAAGGGTGGTTTGCTCTGGGGCTATAAGCCCCCAATACTAGCCAGCGTCTCAAGGCGCTGGCTTTCACTTTGTTCAAGCCACACTGGTTTTGTCGCTTTTGCTACCTCTCAAGAGGTGTTTTTATCACTCTCTAACCCTTAAAAGGGTCTGCATATTCTCGAACACTTAGTTTATCTAAGGCCATATCATGTTTTTCTTGCTCTTGAATATATTTCTTGATGGTTGCCTCATTAAGACCCACTGTGCTCACATAATAACCTTCTGCCCAAAAATGACGATTCCCAAATTTGTACTTCAAATTGGCATGTTTATCAAACATCATCATGGCGCTTTTTCCTTTTAAATACCCCATAAAGCTAGAAATACTTATCTTCGGTGGTATACTTACGAGCAAGTGAACATGATCGGGCATCATATGTCCTTCTAGGATTTCTACACCTTTATAACTGCACAATCTTTTGATAATCTCTTGTAGACTTGCTCTGTATTGATTATAAACAATTTTTCTTCTATACTTGGGGGTGAATACAATATGGTATTTGCATAACCATTTTGTATGGGCTAAACTATTTGCTTTGTTAGCCAACTGAATCTCTTCCTTTCATTACCATGTAGCCTGAACAACTACATTGTAACGCTAGTGAAGAGATTTTTTTAGTATAACTTTTTCCTTTCCACCCGCATAGCGGGTGGTTTTTTGTTTCGCACGCTACGCGAGCTCAACCCGGTCTAAAGACTTAATAAAAAAGCAGCTGACCGTCTAGATCAACTGCTAAAAACTTTGCTTTTAAGTAGATGACTTCATAGAAGTATATCTTCTTTTTAAACGTTGGCTGATAAATACTGTCAATAAGCCAATACCCGCTAAAATGGCCAAAAGTACGAAATCAATTTGACTACCTTGTGCTGTTAATAAACCAGAAGCAGCATCTTGCCGTAACTGAACGGAAGAAATGATCGCAGACAAGACACTAGTACCAATTGAACCTGCATATTGTTGAAAAGTATTAAACAAAGAGTTAATATCTGCCTTTTCTTCTATAGTTACTTGTCTACTAGCATCAGATAATGTATTGCCAAAACCAAAATTAAATCCAACACGCAAAAAGACGTAAATTAAGACCATAGAACTTATACTTAAAATTGGGGTACCAAAATAAAAAAGCCAGCAACCTAAAAACATAGATACATTTGCTATCGTTAAAGGTAAAAATATGCCGCGCCGATCATACAAACGCCCTGCTAAAGGAGCAATTGCAGCGCCTAACAACGAACCTGGTAGTAAAATTAAACCAGCGATAAATGGTTCAGTATTTAAATAATCTTGTGCAAGAATCGGTAAGACAAAAGAAATACCTATATTAATAAACTGCAAAATAAAAAAGTTCAACCAACGTAAACCAATAATTGGTCGTAATAGCAGGGAAAAATTTAGTATCTTTTTTTCAGAAAAATGATAATGAACAAACAAAGCAATAATTCCTACAATAAAAATAGCTAAAAGACTAAAAAAAGATAAACTATAAAATCCATTATTACCAGCATTTGCAAATGCCACACTAAGGCTTACAAATACCCAGGATAAAAGAACAAGCCCTATCCAATCAAAGCGCTGTTTGGTCCCAACAGCTTCTAATTGAATGTTTCTTCCACCGAGCCATATACTCACTAAAATAATAGGGATTGCTATAAAAAAAATAGCACGCCATGATAAAAAGGAGGTAAAAAGACCACCATAGGTTGGACCTAGTGCAGGTGCAAAGGAGTTTACCATACTACCAATTCCCATATAAACACCCATCTTACTTTGAGGAACTAAGGATAAAATGATCTGAAACATCAAGGGCGTTGACAATCCTGTCGAAACTGCTTGAAGTAAGCGCCCGGTCATCAACATCGGAAATGAAACAGCGCTTGCGCATAATATTGTCCCTGTAATGAAAAATAATACGGCTATACGAAATAAGTGCTGTGCTTTAAACTTTTTAATCAGGTGACCCGATGCGCTCATAACGACCGTTACCATCAATAAGTAACCAGAAGTCGCCCATTGCATAGTTCCTAGTGACACATTAAATTCTTCCGTTAATGTTGGAAATGTTACATTTAATGAAGTCTCTACTAAAATTCCTAAAAAAGAAAGTAGAGCAACAGCCAATATTGCTAATTTTGTCTGCTTAGTAACAATTTCATTTTCCATAATGTCTTTCCTTCTTTCGTTCTTATGTATCTTTTTTATCTTTGAAAAACGTTATTGATTTTTGACGAATGCTTTATCAATCTCACTGCTCTTTATTACAATAAAAGAATAGATCGGATTGAGAATCGCCAAGCCCAAATCATTTCAATACATTGCTCAAAAAAAACGACGCGGAAAATGCACGCCGCTATATATCATATTTTTTAATAACATTTTCGCAGTTTCCTATAACTCTTTATCATAAGTGTACTACAGATAATAATAATAAAAACCGTTGTTGCCCCTCATTCCAAAATTGATATGCAAGAAAATTTGATAAGTATTAGTATCTTTAATGGTAACAATGCAGATATTGTTGAAAAGGGTCATTTATATATAGAAAAAACAGTAGCGCTAATGAAATAGGACATACCACATTATATCCAATATCTTTGCGGTAATCATGTTAAGTAAAATACACTCTTAATTAACAGTCATAAATTGATAAGTGGTTTTAAGGATTTTTTCTTCATCTTTTTTAAGAATGGGCGTTGCAAAGTTCGGTTCATTAACCGCATTGGGAAAAGCTTGTGTTTCAAAACATACGCCCCCTCGTGGTGGATAAAAAGCATTATTTTTCCCTGGCGTATCGTTTAAAAAGTTTCCAGAGTAAACTTGAACACCTGGGAGTTGGGTAGACACTTCCATTAAAATCCCCGACTGATCTCCTTCTAGTCTCGCTGTTATGTCAGCATTTTGATCAATTACAAAATTATGATCATATCCTTGAGCATAATTTAATTGAGAAAAATTTTTCTGAATGTCCTTTCCAATTCTTTTACTACTTCTAAAGTCCATAGGTGTATCTTCAACTGTTAAGATTTCTCCTGTTGGTATTGAACTTTCAGCCTTAATTGGCGTATATTTTGATGCATTAAGCTGAAGAACATGGTCTAATACATCACCATTTTGGTGTCCATTCAAATTAAAATAACTATGGTTTGTTGGATTAAAAATGGTGTCTTGGTCAGCATTTCCCCTATAAGTTATAGAAATTGCATCTTCTTGAAGCTGATATGTTACTTCCAAATTTAACTCACCGGAAAACCCCTGATCTCCATCTACACTATCTAGCGCAAAGGTAATTGAATGCTCCAATTCATTTACCGCCCTTACTTCCCAAATCCTTAGTTGATAGCCATCAGGTCCACTATGTAAATTATTATTGCCTTCGTTTTTATTCAATTTATACCTAACGCCATTTAATTCAAATGCAGCATTTTCTACCCGGTTCGCATTACGCCCAACCGTAGCACCAAAAAAGAATTCATTGTTTATTTCATAACCTTTCAGTGAAGGAAAGCCTAAAACAATGTCTCTTGCTTTACCATCCTTATCAGTCACCCAAAGATTGGTCAATGTTGCACCGAAATCACTAACTGTCATTTCCATACCCTGCTCATTTTTAAAAGTATACAAAAATACTGTCTTTCCATTCTCGGTATTGCCAAATATTGTTTTTTCCATTTAATCACTTCCTTATATATCCTTATTATAATGTGCTCACATTTAACTTGCCAGTTATCTTTTACGTTAGAATAATTTTATCATGTATTTCCATAAGGATCAGAAATAGGCATTTGTTTCATGCATATTGACTGGCATTTCGTAATTCACTTGAACGTAATCAGCCGTCAAACGATGTTTTGGCAAATAAATATCAATACTTTTTAGAATAAATAACGCCGTCTTTATTTCTCTCAAAAAACCTCAATAAATACATAAAACCGGTTTACTTTTTAAATAAAAAGGTTTAAGCTATTTTGTGGATTTATTCAAAGCAAAATTCACATAATTAATGAAAGTAGGAGATCTGAAATGAATAAAGCGACAATTGTAGGAAGCATTAATTTAGATACCAACTTACGAGTTCATCGAATGGTAAAACCAGGTGAAACAATTCATGGAAAAGAGCACTATACTGCAGCTGGTGGTAAAGGAGCTAATCAAGCTGTTGCCACTGCAAGAGCCGGAACAAATACAAGTTTTATTGGTGCCGTAGGTAATGATGGTCCTGGAGAACAGATGCTTGATTTATTAAAAGAAGAAAAAATTGATGTTTCTGGCATTGAGATCATCCAAAACGAACCAACTGGTCAAGCTTTCATCCCCATTGACGATAACGGAGAAAATTCTATTATGTTCTATGCTGGTGCAAACTATGCTTTTGGCACAGAAGAAGTTGCAAAAAATAGTTCACTAATTGAAACGAATGATTTTGTTATCGCCCAGTTGGAAACTCCGATTGAAGCTACGATAAAAGCTTTTGAAATTGCTCGCAGTAAAAATGTCAAAACTATTTTGAATCCAGCTCCTGGTGAAAGTGATCTACCGGAAAAACTATTAAAATTAACGGATATGATTATTCCCAACGAAACTGAAGCAGAAACAATCACTGGGATTGAAGTAAACGATGAAACTTCAGCTAAAAAAGCTGCGGCGAAATTGCACGAATTAGGCGTTGAAGCTGTAATTATCACTTTTGGAGCAAAAGGCGCCTTTTATGATTTTAATGGGTATAGCGAATTAGTTCCTGCTTTTAAAGTAAAGGCCGTAGACACAACAGCTGCTGGAGACACCTTTATTGGTTATATGATTGCGACCTTGGAAAAGGATTTTTCTAACCTAAGAGAAGCGATTTTACATGGCAATAAAGCCTCTTCTGCCACCGTCCAACGTTTTGGCGCACAACCATCGATCCCTTACAAAAATGAAATAATATAATATTGAAAGGAATGTTTAAAGACATGAAAAAGACAAAAGTCATTAATTCCAATTTATCGCGAGTTATCGCACAAATGGGTCACTTTGATAAATTAGCCATCGGCGACGCAGGTACACCTGTACCGGATGAAACCGAAAAGATTGATTTGGCCGTTACCCAAGATATCCCTAAATTTATGGATGTCTTAAATAACGTACTAGAAGAACTAGAAATTCAAAAAATTTATTTAGCAGAAGAAATTAAGACGAAAAATCCAGAGATGCTAAAACAAATCCAAAAACAATTACCAGACACAACAATAAAATACATTTCCCACGAAGAATTAAAAAGAGAGCTCAAAGATTGTAAAGTATTCGTGCGAACAGGTGAAATGTCACCCTTTGCTAATATCATGTTAGAAAGTAATGTCGTTTTTTAAAAGAAAATTATAGTAGAAAAGAGGATAAAAATGGATACTGTGGCACTTCTTGTTGGTTTAGGGCCTTTGATCGGTTGGGGATTATTTCCAACTATCGCATCTAAATTCGGTGGACGTCCATCGAACCAAATCTTAGGAACAACCATCGGAACATTTATTTTGGCGTTAATTTTTATGTGGGTTCGTGGTCTTGCCTTCCCTAGCGGGTCTGACTTGCTTTTATCCATCGTTTCTGGTATTGGCTGGGCGTGCGCACAAATTGTTACTTTCTTATCATTTCGTTTAGTTGGATCCTCAAGAGCTATGCCTATCACCACAGCTTTTCAATTGCTCGGAGCCTCACTATGGGGCGTGTTTTATCTAGGAGACTGGCCTGGAGTTACCGCTAAAATTTGGGGTGGGATTGCTTTAATTGCCATTATTATTGGAGCCTACTTCACTGTCTGGTCTGAAAACAAAACTCAGGAAAATTCTAGTTTGCTAAAAAAAGCTGTCATTTGGTTACTCTTCGGCGAAATTGGCTACTGGCTTTATTCAGCGGCTCCTCAAGCAACTTCGATCAGCGGGATGGAAGCTTTTTTACCACAAGCGATCGGCATGTTAATCGTAGGGATGTTTTATGCTGCTATAGAAACAGTGGGAAATAATACCGCCGCTTCTCCATTTAAAGAAACTGTTTCTTATAAACAAATCTGGGCGGGTTTCTTCTTTGCTTTTGGAGCATTGACTTACTTGATCTCAGCACAGCCTGACATGAACGGTTTAGCTACGGGCTTTGTTTTATCACAAACGAATGTTGCCTTAGCTACCCTAACAGGTATTTGGTTTTTAGGACAAGAGAAAACGAAAAAAGAAATGACTGTTACAGTCATTGGTCTTGTATTAATCATTGCTGGTGCAGCGGTGACGCAATTTATTTAGCCATATTAATTGGTTTTTCAACAAAACAACTCTCTTTTTGGTATTGAGTCGGACTATCTATCAAAAAGAGAGTCATTATTTATCATTTATACAATTCTCCTACTAAAATCCCCTCAATTAATAGCAATGAACCTAACCTTTTCTTTTTGCAAGGTCTTTTAAAATACGCATTCCTTTTTCGAAATCTTTCGTACCGGGAACAAATGTATAGCCTAACTTTTCGTATATTGCAATTGCAGGATAGTTCCATGTTTGAGTGTGCAGCATTGCGGGTTGATCTGGATACAGCTCTTCTAAAAGTGCAGTCACCTTCACTGCCAGAAAGCTTGCTATTCCTTGTCTTTGTGCTTCCGGCATAACAGCCAACCAATGGAACTGAGGGCCTCCTTCTTTTGCCCACCAAGCTGTACATGTAGCAACTTTTTTACCAGACGGATCTGTAACAAAAGTCATTCGTTTTGCCAATTCGTCTGGGTACGGTGCGAAGCTCTTTTCGAAATACCTTTGTGCTTCTGATAAGTTATCAAACTCTCCCACAGAAGTTTCAATAGCTTGCCAATCTCTTTCATCCCCAGGAGTATAAAAGCAAAATTGATAACCTTCTGGCAGTTGTCTATCTGGTAATGCTTGGGAAGTGCTTTTTTCCATTTGAAGTTTAACATAAGGAATTGTTTTATCTATCATTTTTTCTCTAACCCTCCTTGTTAATATAGTAACAAATACTTTTGATACTTCATACCTTAATTGAATAAACTACGTTATAATATTTTATGGCAACTGCCTCGAAAGGGGGGTGACTCAGTTGTACGAAATTGTCTCATTAATCATTGCCCCACTTTTTGTGGTTCTAGTAATCGTGCTAGTTAATCACTGGCTAGATGATTAGCAATGATTGAAACAGTTGCTTTTCTAGCTCCAACGCTGGAGTCGCAACAGTGAAAAGAAAAACTACCCTATTGCCGTAGGGTAGTTTTTTGGTTTTAAAAGTTTAACTAATTACATAACGAAACTCTAGCATAATACACTCGTTTTAAAATATGTACACAGCCACTTTTTCTTAAGAATTTGAATCAGTACTTAAAACATAATACTATCTTTAAAAAAATATTTGTTTTTGAAAACGGTCCTACTGATATATAAAACAAAAACTATTATGAAGGAGAAAACACATAAAAAAATCTTCTTAACTTCATACTTTGCCGGAACACTAAAACAATTTCAATTATTTATTAAAGATAACGTAATTACAGATAAAGAGATCGCATATATTCACGTTGAAGAATATACGGACTATATTGATGAAGGCAAAGAAGCTTTAAAAGAACGAAACTTCATGCTGGATTCCATAAGTAACAGCGAAACTATTATTATAAATGATACAGTCTATGAAATTCTTAAATAAATATCTAACATTCAAATTTTAAAGTTAAAAATATACTACCTAAAAAAGCCACCCTATTGCCGTAGGGTGGCTTTTTGGTGACTCAGTTGCACAACAGTCTCATTTCGCAAACTTATTATAGCATATAGATTAAAAAATGTACATATTTTGTACGCTTTCACCTACGTATTTACTTTGCCTTAAAAACTTGAGGTATTTTCTCATTGGTTAGAAGAAAAGGATAAAGACGATTGATAACAAGTTGCCGTCCAACTGCACACGTTAGCCCATATCAACAGTTAACCCGATCCTTATTCTCCTTGTTAACAAACTTTTTAGTGCACTTCAACAATATCGGAGGTAGTATAAGCTTCTTTCCGTAAAGCTGGAATACTCATCATCGCAATAAAACTCATGATATACAAACTCGCGATAAACAGCATGACTTGAGATACACCTGCGTTATCTAAGATAAAGCCGATCACAACCGATGAGAAGCCGCCCACAGCACGGCCAACATTTAAAATGGTGTTATTAGCAATCGTACGAATATGATGAGGATACAGTTTTGTACAGATAGCACCGTATCCTGAAAACATGCCATTGACAAAAAATCCCATCATTGCACCACCCAGTAGTAAGGTAGTCATTGAATTCACATAAGTAAAGGCATAAACTGACAACATTGAACAGATCAAAAAGATACCATAAGCAAGTCGTGGTCCGAAATAGTCCAAGATATTCCCAAAGACCAACATACCCACACACATCCCTAAGATAGTTGAAATCATCCATAGGTTATCACTGGCCTCAATTCCTAAAGAACGTTGCATCATCGTCGGTAACCAGTTCATTAAACCGAAATAACCCGCGATTTGTACCGTAGTCATAAGCATCAATGCTAGTGTTTGATGCGTCCGTTTCTTATTAGCGAAGAGTTCTTTGATCGAGACTTTTTCTTTCTTATCGGAAGTGATTTTTGCCCCACGATCGGTAACGTTTTTTTCATCAACCGCAAAGTGCATCCAAGCTACCAGTAGCACTGGCAATAGACCAAACAAGAACAAACCCTTCCAGCCAAAAATAGGAGCGATCAATCCTGCCAGCAGTGCTGCTCCAATCGAGCCCAACTGACCCATAATACCATTTAATGAACTAACGCGTCCCATTTTGTTACTAGGCACAATGCCGCCCATAATCGAAATAGCCACACCATACTCACCACCAACACCGATTCCTGCGATAAAACGCATCAAATATAGATAACCTAGACTTTCGGTAAAGAAAATCATCCCCGTTGCAACCGAAAAAACAAGAATTGTCGATTTGAAGACAGTAAATTTATTATAACGGTCCGCTAAAACGCCAAAAACCAGGCCCCCAGCCAGCATTCCTAAATTAGTAATGGTAGAAATCCATCCACCTTCGACACCACTTAAACCTAGGTGCGCCATGATTGATCCCAGCGTAAATGACAAAAACATCACATTTAAATCATCTAATCCTGAAGCAAAAATGGAAGCAAAAAGGGCTTTTTTATCGTTTGCTTTCAATTGATTCATTTGAACTCTCCTTAATGTGTGCTCTCAGTCACACTTTATTAATTGTTTGATGCATCGACCTGCTTCAATTTTGTCCAACCATCTCCTTTTACCTATAAAAAAAGACCAACAAGCCGAATGCCTGCTGATCGCAAAAAGAATGTGTTTTAAGACACTACCACATAATTACACATGGGGCAGTTTTCCGATTATGACATTCTTCCATGCATCGCAGTACACGGTTAAAGAAATTTAACTTGATATAAGTTTAGAGAAGTTTTTGGGTTTTGTCAAACTTTTTTTTAATAAAGATGCGACTGAAAGTGAAAAATCTACGCAAGTTTTTATATACTAACGTAGATTCTCAATCTTTAAAACCAACAAAATATAAGTCTTGCTAAGAATATATAATACGAGTTTTTCAGAAGCTAGATTTTAACAAAGCTTAGCGCTTTTTACTAACATCCAATTTTATTATGCATTAAAATTAGGTCGCAAAACGTTATTAAAGTCTGTAAAATTACTTTGTTTTTCATAAGGTACAAAAAACTCTGATTCAATTGAAAACATTTCTTCTAATAATGATCTTTCTACTTGAAAGTGTTCTTCAATACTTTGCAAATCAGTAATATGGTTGTTTAGAATCATATGAAAAATACTGCGAATTTTTCCTGGACGCTTTAAGGCAATTTCTCTATCCAATGGTTCTTCTAACTTATAATCGTTTAAAGAAATTTGACGGTAAAAATAGCTATGTTGTTTTGGTGTCAAAAAACCTAATTTATAAGCTCGCATTTCAAGCGCTTGAATGGAAACATGATACTTTAATTTTAAAGGAATATAACTATCAGGATTAGAAATCTTTTTTATTCCTTCAAACTCTTTTTTCACAGTTTGAGCAGGCAAAAGAAAACATGAAGCAAAATAATCTGCTTCTCTTTCTACTTGAGCGCGCTCGTTATTTTCTAACATTAAAAAATCTACATGAGCATGCAACAATAAATGACCTAGTTCATGTGCTAAATCGAAATTTCTTCTAACAGCTGATTTTTTAATTCCTAAAACGATCACAGGAACATCCTTTGTAGACCAAGCACTATAAGCATCTGCTTTACCACCTACGTTTTTCTCCAGAACATGAATGCCTGATTTTTCCAGTGATAATAAAAGATTGCCATTATCGGGACAAATATTTAAAAACTCACGAGCAAGAACAGCTGTCTTCTTTATAGCTGCATTCGTCAATTCACTAGGCAAATGCTCTATAACTTTTTTTCTCAAAGTGATTAAGGTTGTAGGCGGAATATTTAAAAAGCCTTCTAAGTAGTGGATTATTTCTGCAACGAAATTTAAATAGACAACTTCACTGTTCGTTTTTTTTCGAGAAACAACATCTGCTTTACGGTAAGCAATATTATTCTCTGGAAATGTTTGTGTAACAGTTGATTGCTCAAAGAAAAAAGATGATTTCACCTGCAAAATATTTTTTAATTGCAAAACATTTTCAAAAGACGGCTCAGTCATTTGTTTTTCAAATTGCCAAATAGACTGCTCAGTTACATTTAATCTTTCCCCAAGCTCCTTACGAGAAAGACCGTGTAACATGCGAGCTAATTGTAAACTTTTCCCGTAAAACATTATTTTCTTCCCCTTTTATCTATAAAGCTACTCATCGGAAGCTTCTTTTTCTTCTTTTGGTACTGTATAAGGATAATCATAAAGATTACCTGCCACGATTTCCTCGTCTCCAACCACTGCAGAGTATTCATCTTCCTCTATATTAACAGTGGAGCTTTGTAAATAAGATGACAAATTTTGAATCTCATGTAGCTCCTTTATTTCATCGTCAGGCAAAACTAGCGATACAGATTCAATGACTTTTTCTGCGCTAGTTCGATATACAATAATATAAAAGCTGTCGTATTGTGTTAAGTCTTTCTCAGAAATAGCGTCTTCTGCTAACGGTAAGGCTAATTGAACAAAAGAATTAGTTAATTCCCTTTCTCCCTTATAAATGGAGTCAAGCTTTGCCTCATTGATCTTTGCGTAATCAGATAAATACTGACTCGTTTTCTCTTGTTTATTCTTGGAAAAAGTCTGCTGTAAACGAAAATCATTTTTTATAATAAGAAGAGAAGGTTTACTTTTATTAAGTGTAAATTCTAAATACTGCCAACTTTGTCCAGCTGTCTTTTTCTTGTATTCCATAAAGTCTGACACGTTTTTGGCAATCCCATCATCAATAAAATTTCCTCTTGTAAATGCAAACGCAGCTGAAACCTTTAGTCTATTTCTCATTTCCCTGCGAAGTTCCAAATATTCTTTGTAGCCATTTAATAACCCATCCACTACTGCTTGTGCTTGCTTTTCATTTAAAACTGTCCCTTCCATTAGCTTTGCCTCCATCTATCTGTATTTCATTTATTATATACTATTAATTTTATAATTTAAACCAAAGAGTACAAAAAAGTGATATTTTTTAAAGTGAACTATGATAAGTACCATATTCATATAAATATCACTGGATGACTCCCTTTATCAAGAAATTTCTGTAAACTTACTTTCGTTACACTACCTTTTTTGCAAGTTTAAAATTTTAGTTTTGTTACTATATGTGTCAATTTTACTTTCAATTTAGTAAGTAAAAACGCCTTAGAAACATAATAATTGATTAATACTTTGAAACTATGGTAATTTTTACTTATCACCTGATAAGTAAAAAAATCCTGAAATATATAGTTGATTTTTAAACTTATGTATAAAACGTGAAAAACAATGCTGTTAAAAAGGGAGAAAAAATGGAAAAAATAGTTGTAATAGGCGCAGGGGGTGCGGGATTGTCCGCAGCGGTTCGTTTACAAAAATTAGGCTACAATGTGCACTTATATGAAAAAGAAACACAAGTCGGCGGGAAAATGAATCAAATCAAACAGAAGGGTTTTACTTTTGATATAGGACCTACCATTGTGATGATGCCAGAAATTTATCAGGAAATTTTTACATTTTGCAAAAGAGATCCAGAAGAATATATCCCTATGAAAAAAGTCGAACCTATGTTGGAATTGTTTTTTCGTGAGGACGCTCCTTTATTATTTTCTAGTGATTTAACCGAATTAACCAAAACCTTAGAAGCCATTTCCGAAGAAGAAGCGCAAGGCTATTTTCATTTTTTAGCTGATATCTATAAACGATATACAATTGCCAAAAAGCATTTTATTACCCAATCTTTTCGTGGTTTTTGGGATTTTTATAATCCAAAATCCTTATACGCAGGGTTACGTTTAAGGACCTTTAACGATGCTTACTCTTCTATTTCAAAATTTGTCAAAGACGATCGTCTTAGAAAGTCACTCGCCTTTCAAACCTTATACATCGGTGTTTCTCCTTATCAAAGTCCTTCATTATACACCATGATACCCATGATTGAACTATTTTATGGTATTCATTTTATCAAAGGCGGAATGTACACATTAGCTACATCCTTAGATCGCCTTTTTGCTGAATTAGGTGGCAAGCGTCATTATGCAACACCTGTAGAAGAAATCGTCATTGAAAATAAAGTAACTACAGGAATTAAGGTAAACGGCGAATTCGTAGCCGCAGATGCCGTAGTCTGTGGCGCAGATTTTCCTTACGCAATGGAAAAATTGATTCCTGATGAAAACAAGCGCGGAAAATATAGCAATAAAAAAATTGCCGCGATGGATTATTCTTGCTCATGTTTTCTACTTTATTTGGGATTAGATAAAAAATCCCCTGAAAGCACCCTGCACAGCATTTATTTTACAGATGATTTCAAGAAAAATATTGATGATCTATTTGATAATGGCGTGTTACCTTCGGATCCATCTTTTTATCTATATCGTCCATCCTTAATGGATGAGACATTAGCACCCAAAGGTCAAGAAGGATTATACGTCTTAGTCCCGGTACCAGAGTTATCCAAATATCAAGATTGGTCGCCAAAAGCAACAAAAGGCTTTCGTGACCAAATCATTCACTTGATCAAGGAACGTTCAGTTTTTAATGATATTGACGAACATATTGTAATGGAAGCTTGTTTTACACCTAAAGAGTTTGAGCGAAAATTTAACGCCTACTATGGCGCAACATTCGGTTTGAAGCCCACCTTAGCTCAGAGTAACTACTACCGGCCGCATAATAAATTTGATTATGCAGACCGTTTGTATTTCTGTGGTAGTAGTGTGCATCCGGGTGCAGGCGTTCCCATTGTGATGCAAAGTGCCAAACTGGCAGTAGAGGAGCTGATAAGAGATGATAATGAAGCCAACTGATAATTTCAAAAAACGAAAGAAAGAATTTGATTATTGTGAAAAGATCATTCAACGACATTCAAAATCTTTTTATGCCGCATTTTCTCAACTTCCAAAAAAGAAAGCTCAAAGCATTTATGCCATTTATGCCTTTTGCCGAATGGCGGATGATATCGTAGATGAAAAAAAAGATGCAGAACAACTACAAGAATTGTTTCAACAATTAGCAGCCTTTGAAGCAGGGAATGTTCCGAATGAGCCTACTTGGTTAGCCTTAGAAGTAGTATTTAAGGAATTTCCAATGGATATTCGCCCGTTTTATGACATGTTAGTGGGACAGCGAATGGACCTTAATTTCCAACAACCCCAAACTTGGCAAGAGCTATCAGAATACGCCTACTATGTCGCAGGTAGTGTTGGACTCATGTTATTGCCCGTTTTATCAGACAAAACAGATCAGATTATTCCCCATGCTAAAAGACTGGGTGAAGCAATGCAATTAACAAATATTTTACGAGACATTGGCGAAGACCTTTACATTGGAAGGATTTATTTACCTCAAAAAGAAATGCAGCGCTATAATGTCACAATGGAAGATTTAAAAAAACAAAAAGTTACACAAAATTTCATTGAATTATGGGAATCTATAGCAAAGTATGCCGAAAAACTTTACCAAAAGTCCCTGAACATGATGCCTTATATAAAAAAAGATGCACGTCAACCTTTGCTAAGTGCTATAATAATTTATGCAGAATTATTACCAGAAATCAGACGAAACCAATACGACGTTTTCAACAAAAGACAAGCGGTGAGTACCCGAAAAAAATTGGAATTAATACGAACGATAGAAGGTAATGCAGAAAACTAAAAGCTTAGGTGACTTTATGTATGAAAAAATCTTAGATATAGCAGAGCAACTATTTATGACCCAAGGTTATCAAGCAACATCTACGAGACAAATCACAGAACTATTAGGTGTAACCCAACCTACGATTTACTATCATTTTAAGAAAAAAGAAGATATTTATTATGCTGTGATGTTGCGTTTATCCAAAGACATAGAGCAAAATTTAATAAAAATTGTTTGTGATTCAACACCTGATTTAGAAACAAAATTAATAACAATGGTAGAATTTTTGAAGAAGAAACATCCTTTTAATTTTTTTGTCATGATGCACGATGTCCAACACTCTTTGCCTAAGGAAATGACGACAAAACTTTATCAACTTTTTTCAAATTCTTATAAAGCGCCTTTTGTCCGCTTATTAACAGAAAACAGTCCGAAACTACGTGAATCTGTCAATATCGAATTCGCGGTTAGCCAGCTATTTATTTTAATGGCATCTTATTTAGATAATACGAACTCCAAAGACAATATTTCGGAAATGATTGATTTATATCTACATGGAATATATAGAACTTAGTGCAGAATAGATAAAAAAACTAGAACAATCTGACATCATAGGATTAATGGTGTCTTAGATTGTTCTTTTTTATCAAGGTTACATTCCTTCTTTAATTATCCGAAAATACATAGTTTTTATTCGGGAACTTCCTTATTCCATACTTATCTGAATTTCTATCAATTTGGATAGCGCTTTTCGTTAGCCTATTTTAAAATAAGCAAAAGAATACAGAATTTCCAAACAAACCATCTACAGCAGAATATCCTGATTAAACACGAAAGTGAGACTTTTGAAATGAATAAAGTTACGTTTGCAGGGGAGTATTGATTTAGATACGAATTTACTTATTAATGAATGATAAAATCTGGAGAAAACACTCATGGAAGAGAACACTATACGACAACAGAAGATAAAGGAGCCGACCAAGCGATAACCACAGCACAAGCCAAAAGTAAAAAACTAATCTTTTCACAATGAAATTCCATGAGCTAGATATTAATTAGAAATTGTTTAAAGAAATTCTCCAACTAGTAATTCAATGACCAGTTGGAGATCTTTACAATAAACAGATTATAATGTCTTAGCAATCTGATTGAAGCAACGACCATAAATCCATTTATATCCGTCTTCATCGAGATCTCTTGGATTCCCGATGGTTTGTGGATCCTTCATTGCTTCTTTTGCAAGCCGGTCAGTCATATCAGGAGACACCCCTTGTGCTTCTAAGCTAGGAATTTCTAAATCTTCCACCATTCGGTAAACCTCATTAACAGCTGCTTTAGCCGCTTCTTCCGTTGACATTTCAAAAGTGTTAACGCCTAATGCTTCTGCAATACGGGCGAATTTTGCTGGATAACCTTTCCAGTTATATTCCATAACAGGCCCCATCATTGCAGCCACACATTGACCATGTGCTACTGGGATAATTCCGCCAAGCGTTTGCGCCATCGCATGCGCTGCTCCGGCTGATGCACTCCCATAAGATAATCCTGCCAACATAGCCGCTTGTGCCATCGCATAACGTGCTTCGATGTCCTGTCCATCTGAGTAAGCGCGTCGAATATATTTTCCTACGTATTCCATCGCCAGTAATGCGACCGCATCTGTCACTGGTTGGGCATAATGCATAGTATAACACTCAATCGCATGTGCTAAAGCGTCAACACCTGTCATCGCCGTTACATGTGGCGGCATGGAAACGTGAAGCTCTGGATCAATAATCGTTAAATAAGCAGCGATTAATGGGCCTCCTGTATTAAATTTATATTCTCTTTCTTCATCCGTAATAACCGCCCATTGAGTTACTTCTGAACCCGTTCCAGCAGTCGTTGGAATGGTAGTTAATGGTGGAATACGACGTTCTAGTGGTTTTTTCCCATCTGCTGCTTCGTAATCCAATACACTTCCATCATGGGTTGCTTCTACGCCAATTCCTTTGGCAGTATCCATGGAGCTACCGCCACCTACTGCCACAAGTCCATTACAGCCTTCTTCTTTATAAAGGCTTGAACCTTCAGCAATTAAACGTACAGGAGGGTTTGGCTCTACTTTGTTAAATAGAACAGTTTCTACCCCAGCTTTTTTTAAAGATTCCTCAATCGGTGAAGTGACGCCCGCTTGATAAATCCCCGGGTCTGTTACTAACAACGCCTTCGTAACGCCTAAATTTTTCACTTCTTCTCCTACATGTTTTATCGCACCAATACCATGCTTGATAGCTGTTGGTAACTCAAATTGGTGAAATTCATGCATATGCTCTACTTTCATATTAAGGCTCATTATATATTCCTCCAAAAATCTGTTTTAATATTTATTTCTTGATTCAATTTTCTACCTTAGAACCAATTGATTGGTTCTGGATTAATGTTATGGTAAACATGCTTTGTTTCTTGATATTCTTCCAAGCCAGGCTTGCCTAATTCTCTGCCAATACCTGATTGTTTAAAACCGCCCCACGGCGCATGCGGGAAATACACATTCGCATCATTAATCCAAACAGTTCCCATGCGCATTTTAGCGACACAGCGTTGGGCTTTTGTAATATCCTTTGTCCAGACACCGCCAGCTAACCCATAAATCGAGTCATTGGCTAAACGAATAGCTTCTTTTTCATCACGAAATCTTTCTACTGTAATGACTGGACCAAACCCTTCGTGTTGGACCACACTCATATCCGTTGTACATTCAGTCAAGACAGTCGGCAAATAGAAAAAGCCGTTTTGCAATTTTGGATCAGTAGGACGAGAACCGCCTACCGCTACTTTTGCTCCTTCTTTCACTCCATCTTCTACATAAGCTTTTACTTTATCTAAGTGTTCTTGAGAAATTAACGGCCCCATTTGCGTATCTTCTTCAAATCCACTTCCTAAATGAATTTTTTTAACACGCGCCACTAATGCCTCAACAAACGCGTCGTGAATACTTTCTTCTACAATAACGCGTGTCCCAGCGGAGCAAATTTGTCCCGCATGAAAGAAGACAGCATTCATTGCTTGATCTACAGCGGTATCAAAGTCCGCATCCGCAAAAATGATGTTCGGATTTTTCCCACCAAGTTCTAAAGCTAGTTTTTTTACATTTGAGCTAGCCGACCGCATAATACGTTTCCCTGTTTCAATACCGCCAGTAAAGGAAATTAAATCAACGTTTTCGTTAGTCGACAATTCTTCTCCAACCGTTGCTCCCGTTCCTAATACAAGGTTAGCAACTCCTTTTGGTAGACCTGCTTCTTCCATCAGTTCAAACACTTTTATGGTGGTTAAAGGGGTAATTTCACTCGGTTTCATAATTAATGTATTCCCCGCAGCAAGCGCAGGTGCTAATTTCCAAGAAGCTTGCAATAATGGATAATTCCAAGGCGTAATTTGTCCACATACGCCGACAGGTTCTTTAACTACCTTGCTAATAGTATCTGGCACAGGAGAATCGATAATTTCTCCGCCATCTTTATCAGCTAATTCTGCATAATATCGAAACACACCCGCGATATCTTCCATATCACCTCTGCTTTCTTCTACTGTTTTTCCTGTATCAAGCGATTCTAACTCCGCTAATTCTTCCTTATCTCTTTCGATAAGTGCTGCAATAACACCAACGAGATTTCCTCTTTCTGTCGCTGATGTTGTCGCCCAATCTCCTTGATCAAAAGCATTTCTAGCTGCATCAATGGCTAACTTGGCATCTTTTTCATTGCCTTCAGCAACAAGCGCGACTACTTCTTGGTCAAATGGGTTGATAATTTCCCTTGTCTCTCCAGAAAGAGCAAGCACCCATTTCCCATTGATATATTGTTTTTTTACATCCAAATAAATTCCTCCTAACCAACGTTAATTTTGTTAAATATAAATTTAACGTTTCGATTAATCTTAATATTAGCGAATAAATTTCATGCTGTCAAACGAATCTATGTTCTTTTACTTTTGCAATTGAACAGATCTTTATTCATCAATAGCCATTTGACAAATTCATTTATTTCCTTATTATTAACATTAAGGTAATTAAGAATAATTTTAACAAAGTGGACGCAGAATTATAGGAGGACTTTATATTGACCAACTCCCACGATGAGAAGGCAAAAGCACAATTAGAAGATGCAGAAGATCAAGTGACACAGGCTATCTCCGAAACAATGGATTTATATGGCGTAACGCCAGCAGCTGGAAAAATATACGCGACAATGTATTTTGAAGATCAAATGAACTTAGATGAAATGCGGGAAAAGCTAGGAATGAGTAAACCTAGTATGAGTACAAACGTTCGACATCTTCAAGAAATTGGAATGGTAAAAAAGAAATTTCAACGTGGTTCAAGAAAACATACTTATACTGCAGAAAAAAATTTCTTTCATTCTTTTATGTCCTATTTCTGTCAGATGTGGGAACGGGAAGTAAAAACAAATATGAAAGCCATCCACCATGCTGAAAAAACACTTTGTGAAATTATTCATGACGAGGATGTTTCTGATAGTTTACAAGAAGAAGCGAGGGATCATTATGAATTACTAAACCAGTCCAAAATTTATTATCATTGGTTGGAAAAATTAGTCCACAGTATTCAATCCGAAGAAATTTTTGAGTTTTTGCCAAAAGACACCTCAGAAAAAAATTAAAAGGAGAGATATTATTAAGTTTTCAAAGCAAAAAACACTCATTTTTATCATGACAACAATTTCTATTTTAGTACTAAGTGCATGTAGTGAAGGTACAACAAATGAAGACGCTGCAGAAGATAACAAAGGAACTATTGAGATGGGTCAAATTAGCTGGGAAGAAAATATCGCAGTAACGCACATGTGGAAAGTGCTTTTAGAAGAAGAAGGCTATGAAGTGAACTTCCACTTATTAGATATTGCCACACAAATGTCCTCACTTGAAAATGATGAACTAGATATCAGCCCTGAAATTTGGCTACCCGTTCAAGATGCGGAATATAAATCACAGTATGAAGACACCGTTAATTTTTCAGAAGAGACTTGGTATGATAATGCAAAGGTTGGACTGGTTGTACCAAGTTATATGGAAGATGTAAATAGTATCGAAGATTTAAATGACCATAAAGAAGATTTAGATCAGAAAATCACTGGTTTTGATGCTGGCGCAGGAACCATGTTAGTCGTAGAAGATGTAATAGACGAATATGGATTAGATTATGAACTCACCGCAAGCTCTGAACCTGCTATGTTGACCGAATTAGAAAAATCAATCGATAATGAAGAGGATATTGTAGTACCATTATGGAATCCTCATCGTGTGTTTTCTGAATTGGACTTAAAATATTTAGATGACCCTCAAAACGCCTTTGGCGAAGCTGAAAAAATTCATCATGCTACACGCCAAGGTTTTGATGAAGACTATCCGGAAATAGATCAATGGATGAAAAATTGGAAAATGGACGATGACCAAATTAATGAGTTAATGAGTTATGTTAGTGAAGCTGAAGAGGAAGACGAAGAACCAACTGAAGGTGCCGAAAATTGGATCGATGAAAACCAAGAACTCGTTGATGAATGGCTGGAAAAATAAACTTCTTTGTTCAATTTCAACAAACAAGGGGTTAAAGGATAGATAAAATTCGTTCTTATAATATTTAGTGTTGTTGCTAAAAAATTAGTAATGACACTATTTTTTGGACAAAATATAAAGAAAAAACTATTTATCCAAGCCAACGCTTTTACGCTGCTTTCGGTTTGATTCTTCTGCAACATATTTCAACACCGTTCGAAATTCCTTGCGAGAAGCGTTTTTTGAAAATTGAGTATAGTTTTGTTTAAGGTTCTTTGAGCTTCTTCTTTACTTACCATCTAGTTTTACTTCCACTTCTTCAAAAGAAAAGTGATCAGAAATAATTAAATCAATATTTTCCACACCTTCAACAACTTCTGAAATAGCATTTTGAAAGACTTTTAGTACAACTACAATACCTACTTCGTCTTCAAAGGTTTCATTACTTTTTTAACATTTTTCCTAGAATTAAAGTAAGACTTTATAAGTTTCGCTTTAGGTACATACCTTCCTTCTGTTTGTTGTCTTAACTGTGTAAACGCCCTAGCTATGAATAGGTTTTGATAAACATAATAAGTTGAGGTATCATAATCTCTTTTCACTGCTCTTTTGACATTTTCTAAAGACTTATCAATAGCAAATGTACCATCCAAGATAAAAGAATAACCTTTTTAACATGAGCTATCGTAGCAATATACTCCCCAATTAATAGCGTTCAATTTAATCCTCTCTTCTTACAATATCTTTTAAAATACTCATTCCTTTTTCGAAATCTTTCGTACCAGAAACAAATGTGTAACCTAACTTTTGGTATATTGTAATCGCAGGATAATTCCACGTTTGAGTATGCAGCATTGCAGGTTGATCAGGATATAATTCTTCTAAAAGTGCAGTGACCTTTACTGTCAGAAAAGTAGCTATCCCTTTCCTTTGTGCTTCCCGCATAACAGCCAACCAATGGAACTGAGGGCCTCCTTCTTTTGCCCACCAAGCTGTACATGTAGCAACTTTTTTACCTGATGGATCGGTGACAAAAGTCATTCGTTTTTCCAATTCGTCTGGATAAGGCACAAAATTCTTTTGGAAATACCCTTGGGCTTCTGACAAGTTATCAAACTCTCCCACAGAAGTTTCTATAGCTTGCCAATCTCTTTCATCCCCAGGAGTATAAAAGCTAAATTGATAACCTACCAGTAATTGTCTATCTGGTAATTTTTTGGAAGTGTTTCTTTCCATTTGAAATTTAACATAAGGAATTGTTTTATCTATCATTTTTTCTCCTTTCATTATCCAGTATAAAATCAATCTGTCTTAATAAGGGTAGGGTACTTTTCCCTCGCTTTTATTACCTTCAAAAAATATTACAGCAACACACAACATGTTCAGTATAAAACATTTTTTGTTTTAACTACTTCTTTTGTAAAGCGAAAAGAAAAATCACCCTACGACAACAGGGTGATTTTCTGGTGGCTCAGCTGTACATTAGTCTTATTTCGCATATTAAGTATAGCATGTAATTAAAATAAAAAATTTTAATTGCAATTATCAAATAATGAACTCAATGATCTGTTCTATTTTCTTCAAGTCCACAGGGTTCATTTTCTCAATAAAGTCAATTTTGCGTTTATTGAAATCTAAAGATTTCATTTGATGGATGACTATTTGTCCTTTTGTTTTATAATTTTCTGAAAGACTATATCTAGTTGGTAAATCTATTTCAGTGGATGTAATAGGACATACCACCGCAAATTTTGTCGCCGTATTAAAATTTCCGCGCGAAATTACCAGAGCTGGCCGTCGCTTTTGAATTTCCATTCCAGTTGAAGGATCAAAGTCGATCCACACTATGTCTCCTTTTTCTGGTGTATAGTGATTAGTCATCCAGCACCTCTTTACCAACTGCTGGCATATCTTCCCATACATCCGATTCGTAAAAAGCTCCTTCTGTAACATTAGCAAACGGATCTTCAATTTTAGGTATCAAAACAATAGTTCCATCATTTCCGTATGAAACAAGATATTCTTTCCCAGGAAAAACTGTTGCCCCATCCTCAGCTGGTAAAGTAACCACGATAGATCTACCTTGTGCCCTTGTTTTTGTCTTTAGCATAGAAATCACCTCTCTAATTTGATTATACATGGTAACACCAAAATAATCAAGCGTGACCAAACTTGTGAGTTCACCCATTTCCTAGCATGAAGCGCTAAATTCTGTTACATTATTCTTTTTCCTATATTTAAGGTAATATAGATCTTTCGTCAAAAGAAAATAAACAATAAAAACTTTCTCCTGTTATCATGTAGTATAAATAATCACACTATAACGATATATTTAAGCGTTCTTCTCAAACAAAAACACTATAATATCAAAAAAACCAGCCCTATGATGAATAGGAGCTGGCCTTTGTACTGTCTTGCAACAAACATTTTCTCGTTTCTCAACTTCATTATAGCATACTATTCGAAAATATAAACATGCTTGTCATTTTTGGTATGTGTCAAGTTTATTGAGGTTGAATAAAAAAACCGTCTTTTGGGCAGACACAAAGTTATTTTTCAACCTCACTTTCGTTCGGTTTGCCCTCATCCTCTCTAACAAAAACAAGTTTTTATTAGAGAACATTCGGGGTCATTATTAATTGATTCAGTCCTTTGGCGAATTGGCTAAAGGCGCACTTTTCGCTTTTCCTTCGCCAATCTGTCCTTTAAATGCACCTTCATGGGCTTGGAAACGAGGCTTTTTCTGTACCCAACGTTTCATAGCTTGCCAACGCTTTTCCTGGGCAACCACATCATTCGGAAGGGCTTCATATTGATTCAACCAACCTTCAAATTCTTGGTTTCTTAAACTATCAATGACACGAATCATGGCTTGCGCCCCCGTTTTTGTCCACAAACGACCTTGGCGCTTCATGCGATAGGTGATTTTTCGATGGGTACTTTCGATCGTACCAATACAAGCTTTAGGATCCTTGATTCCTCGTGCTTTCAATGATTTTAAATAAGGCCAACTTCTTTGAAGATAGTGATGCAGTAAACGTAAATGTTCTAAAGCCTCGGCTTCCTTTTCTTCAATCAAGCTTTCCGAAGTATCTAAAACCAGCTGGACTGCTTGCCAATTATAATGTTCAATCGCTCGTATCATTCGATATTGGAGCTGGGGAACAAAAGCCATTCGTTCCTTGATTTTCCGATGGACATGGTATCGATCACGGAAGTGTTCATGACGCAAACAACCTAAAGCCAGTTCATCAAACACCGCTTTTTCATAACCCGAACCGCCGTCACTATTGGAAATGACCACGGTATGACTTAAATCATAATAGGCTTGAAGATAGGCCATCATTTCTTTGTATGCTTTTTGCCGATTCAGATGACTCACAAAGTGCGGGGCGATCATTTCCGAGCGATTGCCGACTTTCTGGCTGCCTTCACACACTTGAAAACGGTGAACTTCAAGGGATTGTTTCTTCTGCCCGTTGATCTTTACGCCGTCTCCTTCCAGATATAAATAAGGCACTTTTTTCTTGGTGATCACGCCGTCGTAACGACTTTCATGCGTGCTCCTGTCTTGGATGAATTCGCCCGTTTTAACCACCAATTGTTGCACATTTTGATGACTCATCTGCCAAGAAGTTAAACAGTCGATCGCTTGAGAAACATGACGATAGACCATGTTACTGCCTAATTGAGCCACGTTTCGCAGGACGAGCGAACTATAACGAAGACCTTTTCGAATCCCTAGAAATTCATCTAAGGGGTAACGAATGTCATTGGCTTGATTTTTCATTCGTCGACGAACATAGGTCACGGGACCAAACAAAAAAGTGATGGTTCTCTCGCTCTTGCGATCGACGCGAAAGCCTTCTTTCTTACATTGCGCACAAATTTCTTCATCAAGCGTTTGAAAAGCTAGTTGGGTAATGGTCGCTATAAGTTGCGTAAAAAAGATCATCATGGCTCTTTCTCTTGCTAAAAAATTCGTTTCCTTCTTCATTACTTCCACTAAATCTGTTACAATAGAATCCATAAGAAACCGCCTTTGTTCATTAGTGCCTGTTAGCCCAATGAATAGAGTAACGGTTTCTTTTTTATTCGTCTAGAGGATACCTCAATAAATTTTACACTTAGGGTGTTGTAAAATATGTGAAATAATGGTTTCACTGTAAGGTTTTAGATAGCTTTCAGAAAAACTATGAATTATTTAGGTATAATGTTTCTCGAAATACAATCCGAAAGGCAATTCGTCAGCTAAATAGTGAAGGATTAGTTTACAGTAAACTCGGTAGTGCCAATGTAGTCTTACAAAGGGTAGCTGTTGAGGATTTATTAATCGATTCTGGAAATATGGAGCGTGGATCAAAAATTCAAACAAAATCCATCGAAACTAAGGTACTTTCGTTGGATTTAATAATTGTTGATGCTACACTTGCAGCGAAATCAATGTTTCAAATAGGAACTACTTGTTATCACGTTATTCGTTTGCGTCTAATTAATGGTAAACCTGTAATGATAGATGATAGCTTTTTCAAATCAGAGGTAGTACCAAGATTGACAAAGAAGATTGCACAAGAATCAATTTACCGATACATTCAGTCTGTCACAAATCATAAGATTATTGGCTCACGTTTAGTCGATAGAGTAATTTTGGCGACTGATTTAGATAAAAATTACTTGGCCTTAAAGCAAGAAAACTGTATTGGACTAACTCAAAACTGGGCTTATTTAGATGACGGTCAAATATTTGAATATACAGAGATCCATTTTGCACCCGAACAATATGTTCGGACACGATTTATAGGGCAAAAAGTAGGATATATTCAATAAAACAAACTAACTCTTAAATAACAATGAAATGAAAGAAAAGACGAGAATCTTCCAGTACTTCGAGAATCTTGTCTTTTCTTGTTGAATATAAAAAACCGAAAATAGATATATTTTAAAGGCTCTTGTCAATAAATCTAATGGTAATAAGTCAAGTTGAAGATTGAAAATATTTTTATTGTGTAACCTGTTTTGAAGCGCACTTAACTAGCTCCGTCTAAAATCAAATTTTTTACAGGGGATTTCAAAGGTTTGCGTCAATAACAGAATGTTATTTACCTATTACTCTCCTTGGCAACGCGTAGAGTCGATGGTTACGTAGTAGCGTATCCACAAGACGCGTAACTTAAGACGATTGCTCGTTTGTGTTTATATTTGGGACCTCTTTACATTTGCTTTGATAAAAAACTTTATATTCAGGAAGATACTTTTTTATAGAGTTGGTAGCTTTAACTAAGTAGTATCCAAAATAGCGATTCCCTTGTTTTGTCAGAGGTGTATTTTATGACTGACAGTTACCAGATTGTTTGACTTTCGAATATAAGCCTGCATATTTTGCCAATTTTGTTTGATTTTCCAATCGTTCAATTTGACCGATTTCAACGATTAATTAAGTGGAGTACACCTTTCCAATACCTGGAACACCGGGCAAATATTGATATTCTCGAATGCCGACAAATAATTGCTTGATTGCTTTTCCAAGTCTTTGATGTTCTTTTCAAGCGCACGAATTTCACGTACAAGAACACTTAGAACGACATTGCTGGATTCTTGTGCAAGTCTACCTAACCGATAACTTATGGTAATTGCACGTTGAATGATTTTGCAATTTTTTCTGGATCTTTAAAGCAACCTTTTCCTTCTTCTTGTAGTAAGTCACAGAACGCCTCTAAGGCTTCTTTAGCTATAGTCGCTGCATCCGCAATATTTCCATAGTTACTGCAATTCCTTTTACGGTATCTTCACCCATGACAACCATTCTAAAAATTTTCGCTAACTCGTCCATTCCAGCTGGAAAAGAATCCCAAAAATCAATATCATAATTACCATTTTAGGCTTCTAAAACAAAACTACACCAAGAAAGGATATCACCATGGATCATTGTACTAAAAAATTGGGTTCTATGATAAATAGTGTTGGTGACCAATACTATTTGACACAGAACCATTTAACTTAACTTGATGCAAATAATAACTTATCTAAATCAAATATCTCAACATATTTTTGAGTATGCTGTTTAATTAAACCTCTCTCTTCCAATGATGAGAACTTACGACTTATTGTTTCTGGGGTTGTACCCAAGTACGAGGCTAGATCTTTTTTCGACATTGGTAAAGTCACATAAGTATGGTTTTCTTCATCTTCAACGTATTCTGATAGAAAATCAATAATACGAGACTCTACTTGCTCCATACCAACCTGCATCGTTTGCTTTTCTGATACCTGTAAACGTTTCGTAACATCTGATAGTATTCTTCTCATAATTTCTGGGTAAGCGCCTAAATAGTCATCCATATCCTTTTTATGAATTCTACATATGCTCACTTCTGATATTGCTTCAGCATAATTAGAATGGTAACTTTCAGTTTGAAAAATAGCCACTTCTCCCATAAAATCACCAGGATTTAATATGCGTACAGTTTGTTCACGACCAGATTCATTTAAGTTATAAACACGTACACGCCCATTATTTATAATATAAAGTGTGTCATCTTTATCACCATTTCCAAATAACAACGCATTCTTTGCATAATGTACTTCTTGCGCTGATTGCGCAATTAAACTCATTTGTTCTTCATTTAGGTGATTAAAAATCGGAACTAAACGTATACAATCTATATGACTATGGTGGTGATGGTGTGCCATACAGCTTTCCTCCTAATTAATCGTTATCTATATAGTCATCATCTTCTAACGCATCCTTGTTAACAAAGGCTTGAAGTTGCCAAATATTTATATCTAAGTAATCTTTATAACTAATTAGTAAATCTTCTAATGCATCATCTGCTTCTTCTTGTGCTAAACGCATTGCACGAACGGTAAATTCACGATTAGTCCTAAAATCTTCTACTAACTGTATGACCATTTCTTCAGCAGAATAATATTTTTCAGACGGATCTTCAGAAATTATTGTAAATTCCTGAAATTCAGTAGTTGTTGAAGCTGGCTTAAATCCTGAAGCTAGTAAACGTTCTGCAATCTTATCAAACCATGTCTCATTCTCATTGTATAAATTCTCAAAAACACTATGCAATGAATAGAAATTTGTGCCTTTTACATACCAATGATATTGATGTAATTTTACATGTAAGGTATGGATATTAGCAAGTATATGATCTGTGACAGCTACAGCATTAATCTTGGTATGATGAATGTGTTCTTTATATGCTTTTTCAGCAGCTAATTTTTCTTGTCTTTCATTTGCTGTTGTCATTTTATACACCTTCCTTTACTTTTGAACTAATAACTGAATATCCTAGGTTTTCAATAGCTCTTTCAATTGTACTCAAATTGACTTGTCCTCAGGTAACATATCGCCATGAGCCTCGGTTAATCCTAGCTCCTTTTTAACTAAATTAACTGTGCCTTGATTATCCCCTGATAATACAGTGAGATTTTTAACACCAAGTGATTTTAATTTTTGTAGGTCTTGTTTAACACCTGCTCGAACTTGGTCACGGATTCCCATTAAAATAATTAACTTACGATCAACTGCCGTTAATACAATTGAACTACCGGCTCTTTCTAATTTATCTAATTCTTTAAGAACATCATCAGATAAAATTAGTTGTCGAAAAAATAATCGCTACCGTTGAGACTTCTCCGACAAAGGATACTTTTTTATCTACAAAATGTTCTTGTAAGAGATGGGCAGCCTTATAAATCGCGTTTAACTGTCTGGTAATTTGGGTTGTCTCTTTTATAGACATGCGTTTGTATTCTTTTTTTGCCACGTGCGAAGAATGCTCCTTTTTCCCAGGCTCTATAATTTCTAGTGTTGGTAACCGAGAAACTATTTCTTGGGACCAGCACTTATTTTTTGAGCAGAAAAATAAACAGACACCTTGAAATCCTTTAGAATAAAGTCGACTAAAACTAAACAAAGGAGTGTTTCAAGGTGTCCATAACTCATTATACTAAAGAAATCTTAGATATTCTAGATCTTCATCTGACATTTAGTGAAGACTGTTTTCGTAAAGAGAAAATTGCTGGAGAAATGAGCTTTGTTTTCTACGGTAAGCTAACCTACCAAGCCCAGTCTTGTTTTCATTGTGGGGTGGAAGATCCCCAGCATTTTGTTAAATGGGGATTTAAAACTGTCAGGTATTTACTTAACGATGTCAGTGAATATAAAACCTACTTAAAGATAAAGAAACAACGTTTTCGATGCAAAATTTGCGGGAAAACTTTTATTGCCGCGTCTTCCGTAGCGGATCGTTATTGTTCCATTGCCCGTCGAGTGAAACTTTCCATTGACGAAAAACTAATGGAACCCTTCTCTATGGCTACGATTGCTCGGATGAAACACGTGTCACCTACGACGGTTTTAAGAGAACTCCGCCGTTTTGAAAAAAGCCAACGTCCCTCAAAGGATTCCTTACCCGAAGTCCTTTGTTTTGACGAATTTCAATCAGTGAATCGTGTCGCAGGGGCTATGAGCTTCATTATGATGGACGGCCAATCTCACCAGTTGTTAGATATTGTTGCCAACCGGCAACTCCCCCACTTACAACGGTATTTTGCTCGTTATGATTCGCAAGCTCGTAAGCATGTGCAATTTGTCGTTTCTGATTTTTATAGTCCTTACGCTTCTTTAGTAAAAACCTTCTTTCCCAATGCTCAGCTGGTTATTGATCGTTTTCATATTAGCCAACATATTGGTCGCGCGTTCCAAAACCAACGCACGCAAGTAATGAAAAGTTTTGCTTCCAAGACAGGGCCGCATAAACATCTTAAAAAGTTTTGGAAATTACTTCAAAAAAATGCTTGGGAATTGGATTACGAGCAACGCCATTGGCGTCCTAGTTTTCGAGCCCATTTAACAGAACAAGATATTGTCGACCGTCTGTTAGCTTATAGTTCGGAATTGCGCCAAGGGTACCGTGTCTATCAAGCGTTTCTTTCGGCTATTCATGGGAAGAACCAACAAAAATTTGATCAATTATTAGCCGAGGATTATGCTTTTTTACCCAAAGCTTTTCAAACCGTCATTCAAACCTTTAAAGTCTATCATCAAGAGATTGCTTGGGCTTTTACTGTCCCTTATTCCAATGGGCCGCTCGAAGGGTTAAATAATCACATTAAAGTCCTTAAACGCGTGGCTTACGGTTTTCGTAATTTCCAAAACTTTCGAGAAAGGATCTTCTTATATCGGGGGAAATATTTTCAATCCGTTTCTCCAGAAGTTTCCCTCAAGCATAAAAGAAAAAGCAGTTAGACCTTTAAGAGAGCCCAACTGCTTGAGACTTTATTCTTTGTTTTTTGGTAACCAACACGATTTGACAAAGAGCCTTTTCCCAATAAAAAAAGCTGTTCAAAAGAGCAGCCTTTTATACAGGTTTAGTTTTGGTGCTTGCCACCCGCCGGACCCTTACGTTCCGGATTTGTATCGAGTTTAGTTTTGGTACTCGCCACCCGCCGGACCCTTATGTTCCGGATTTATATCAAGTTGACTATGAGCCTGCTCTCATTTGTATATATAATATACCAAAAAAAGGTTGATTTGTCCAATACTGTGGGTGATTATAACCGTCTTACTGTGCTTATCTATTATATAATACAATCAAAAACCTAACCGAAAATTTAATAACGTTTCACTGATTTCATCTTCATTAATTCCGATGTAGCGTTTGGTAATCTTCTCGCTGCTGTGACCAAAGATTTCCATTAAGGTGGCCACGTCTTTGGTTTTCTTGTAATAGTGGTAACCAAAGGTTTTTCGTAGGGTGTGGGTGCCGATATCGTCCCTTCCTAACAGCTTCGCGACCTTTTGAAACATCTGGTAGACCGTATTGACTTCTAAATGGCCGCCCTTAGTACTGGGAAACAAGTAAGCCTCCGGATCTAAGGGTGCGGTATAGCCGTGAATCAAGTCCTGTAAGCTGCTTAAGTATAAAATGCGTGTTTTCCCTGTCTTTTGCTCCACGATGCGCGGGTTTTTTGAGGTAATCACGTCTTTTTTCTTGAGTTTGACGATGTCGGACATGCGCAGACCGCTGTTAATTCCAATTAGAAACAAGAAAACGTCACGTTCCGCATTTTTATTCCGTCGCAGGCAAAATAAAAAATCATTAATCTCCTGTTGCAACCGTAGTGGCTGAACATTATAGCCCATGACAATCCCTCCTTTTTAGTCTGTTCGAATACATGATTATAGTTATTATAACACGAAATCGTGTGTTTAGGGAGAGTAAAAAAAAAGAACCCTATAGGGATAGGATTCTTGATACATGATTTTATGTAATTTCATGTGTTAAAACTTAATAGGAATTTAAATTTTATTATTAGATTTTTTAATCATTCACACGAAAATTAATTTTATAAAGAGCATACTCTATACTCTTATTTTTTTTCAAGAACTCAAAAAAGCGGAAAATCCCAGATTTAAAAATCTGAGTTTCCGCTTTTGTCATTTCAAGGATGGACTATTGTCTCAGCCTCTTCTAATTTATTCTTAAGATATTTTTACTTTCTCTGTAGGTGCTGATACTTCTTTTTATTCTTTTCGACCTTTCAACTTATACTTCATTAATCTCATGCCATTGAAAATTACCGCCAAGATACTACCTTCATGAACCAACATTCCGATAGACATATTCATCCATTCGCTGAAGAAGACGCTGGTCAACAAGACCAACACTACGCCAATTGAAATCACGATATTTTGTTTCATATTATTTGCGGTGGCTTTTACTAATCCTAATGCGTGAGGCAAGTTGCTGAAGTTCGAGTTCATTAAAACGACATCGGATGTTTCAATTGCTACGTCCGTTCCGCTTCCCATTGCGATTCCAATGTCTGCTAAAGCTAAGGACGGACTATCGTTAACGCCATCTCCAACAAAGGCTACAATTTGACCACGTTGTTGAAGTTTTCCGATATAAGCCGATTTGTCTTCCGGCAACATGTGGCCGTGAGCTTCGGTCAAACCAAGTTCGCCGGCGACCACATCAACGGTTGCTTGGTTATCTCCTGAAAGAACAACTAGATTTTTCACGCCCAAGTCTTTTAATTCCTGCAAATTAGCTTTCACACCCGGACGGACTTGATCGCGAATGCCCATCAGTACTTTTAATTCACCGTCGACCGCTGTCAAAACGAGAGAGTTCCCTTGTTGTTCAAACCGTTTGACATCTTTTTGCACTTTTTTGCTGAGAGTGACATTTTCTTTTTCCATCAAGGCCACATTCCCAACAGCCACTCTATGTCCAGCTACACTTGAAACGATTCCGCCGCCTTTCACCGCTTCAGTTCCTTCAACAGGATAAAAGTCTGTTTCTCCAATTTGATTTAAGACCGCTTTTGCTAATGGATGATCTGATTCCCGTTCCACACTGGCCAGATAGCCAAGCGTTTCAGCAGAATCTTTTTCATATAGTTCAGTCGCTGCAACGGTTGGGTTTCCGACAGTTAAAGTACCTGTCTTATCAAATACAATTGTATCCACATTGCTGAAGTCTTGAATGACTTCACTCCCTTTTAAAAGAATACCGCTACGAGCACCATTCCCAATACCGGCAACGTTTGAGACAGGCACTCCGATAACTAATGCGCCTGGGCAACCTAGAACCAAGATGGTGATTGCTAACTCAATATTTTGACTGAACGCCCATACAACAATTGCCAGAACCAAGACAGCTGGTGTGTAGTATTTAGAAAAGCGATCAATGAACCGTTCCGCTTCGGATTTAGAATCTTGTGCTTCTTCCACGAGTTCAATAATTTTTCCAAATGTGGTGTCCTCACCAACTCGGTCAGCTCTGATTTGAATCGTTCCGTTTTCTAAAATGGTTCCTGCAAAAACTTCTGCATCAGCTTGCTTGTTGACCGGAACAGCTTCACCTGTAATGCTAGCTTCATTGATATGCCCTTCACCCGTAAGGACTATGCCATCTACTGGCACTTTCGCACCCGTTTTAACGAGCAAGATATCCCCTTCATCTATATCATCCACGTCTACTTCTTCAAATTCGCCATTATCCATTTGTTTCAAGGCGCTTTCGGGTGCCATTTCAGTCAATCCTTTGATAGCAGATCGCGTTTGGTTCAATGTTCGTTGTTCCAAGTAGTGTCCGAATAAGAATAAGAACGTGACAATAGCCGATTCTTCATAATTTTGAATAAAAAGCGCACCAATCGCTGCAATACTGACTAAAACATCAATACTGATGACTTTGACTTTCATTGCTTGAAACGCTTGAATGGCAATTGGCGTAATCCCAAAGACAGAGGCGATGATCAAAGACCACTCTGAAAGTCCTACGTTTTCTAAAACAAAGTGACTGAAGAAACCGAGTGCGATTAACAATCCACTGATGACGGTGATAACATTTTTCTTGCTTAATATATATTGTTGCATGCTTTTCCCTCCAAATTTAATTTCTCTTTTATTGATAAACATAATATAAAATAATTGCCTAAGTAATTAATTGACTGACATCAAGTTTAGAAAGTTCTTTTTTATCGTTTCTAAGCACCTCGAATCGGATTGCAACAAAAAAAAGCAATCCTGAAAAAATAGCTTTTCTTCCAGAATTGCCTAGTTCATTTAATCTGTTAAGCGGCCTTGACTTTTGTTTTAAGGACCGGATAGCCTACGTTTTCGATAGCTTTTTGAATCTCTTCAATCGAAGTGACAGCTGAATCAAAATTGGTTTTGACTTTGCTGGAGTTGAATAATACTTTAAGGCTGTCTTTATCAACACCGTTAACTGATTTCACGGCACCTTCAATTTTTTGCATACAACTTGGACAAGACAACGTTTCTAATTGCAATATAGCTTTTTCCATAATTCCTATCTCCTTTATGTGTTTTTATTTTATCGGCATTTGAATACTGGTCTTCACTGACCCCATAAGCATTCAGAGCTTTTGGTGTACTACCACCGCTTTGATCAAGTGCCGCGATAAAGCCGTCTTTATTCTTTATAGTTATCCTTCACTAATTAGTTTATTAAAAATTTTCATCATAACAGGTATTCTTTGCCTATTATCACTGTTATTACATTTTCTGATTATAAAAGTGGCAGGACTAACGCAATTGCCCCAATAATAATCGCTGCCCAGTTGAGTCCTTTCTGTGGGGAAAATAGCCCGATGATTCCTAGAACGACTGCAGCTACGCCCATCCATACTGGTTGCCAAAAGAAAGCGATTATCCCTACAAGAATTCCAATCCATCCTAACCATTGCCCAGTTGTATTACTCATGATTTATCTTCTCCTTATGCATATTTTTTAATTATTTATTTAATCGAGAAACATATTCTGTTAAACGCACCAAATTAGAAACAAAACCATATTCGTTATCGTACCAAGCAACTGTTTTAACCAATTGTCCCCCATTTGCATCTAATACTTCTGTTAACGTTGCATCAAAAACGGATCCATGTGTAACCCCCACGACATCGGAGGAAACAATTTCATCCTCAGTGTACCCATATGAATCATTCGCGGCTGCCTTCATCACTTCGTTAATCTGATCAACGGTTACCTCTCTATCCAACACCGAGAACAGTTCTACAAAGCCCGCAGTAATGACAGGAACCCGTATGGTGGTACCCGTAATGATCCCTTTAACCTCTGGAATGACTTTTCCTAATGCGTTGGCAGCGCCAGTCGTAACAGGAATAACATTTTGAGTACCTGCACGACTTTTACGTCCCCCGGGAGCATCTTGCATGTTTTGTGTCGCTGTATAGGCACGCGATCCTGACATCAGGCCTCGTTGAATCCCAAACTCGTCCACTAATATTTTTGTCATTAAGGCTAAACCATTTGTCGTACAGGAAGCGGCGGAAATAATTTTGTCACTTGGACTCAAAATTTCTTGGTTGACACCAAAGACAACGACTTTCGTTTCTTCATCTTTAGTTGGTGCTGAAATAATTACTTTTTTAGTCTTCATCCTCATCTTCATAGGCGTCGTCATCTTCCAATGCTTCTTTGCCTAAGAAGGCTTGCAACATCCAGATACTTTCATCTAAATGATCTTTGAAAGCAATCAATGTATCTTCTAACGCATCATTGCCTTCTTCTTGAGCCAAACGTATGGCGCGGACTGTAAATTCACGGGTGCTTCTGAAATCTTCCACGACATTTTCAACCATTTCTTCTGCTTTCAAATATTTGTCAGCAGGGTCTTCTGAAAGCATAGTATACTCTTCAAACTCGGCAGTTGTAGAAGCTGGTTTATATCCTGAAGCTAATAACCGTTCAGAGATCTCGTCAAACCACTCTTCGTTTGCGTTATACAGTTCTTCCAGTTGCTCATGTAAGCTAAAGAAATGAGGACCTTTCACATACCAATGATACTGGTGCAGTTTTACGTGCAGTGTGTGAATATTTCCTAAAATATGATCCGCAATGGCTGCTGCGTTGATTTTTGTATAGTGTACGTGTTCTTTATGCTCTTGCTCTTCTTGCAGTCTTTCTTGTGGCGTTTTGTCTTGTGCCATACATCTATTCCTCCTAATATTTTTCCTAATATTTTTAATTATTTGTTACCAATTTTAATAAACAGACTGTTGGAAGTAGTTTTCATTTTCAAACGTGACTCATGCAGCTTTTACTTTTGATTTGATCACTGGATAACCTAAGTCTTCAATCGCTTTTTCGATCTCTTCAATTGCTATTTTATCTTCCTCAAAGTTGGCTTTTACCTTACTCGAGTTGAACAAGACTTTCACACTGTTTTTGTCGATTCCATCCAGTCCTTTTACGGCACTTTCAATTTTTTGTAAGCAGGAAGGACAAGATAGGGTTTCTAGTTTAATGGTTGCTTTAGACATGTTTCATTTCTCCTTTTTTGTT
>NZ_BSUG01000037.1 GCF_030161475.1 Tetragenococcus halophilus subsp. flandriensis | reverse complement strand
GCGTCGTTCGATCATCCCTTTCTATTCTTTATTCAAAAGCGGCGATAAAAAGGGAAAATAACATAAAAGTCACCTCGTTGAACAGTCGAATGCGTTATCCACAAATTTTTATAAATCATTCAGGCTCTTTTAAGAAGTGAACATCATCTGTACTAATTTTTTGCTTAGATTGCGCATAGATATTATTTAGCGACATATTTTTTGCATCACCTTTTAAATAACGAGAAACAATGGGCATGCCAAATGGGTACACAAACTTGTTACGGTCATCTCTGTCACGGTTCCCACCTAAAGTTGCGTCTGCTGTCAAAATAATAGCACTCGCGCCATCAGCTTTAGCTTCATCAATAATGTTTTTATTCATTTCATCATCTTTTGACATATAAATTTGAAACCAACGCTTATTATCTTTTAAACCTTCTTCTATTTCAGAAAAACTAGCGCCAGAATAAGCGCTAATGGACATAATGGAGCCGCCAAACTCTGCGATCCCTCTTGCTGTTCCAGCTTCTTTCGTTTGATGTGCTAGCCCATGAGCGGCAATCGGCGACATAACAAAGGGAACTTTTAATTCTTGACCGAAGATCGATGTACTCGTTTCCTGGAATTCAACGTCTGCTAACACACGAGGTAGTATGCCTTTTTTATCCCATACTTTCGTGTTTTGTTGTAAAGTAAATTCATCCCCAGATGCTCCTGACATATAATCAAAGCCGCCTTTAGGAACCACTTCTTTCGCCTTTTCTTCTAGTTCATAAGTATTGATCACTTCGACTTCATTTACATTACTTGGCGCATCATAACCGCCGTTATTTACGTCTTCTTTATTTTCTTCTGTAATATCTTTTTTTGTCATTTATAATTTCTCCTTCTACAAATAATTTAATTTAAAAAAACACATTTAGTAAAATCTCGGCAACTGGGGAAATCAATACCACAGTAATACCGGTTACAACAATAGATAAACTTGACATTGCGCCTTGCACTTCTCCCATTTCAATTGCTTTTGTTGTACCCATAGCATGCGCTCCTGAACCAAGCGCAATCCCCTGAGCTACTGGATCGTTAATTTTCATCAGTTTAAACAGGCCCGGAGCAATCGCAGCTCCTAAAATACCAGTGAAAACAACCACGGCAACCGTCAATGATTCAATGCCACCTAGAGATTCTGAGACACCTACGGCAATTGCTGTAGTAATTGATTTTGGATAAAGTGTTGCAAACAAATCACCATTAAATGATACAAGTAAGCAAAGAGCTAAAATCAAAGCAGTATGTATCAATACCCCAGAGATAAGTCCTGTAAGTATGGGAATATAATTATCCTTTAAATATTGAAAATTATTTTCTAATTTTATTGCTAGACAAACAGTAGCAGGCGTGATCCATATACTTATAAATTGCCCACCATTATCATAGGCTGTCAAAGGAATACTAAAGACCAATAAGAAAATGATTACACAAACAATCGCAAAAATCAATGGTGTAAAAATAGCAAGTTGCCATTTTTTATGCAATTTTAAACCCATGAGATAGAAAAAAAGAGTTAAAAAAATCCCAAAAAAAGGATCATTAACAAATTCCTCAAGCATTTTCTTCTACCTCCTTTACAGAAGCACTTTTTTCAGCCTTATTTTTTATTTTTTGCACTATAATACCCACTAAAGTTAAAACAGTAATTAAAGAAATAAAGATAATGATTAAAAGCCGCCCCCAAATTGAAGCTAAAATATCTAAATGAGACATTAAACCTACGCCGGCTGGAACAAAAAAGATCGCCATATTATTAGTTAAAAAATTTCCTACATCAGCAACTTTTTCCATCTCTAACCAACCAAAGTGTAAGGAAAAAAATAATAGTACCATGCCAATGACACTTCCAGGAATAGCAATGGGAATAAGTAAGGATAAAGCTTCTCCTGCAAGCGCAAACAAAAAGATCAAAAAAATCTGTTTGATATACTCCACAAAATTCTCCTTTCTTATTTTTACCAAAACAATTAAAAAATGAACAAACTTTTCGTTTTTCTGAAAGCAAATAGCTAAAGATGTTTTTAAATCAGCTTTGTAATCGCTTTTTTTAAGCTTAGATTCAATATATCATCGAACAACTTCTTTGTGAAATATAGTTTTGTTATGCTATTATAAATAAAATTTATAAGAAGGTTAAAAACGATGAAAATACAAGACTTGGTTTACTTTAAACATCTAGTAGAAAGTTCTAGTTTTACTAAAACAGCCGAAGCTTTTTATGTCTCCCAGCCCTCAATCTCTCTTTCTTTGAAAAGATTAGAAAATGAGTTTAATACAAAATTAATTACACGTGATCGCTCAAAAAGAAGTTTTCATTTAGAAGCTGCCGGAGAAATCTTATATAAAAATTCAGGCAAAGTTATTGATTTATTAACAGCAACCAAAAAAGAGATGGCTAATATTGAAACAAATACGGTTCAATTAGGTTTTTTACCAACCATCGGTGGTGCTTATTTATCAGACTTGCTTCCCTCTATGAATCAATTTATTGCAAATTTACAATTGGTTGAAGAAGAAAGTTCAAAAATCATGATGGACTTGTTACACGAGAATAAGTTATCAATTGCAATTAGTGGCAGTGATTCTCCAAACGTTGAAGAAACTTGGCTAGAGCAGTACTTAATAGACGAACGCCCTTTACAAGTATGTGTAGCGCCAAACCACCCCTTAGCTAAAGAATCTTTGGTTACAGCTGAAATGCTTTCAGACTATTCTTTTATTAGTTTAGATGAAGAATATACACATTATGCAATATTCGATCATTGGGCAAAAAACAATCAGATTAATTCCAAACAAATCTCTTATACAAAAGAAATACAGACAGCGGGGTCATTCATTGCTTCTGGCATTTCTGTAGGAATTATGGTTGATTTACTAGTCAAAAATCGTACAGATATTATTAGCTTACCTTTAGAAAATGCGCCAAAATTTTATATTAACCTAATCATAAATAAAAATGCAGCTATAAACCCGCTGCAAAAGGAATTTAATCAAAAGCTACTTGATATTGCTATGCAACAATCTGAAGAAGCTTTTTAAAAGGCAGAAATTTAATACCTAGAACTTTAAGTGTTTAGATAATAAGAAAAAGCACCTAAATAATTAAACAAACTATTTTTCGAATAAGAAAGCTGCAGTTTCTGAGTCATAGGGTTTTTCTCCGATTTTTTTAAATCCTAATTTTTCATAAAAACGATGGTTCCTTAAAGAATAGGCAGGCGTTTCAACCTGCCATTTTTTCTCAGGAAATATTCTTTCAATTTCAGACCAAGTTGCTGTGCCAATCCCTTGGTTGATAAAATTTGATCGAATACAAAAATAGTCTAATTGACCATTTTTTATATCAATACTAAGGAAACCTACGAGTTGTTTATTGGATAAATAAATAAAATAATTATTCACATGAACGTTTTGCAGAACTTTACGCGCTAGCGTTCCGTCCGAATAGCCAGGCGGTCCGAATTCAGCTCCTTTACCAAAATATATTTCAGCATCATAATTAAACGCATCCGTCATAATTTCAGTAACTAAAACTGCCTCTTTTTCTATACTTTTTAAATAGATTTCCATTTTTCTCCCTTGATACCAATCCTTAGCTTTTTAATATTTCTTTAACTTGCTCATCTTTTAATTGCGGAAAACTTGCATAATAAGCGCCAACCCCGCCTAAGAAATCATCAGGGGCTTTTACAGCGTAAACTTTATCCACTGTTTGTTTTAACTGTTCGTATATTGTTTTAGGGATTACTGGAACAGCAACGCTTACACTTTTGGGTCCCGCCTCTTTTACAGCTTTTATTGCCGCAAACATCGTTAAGCCCGTTGCAATACCGTCATCAACAATAACGACATTTTTATCTTTTAGCGTGCTATCTTTTAAACTTTCTCTATAAAGCGTTCGTTTACGTGCCATTTCTACTCGAATGAAAGGAATTTCTTTTTGTACCCATTGTGCATGGAGTTTCTCAACATAACCATCTCCTAAAATAGGTGTCCCACCTTCTGCAATAGCACCAATTGCATATTCAGGATTGGTTGGATGACCAATTTTCTTTGCTAAGATAATATCCAATGGCGCACCTTGTTTTTTAGCTATGATTTTTCCAAGAGGAATGCCACCTCTAGGTAAACTTAAAATGACGACATTTTTAACATCCAATAAACCAATAGCCTCTGCCAGTTGCTCACCTGCATCCATCCGGTCTCGAAATAACACAGCAAAACGCCCCTTTCTTAGTATAAAAGTTTTAGCAAAAATTCTTCTTTCAAACTTCAAGACAAAAAGCTGCATCATTTTGTTACTTAACACTTAACAGAAAGTTTTCTACATTAAATATAGCTGGATTTTATAATGAAGTTAGCCACCTGGCTAACATATAAAAAACGCCATGTGAATTTCATGTTATATTGAAGTTACCACTAACTCTCAATAGACAGGATGAATTCACATGACGCACTCTAACC
>NZ_BSUG01000036.1 GCF_030161475.1 Tetragenococcus halophilus subsp. flandriensis | reverse complement strand
ATCACGAAGATATTTTTCCACGATAGCCACTCTTTTTTCATAATCCGGTTCTGTACCTCGCATCCTTCATCCCTCCATAAAATAGGATTTCCATTTTTTATTGTCCTATTTATGGTGAGCATATCAAGCAAAACACTCTCCATCTTTTCAAAGATAGCTAATGAATTTGCTTTTTACTCTCCATCTTTAAGTACAGTGACTGTAAATTGTTTAATGGTTCAAGGCGTTTATTTTTTATTTTATAATTTTTATGTTAACATAATTGTAATAATTGTTATGAGATTTAATAAGCGAGGTTATTTTTATGCAAACATTTGGAGTTGATGCTATTATACGTTTAATTAGCCATTTTGCCTTTATTTATTTAGCTTTTTGGTCTTTGGGCGCTTTACGCATCGAAGCTTTTTTTAAATCTCTTCATACCACACAAATAAGGATGATCATTGTCCTTTTTTCTATTGTGATCGGTTATATAGCAAGTAGTTTTTTCTTGGAAATTATTACATTAAGCAAAAATATATTCTTAACATTTCTTTAATAAGCAATTCACTATATTATAAAAAACGAATGTGGTATACTTTAAAAGAATTTTGTCAAAAAAGTAACGCGTTTTATTTGGAGGGGACAGCATGGAAGAGATTATCGTTTATGGTGATAATCCATTAAAAGGAACCGTAGAAATTGAAGGAGCAAAAAATGCAGTTTTGCCAATCTTGGCTGCTAGCTTATTAGCAGAAGAAGGAACGACAAGACTTAGCAGTGTTCCGATTCTTTCAGATGTATTTACTATGAAAGAAGTTATTCATCATTTGAATGCAAAAGTTGATTTTAATTTAGATAAAAAAGAAATAACCGTTGATGCTTCATATCCTTTAGAAATTGAAGCACCTTATGAATATGTTAGTAAAATGCGCGCTTCAATCGTTGTTTTAGGTCCGTTATTAGCACGTAATGGACATGCAAAAGTAGCGATGCCGGGTGGTTGTGCTATTGGAAAGCGACCTATAGACCTTCACTTAAAGGGATTTCAGGCCCTTGGCGCTACGATTCATCAAAAAAACGGTTATATTGAAGCAGTTGCTGATCAACTTGAAGGTAATAGTATTTATCTTGATTTTCCTAGTGTTGGCGCAACACAAAATATTATGATGGCAGCTGTTAAAGCTAAAGGGACAACTACAATCGATAACGTAGCAAGAGAACCTGAAATTGTTGATCTAGCAAATGTACTTAATAAAATGGGTGCTAGAATCCATGGCGCTGGTACTGAAACGATGCGTATTGAAGGTGTTGAACAATTGCATGCTGTACATCATGCAATCGTACAAGACCGTATTGAAGCAGGCACGTTTATGGTAGCTGGCGCAATGCCTGACAATGATGTCTTTATTAAAGATGCGATTGCAGAACATAATCGTCCACTACTATCTAAAATAAAAGAGATGGGCGCAGAAGTGACAGAAGCTGAAGATGGAATCAGAATACAAGGTCCTTCACAATTACAACCTACTGATGTTAAGACACTTCCACATCCAGGCTTTCCAACAGACATGCAAGCACAAACAAGCGTGTTACAATTATTGGCAAACGGAAGCAGTGTTACGACAGAAACAGTTTTTGAAAATCGTTTTCAACATTTAGAAGAAATGCGAAAAATGAATGCTCATATGAAAATTGATGGTAATGTAGCCATTATGCAAGGAAACGATTCACTTCAAGGCGCTTTGGTGTATGCGACCGATTTAAGAGCTGCAGCTGCATTAGTCCTAGCCGGGCTAAAAGCTGAAGGTATCACTCGTGTACGTAATTTAAAATATCTTGATCGTGGTTACTATCAGTTCCATGAAAAGTTACAAAAATTAGGCGCCAATGTTGAACGAGTGAATGATAATCCAGTAAAAGAAGAAGTCCAGGTATAAAATTAGGAGGTCATGATGTACTTAAGTCGTGATGTATTAATTTCATTAATTAAAGTTTTATCAGTTATTGCATTAGCCGTGGTCTTGTTTTTTGTTGGTTTAATGATTGGTTATGGTGGAATTGGCGATGGTTCGCCTTTACATGTTTTCAGCCGAGCACTATGGCAACATATTTTTGAGTTTGTGCAATTTTAAGAGACGATGTAGTCTTTTTGATAATAAAATAACCGAACTATGATGAGCGTTTCCTGGCTGGATGTTTTTGTCGTAAACATGCAACTAAGAAGTCTTATCAAATATAGTTCGGCTATTTTGTTTTGTTTCTCAAAAAGGAGTCCAGATTTTATGCAAAAAGTTTTTTCCATTTTAATAAGAGGATACCAACGGTTTATTTCTCCTTTGTTTCCTCCGAGTTGCCGTTATTATCCTAGCTGTTCAAGCTATATGCTGGAAGCTTTAAAAGTTCACGGGACCTTTAAAGGTTTGCTGATGGGGATTGCACGAATTTTGCGTTGTAATCCATTTGCCAAAGGTGGTATTGATTTTGTACCTAAAGAGTTTTCTTTAAAGAAAAACACTGTGGATCAAGAAAAGCCAATATATAGCTATAAAACTCATTAAAGTAAAATAATTTAGCCCTCAGGTGTGCTTGCATCTGAGGTTTTTATGAAAATCAAAAAATATTGTGTTCAATGTGTAAGTAAAGATGAATATATGGCTTTCAGTATTTTATGCAAGACATCAATGTAAATATAAGCTAGTTTTTATCTTGATTTTTGTATTTTATTCTAGCCTTAGATAAAAAATATGCTAAAATGAATTTCGAGGTGAGAAGTTTGAAGAAAAATAAAGAGATCGAAGTTCGCAGTGAAGAGACTAGCAGAAATATCAAAGGGCAGACTTATCCAGTAACTGAATTATATATTGGTAAAAAACAGATCGGCGAAGTGCTTAATTTTGGACCAAAAGAATTTCAAAGTTTTGCAGATGATGAAGATTTAGGAACTAGTAAAAGTTTGGATCTAGCGATTGAAACAATTATTCGTCGTTGGAATTTACATGAAAATTAAAATTTATTACCAAAAATTATTGCAAAAATATAAAATATCTTGTATTATATCTAAGTCAGGTTTTTTACCGGGCTTTTTGGAGGAGTAGCGAAGTGGCTAAACGCGGCGGACTGTAAATCCGTTCCTTCGGGTTCAAAGGTTCGAATCCTTTCTCCTCCACCATTGGGATATAGCCAAGCGGTAAGGCAATGGACTTTGACTCCATCATGCGCTGGTTCGAATCCAGCTATCCCAGTTTTTGTAGGCATCAGATTTTTCTGATGCTTTTTTTGTTGATTTCATTTAATTTTTGCGATAATCTAAGAGAAAGCTTACATTCAGTTAAAAATAAAAAAAGAACAAATAAATCAATAAGGGAAGTGTTAAGATGAAGCTTGGAAAGAATCTAAAAGGAAAACTTACTGAAGCAGCGGAGACTATTTATGAAGTGTCTAAAAAAGATATGGAAGTAAATGTTGGAAAAAAAGGGCTGGCAGTTAAAGAAAAACGTCCAACGCGCCAACGTATTAAATGGCAAGCCAAAATCCGTTAGTTTATGAATATGATTATCTTTAAACTTAAGTCAGCGTGTTTGACGTTCATTTTCCGATTAAAAAACGTTTTAGAAGGAGGTGGCTTTTTTGCCCGAAACCTTACCTGTGTATCTCCAAATTCATGATAAAATCAAAGATAAAATTGAAGCAGAATATTGGAAAATCGGTGATCGACTTCCTTCTGAAAGAGAATTGTCTGAAGCCTTCGGTGTCAGTCGGATGACATTAAGACAAGCCGTTCAAACTTTGTCTGATGAAGGGATATTAGAAAGAAAAATTGGTTCAGGTACTTATGTAGCTCGGCAAAAAGTACAGGAAAAAATGAGTGGTACTACCAGTTTTACTGAAATTATGCTTTCTCAAGGGCGTAAGCCTTCGAGTAAAGCTATTTCTTATTTTTTCACTCAACCAAGCTCTAGTGAAATGGAGCGTTTAAGCTTAACTGAGCATGAAGCCATTTTACGAATGGAAAGAGTTCGTCTGGCAGATGGTATTCCTATATGTTTTGAAGTTGCAAGTATCCCGGAAAAAATTATCCGTGATTTTAGTAAAGAAGAGATTTCTGCTTCTTTATATCGTACCTTAGAAGAAAAAGGACAACACAAAATTGGTGGAGCGAATCAGACCATTTCCGCTGTTGTTGCATCAGAAAAGAAAGCTGAATACCTGCAAGTTAAAAAGGGCGATGCGATTTTACTAATGCGACAAGTATCTTATTTTGAAGATGGCACACCATTTGAATATGTACGCAGTCAGTATGTAGGCAATCGTTTTGAATTTTTCTTAGAAAAATAAAGCTAAGCACTGCCAAGCCCCGTATAAAAGGACTTGGACGTGCTTAATTTTGTATCAAATGTTCATGATAACGTTTCTCACCTTTTTCAAAGCTAGCTTGATCGTTTAACAAATCCGTAACTGCTTCAATAAAAGTATCCAAATTTTCGACAAGTACACATAAAGTAACTTTTTCTAAAAATTCTGTGTTGGCAACCATATACTCCTGTTGTTCCAAAAAGTTTTGTAATTTACCTAAAAAAGGGTAATCAATTGTGACATAAATTTCTTGTTGCAAAATACCTTGGACGATCTTTGTTTCTTCTAGGGCATGGCTAACAGAATGAGAGTAAGCACGTATTAAGCCTCCTGCTCCTAATTTTGTACCACCAAAATAGCGAGTAACGACTGCGCAAACATTAATCAGCTCCTGTTTTTTTAATACTTCTAACATGGGATTACCTGCTGTACCAGAAGGTTCCCCATCATCGCTGGAACGTTGTATCTCATTTTCTTCGCCGATAAGAAAGGCACTACAATTGTGATTGGCTTTCCAATGTTTCTTTTTTAATCCTTGTATAAACTCTTTAGCTTCATCTTCGGTGTATACTCTTTTCAATGAACAGATAAAACGTGATTTTTTAATTTCTAATTCCGCTTGTCCATCTTTTTGAATTGTGCGATAGCTTTCAAGCATTCATTTCACCTCTGTTTTTCATCTTCATTTATTAGTATAATATAGTTAGAAGTTAGATGGCAGTATTTCGCTTAAAAGTTGCATTTTGTCCTTGTAGGCGTGATAATGGAAATAAGGAGGAGTTGTGGTATGGCGGGAAGAAGAAAAAAGTATGATGTGATCACTACATATCTTAAAAATAATGGTGGCACACAAGTCACATTAACGTTTACTCAATTTGATGAGTTATTATTTCCTGCTCGTGGACTGCCAAAGTCTGCTCGCACCTCCGTTGACTGGTGGACAAATGACTATTTGCATCCTGAAAATGGCGCTTATGCTTGGTTAAATGCCAATTACGAAGTTGTTCATGTAAACTTGGAAAAAGAGTTTGTCGTTTTTCGGCCCTTGCTCAAATCAAGTTGGATTAGACCGATGGATTAAGGAAACGTTGACAATGATCGGAAAAACTTTATAATTAAAGATATACTTTGTTGTTTTTATTTTTAAAAGTGGAGGGGAGATTTATCATGGCAAAAAAAAACAATTATGCTCGTATGTTCTGCTGGGATGAGTACAAGTTTGTTGGTAACTAAAATGCAAAAAGCTGCTGAAGAAAAAGAAATTGACTCAGATATCTTTGCAGTATCTTCATCAGAAGCAGATACACAATTAGAAAATAAAGATGTAAATGTTTTATTATTAGGTCCACAAGTTCGCTTTATGAAAGCCGACTTTGAAAAGAAACTAGCATCTAAACAAATTCCGGTAGATGTAATCGACATGTCAGATTATGGAATGATGAACGGTGAAAATGTTTTGAAACAAGCACTTAATTTACTCGACGATTAAAAGATATTAAAAAAAGCAGAAGTCAAAAATGACTTCTGCTTTTTTTGCGTATTTGTCATTGAGGTGATAAATATGGAAGAATTATATGGTCGACAAAAAGGAATGTTAAAGGCCGAACTTTCTCAACTTGATGACTCTTTTCAGTGTCGTAAAGCCTTGTTGGTCACAAATAAGGTGAGTTGCCAACGTTGCGGGAGTTATTTTTCTAAAAATGAAAATCAACTGTTCAATAAAGAATACTATTGTCCTTATTGTATTCAATTTGGTCGTCTAAGTACTCAGTCTTATCTAGTAACGCAAATTGAGTCAAAGAAGACGCCGCGCGAGGTTCTTTTTACTTGGCAAGGAAAGTTAACGCCAGCACAACAAAAGGTATCAGACAATGTTTTAAAGAATTATCAAAAGGGTAAAAACACACTGATATGGGCCGTTACAGGCTCGGGTAAGACAGAAATGATTTTTTCAGTTGTGCGTGATTGTTTACAAAATGGCGGACGCTTAGCGATTTCTTCTCCTAGAATTGATGTTTGCCGAGAGCTTTACCCACGGATTAGTGAAGTTTTCCCAAAGGAAGATACTTTGCTTTTATATGGCGATTCTGCGGAAAATTACCGTTATAATGCCTTGACCATCTGTACCACCCATCAGTTGCTGCATTTTTATCAGGCATTTGATTTATTGATTATTGATGAAGTGGATGCTTTTCCTTATGAAGGAGATAAAACGTTGAAATTTGCTCAGAAGAATGCTTTAAAAAATGACGGTAAATATATTTATTTAAGTGCGACACCACCTAATCATCTATTAAGTTCGTTACAAAAGACCTTTTGTATTGAAAAATTACCTATTCGCTTCCACGAACGGCCCTTAATTGTTCCTCAGTTAATCTGGTATGAAAGTTGGCAGTATTGTTATCACTCAAACTGGAAGTTAAAGAAATTTGTAGCTTATTTAAAAAGATTATTAGAAGATAATGATGTATTAGTTTTTTGTCCTAGTATTAGTTATATGCAGAATTTATACAAAAAGGTAAGTCTCTTTTTTCATTCAATAAAAATGGACTGTGTTTCTTCTTTAGACAAACAAAGAGAAGAAAAAGTTCAAAATATGCGCGATGGTATCTATCGTGTTTTATTTTGTACTACGATTCTTGAGCGCGGTGTGACTTTTGAACATATTTCTGTCATAGTCATGGGAGCAAATCATAAAATTTATAGTAAATCAGCTTTGGTGCAAATTGCAGGTCGTGTTGATCGTAAGGGAAGCTATCAACAGGGCCAGGTGGTCTTTTTTTATAATGAGCAAACACAAGCTATCCGAGATGCTTGTGAGGAGATCAAGAAAATGAATCGTTTGGCTAAGGAGTGGATCGTCTCATGAGATGTAGTTATTGCCAGCAGGAAATTATTCGTAACCTGACGGTTAAAGAACTTCTTTTTCCTTTTTCTATAAAAAGTCAGCGTTGTTATCTTTGCCAAGAAAAATTTGAGCAGATCACAAGTCCTGCTTGTCCTACTTGTTCTAAGCCAGGACATACAAGTATGTGTGATGAGTGCCAACAATGGCAACAAAACTATCCTTACTATGATTTTTGCCACCAAGCTTTATTTTCTTATGATGAAGGGTTTAAAGAGTGGATTTACCAATACAAATTTTTAGGAGATTTTCGTTTGAGAAAAACATTTGTAGTAGAAATTCAAAACTACTTTTCTCATAAAAAAGATTGGATCGTGTGTAGTGTCCCTTTGTCTGAAACACGATTTTCTCAGAGAGGGTTTAACCAGGTAGAAGCTTTTTTGCAAGCAGCCGGTATTAAAACGCAAAAGTTATTAGTAAAAAAAATAAATAATGCACCACAATCTGAAAAAAGTCGGCAAGAGCGCTTAGCGGCGCCTCAGGTATTTAGTGCAACAGAAAATACAGCCAAGATAAAAAATAAAAAAGTATTATTGGTAGATGATGTTTATACGACCGGCAGGACGCTTTTTCACGCTGCTGAAATATTACAAACTTATCAACCCAAAGCACTTCATACTTTTTCCCTTGCTCGTTAAAAAGAAGTTAAAATTGTTAACGATTTCTTTTGCATTTATACCAAAGTTCGATATAATGAATATAAGAAGAGGAAAAAGAACTTTTTTATCTTCTTTAATTGGCAGATGAAAGGGGCAATTGTTATGTTCAGTTACAATGTTCGAGGAGAAAATATAGAAGTTACTCAGGCAATTCGCGATTATGTGGAGAAAAAAGTTGGTAAATTAGAACGTTATTTTAATGACGTGCCTGAAGCAACAGCTCATGTAAATTTAAAAGTTTACACGGAGAAAACAGCTAAAGCGGAAGTAACGATCCCACTACCTTATCTCGTCTTGCGCGCTGAAGAAACTTCGCCTGATTTATACGGAAGTATCGACTTAGTTGTTGATAAATTGGAACGCCAAGTCCGTAAATTTAAAACAAAAATTAATCGGAAAAAACGAGAAGCATCCAAACCTGAAGCTAATCAAGAAGTCTTTTTTGAAGATGAAGAGCCAGAAGAAAATAATGGTTCCGACCTTGACATCGTTCGTACAAAACGTCTTTCATTAAAACCAATGGATAGTGAAGAAGCTGTTTTACAAATGAATATGTTAGGACATAACTTTTTCATTTTTGAAGATGCTGATACGACGGGAACAAGTATCGTTTATCGTCGTAAAGATGGGAAATACGGTTTAATTGAAACAGACTAATATTTAAACAAGCAAAGACTTCAGTTAACTGGAGTCTTTGCTTACTTTTTGAAATTTTTACTAATATAAAGCTCATAGAATTGTTCTATGAGCTTTTTCATGTTAGATTATTAAAGTATATGAAAATCGTTGTTAAGCTTTCACAAAACGGTAGCAATCGAATAAAACAAATGCTAAAATATAGTGAAGACTTTCTAGTAAATGATAAGTAAATTAGTCATTTAAAAACAGTTTTCGCTGTTTTTAAATTGTTTTTAATAAAGGAGATTTTAATAAGAATGGCCAACTTTTTTAAAACATTGATTGAAAATGATAAAAAAGAAATCAAACGCCTCGGCCGTATGGCTAACAAAATCGAAGCGTTAGCGGACGAAATGAGTACTTTGTCCGATGAAGAAATACGACAAAAAACAGATGAATTTAAGCAACGTTACAATAATGGTGAAACATTAGATGATTTGTTGACAGAAGCTTTTGCTGTTGTACGTGAAGCAGCTAAGCGTGTACTAGGTTTATATCCTTTCAGAGTACAGTTGATGGGTGCAATTGTTTTGCACGAAGGAAATATTTCTGAAATGCGTACTGGGGAAGGGAAAACACTGACAGCAACTATGCCTGTTTATCTGAACGCTTTATCGCAAAAGGGCGTTCATGTGGTAACTGTCAATGATTACCTGGCTTCTCGTGACTCTACTGAAATGGGTGAGTTATATAACTTTTTAGGGCTTACAGTAGGTTTAAATGTGAACTCTAAAACCACAGAAGAAAAACGAGCTGCTTATTATAGCGATATTACCTATAGTACAAACAGTGAAATAGGTTTTGACTACTTAAGAGATAACATGGTGGTTTATCCTAAGCAAATGGTTCAGCGCCCACTTAACTATGCAATCGTGGATGAGGTTGATTCGATTTTAATCGATGAAGCAAGAACGCCGTTGATCATTTCTGGACAGGCAGAAAAATCAACCGCTCTTTACTTACGTACTGATAATTTTGTTAAACGTTTGAAAGAAGAAGATGATTATAAAATTGATGTACAATCAAAAACAATCAGTCTTACAGAAGAGGGTATAGAAAAAGCAGAAGAAAATTTTGGCTTAAATAATCTTTATGATATCGAAAATGCTGCTTTAACCCACTACTTAGATCAAGCGCTACGTGCAAATTATATCATGATTCGTGATAATGATTATGTTGTACAAGATGGAAAGGTAATGATTGTAGACCAGTTTACTGGACGTATAATGGAAGGGCGTCGATATTCTGATGGCTTGCATCAAGCGATTGAAGCTAAAGAAGGCGTAGATATTGAAGATGAAACTAAAACCATGGCTTCAATCACTTTCCAAAACTTTTTCCGTATGTATAATAAGCTCGCGGGGATGACCGGTACAGCTAAAACTGAAGAAGAAGAATTCCGCGAAATTTATAATATGGAAGTTATCCAAATTCCAACAAATGAAGCGGTCATTCGCGAGGATCGATCAGATTTATTATATCCGACTTTAAATAGTAAATTCAAAGCTGTAACACAAGATATCAAAGAGCGTTACCGTAAAGGACAACCTGTACTAGTCGGGACTGTAGCTGTTGAAACTTCAGAGTTGCTTTCTAATATGTTGGATAAGGAAAATGTGCCCCACGAAGTTTTAAACGCTAAAAACCACTTTAAAGAGGCAGAAATTATTTTAAATGCTGGACAAAAGGGTGCTGTAACTATTGCAACGAACATGGCTGGTCGTGGAACAGACATTAAACTAGGACCCGGCGTTGCAGAAGTAGGTGGCCTGGCTGTTATTGGTACGGAGCGACATGAATCACGCCGAATCGATAACCAATTGCGTGGTCGTTCAGGACGTCAAGGGGATCCAGGGATTTCTCAATTCTACTTATCATTAGAAGACGATCTGATGAAGCGTTTTGGTTCAGAACGAATTAAAGTGTTCTTAGATCGGATGAAAGTTGATGACGAGGATGCTGTTATTCAAAGCAGAATGTTATCAAGACAAGTTGAATCAGCGCAAAAACGAGTTGAAGGAAATAACTACGATGCGCGTAAAAATGTTTTACAATACGACGATGTGATGCGTGAACAACGTGAAGTTATCTATGGACAACGGCAACAGGTGATCTTAGAAGATCAATCATTATCAAAAACCTTGATGCATATGGTAAAACGTACGATTGAACGAGCGGTTGCTGGTCATACTCAATTTGAAGAAAATCAATTGAACTATGAAGGTATTGTTGATTTTGCCGGAAGTGTTCTGGTAAATGAAGATGCAATCACCGTAGAAGATTTAAAAGGTAAGACAGCTCAAGAAGTAACAGATTACTTATATCAACTCGCTCAAGAAAAATTTGATGAAAAAACAGAACAGTTAAACAGCCCGGAACAACTGCTAGAATTTGAAAAAGTCGTGATTTTACGTGTTGTTGATACTAAATGGACGGATCATATCGATGCGATGGATCAATTGCGTCAATCCATTGGTTTACGTGCCTATGGGCAAAATAATCCTTTGGTTGAATATCAAAGCGAAGGCTTTACCATGTATGAAAACATGATCGGTGCTATAGAATACGATGTTACGCGTTTGTTTATGAAGGCTGAAATTCGTCAAAATGTACAACGTGAACAAGTTGCCCAAGGCGAAGCAGAACAAACAAATACAGAAAATACGAATAGCGCTAAAAAACGTCCTGTAAATGTGAAAAAAGTAGGACGTAATGATCCTTGTCCTTGTGGTAGTGGGAAAAAATACAAAAATTGCCATGGCAAAAAATAAAAGCAAATAAGGCTGGACAATATTGCCCAGTCTTATTTTGCGCAATGCGGCAAAAAATGGTATGATAGCCACGTTTGAAGAAAGAAGGTACATTCATGGAACTTACAGAAATCCGTAAACAAATTGATGAGATGAAAGAACAAATCGCTAGTTTTAGGGGGTCTCTTTGACCTTGAACAGTTAGAAGAGGATATCGCACAAGCAGAAAATCAAATGGCGGACCCTTCCTTTTGGGACGATCAGGAAAAAGCGCAAAAAGTTATTAATGAAAATAATCGAAAAAAAGAAACCTATGATAATTTTAATCACTTGGCTAAAGGAGTCGAAGATGCTGAAGTCTTGCTTGAAATGTTGCAAGAAGAAGCAGATAGCGACTTGGCCGCTGAACTAGATGACAAAATGGCTAAACTACAAAAAGAAATGGCAGACTATGAACTGGCACTACTTTTAGATGAACCATATGATCGTAATAATGCCATTGTTGAACTTCATCCAGGTGCAGGGGGCACTGAGTCGCAAGATTGGGGGAGTATGCTGTTACGGATGTATACTCGCTGGGCTGAAAATCATCATTTTCAAATAGAAACGATTGATTATCAAGCAGGTGAAGAAGCCGGTATTAAAAGTGTGACACTTTTGATTAAAGGCCATAATGCTTACGGGCTTTTAAAATCAGAAAAAGGTGTACATCGCCTGGTCCGTATTTCTCCTTTTGATTCAGCTAAAAGACGTCATACATCATTCTGCTCGATTGAAGTAATGCCAGAAATGGATGAATCTATCGATATTGAAATCAATCCGGATGAACTCAAAATAGATACTTACCGTGCTAGTGGAGCTGGTGGACAACATATCAATAAAACAGAATCGGCCGTTCGCATTACCCACTTGCCGACAGGAACAGTGGCGGCCAGCCAAGCGCAACGTTCTCAGATAAAAAACCGAGAACAGGCGATGAATATGCTGCGTGCAAAGTTGTACCAACAAGAACGCGAAAAGCAAGAACAAGAGCAAGCTGCATTACGAGGAGAACAGCTTGAAATTGGTTGGGGCTCGCAAATTCGTTCCTATGTTTTTCACCCTTATCAAATGGTCAAAGATCATCGTACAGATCATGAAACAGGGAACACCGAAGCCGTTATGGATGGTCAACTGGACGAATTTATCGATGCCTATTTGAAAATGAAATTAAACAACAAAGATTGAGAAAAGTTATTAAATTGCAAAGAAAATGTAACTTCAAGAAAAACCAATGAAATAATTACATGCTATAATGAAGCGGTGTGACTAAAAATGTTTAGGAGAGATAGCCATGATTGAAATGAAGGATGTAACCAAAAAATACTCGAATGGCACAGCAGCTATCCGTGGGCTTTCGATTTCGATCGACCAAGGGGAGTTTGTCTATGTTGTGGGTCCTTCTGGCGCTGGAAAATCAACATTTGTTAAATTGATGTATCGGGAAGAAAAACCGACTGGCGGCGATTTGCAGGTTGCAGATTATGATTTGATGAAAATTAAAAATCGAGAAGTCCCTTATTTGCGACGTGAAATTGGCGTAGTGTTTCAAGACTATAAATTGTTAGAAAGAAAAACAGTTTATGAAAATGTTGCTTATGCTATGCAAGTGATTGGACGTAGACCTAGAGAGGTCAAAAAACGCGTCAATGATGTATTAGAGATGGTGGGTTTAAAACATAAGGCTCGCGTATTTCCTAACCAGTTATCTGGCGGGGAACAACAACGTGTATCTATTGCACGGGCGATTGTAAATACGCCTCAAGTTTTGATTGCTGACGAACCGACGGGAAACTTGGACCCAGAAATTTCCTGGGAAATCATGAGATTATTAGATCGTATCAACGCCCAAGGAACAACCGTTGTTATGGCTACCCATAACAGAACCATTGTAAATACGATTCGCCACCGAGTGATCGCTATTGAAAATGGTAAAATCATTCGAGATCAAGCGGAAGGAGAGTATGGATACGATGCTTAGGAATTTTTCCCAACATGTTTTAGAAAGCTTAAAAAGTTTACGACGTAACGGCTGGATGACTGTTTCTTCTGTTACGGCAGTAACTGTGACATTGACCTTATTGGGCGCGTTTCTTGTTATTATTTTAAATACTGTAAAATTGGCCCAAGATATGGAAAACAATGTCGAAGTATCTGTTTACGTTAACTATGAAACAGACGAAGATGAGAAAAAAGAATTAAGAAATGATTTGGAAGAAATTCCTCATGTGGAATCCATTGATTTTTCCAGTAAAGATGAAGAACTAGCAAGAGTTCAAGCTTCATATGGCGATTCTTGGGACTTGTTTGACCAGGATAACCCCTTACTTGATGTTTTCATCGTTCGAGCGGATGATCCACAATATGTAGAAGATATCACTGAAGAGGCCAATGGCATGACCGAATATGTTCATGATGCTTCTTACGGTGAAGATCTTTCCGACAGGATTTTTAGCATTGCTCAAAGAACGCGGACTTGGGGCTTGATTGGTTCGATCGTTTTAATTATCGTAGCGATCTTTTTGATTTCTAATACAATTCGAATGACGATTCTCACACGGAAACAAGAAATTCAAATTATGCGCTTAGTAGGTGCTAAAAATGGTTACATTCGTTGGCCGTTCTTTCTTGAAGGTGGATGGATTGGTTTGATAGGGTCCATCATACCGATTATTTTAATGTATGCCGGGTATAATAAAGTTTATGAGCTCGTCAATCCAATATTAGAACGTTCGAATTATAGCTTGTTACAACCAGGATCATTTAACTGGCAAATGAGTCTTTTACTTGCGGTTATTGGTATCGTCATTGGTTCGGTCGGTTCTGCCTTTTCAATGCGCCGTTTCTTGAAATTTTAGAAAAGAGAATATAAAAAAAGTAGCTGAAGAACTTGAAGCGCCCCATAATTGTTAGATATAAAATCTAATAATTATGGGGTGCTTTTTATGAAAAAATATTCAACGGATTTTAAAATTATAGCAGCACAAAGGTATTTTAATGAAACAATTTCCAGGGAGGCACTTGCCAAAGGACTTCATATGGGCTATCACTGCCTATGAATACGGTGGTCAATGATTACTTGATAGGGTTTAACAAAGAACGCATTTCTCTAAAAACAAGAGGCTTGCCTCCGGTACAATACCGAAAACAAGCCTTAGCTAGTTAAATCTTATTTAAATATCTGACTTTTTTGTTGGACTTCAACTTCTAGCTGCTTTTTTTGTGTCATTGTATTATAATTCTTCATGAGTACGTGGGTCTTGTGCTGAAACCCGGGCGTCTTTTTGATCTAAAGCAATGATTTGTTGCAGTTCGTCTGTTGTTAATTCAAAATCAAAGATATCGAGATTTTGCGTTTGTCTTTTTGGATTACGAGATAATGGTAAAGGGAGAGCACCAAGTTGATATTCCCAACGTAAAATAATTTGTCCCGTATTTTTATGATATTTTTCAGCTAAATCAACCAACAATGGTAACTCAGTAATAGGTTTACTTAGTTTATGATCAACACCACCTAGTGGGCTCCAGGCCTCTGTTAAAATCTGATGCTTTTTGTGATAGTCCCGTTGTTCGGGCTGGCTAAATAAAGGATGTAGTTCGACCTGATTTACAGCAGGAAGGACGCCGGTTTCCTTTTTTAGTTTGTCCAGGTGTTCTGGCAAAAAGTTTGATACACCGATTGAACGAACAAGACCGAAACGTTGCGCATCGATCAGTGCTTGCCAAGCTTCGACATATTCATCACGTTTAGGATTAGGCCAGTGGATAAGATAAAGGTCATAATAATCCAAGCTTGCACGATATAAAGATTCTTGAATAGCAGAAATGGCTGCATGGTACTTGTGATGACGTCCAGGTAGTTTAGATGAAAGTAATAATTCTTCTCGTGGCACACTTGATTGTTTGACCGCTTGCCCTAGTGTTCCTTCATTTTCATAATTATAACCAGTGTCTAGTAAGCGGTAGCCATGATCGATAGCAGAAGAGATTACTCGAATACCTTCTGAACCCTTTAAGCCTGAAGTACCAAACCCAACTGCAGGTAGTAAGGTACCATCACTTAGTTGAAATGTTGGTATTGACATCAATTATTCCTCCTCTTATTTAAAACTTACTATACAATAACCGTATCGTGGGGGAGAATAAAAGTCAAATAAAGTAGTAACATGCGGACAAACAGATTGATTAAAGATAGGAAATAAAGTTTTTTACTCCCCATGTTCGAGATATCGGGGATTGTTTTTAGTTTTTTCTAGCTATTTTTAAGGAGTTTTTCATTTAAAAATTATCTATTAAAATTCTGTAATGATGGTTTAAAAATATAAAGCGCTTTAATTCAGCAGAACAGTAAAATAAGGTTTTTAACTAAAATGAAACATGCTAAAATAAAGAAGATCATATTTGTCATTAGTCATGAAAACGGCAATTTTGTCGTATCACACGATTCTAATAAAGGAGTACACTAATGAAAAAAAAGTTAATGATATTGTTGACAATTGCTTTTACGATGGTCCTTTCTGGTTGTAGTAAATGGATCGATCAAGGAGAATCAGTAACAGCCGTTGGATCCTCTGCTTTGCAGCCTTTGGTTGAGACAGTAGCTGAAGAATTTCAACAAGATCGTCCTGGCCAATTTGTTAACGTTCAAGGTGGCGGAAGTGGTACTGGTTTGAGTCAAGTGCAGTCTGGTGCAGTGGATATCGGAAACTCTGATATGTTCGCTGAAGAAAAGAGTGGAATAGATGCAAGTCAGTTAGTCGATCACCGCGTAGCAGTTATTGGTATTACACCAGTTGTGAATAAAGATATAGGTGTAGATGAGCTGACAACCGAAGAATTAAAACAAATATTTTTAGGCGAAATTACAAATTGGCAAGAAGTTGGCGGAAAAAATCAGGAAATTGTTATTTTAAATCGCGCTACAGGTAGCGGCACAAGAGATACTTTTGAAAAGTGGGTGCTTGATGATCAAACAGCGATTTCCGCACAAGAACAAGATTCAAGTGGAATGGTTCGGCAAATCGTCAGCGATACGCCAGGAGCCATCAGTTATCTTGCTTTTTCTTATGTCACAAATGACGTAGATACTTTAACTATTGATAATGTTAAACCTACAGATGAAAATGTAAAAACCAACGATTGGCCAATTTGGTCTTATGAACATATGTATACAAAAGGTGAACCTAAAGCTTTAACAAAAGAATTTATGGATTATATTCTTTCAGAAGATGTACAAGAAAATCTAGTGGGAGAACTTGGTTATATACCGGTATCACAGATGGAAGTTGAGCGTGATGCTAACGGAGATATTGTAGAGTAGGCTTTACATAAACTTTACAAACTTCGTGTTAAACTTACAAACTCTTCATTAAAAATTGATGTTACAACGTTAGACTTAAAAAGGTAATAGGAAATAAGGAGGAAACCTTTTGGAAAACGTAAAAGAAGTGCTGACCAAAAAATCAAAAAAGTCCAAGCTGGAACGACGTGGAAAACTACTCAGTTTTTTGTGTATTTCTATTATCGTACTAGTCGTATTATCCATCTTTTATTTTGTCGCCAGCAAAGGACTTGCTACATTTTTTGTTGACAATGTAAATGTTTGGGACTTTTTATTTGGAACAGAATGGAACCCTGGACAAGTAGGATCGGACGGGCAACCTATGGTGGGTGCATTACCCATGATTATTGGTTCCTTTATGGTGACCTTTTTATCTGCAATTGTGGCCACCCCCTTTGCGATCGGTGCTGCCGTTTTTATGGTTGAAATTTCACCTAAAAACGGGCAAAGATTCTTACAACCAGTTATTGAACTACTTGTGGGCATTCCTTCAGTTGTTTATGGTTTTATCGGTTTGTCTATTATTGTACCTGTGATTCGCTATATTTTTGGAGGCACAGGGTTTGGTATTTTAGCTGGGACTTTTGTTTTGTTTGTTATGATTTTACCCACGGTGACGACTATGACAGTCGATGCTTTAAAAGCTGTACCTCGCCATTATCGTGAAGCTTCCCTTGCCTTAGGCGCAACGCGTTGGCAAACGACATATAAAGTGGTACTGCGTGCAGCAATTCCGGGTATTTTAACAGCGGTGGTTTTTGGTATGGCGCGTGCTTTTGGAGAAGCTTTAGCTATTCAAATGGTTATCGGAAACGCTGCTTTGATGCCAACAAGTTTAATTACTCCTGCTTCAACGCTAACCTCAATTTTGACCATGGGTATCGGAAATACCATTATGGGAACTGTTGAAAACAATGTACTTTGGTCTCTTGCTTTACTTTTATTATTAATGTCTCTGATATTTAATATTGTTATCCGTTTGATCGGCAAGAAGGGAGCGATGAAATAATGAAAGCAAAACGTTGGGATAAAATTGCAACAGCTGTACTTTATGGAATTGCTGCCTTTCTTGTTTTGATCCTTGCCTTTTTATTGTTATATATACTTGTTCGTGGTCTGCCTCATATTTCATGGGAATTTCTAACACAACCTGCAAAGTCTTATCAAGTAGGCGGCGGTATTGGGATTCAATTGTTTAACTCTTTTTATTTACTAATTATTACGATGTTGATCAGTTTTCCGATTTCTTTAGGTTCAGGAATTTACCTATCTGAATACGCGAAGAAAAATTGGTTAACAGACGTCATCCGAACTTCAGTAGAAATTTTAAGTTCTCTACCTTCTGTTGTTGTCGGTCTATTTGGTTTCTTGATTTTTGTTGTCCAGTTTCAGTATGGATTTTCCATTATTTCGGGTGCTTTAGCTTTAACTTTTTTCAATTTACCACTATTAACTAGAAATATTGAAGAATCCTTGAATGCTATTCATCATACACAAAGAGAAGCAGGATTAGCTTTAGGTCTTTCTCGTTGGGAAACAGTGCTGCATGTGATCTTGCCAGCAGCGACACCAGGTATTTTGAGCGGTGTGATCATAAGTTCTGGTCGTATTTTTGGAGAAGCAGCAGCTTTAATTTATACAGCGGGACAAAGTGCGCCTGCTTTGGATTTTACCAATTGGAATCCACTGAGTGTTTCAAGTCCGATTGGTTTATTCCGTCAAGCAGAAACATTAGCCGTACACATCTGGAAAATAAATTCTGAAGGAACTATGCCTGATGGCGACGCTGTTTCTGCAGGTGCTTCAGCTGTTTTGATACTTGCTGTATTACTATTTAATTTTAGTGCACGGGCTGTAGGAAAGAAATTATATAAAAAGATAACATCTGCTTGATTGTTTACTATTTATTAGCCTTTAACTAAGGGAGTTCAAATCATTATGGAAGAGTACAATTTACAAGATAGAAATATCATTCAAATGAAAGATCAGGATACCATTTTGAATACAAAAGATTTACATGTCTGGTATGGAAATAACGAAGCGATTAAAGGAATCGATTTGGGTTTTGAGAAAAATAAAATTACTGCTTTAATTGGCCCATCTGGTTGCGGAAAGTCGACTTACCTTCGTTCACTAAATCGTATGAATGACGAGATCCCTAATACAAAAGTAACAGGGAATATTATGTATAAAGACGTTGATTTGAATTCAAAAGAAGTTGACGTTTTTGAAATGCGTAAAAGAATCGGGATGGTTTTCCAGCAACCCAATCCTTTTAGTAAGTCTATTTACGAAAATATTACTTTCGCACTTGAAAGGCATGGCGAAAAAGACAAGAAAAAGTTAGAAGAAATTGTTGAAACTAGCTTAAAACAAGCGGCTTTGTGGGATCAAGTCAAAGATTCTCTGCACAAAAGCGCGTTAGCCTTGTCTGGAGGACAACAACAGCGACTTTGCATCGCTCGAGCTATCGCGATGAAACCTGATGTTCTTTTATTAGACGAGCCAGCAAGTGCTCTAGATCCTATATCAACGGGAACAGTGGAAGAAACGCTAATCCAACTTAAAGAAAATTATTCCATTATTATTGTAACGCATAATATGCAACAAGCTGCTCGTATTAGTGATTACACAGCTTTCTTTTATTTGGGAAATGCCTTAGAGTATGATGTGACACGTAAAGTCTTTACTCGGCCGAAAATAAAGGCAACTGAAGATTATGTTTCCGGACATTTTGGTTAGCTAAGAAGAAAGGATACAGACAAATGGCAGAAACAATTATAACAACAGAAAATCTCCATTTATACTATGGTCAAAATGAGGCATTAAAGGGCATCAACCTGGTTTTGAATAAAGGTGAAATTACTGCTTTAATCGGTCCATCTGGGTGTGGAAAATCCACCTTTTTACGTTGTTTAAATCGTATGAATGATTTAATTCCCAATGTGACAACAACTGGCAGTGTTCTTTATAAAGGAGAAGATATTGTTGGGTCTAAAACAGATACTGTGGAGTTGCGAAAAGAAATTGGTATGGTTTTTCAACAACCTAACCCTTTTCCTTTTTCTGTCTATGAAAATATTACCTATGGTTTAAAATTAAAGGGGATAAAAGAAAAAGATGAGTTAGACCAGATTGTTGAAGAAAGCTTAAAGGCTGCCTCTGTCTGGGATGATGTGAAAGATAAATTACATGAAAACGCCCTGGCATTATCAGGTGGTCAACAACAACGTGTTTGTATCGCTCGGGTTTTGGCAGTAGATCCTGATATTATTTTACTAGACGAACCTACAAGTGCTTTAGACCCAGTTTCCTCCGGTAAGATCGAAAACACCTTATTGGATTTAAAAGAAAAGTATACCATGATTATTGTTACGCATAATATGTCGCAAGCTTCTAGAATTTCAGATAAAACTGCTTTTTTCTTAAACGGCGACTTGATTGAGTTTAATAAAACAAGAAATATCTTTTTAGATCCGCAAGAAAAACAAACAGATGATTATATTTCTGGTAGATTTGGTTAAAATTTCATATAATAGAGGATGAAAGGGTGAAAACATTATGTTACGTTCCCAGTTTGAAGAAGATTTATTGAATTTGCATAATCAATTTTATGAGATGGGGATGCTGGTTAGCGATGCTGTCTCTAAATCCGTTACTTCTTATATCACACATGATAAAGAACTAGCAAAAGAAGTCATTGATAATGACGAACATGTGAATGAACATGAAGTAAAATTGGAGAAAAAAAGCTTTGAAATGATCGCACTACAACAGCCTGTTACAACTGATTTGCGTACAATTATTACGGTTATGAAAGCCAGCTCTGATTTAGAACGAATGGGTGATCATGCGGTCTCTATCGCTAAATCTACTATTAGAGTTAAAGGAACAACGCGTATTTCCGAAATTGAAAAAATCATTTCTGATATGTCGGATTATATAAAAAAAATGGTAGATAATGTTTTGATTGCTTATGTCAAGACGGATCAAAAAGATGCTAGAATGATCGCTAAAATGGATAAGCAAATCAACCAATATTATCATGAGATTTATTCTAGTACCATTAAAACCATGCAAGAGCAACCAGAGACAGTTGTTAGCGGCACTGATTATCTAAATGTTGCGCAGTATTTGGAACGTATAGGTGATTATGTGACAAATATCTGTGAATGGATCGTTTATTTAGCAACTGGAAAAATCACGGAGCTAAATTCAAATCGTCAAATCGACGAACCATAAAAAGAAGCCGATTCTATTAAAGAGTCGGCTTCTTTTTGATGAAATGAAAAAATTGGTACCTAAGACCTATGATAATTTAAGTAAAAAAAGGCATAATAGTATTGTAAGGAAAAACTTTTGAAGGAGGCAATTTTCCATGACTGAAAGAGAACGAATTATGGACTTAGTGAAAAAAGGTGTACTTTCCACGGAAGAAGCCTTGGATCTGCTAGAAGAAATGGCTAAAGAAAAAGACGAAGCACAAATTCAAAAAGACGACGATAGATTAAATGCACAAAAGCAAGCAGAACAGCAGTCAGATGCTGATGCCTCATTTGAACAAGCAACTAAAGACAAAAGCGCGGCGGATAAAAAACGCTTAGAAGAAATGTTAGATGAACTAGCAACTAGAGCAAATAAAGCTTCTGCCGAATTGGATGAAGTAAACGCTGAAATCAAAGGCGTAAAAGAAGAAATTGCAGAAAAAAGAGAAGAATCGATGCAAATCGATACAAAAGAAGAACTAGATGAATTAGACGAAGAAGATCAAACTAGACGAGAAGAATTAAAAGAAGAAATTGATGATCTGCAAGCTTCTGTAGATGAACTAAATGAAGAACGTAGTCATTTAGAAGAAAAGCTAAAAACGATCCGAAAAGATCAATGGCAACAAAAGAAAGAAAAATGGAATGAAAAGATGGATATACCGGATGACTGGAAAGAACAAGCCGGTGAAACATGGAATCAATTTGGTGGGAAAATGGCTGAAGCTGGTAATCAACTAGGAGATTTTCTAAAGAAAACTTTTGATAATGTGTCCGAAACAGTCAACGAAAATGTTGAATGGAAAGATATCAATCTTCATGTGCCAGGTGTTTCTACGACGAAGTTTGAAAAAACTTTTGAATTTCCACAATCTGAAGCAAGTATTCTAGATATTAAGGTTGCTAATGGAAGTATGACATTTAATATGTGGGATGAAGATGATATTAGAATTGATGCTAAGATCAAATTATATGGAAAAATGGATGCTGCCACTGACGAAGAAGCATTTGAACAACGTAGTCAAATTGTAGAAGACGGAGAACGTCTATCTTTCCAAGTGCCGAATAAACGTATTCGTTGTGATCTAGTCTTTAATCTACCTAAACGAACCTACGACCATGTTTCAATCAAGTCGTTAAATGGTGCGATCAATATTAATGAATTAGATGTAAAAGATATTTATCTAAAAACGACGAATGGTCAAATCGATATTGCTTCCATCAACGCGTCTATGTTGGAAATTGAAGGCGTACATGGGGCGATTAATGTAGCTGATGGGGAAATCATCGATTCGGTTATTGAAACCGTCAATGGAAATGTGACAATGAATGCTAGCCCGCAAAATATTGGTGTTTCCATTGTAAATGGTGATATTCGTTTAACCTTGAATGAAGATAAAGTAAATCGTTTAGATGCAAATTCAATTAACGGAAATATCAAAGTAGCTTTTCCAGCACAATTAGGTTTAGAAGCGAAAGCTAAAACCAACCTAGGATCCATCAATAGTCGTTTATCAGATTACGAAATCATAAGACAAAAAGATGAACGAACAAATCAATTGCTACATTTCCGTCGTAGAAAAGATCCTACAGCACAAGTTGATTTAACTACGACTACTGGAAATATTTATTTGAAAGATTCTGGGAAATAAGTGTAAAATAGAGCTAAGGATATTTATTTGAAGGTGGTGACTGGTGTGAAAAAGAAATTAACAAAGTCAAGAAATAATGTAGTACTAACAGGTACACTAGCAGGAATTGCAGAATATTTTAATATTGACCCAACGATCGTTCGCATTATTTATGTTTTTATTACGTTGACAGGTATTGGTGCCCCCGTTTTCTTATACATTGTGATGGCCCTGATTATTCCGGGCGATCATGCAAAACGCGGCGGCTATTATCATAAAAATTCTGGGAGTCAGCAAAGACAACGTAAAGAAGCAGAGAAAGTGGATGAAGACGACTGGAGTGATTTTTAGTGAGCTATTTTGAGCGACTTATCGTAAATATGCTGACTTTTATCAGCTTATCGGTATTGCTGCCGCAAATGGTTCATGTGCAGAGTTTTTTGACAGCACTGTTAGCAAGTTTTGTTTTGTCAATTTTAAATCTGTTGATCAAACCCATTTTGACACTTTTATCTCTTCCACTAACAATTCTGACTATGGGACTTTTCAGTTTTTTGATCAATGCTGCGATGCTGCAAATGACATCAAGCTTAGTTGGACCAGATAATTTCGGCTTTTCGTCATTTGGGGCTTCATTATTAGTTGCAGTGATTATGGCAGTGGTCAATTTAATTGTGACCGATCATAATATGCGTAAATATATGAAATAGAAATAACCGTTTATTTGGATATTTTCAAATAAGCGGTTATTTTTAACTATAAAGGAAATATATCTTTTGAAGAGGGAAAGAAGACTGTTGTAAAGGCTTTCCTCCTTATCTTCCATTTAGTATACTGAAATTATGAAGAAGAATATCCTGGAAAAGAAGGGTTAGCAAAAAAGAATTACTGACCTAAGTATAGCAAAGAAAGGTTAGTAAATGAGATTTTCTTAAATTATGATGAAAGTAAAACTAGAGGAAGATTGACGAAGGAGCTCTATAATTATAAAAACTACGTGCTCTTTTGTAATGATGAGTTTTAAAAAAAGGGTCAATCATCTTTTTATCTTTTTATAAAAAGTTAACGTAAACTTTACATAGATTGTCCAAAGCTTTACATAAAATTTATCTGTGATTTACATTGGCTTGTTAAGCTTAAGTTGTCAAAGGAAAGAATGACAATTTAAGCTTAATTTTTTATAGGAGAAAGGGGAACAATTTTCATGAAAAAATTGACCAGTATGTTCTTAGTAGCTGGGATTTTATTAGCAGGTTGTGCTGGAGGGAATGCGGAAAATGGTGCTGGTGCAAACCAAACGGGTGATTCTTCCCAGGGACAAAATAAAATTGTTGCTGTGGGTTCCACTGCTTTACAACCATTGGTAGATGCGGGCCAGGAAGAATTTACACAGGAAAATCCTGACTATAATATTTCTGTTCAAGGTGGCGGCAGTGGTACTGGACTAAGTCAAGTAGAAAGTGGTGCAGTCACGATTGGTAATTCTGATGTATTTGCTGAAGAAAAAGAAGGTGTTGATGCAGATAAATTAGTAGATCATAAAGTGGCTGTGGTAGGTATGGCACCTGTCGTCAATAAAGATGCAGGAGTGAAAGAATTATCCAAAGAAGAGCTGATTGATATCTTTACAGGGGAAATTACAAATTGGAAAGAAGTAGGGGGAAATGATCAGGAGATTTCAGTAGTCAACCGCGCTTCAGGAAGTGGCACGCGAGATACATTTGAGAAATGGGCGTTAGATGGCGCTGAAACGGTTCAAGCACAAGAACAGGATTCTTCAGGAACTGTAAAAAAGATTGTTGCTGAAACACCAGGTTCAATTAGCTACTTGGCTTTATCATATCTTGATGATTCCTTACAGGAACTAGCGATTGATGGTGTAAAACCTACAGAGGATGCTATAAAAACGAACGACTGGGAAATTTGGTCTTATGAGCATATGTATACACAAGGTGAACCGGATCCCGAAGTAGAAAAGTTTCTTGACTACATGGTTTCAGAAGGTATTCAAAATGGTCCCGTCAAACAATTAGGCTACCTACCAATTACAGAGATGCAAGTAGAGCGTGACGCTCAAGGAGAAGTAACAGAAATAAAATAGCAGTAAAAAACCAAGCAGTCAAAATACTGCTTGGTTTTTTTGCGCTTGATTGCAAGTTATAAAAAGGGTAAGCGAACGATAAATGTGGACCCTAGGCCTGGATAACTATCGATTTTTACCTGACCGCCCAAAATTTCACTATAGTCTTTTACAATGGCTAATCCTAAACCATTTCCGCCAGAATTACGAGCACGTGCCTTATCTATGCGGTAAAAACGTTCGAAGATACGTTCTTGTTCTTGTTGACTGATACCAATGCCATTATCTTCTACTGAAAGGATTAGTTTGTTATTTTCTTTATAAAAACGAATATTAATTTTACCTTGAGCTGAAGTATAATGAACCGCATTTTCAATTAGGTTTTTACAAATGGCTGTAAGTAACTCGATTTTACTATTGAAAATGAGATCTTTAGGACCATTGATTGACAATTGTAAATCTTTTTCTTGAATGACCGTATGATAATCATTGACAATCTTTTCAAGGAGATTTGCTAGATTTATTGGGGTGATGACATAGTTTGTATCAGAGCTTTTTGATGATTCTATAATTTCTTGAACTAAATCTTGCAAGCGATAAGCATCTTTTTGCATAATTTCTAAAAATGATTTGAGTGTTTCAGGGTCATCCTTTGCACCATCAAGCAAGGTTTCAGTAAAACCAATTAAAGAAGTGACTGGCGTTTTAAGCTCATGAGAAACATTTCCAATAAAGTCGTTCTGAAGTTTTTCTAATTGAGAGATGCGGGTCATATCATAAGAAATGCCAAAAATATAACCAGTATCTTGGAATAAGCGAATCGTTACATCCAATAAATAATTTGTATCCGTAGTCCGTATTTTCTTATTTATCAGCTTTGAATCATGGGTCTGATAAATCATTTGGATTAATTGCGGATCTGTAATCACAGTAGTAAAGGGTTGGTTGATTTTTTGAGCATTAATATTTAATTGTTGCTTCAGTGTTTCATTAGTAAATATAACATTTCCTGTTTCATCAATGATAAATACACCTACAATCAAATCATTCAATAGGGTATAAAATTGTCTTTCAGAAGTAGTAAAAGCATAATAAGTATCGCTCATTTGCTTACTTAAAGTATTAATACTCTGGTAAAGTTCTTGCCAGCCAGGAGAATTTTGCAGAATCTTTTTTTGCTGTTCGGGTTCCTTAATCATTTGCTTGATCACAGGCAAGATAGTTTCTACAGGCCGATTTTGTCTACGTAAAATACTTAGAATAATCAGGGTTAGTATGAGCCAAAAAACAAAGTTAACCAAGAAAATGGCTTGTTTCATTTGTTTTGCTTCAGGTAAGAAGTTTTTAGTAGGTTCTGCCATACGGATGATTTGCGTGATTTCACCGTTTTCTTTTATGGGTATAGCTACATATAAGACTTCTTGTTCTAAAGTTGGACTCCTGCGTACCGATTGTCCTGAAGCATTTCCTTCTAATACAGCTTTTACTTCAGGGCGTCTAGAACGGCTGCCAGAAAGTTCAGTATCAAAGGTGTCAAAAATAATTTTTCCCGTTTTTGTTAGTTGAGTAATCCTTTCATCTGAATCTTTTACATAATCTAAAGCCGTTTCAGTAAAATCCTCATTTTCATTATTAGTTAAACGAATAAAAGAAGAAGTTTTCTGTCGTAAAAAATCTTCGTGTTGTCTTAAGACCTGTTGATCATAAAAATTACTAATGAGTTGCCAGCTAGCAAAGAATAGAAACAATAAAGCAATCAGCCATATAATATATTTACCTTTATTTTTTATCATAGCGCCTTACTCCTGAAACTTATAGCCAAAGCCTCGAACAGTCTGAATATACTTAGGGTGCTTAGGATCTTCTTCAATCTTTTCTCTTAAATGACCGATATGAACATCAACGATTCGATTTTGTCCAGCAAAATCAAAATGCCAAATACGATCAAGTAGAATATCACGAGAAATGACACGACCCTTTCTTTTCATAAAGTATACAAGCAGTTCAAATTCTTTTGGCGTTAATTCGATTGTTTCCTCATTTACAGTTACTTGATAATCATCCATATTACAAACGATATTTCCGGCCCGTAAAATCTCGGAAGCTTCTTCATCATTACTTTGTACTGGCCGTACTTCTAGTCGACGAGAGATTGCTTTGATGCGTGCTATAACTTCTCTAGGGCTAAAGGGCTTGGTTAAATAATCATCTGCACCAATTTCCAGGCCTAAAATTCGATCAATGGATTCATTTTTTGCCGTTAAAATTAAAATAGGGGTGTCAATTTTTTCCTGTCTTAATTTTTTCGTCAAATCGATACCGTCGATAAAAGGAAGCATGACATCTAAAATAATAAAATCGAAAGTTTGAGTCCTTGCTAATTCATAAGCTTTTTTCCCATCTTCAGCACTGGTTACTTGATAACCAGCTTTTTCCAGGTTAAAAGTCAATAAAGTAACAATAGAAGGCTCATCATCCACAACTAAAATTTTTTTCATAATATACTCCTATTTTTGCATATAATAGTAAAGATAAGCCGAAGTATGGCTTACCTTATTTTAGCATGAAGAAGGGCAAAGAACTATTGAAGAGAACTTTAAATGTAGATGTAAAATTTATTTGTTCATTTCTCAACTTCAATTCCCATTACAGTTAAATGACCGTTACCGATCAATTTAATCACTAAGCTAGCTAGTTCTTCTGAAGTCATCGCGTTATCATTTTGTATCCACCAATGCAGCGTACTAATATAAATGGAAGACATAAATTCAATGATAAAACTGATAGGGATTTCAACGTCATTTTCAGTAATACGTAAACAAGCAAAAATATCGATATATTTTTCATAAGTAATACTTGCAAGTTTCTTACGGAAAATTTCTAATGAATTACCACTTAAGATGATTGCAAAAAAATCTCGATTAGCATAAATGACATCGTGCAGCTGTGTTAAGATTTGTTTGATTTTTTTAAGTTGTATCTTATTATCTTGCAGCACTTGAGCAGGATCTAGAAGAGGTGTTAGCGCATTTAAAGATTGGTTAAAAATTGATTCATAGAGATCTTCTTTATCTTTAAAATGAGCATAAAAAGTTGCGCGGTTGATCATAGCTTTTTCTGCGATATTTTGAATGGTTACATTATTGTATCCTTTTTCACTAACTAGTTTCATAAAAGCATCTAAAATCATTTTTCTAGTACGAATCACACGAAGATCGGTCTTGTTTTTCATAAAAAGTCCCTCACTTAACCAACGAATATCTCGTCTTTGTTGTTTATATCACAAACGCTGAAAGATTGTTTATTGCAAACAAAAAGAAAGCATTTTAAACTATACATAAAGATTATATCAGACTTCTTGTTAGTTATTCAACAAAGTGTTTGATAAGAGGGAAGGGTTTCAAGTGGTTTTACGAGCAGGGATTGATGTAGGATCCACAACTATAAAGCTTGTCATAATAGATCAAAAACAAAACCCAGTTTTTTCTAAGTATGAACGTCATTATTCGGATGTAAAAAAAGCGACCGAAAAGATTTTAAGACAAGCCAAAGAAGTGATTGGTGACCAAACGCTAACAATGTCAATTACCGGTTCTGGAGGAATGTCTCTAGCAGAAGTGATGAAAATTCCATTTATCCAAGAAGTGATCGCTTGTACAAAAACAGTTGAAGAAGTGATCCCTGAAACAGACGTTGCTATTGAATTAGGGGGCGAAGACGCCAAAATTACTTTTTTTGAGGGGTCTTTAGAACAACGTATGAACGGCAGTTGTGCAGGTGGAACAGGTGCTTTTATCGATCAGATGGCTTCTTTGTTAGAAACAGATACTAATGGCGTTAATGAGTTGGCTAAAGGCTATCAGCAGATTTATCCGATTGCTTCTCGCTGTGGTGTTTTTGCCAAAACAGATGCTCAACCATTGCTCAATGACGGTGCTGATAAGGAAGATATTGCTGCAAGTATCTTTCAGGCGGTTGTAAATCAAACGATCGCAGGTTTGGCTTCGGGACGTAAAATCAGAGGAAAAATCGCTTTTTTAGGAGGCCCTCTTTATTTTATGTCTGAATTGCGCCAACGTTTTATTGAGACTTTGCAAATTGCCAAAGAGGATATAATTTTTCCACAGGACTCGCAGCTTTATGTCGCCATGGGGGCGGCACTTTATTCCAAAACCAATGACCTGAAGACTATTGATCAATTACTGGACCATTTATTAAACGGTAATGGTCAACAACTTATTCCAACAGATACTTTGGCGCCTCTATTTGCTTCTGAAAAGGAGCTAAATGATTTTCAAAATCGTCACCAAAAGGCGACCGTGAAAAAATCTTCTTTAAATGGATTTAGTGGTAGCGCTTTTTTAGGCATTGATGCAGGCTCGACCACCACTAAAATTGTTTTAATCGATGATAAAGGAAGTATTTTATATTCTTTTTATGGCAATAACGAAGGAGAGCCACTACAAAAGACAATCGATGTGTTGACCAAACTTTATCAATGCATGCCAGCAGATGTTTTTATCGGTAAAGCATGTGTGACAGGATATGGGGAAAAGCTTATTAAAAATGCTTTAAAAATCGATATTGGTGAAGTGGAAACAATGGTGCACTACAAAGCTGCTGATTTCTTTCAACCAGGTGTTGATTTTATTTTGGATATCGGTGGACAAGATATGAAGGCGATGACAATAAAAGACGGTGCGCTTTCTTCTATTCAGCTAAATGAAGCTTGCTCTTCAGGCTGTGGGTCTTTTATTGAAACATTTGCTAAGTCCTTAAAATATGGTGTTGAAGATTTTGCGAAAGCAGCTTTAAGCTCAAAAGCGCCGGTTGATTTAGGCTCAAGGTGTACGGTATTCATGAATTCAAAAGTAAAACAAGTACAAAAAGAAGGTGCTACAGTTGCTGATATTTCAGCTGGTTTATCATATTCAGTGATAAAAAATGCTATATATAAGGTTATCAAAGCACGGCGACCAGAAGAGTTAGGTGAAAAAATTGTTTGCCAGGGTGGAACCTTTTACAACCAAGCGATTTTACGTGCATTTGAACTAGTGACAGGCCGCCAGGTCGTTTGCCCCTCAGTTGCGGGTTTAATGGGAGCCTATGGTGCTGCTTTAATTGCTGCGGATGATTATAAAGAAGGCACAAAAAGCAGCTTACTTTCTTTAGATGAATTACAGAATTTTCATGCTGAAAAAGAATTTACTAGATGTGGTTTGTGCGAAAATAACTGTATGCTGACTGTCACCTTGTTTTCTGATGGAAGGCAATTTATCACTGGCAACCGTTGTGAACGTGGGGCAAGAATTAAAATAAAAAAAGAAGATCAGAAAGTAAACTTGGTCAATTATAAATATAAACGTCTATTCAAATATCGTCCGCTAAGAAAAAAGGAAGCTTTCCGAGGAGAAATAGGAATTCCTCGTGTTTTGAATATGTATGAAAATTATCCATTATGGCATACATTTTTTACTGATTTGGGATTTAGAGTAAAACTATCTCCTCCTTCCAATAAAGCGTTGTTTGAAAAAGGTATCGAGACAATTCCAAGTGATACGGTTTGTTATCCTGCAAAAATGGCGCATGGTCATATTCAAAAATTGATCGATAAAAGAATTCCCCGAATTTTTTATCCAGGAATCGTTTTTGAACGAGCGGAAGATCAAAAAGCGGATAATCATTTTAACTGTCCGATTGTCCAGAGTTATCCTGACGTTATCAAAAATAATGTCGATGACATTCGAGCAGGAAAAGTGGTTTACTATCACCCTTATTTAAACTTGGCCAACGAAACAACTATGGTTGAAACGTTAACTACTACATTTAACGATCTGAATATCCCAAAAGAAGAAATTGCGCAAGCATTGCGACATGGTTATGAAGAGTTAGATAATTTCAAGCAAGATATTCAGCAAAAAGGTGAAGAGACACTGGAGATGTTGCTGCGCAAGAATGAACGTGGGGTGGTTTTAGCTGGACGCCCCTATCATTTAGATCCAGAGGTCAACCATGGGATTTCAGAAGTTGTTACTCAAGTTGGCTTTCATGTACTGACAGAAGATAGTATTTCCCATTTAAGTGATGTGGGAAACCTTCGCGTGGTTAATCAGTGGGTATATCACTCACGATTATATGCAGCTGCTCAATTAGTGGCAAAAACAAAAAATTTAGAATTAGTACAATTAAATTCCTTCGGATGTGGATTGGATGCAGTGACCACTGATCAAGTAGAAGAAATTTTAGCGCAATATGGAAGAATTCATACTGTACTAAAAATTGACGAAGGTTCTAATTTAGGAGCGATCCGCATCCGTCTACGTTCATTAAAAGCTGCTGTTAATGAGCGCGAAAAAAATCATTTTGTGGCAGAAAAAAGATTTGAAGAGCCCGAAAAAATTGTTTTTACAAAAGAAATGAAAAAACGTCATACTTTGCTTTTACCGATGTTAAGTCCCATTCATCAAGAAGGTTTGGTAGATATAGCACTGCAGGCTTCTGGTTATAATGTCGTTTGTCTGCCGTCACAAGACAGAAAAGCCATCGACCTAGGATTACAATATGTGAACAACGATGCTTGTTATCCAGCGATTATTTCCATTGGTCAATTGGTCGAGGCGTTAAAAAGCGGTAAATACGATTTAAATAATACCAGTGTAATGATGTCACAAACCGGTGGCGGCTGTCGCGCGACAAATTATATTCCGCTTTTAAGAAAAGCTTTAAAAGATGCCGGTTTTTCCTATATACCTGTGGTTTCTGTTTCCATGGGAAATCAAGGCGTAGAAAGTAATCCTGGTTTTAAATTAAGCTTACCTTTAATGAAACGAGCAGCTGTTGCTTTTATGTATGGTGATCTCTTCGAGCGGGTCGTTTATCGTACAAGACCTTATGAATTAGAAAAGGGTGCTGTTGACTGTCTACATCAAACTTGGCTGAAAAAAGTCGAAAAAAATGTGCGAAACGGTTCATTTACACAATTCAATCACAATATGAAAGCTATTATTGACGACTTTGACGAGATTCCTATCACAGATGAAATCAAGCCTCGAGTAGGCGTTGTGGGTGAAATTTTAGTGAAGTATTCGCAAACAGCGAATAATGATATTGTTCATCTATTGGAAAAAGAAGGGGCAGAAGCGGTCGTTCCAGATATTGTTGGATTTATGAACTACTCCTTGTATAACCAAAGCTGGAAGCAGGAAAACTTAGGTGGTGCTAAGAAAAGTAAATATCTGGTGGAATTTGCGATCAAAATAATTGAAAAAATCCAAAAGCCTATGGATAAAGCTTTACGTCATTCCAATCGTTTTACAGGACTAACACCTATCGAAGAACTTGCTGAAAGTGCCAGCCAAGTTTTATCGATTGGTAATCAAACGGGTGAAGGCTGGTTTTTGACAGGAGAGATGATTGAATTACTAAAAACAGAGGTGAACAATATTATCTGTATGCAACCGTTTGGTTGTTTACCTAATCATGTGGTCGGTAAAAGTGTTTTTAAAGAGTTACGTCAGCAATATCCAAAAGCCAATATTACGGCCATTGATTATGATCCGGGAGTTTCAATGGTCAATCAATTAAACCGCATTCGTTTAATGATGGCTACAGCCAATAAAAATTTAACTTCTAAAGTATCTATTTGATAACAAAAAACTTCAAATTGTGGAGAAAAGGATCTACAATTTGAAGTTTTTTATATCGGGCAATGTTGACTTTGCATCTTTTTTCAAGTAAGATTTTCTTTGCAATCGCTTTCTTTATAAAATAACAAGGAGGAAGAAATTTGGAGAAGAAAATTTTTGCTGGGTTATTGACTTTAAGTTTGTTGGTATTGGGAGCTTGTGGTCAACAAGAAGAAACAGCAGCGACGAGTACGAGTAGTACAGCTGAAGAAAATGGTAAAGTGACGATTTATTTAACAAGACATGGCGAGACAATGTTTAATGATTTAAATAAAGTTCAAGGATGGTCTGATACGCCTTTAACTGAAGAAGGGGAAGAAGTCGCTGTTGATTTGGGAAAAGGATTGGCAAAAGAAGATATTACTTTTCAATCGGTTTATTCTAGTGATATGAAACGTTCGATAGATACAGCTGAGGCTGTTTTAGACGGTTTAGGTGAAGACAATGAAGAAGTCCATGAAATGAAGGGGCTACGTGAAGCTGGCTCGGGGCAGTTTGAAGGGGAATCCTTAGACACTATTGACGAAGAGCAAGCAAAAGAAGCAGGCTATGATTCTTATGATGAATATGAAGACGACAAACGAAAGACAGATGAAGATGAGTGGTCTTGGTTAGCTAACGCCCACTATTATGCGGATCAATCCGGTTATGCTGAAGGTGCCGATAAGGTACAAGAACGTATGACAGATGCTATTGAAAAAATTGCTGAAAAACAAAATGAAGAGGGCGGCGGTAATGTTTTAGTAGTAAGCCACGGGATGTCTATCAATGTGATGTTAGCGGATATGACCGACAAATATAAAGGTGATTCGTTAGAAAATGCCAGTGTGACTAAAATTCATTACCAAAATGGAGATATGGAAGTAGAAAGCATTGGAGATACTTCTTATCTGGAAGAAGGCGAAGAATAAATAGTTAGTGACGATCAATCAAGTAGACGAATTTTTGTTGGGAAGTAGAAATATTTAATTTGTCTAATAAATGAACAGTAAGATACTAGAAATTTTTTCTTTTCTAGTATCTTTTTGTTTTCAATGATAGAATAGAAAAGAAAATAAGGTTAGAAAAGAGGGAACTAAATGGTAGAAACCATCAAAGTAGGTGATTTAGCTCAAGCTTTGGACTTAGAGGTTGTCAGTGGTGATGAACAAGCTTTGTCGCGCGAAATTATTACCGGTGATGTTTCTCGCCCTGGACTTGAACTAACAGGGTATTTTAATTATTATTCTCATGATCGCCTGCAACTTTTTGGGAGCAAAGAAATTACTTTTTCACGTCGTATGATGCCCGAAGAACGCTTGATCATTATGCGTCGTTTATGTGCAGAAGATACTCCAGCTTTTATCATTTCAAGAGGTTTAGAAGTACCGGAAGAAATGCTTACTACTTGCGCGGAAAATCAATTACCTATTTTACGTTCTAAAATTACTACTTCGCGCTTATCAGGACAAATTTCAAGTTATTTAGATGCTCGTTTAGCTGTTAGAGAGAATGTGCATGGTGTGTTAGTTGACGTTTATGGCTTGGGTGTCTTGTTGCAAGGAGATAGTGGTATAGGAAAAAGTGAAACAGCACTTGAATTGATCAAAAGAGGACATCGCTTAATTGCCGATGATCGGGTGGATATTTATAAACAAGATGAGTTAACTTTAATGGGAGAACCACCGCAAATCCTTGAACATCTGATTGAAATTAGAGGGATCGGTATTATTGATGTGATGCATTTGTTTGGCGCAAGTGCCGTTCGAGGACAGATGCAAATTCAATTGGCCGTTTATTTAGAAAGTTGGGAAAAGGACAAAAAATACGATCGTTTAGGCTCTTCTGATGAAACAGTAGAGCTCAATAATGTCTCTATCCCACAAGTTAAAATACCGGTGAAAACTGGGCGAAATCTTTCGATTATTATTGAAGTTGCTGCGATGAATTTCCGCGCTAAAACGATGGGATATGATGCAACAAAATCCTTTGAAGATCGCTTGACACGTTTGATTGAAGAAAATTCTGATTTATAGAAATGAGGCAGGTTAATGACAGGAGTAGTCAGCCGAACGGCATTTGAAATTTTCGGGATCGATATTTATTGGTATGCGATCATTATCATTTCGGGGCTTGTCATCGCTATGTGGTTAAGTTCTCGAGAAGCTGTGCGAGTCGGGTTAAGAGAAGAAGATGTGACCGATTTTATGTTAGCGGGGATACCGATAGCTTTTATCGGCGCGCGTCTTTATTACGTTTTATTTAATATCGGCCCTTATTTGAATGACCCTATTCAAATATTTAATCTTCGTTCCGGGGGCTTAGCGATATACGGCGGATTAATTGCAGGAGGATTGTGGCTGCTTTTCTTTTGTCAAAGAAACTTCATACCAACTTGGACCTTTTTGGACATTGCAGCACCTAGCGTATTATTAGCACAAGCTATCGGACGTTGGGGAAACTTTATGAATCATGAAGCTTATGGTCCAGTCACCACAAGGAGCTTTTTAGAAGGTTTACACCTTCCCGATTTTATTATTAATAATGTTTATATTGAAGGAGCTTACCGGCAGCCAACTTTTTTATATGAGTCTGTGTGGGGCGTTTTGGGCTTTATATTATTGATCATATTACGCAAGAAAAAAGGCTTATTCAAAGAAGGTGAAGTTGCTTTAAGTTATGTCATATGGTACAGCTTTGGCCGTTTTTTCATCGAAGGATTGCGTACGGATAGTCTCTATCTATTTGGTTCTATCCGTGTCTCACAACTTCTTTCTCTTGTTTTATTTTTAGGAAGTTGGTTCCTTTTAGTATGGCGCCGTAGGAAAAAGAAACAATTAAAAGATTATGATCGAACAGAAGGCAAAAACCAATATATTATTTAGTAAGCTTTAAAAAATAAATTATGGTAAAATCTAAAACAGTTAGCTGCAAGAAAATAAAAGGAGGTTTCATCATTGAAACAAAAAATTACCGTGTTAGGCCCTGGATCTTGGGGTACAGCTTTAGCACAAGTACTAGCAGAAAATGGGCATGAGGTGAATCTATGGGGAGATAACCCCGCTCAAATTGATGAAATTAATACTTATCATACCAACCGGCATTACTTACCGGATTTAAAAATACCAGAAAGTATCAAAGGACAAAAAGATTTAAAAACAGCAGTGAAAGATGCGGATGCGATTCTTTTAGTGGTGCCTACTAAGGCAATTCGTAGTGTAGCTAAACAATTAGCTGAGATCATCGAAAATAATCCTTATATCATTCATGCTTCAAAAGGCTTAGAACAAGGAAGCCATAAACGTATTTCCGAAGTGATCAATGAAGAGATCCCGGCCGAAAAAAGAAAAGGATTGATCGTGTTATCCGGACCTAGTCACGCAGAAGAGGTGGCTGTTCACGATATTACCACGATTACTGCTGCAAGTCTGGACAATGAGGCGGCAAAATATGTGCAAGAAACTTTTATGAATAATTATTTGCGTATTTACACAAATAATGATGTTGTCGGTGTTGAAACAGGCGCTGCTTTAAAAAATATTATCGCTATTGGTTCAGGTGCAATTGCAGGTCTTGGTTTTGGCGATAATGCCAAAGCTGCGATTATGACAAGAGGCTTAGCCGAAATTAGTCGTTTAGGTGTAGCTATGGGGGCTGAACCTTTAACATTTAGCGGTTTAAGCGGTGTAGGTGATCTGATTGTTACTTGTACAAGCGTACATTCAAGAAACTGGCGCGCTGGTAATATGTTAGGCAAAGGACAAAATCTACAAGATATTTTAGATAATATGGGCATGATCGTAGAAGGTGTTTCTACAACAAAAGCGGCAATGGAACTAGCGCAAAAATTAGAAGTTGAAATGCCGATAACTGAAACGATTTATCGTGTCCTTTATGAAGATAAAGATATCGATCAAGCAGCAAAAGAAATTATGATGCGTGATGGTAAAGTAGAAAATGAATTTTCTTAAGAAACAAAATAAAAGGAGACTTCTTTGATGAAAGTAAGAAAAGCAGTGATCCCAGCAGCAGGTTTAGGTACCCGCTTTTTGCCAGCGACTAAGGCGATGGCTAAAGAGATGCTTCCTATCGTTGATAAACCAACCATACAATTTATCGTGGAAGAAGCGTTGAATTCAGGGATCGAGGATATTTTAATCGTTACGGGTAAGGCAAAACGACCTATCGAAGACCACTTTGACGCTAATTTAGAGTTGGAAATGAGTTTAAAAGAAAAAAATAAAACAGACTTATTAAAATTAGTTGAAGAAACGACTGATGTTAACCTCCATTTTATTCGTCAATCCCATCCAAAGGGATTGGGTCATGCTGTTTTACAAGCAAAAGCTTTTGTGGGTAACGAACCATTTGTTGTGATGTTAGGCGATGACCTCATGCAAGGAAAAGTACCACTAAGTAAGCAACTGATGGAAGACTATGAAAAAACACATGCTTCTACAATCGCTGTAATGAAAGTTCCGCATGAGGATACATCTAAATATGGGATTATCAATCCGGATGGTCAAGTAGAAGATGGCTTATATAACGTAAACAGTTTTGTGGAAAAGCCAGAACCGGAAGTAGCACCGAGTGATTTGGCGATTATTGGTCGTTATCTACTGACACCAGAGATTTTTTCCATTTTAGAAAATTTAGCGCCAGGTGCCGGCGATGAGATTCAATTGACGGATGCTATTGATATTTTAAATAAAACGCAACGTGTGTTTGCTCGCGAGTTTAGAGGTAAAAGGTATGATGTTGGGGATAAATTCGGTTTTATGCAAACAAGCATTGAGTATGGGCTTGCTCATCCCCAAATCAAAGATGATTTGACGGATTATATTATCAAATTGGGTAATGAATTAAGTAAAAAAAGACAATTGACTGAAACAAAAACTAGAAAAACAGATACAAAAGAAAAATAAGGATAGCTTTTGCTATTCTTATTTTTTCTAAAACGGAGGTTAGAAATGGTACCCGATAGTACAATCATTGTAAATGCATTGGCACTGGTTGTCTTAATTATCTTGCTTTTAGCTACCTTTTTCATTTTAAGACGAAAAGCCAGTATACAAGTTATACCACTTGTTGTGGGAATTGCTTTTTTTATCATTTTTTCTTTGGTATTAGAACAAGGTTTGCATAGCATTGTTTTACAACCAAATGCCCAAGGACAAATCCCTTTGATTAATACTCATCCTTGGCTTTATATCCTTTATGGAATATTTGCTGCTGGGATTTTTGAAGAACTCGCAAGATTTATCGCATTTAAGTTTTTAAAACAAGGCTATACAAATTTTGGCACTAGTCTTGCCTATGGGTTAGGACATGGTGGTATTGAAATGCTGATTATTGGTGGTGGATCTTTACTTGGAAATCTGGTTATCAGCATTTTACTACGGGATCCCAATGGACACCCTGCCCAAGAATTACCAGCAAGTATTATACAAGCTTTACAAAATACTTCTGCAGGGGAAATATTTTATGTTGTAATCGAACGCTTTCCAGTGTTATTAGTACAAATCTGTCTGTCGGTACTGGTGTGGGTTGCAGTGAATAAAACAAAACAGCTTTGGCTTTTTCCATTAAGTATTTTAATCCACGCGCTCATTGATTTACCTGGCGCAATGGTGCAAGTAGGTTTTTTAAGCAATTATGTTGTTTTATATGGTTTATTATATCTAATGACTGCAGGATTGATTTTTTTTACTATAACTATATTAAAACACAATGAACTTTATCCATTAAAAAAAGAATCGACTTAAATTTAGTTTATATTATGAAAAAAATCAGCATCTAGAACGATTATTATTTGTTTTAAAATTTTGAAAATGATATGCTTATATATATTAAAGAATACGAAAGGGGTTTTGGTATGACTGCTGGAGGTATTGCCGGCTTAATTGCCGCTATTGCATTTGCAGTGCTAGTTATCTTTCTGGTAAAATTATTGCTGAAAGTTGAAAAGACGGTAGCTTCCGTTGAAAAAACTGTAACAGAAGCGAACAATACAATAGAAGTAGTAACAAAGGATGTAGATTTACTTTCACGAGAAGTGGAAGGGTTACTTACAAAAGGCAACGAATTATTTTCAGATGTAAATAAAAAAGTTGCTACGATCGATCCATTATTTACTGCGATTGCTGATTTAAGTACTAGTATTTCAGAATTAAATGCTTCTGGAAAAAGTCTTGCTTCAAGAATTGGTGATTTAGGAAAAACGACGGCACAAGCAACAGTTGCTGGAAAAGTGGGACAAACTGCAATGAAGTTTTTTAAACAACGTAATAAAGAAGAATAATTGGAGGGATCTTTATGGGAAAAAAAGATGGATTTATACTAGGAGCTATGATTGGTGGTACAGCAGCTGCAGTAACAGCTTTGCTATTAGCGCCAGAATCAGGCAAAGAACTACGTGAAAAATTAGCAAAACAAGTGGACCATGCACTAGATGCTGCTTCAGATTATACTGATATTGCAAAAGACAAGGGCAGTGATTTAACAGATTTAGCCAAAGAGAAGGCTGATGACCTTAGCAAACAAGCAAGTGATCTTGCTGATTCAATGAAAAGCAAAACGAAAGATACAGCTGAAGATGTTAAAGATACAATGTCAGATGCTGCAGAAGATTATAGTGATTTAGCCAGTGATATCGCTGAAGACGCAAAAGAGACAGCTTCAGACATTTCTGATGAAGTACAGGATACAGCTGAAGACATTATCATTGATGTAAAAGACACTTCAGACGCAGTACAAGACACAGTTTATGAAGCTGCCGAAGAAGGAAGCTCGATTGCGCAAGAAGCCAAAGATCAAGCTGATGATGTGACTGAAGAGACAAAAGAAAACATGGCTACTGAACACGAAGATATCAAAGAAGACTTTGGCGATTCAGTAGAAGATTTAAAAGATCATGTTGAAAAAAATAATCCAGGCGAAGAATAGTGAGAGTCAATTAAACCGAGCAAAGTAGTGTTATATTACTTTGCTTGGTTTTTTCTTTTGTGAAAAATTTGGTTCTGAAAGTAAAGGCCAAAGAAGAGGTCAAGTCCAAAATCTTGTGTAAAATATCAATGTCATTTATACCTTGATTGTAGAGAGCTGAATCGATGGAAAAAGCTCTTTTGATTTATGGTTTAAATCCTTCACGAGACTATTTGAAAGAT
>NZ_BSUG01000035.1 GCF_030161475.1 Tetragenococcus halophilus subsp. flandriensis | reverse complement strand
ATTGGGATTTATTCGAGGTTTTATTCAAAAGGAAATTGAACCATGGTTACATCACCGCATCAGGCAGCTGATCCTCAAACGTTGGAAAGTTCCCAAAACGAAAATAACGAAGTTATTGTCTTATGGTTTAGATTTAAACGGCGCCAAGAAAATCGGATCCTCTAGAAAGAAATATTGGCGGCTGTCCAAAACGTCTGAAGTTCATCGGACACTTACAAACGAAAGACTCCACCGATGGGGCTTAGTTTCACTAAGCGCCTTGGTAGAGTCTGCTTACGCAAGATATTGAACCGCCGTATACGGAACCGTACGTACGGTGGTGTGAGAGGTCGACTAATCAATTAATGGTTAGTCTCCTACTCGATTAAAGTGTAAATGTGGGATAAATATATAAGCTGAGTAGCCAATTAAAAGAATTTAAGTTTGAACACAATTGTGTTTACGATGAAAAGAGTACATGCTATAATTATGATAGAATTAATCCTAAAGGAGGGAATTATATGGCTACTATTACTGTACGCGTTACTGATGAAGAAAAAGATTTTTTAGATAATATGGCAAAGTTTGAGGGAAAGAGTTTGTCTGAACTATTAAAGACTACAACGCTGTCATCTTTAGAAGACGCCTATGATGCACAAATTGGGGATGCAGCTTATGATGAGTATTTGAAAAATCCGCAATCCCGTCCTCTGTCAGAATCATTAGAGGAATACGGCTTAGGAGAGAGCGAATGACTTTTCATGTAGAGACAACTCTTAGGTTCGATAAGCAATTAAAAAAATTAGACAAATTTGCTGCAAACACTATACTTAAGTGGCTTGATAAAAATATTGAAGGAAGCAATAATCCAAGATTGATGGGTAAACCGCTCGTTGGAAATCACTCTGGGAAATGGCGCTATCGAATAGGAAGTTATCGTGTGATTACCAAGGTTGACGACGAAAAATTAATTATTTTAGCCTTAGAAGTGGGACACAGGAAAGATATTTATAGAAAATAAAGTTGATCAAAAGATAAGACTACTTTTGGTCAATTTTTATAATAAGAAGGACGATTGGTTAAAATTATATAAATGGCGCTTTTAAAGACTTTGATAAATTTAAGACAATATCGGATATGATTGTGTCTAAGCGAATGGAAGCAGAACTGCTAGATGTTAGAAATAAGATGTATAAGAGAGAGATTTTTTGGGAAAATTAGTTTTATAGTTTGGGACGAAAATATGTGTATAAGCAATCGGGAATTAACACAGTCTGCACGAAGAAGAAGTAGTAGAATGAACTTCTTCTTAACACCGATTACATTGTGAATTATACTATTTATTAGTAAAATACGGACTGTTACTGACTCGATCAGGCATAATCTACGTTCAAAAACATGCTTTTAGTCTATTTTTTTTAGTAAGAAGTAAGACATCTGAAGGAGGGGTTTTTATGATCGACCAAGGAACTCCCAAAATTTCTAAAGTTTCTAGTAAAGGACAGGTTGTTATTCCAGTTGAACCTCGTCGTAAACTAGGTTTACAAGATGGCGATCAAGTTACCATTGATGTTAATGATAATAATGAACTTGTTCTTAAAAAATTGCCAACTGCTTTAGATTGGCATAACTTAATTACGACTATTCCTAATGAAAAGGTTGATGTTGATCAAAATGGCCATTATAATCCCGAAAAAGCGTCGCATTTTCATGATTGGATGAATGAAGACTAACTGTGATATTATGGAAGCCATATAAGTTTACCCAAAAAAGCATTAATTCAAACGAAAATTATTGCACGGAAGAACAAAGGATGAAGTCAAAGTTGAACGCCAATGTACAGAAGGTTTCAACCAAAACTACTTATTTCCTGTTAAAAATAAAAGGGCGCAGTTTAATACGAAGTGCGTTTTTTTTACATCCAGAAAGTGAAAAAAACGAGCCTTTAGAAAAAGGGTTATGCCAAGGATTAAATGAGTCCTTGAAAAAATTTACCAATCATTCAGAATTAGTGAATTACTTTAAGAAATCTGGGTCTTCATAAGCTGGGTTTGGATATGTGTAGAACCCTTTACCATTTTGACGACCAAGATAACCATTTAAGTAGAGGGGAAATAACATAGAAGTAAACAAATAAAAAGAAGCCTAACACATGCTAGACTTCTAATTTTTCTTTTAGTGCTTCTGTAAGTGTTTCTGAGAAGTTGATACCGGCAGAATCTGCTCTTTCAGCAAGGTCTTCAGGGATTGTAGTGTTTTTCCTAACCACAGGCGTTTTAACTTTTTTAGCAGCAGCGATTAAATCTACGGTGACAAAACTAACAATTGCTTGAGGGTATTCTTCTTGTACAGTTTTTAAGTCAGAAGCTTCAGGCAGTTCTTCTTCATCATATAACATCAGCTCTAATGCTTCAGCTCCGTTAGATAATGCTTGAGGAATGCCAACACCTTCTGAAAGTGCGCCCGGGACATCTGGGAAAAGAACAGAATACTCACCAGTTTTATTTGCGCTATCGTCTAATACGGCAGGATAAGCTACAAAATTAGTTTTTACCATAGTGATTCCTCCTTAGTTTTTTAATCAAGGCAAGAGGGCTATTTTAGCCCTGCTTGCTTTAGGATGTTGTTGTAAGTGCCTGGTCTGATTTCGTCTTTTAAACTACTGTATGCTACTGTCACTTTATTACCTTGACCATTTTCATATCTATGATGGTCGCCTTTAATTCTTGTTTCAGTAAATCCATTTTTTTTAAGTAGTTTAATGACTTGCTTAGCTGTTTGAGGCATTTACTCAACTCCTTCCTATAACTATATTATATACGCATAATGCGCATAAGTCAATAGTGGATTGATTTGAATTGCTTATTCCAATTCCTTTGCTATATTTAAGGTTAAATAACAAAGGGGGCGTAAGCAATGGCAGAAACTCATAAATTTACAACGGATAGAGTTCACTACACTTGGCACAAGGAGCATGAACCTATTTTGACAATTGATAGCGGTGACACGGTGGTTTTTGAAATAAGAGAGGTATCGGACAATCAGTTTAATTTTCACTCAACGACAGAAGCGATTTCGGAACTTGACTGGGATTATGTGTATCCTCTTTCTGGGCCGGTTTACATCAATGGTGCGGAGCCAGGAGATACTTTAGCTGTAGAAATCCTTGATTTGAAAACGAAACACTGGGGGCGGACGGCGGTTTTACCTGGTTTAGATTTATTAGCTGAAGATTATCCCGATGCCTATTTGCGTACCTTTGATCTATCCGATGGAAAGTATATTCATTTTAGCGACGATATCAAGGTGCCGATTGAACCTTTCCTAGGAACCATGGGTGTCTGTCCTAAAGATGGTGATGGGACTCCGATTATGCCTCCGGGAAACTTTGGCGGAAATTTGGATGTACGACAATTGACCATAGGGACGACATTGTACTTGCCAGTACAACAAGCGGGTGCTTTGTTTAGCTGTGGAGATGGTCATGCGGCACAAGGTGACGGAGAAGTCTGTGTTTCGGCTTTAGAATGTCCCATGTATGCCAGCTTGAAATTTACAGTAATCAAAGCATCAGAAAAATCTATTCCTTCGCCTCAATTCCAAACGAAGGGCGGTTTAACGCAAAAAGTCAACCAAGATGATTTTTATGGCACGACAGGTGTCGGCCCCGATTTAATGACAGGTGCGCAGGAAGCGTTACGGGCTATGATCGATTATGTATCTGAAACCTATAACATGGAGAAAATTGATGCGTATCTACTTGCCAGTCTTTGTGTCGATTTGAAGATATCTGAGGTCGTTGATGCAGGGCAATATGTTGTTAGTGCATTATTGCCGCTTGCGATATTTGATCGTTCATAGGAATGAAAAAAGACGTAGTGTAATATCACGTGGATGGTATTGCACTACGATTTTTTAGAAGCACAAGAATTAATCACAAAGGAGCTTTTTGATATGGCTATTATCACTGTACATGTTACTGATGAAGAAAAAGACTTTCTAGACGATATGGCAAAGTTTGAGGTAAAGAGTTTGTCTGAACTATTAAAGACTACAACACTGTCATCTTTAGAAGACACCTATGATGCACAAATTGGGGATGCAGTTTATGATGAGTATTTGAAAAATCCGCAATCCCGTCCTCTGTCAGAAACATTAGAGGAGTACGGCTTAGGAAAGAGCGAATGACTGTTCATGTAGAGATAATTTGTAGATTCGATGAGCAATTAAAAAATTAGATAAAGAAATAAGCTAAATGTTTATAAAGAATTCAGCTAAAAAAGTTATAGACGTTTTACTTACTCATCCGTTAATTAAAATGAAATAAACAAGTTTTTGAATACTTATCTTGCTATGTACTTAGTCTACTTTAATGGTACCTATTTGTGTGAGTAAGTATAAATTAAACAAGTTTACACAAAGAGAAAGCAGCAAAAATTATACAGTTTTCTTGACACCGATTACATTGTGAATTATACTAATCTTTAGCAAAATACGGACTGTTACTGATTCGATCAGGCATAACCTACGTTCAAAAACATGCTTTTAGCTTGTGTTTTTGGCGTATTTTTTTGGAAAGGAGGTTTGTGTGGTTGAAGTTTCAAAAAAAGATCAATAATAGTGTGGCTTGGGTTATCAACGAGCAAAATGAAAAAGTCATTGCGATGGGTAAGGGGATTTCTTTTGGTAGGCAAACGGGAGAGGATATTTCTCGGGAAGAAATTGAACGTATTTTTACTCCTGAAACGCAACAAAAAGGGTCGAATGTGTTGTATCAAGCGATTGAAAATATCTCTGATGATGTTTTGCTACTGACTGAAGAAATCAGTGAACAAGCATCCAAGACTTTAAATATTGAAGGCTTTGATGATAGTCATTATCTGGCTTTGGCGGATCATTTAAATTATGCACTGAAAAGAAGTTAGCAAGATACCCTAGATTATCCTGAAAATTTACGTTGGGAAGTTAAAAAACTGTATCCGCAAGAAAACGAAGTCGCTATTGACGCCCTTTATACTATAGAGAAGAAAACCGGCATTCGCTTACCTAAAAGTGAACAAACTTTTTTAACTTATCATTTTGTCAATGCGCAGTATGATGCCAGGGCCAATATTCATTCGTCACAGCTGGCAACGCTTATTAATCGTGCAATAGAAATTATAGAATATCATTATCAAATGACGCTTGACCAAAATTCAGTCAATTATATTCGTTTTAATACACATTTACGATATTTCATTTTGAGACAGCTTAACCAGGAAAAAGAACCAAAAACCGTTGATGAACAACTGATCGAAGTCGTAAAGAATAATTATCGCAAAGCTTACCAAGCAGCAGAAAAGGTAGGTAAAATGATCGAGGCAAAGCAGGGCGCAGAGGTCAATAATGATGAACTTTTCTATTTGACTTTACATATCAATCGCGTGACGGAAAGGCAAAATTAAATAAAGTGGACTGTTACTGATTAAATCAGGCATAACCAAAGCTTACAAGATTTTTGTGAACTTTGGTTTTTTATTTTACAGGAGGAAAAAATATGTCAAAATATACAGATTTAGCCATCGAATTGATTGAATTAATGGGTGGTAAGAAAAATATCAAAGCCGCTTGGCATTGCGTGACTCGGCTGCGTTTTAATGTTGTTGATACCAAAAAAATACAACTAGATGATATTAAGAAAATTAAAGGCGTCATGGGAGCGCAGTTTTCTGGAGAACAATTCCAAGTTATTATAGGAAATGAAGTGGATGATGCTTTCGAAGCTGTTCAAGAACAGCTAGGCGATATCGCTTCTTTGGAGACAGACGAATCTGCAGAAAAATCTAGTAAAGGAATCATTAGTCGTTTAATGGACTTTATTTCTGGTACCTTTACTCCCGCTCTGCCTGCCATTATTGGCGCTGGGCTTTTAAAAGGGATCGTCTCTCTTATTGAAGCTTTCAATTGGATGCCAACTGAGGGTGCAGCTTTTAATATATTACAGATGATATCTGATAGCGCCTTTTATTTCTTACCTTTTCTTTTGGCAGTTTCAGCTGCAAGAAAACTGAAAACAAGTGAATATCTGGCAATGAGTGTCGCAGGTGTTTTACTATATCCAACCATGGTGGAAGGGTTCAATGCATTATCTGCAGGGGAATCAGTACAAGAATTAAATTTATTTGGTATCTTACCCGTTCCTTATCTCAATTACAGCACATCGGTGATTCCGATTTTATTAGCTGTCTGGTTTTTGAGTCATGTCTATCAATGGGTAAAAAAATGGATGCCTAAATCGGTGACTTTAATGTTTAGTCCAGTTTTAACCTTGTTGATCGTGGTTCCAGTGACCTTAATTGTTCTAGGCCCTATCGGTACTTATATCGGTACAGCGCTATCCGGTGTTATTTTATGGTTATTTGAAAATGTAGGCATTTTAGCAGGTGCTATATTAGGTGGTGCATGGCCACTCTTAGTAATGACTGGGATGCACTGGGCTATTATGCCTATGGGGTTACAAATCTATGCTGCTCAAGGATACGATAGTTTTATGACTCCTGCAATGATGGCAGCTACTTTTGGTATGACAGGGGCTACTTTTGCCGTTTTGTTTAAAACCAAAGACGAAAGTATGAAACAAATTTCATTATCCGCGGGGATTTCTGCACTCTTAGGAATTACAGAACCGGCGATGTATGGTGTGACTTTGAAGTTAAAAAAACCTTTTATCGGAGCCATGACTGGTGGCGCAATCGCTGGGGCATTACTTAATGTATTCAGTGTTAAAAGTTTTGGTATGGGCATACCAGGGCTGATTGTACTACCGGGTTATGTTGATCCCAATAATGGGATGAACTTTCCAATGGCTATCATTGGTTCGGTGATTGCTTTTGTTTTTGCTTTTGCTGTTACCTGGATTATAGGGTTCGAAGATGAAACAACTGACGAAGCTGAAAAAGTCGAGTCTTCAGCAAACGCAGCCAAAACTTCGGGAGAACAAATTAAAATAGCTTCCCCCGTAAATGGTCAGTTTGTTGCTGTTGAAAATCTTAGTGATGAAACCTTTGCGCAACAAATTATGGGACAAACCACAGCGATTCAACCAAGCTCAAATGAAATTGTTGCGCCGTTTGATGCTGAGGTGACTTTAGTCGCGGAAACAAATCATGCGATAGGCTTGAGAAGTAGTGATGGTATTGAATTGTTGATTCATTTGGGGATTGATACTGTTGAATTAAAAGGACAAGGCTTCAAACCGCAAGTAAAACAAGGAGACCAAGTGACGCAAGGAGATCTGTTGATGGAGATGGATATAGCAGCTATCAAAGAAGCTGGATATGATCCAGTCGTCTTAAGTATTGTGACCAATACTGCCGATTACTTAGATGTTATTTCAACAGCCACCGAAGCAGACATCGTTGTCGGGGATAATATAGCTGCCGCAATAAATTAAGTTATTGCGACAAATGGAGAAAGACTGTAGTTGTAAGTAGAGAATTTTAGCGAAATTTTTAGTAAAAGAGCCTAGGAAATGGCGGAGAAAATCATCTAGTTCCTAGGCATTTCTATTGAGGGAAAAAGGATATTATGGAATTTATACTTTGCTAGGTAATGTATTATAACTTTAAGTATACATTTCTTGCTTTTATTTTGTTTCTTTAGTAAGATGTAAGAAGTAAGACATCTGAAGGAGGGATTTTTATGATCGACCAAGTAACTCCCAAAACTTCTAAAGTTTCTAGTAAGGGACAAGTTGTTATTCCAGTTGAACTTCGTCGTAAACTAGGTTTACAAGATGGCGATCAAGTCACCATTGATGTTAATGATAATAATGAACTTGTTCTTAAAAAATTGCCAACTGCTTTAGATTGGCATAACCTAATTACGACTATTCCTAATGAAAAGGTTGATATTGATCAAAATGGCCATTATAATCCCGAAAAAGCGCCGCATTTTCATGATTGGATGAATGAGGACTAACTTTTATGGAACCTATGGAACTTTATATTGCTGATGTTCCTTTTGACGAAAACAATCAATCTAAAATTCGGCCAGCTTTAGTTGTGGAAGTTAAAAGTAAGTACGTTACTTTATTCAAAATCACCAGTCAATATACGCATAAATCTGAAACAATCAAAGAGCTTTATTACCCCATTAAAGATTGGCATGCAGCAGGATTAAAAACTGCTTCTTATGTTGATACACATCGCACGTATGATGTGACTAAAGCAGCAGTTTTTAATCGTCGCCCCTTAGGGAAATTAACTGCCCATGATATTATGAGTCTGTATGAGTTTATTCAAAAAAAGCATTAGTTTTGTCTGAACTAATGCTTTTTTTGATACTTAATTACATTTATCGATGTCCTGCGCTAGAAAGCTTGGCAAAAGCTATAACAGTAAGACAAATGCCTATTCCTAGTTAATTTGCTATTTGATTATATATAAAAATGAATGTTCAAAATTTTATGATATTTAGCGTTAGTGCTAGTGGAATATATAAATTTTCTACCAGTACCTTTTTATATTTGCAGAGGTGTATTCCAAATAAAATTACATATAATTTTCTGAGAAACTGTTGACCATATAGGTAACAATGTCTCTACAGATAACATAAAAAAATTATTTTTCTTCAAAAGTTTTTTATAAAACCGTTTTCTTTTCCGACTGTTTATTTTATAATAGATGTAATCTAAAAGTGAGGAGCGTAGTCAATGGAAGAGAAAATTAGCTCTATATTGGGGCTAAATACTGAATTTGGAGTAGAGAGGCAGACGAAAACGTCAGAATTTCAACCAGAACTGGAAAAGCTTTTTGCATTTAACAATCGGGCGATAAATCAGCCTGTGGATTTGAACCAGCTTTATACAGAAATCAGTATTGGAACCAGTGTCGATTTTGATGAAGAGATTTATGCAATTATACCGTATGAACAAGAAATTGATCACACATTTATTATTTATCAAAATACGGCGAAGATCGTTGATTTGGGGACAGACATTATTGTAGATCAGTTTTTGTATTATTATTGGAAAGTAGGATTTATAGAGTATAAGAAAACAGTAGAGGAATTTTTGTCTTTGAAGGTAAATAGTATCCCATTATCTTGTGAAAATTTTAGTTTAATTCCTTTTAGTATTTCAACCAACCCGAAAAGAGCTATATGGGTTAATCCGGGACGGATGAATGATTTGAGTTTTCCTTTTGGTCAGAGGGCGATTGTTTCTCTAGTGAATAATTTTGTTTTCTATTTGGATCGTAAAGCTAAAGCTATTTATGAAAAGATGCATAGAGCTTTTTTAGTTCATGGGATCATCAAACGATATGCAGGAAAAATGCCAGATGGTTGGAGAATGGGACTGTTAGAATATTTAGATGTTTCTTCTTCTTGCGTTATACGCAAAGCAATCAATGGACTGACTTTTCTAGAAATTCCTGGTTATGGAAAAGATTTTTATGGAAAGTGTATAGAGATACATGACAAGATGATCCAAGGAAATGAGAAGCAGCAAATTCTATCTGAATTGGAGATTTCAGAGTAATAAAATTTTTGCTATTATTTATACTCGACTTTAACCGAGTAAAGGCTAAAGCCGAGATTTTTTAATTTATCGGTTCTTTTTAAACAATTCTCTTAGACGCATGCGATAACGATGCCGGTTTTGCCGGGATAAGTCGGTATTTTCTAATAAAGACATTACCTTCTTCTGATCTTTTTCTTGTAATTGCTTGTAAGTCGCTAGAAATTCATCTAAGAAATCAATTTCAGAATAGTTGGATTCCGCTTGTTGCAGATAAAGGACTTCCTCATCGTTGGTTTCATGGTCTTTTGGGTCGATTTTTCGCTTTTTATCGATAATACTCCATAGTAAGAAACGATAGAGGTAGCTCACGTTACATTCTGCTTCAAATAAGCCTCGTGATTCATAAGGTTTGGCTTTTAAGAAAAATAGTAGCCGTAATTCCTGCATGTGGTCCTCATAATCCGGTTGCCCCGGAAAAATACTACATTTACGTAAGACTTTGTGGAAAAGTCGTTGGTAATCTTGCACGAGTTGTTCTAATTCTTGATCTTGCATGGGTTGATAATTCCTTTTTTGATTATTCCTCGAGGTAGTTTCACTATAGTTGGAATAAGGAAAAGGGGAAAATTGACTGGGCGTAAAAAAACGGCGGAAATAACCAGAAAAGGGTCAAAATGACAAGGAGATTATAAGTAGATCGCTAGATAATGAGATTTTTGATTTATTGGTTTGTTATTTTAAGGTTTGTTTATCTAAGTAAGCACTTTTCATGCTATTTTTAGGGATTAAAAATCATTGTTAGTTAAAAGCAATCTCTACTGCAAATCATTCACAAAATATGATATAACCTTTATAAGGAGAGTGACCGTGATGAATATCAAGCCCATTTCTGATTTAAAAAATTATGGTAAAGTGTTGCAAGAAGTGACTAATGGTGAACCCGTTTTTCTGACAAAAAATGGTAGAGGTAAGTATGTTATTATTGATATTGAAGACTATGATAAGTTAAAAGCGAGTTTAGAAGTTGTTGAAAATTTGAAAGACGCGGAAGTTAGTGGGATTGTTGATATCGAGACAGCTAAAAAAAGGTTTCGTTTATGAAATGAAATTGGTTCAATTAACCAATGAACTGATGAATAGTTTAATAGCATTATCTGATTACTTAATACCTAAAGATGAAATTTGATCAAAATTAACTGGTAATTTTATTATATAAGGAGTTCCAGATCATGTATGGAAAGTGCAGTCAGGACTATGTTAAAGACGTACTCATTCGGTTTGCTTATCATTCGACAGGAATTGAGGGTAATACTTTATCTTTAAATGATACGCGTATGATTTTACAATATGGTGGATTGCCTAGTGAGTCAGGACATAGCTTGTATGAAGTGTACGAAGTGTACGAAGTGGAAAACCACTGTCAAACTTTTGATTATATTTTTCAAGAGGCCAAAGAGCAACAACCTTTTTCTCCGCTATTAGTAAGAAATATTCACCGTTTGCTAACCGACCATATTTTGGCGGACAGTGGACAATATAAAAGTGTACAAAATTATATTCTAGGGACAGATTTTCAAACCACAGAACCTTTTGAAGTTCCAGCAAAAATGCAAGAGTGGTACGATAATTTAAACCAATCCTTTCAGCAAGCAAGGACGTTTGACGAAAAATTAACCGCATTAATAAAAAGCCATATTGAATTTGAACGGATTCATCCGTTTAGCGACGGTAACGGTCGAACTGGTCGTATGTTAATCAATTACGGGCTGATCTTGGAACAAGCTCCTTTACTCGTTATTGAACGGAATTACCGAGATCAATATATTCAGTTTGAAACGAATCAAGACGTAAAAGGATTGGTTAACTATGCCAAGGAGAAATTAACCAACGAACAAGAACGAATGGATAATTTTTATCAAACAGCCAAAAAACAAAGGCAATTTGAAAAAGAACAATGGAAAAAAATAGATAATGGAGAAACGGAGCTTCCAAAAGATTTTTTCGAAAACAACGATTCAAATAACTAGGGTTTTGTCAATTTAAATTAGTTGTAAATAAAAAATGCAATGGGTTAAAAAAGTAGGTAACCAATACATTAACACACATGGGTTCATTAAAAAGGAGCAGAAGACCCCTAGAAAAGAAATCCAACATGCCAAAAACTTAAAAGACAAATACATGAGAGGTGTAAATCATGACTAACAGCAATACAATTAAATTTTCTGATTATCTTGAAAACGAAAAAAGAAACGACCCTGCTCTTACAAAAATGATGGAAAAAGAAGAACAAAAGTTGGATTATGCGGTTGCCGTAATGGAATTAAGAACTTCGTTGGGTTTTACTCAAGAAGAATTTGCTAAAGCAGTAAATAAACCTCAATCTACTATTGCTAGAATTGAAAATGGGAATGCTAATCCCACCATAAAAACCCTTGAACAAATTGCAGGTTCCGTTGGTAAGCAATTAACTTTTAGCTTTGTTTAGTTTTTAATACTATATTTCAATATAGCATTAGTATTTTTTAAATCAATAATGATTAATTTGAATAAATGAATTTTTTCTAGCCTAGTAAACAGCGTATATGCCTGTTCGCTAGGCTTTTTTATTTATTGAAAAAATATTTACTAAAACCGTGACATTTTTCTTCCTTACCTCGTTTATAGATAGTGTAGGCGGCGCTGCTTATGAAAAATAAATTACAGAGGAGAATGACAATGAAAAATCTAGAAAAAACAAAATTAACGGTTGAATTGAGCCAGCCGGGCGAGGATAAAACACTGAAGAAAAACTTTAACGATGTGGTATCTGAGCCTAGTGAATCTGCGGTATTGGCACTGGGAGAAACTATGGCAAACTTAGCTCCTGAAGAAAATGAATTAGCTTTGGTCACTGAAACAGTTGAATATTCGCATGTACAAGACGCTGAAGAAATTACTGAATAAATAAATCATAGGAGGAAAGAATCATGAAAAAATTATATTTAACATTTTTAAATGAAGAAGGCAAAAAACACAATTTAATACCGAAAGTGGCTGCGGAAGATTTAACTGAAGCAGAAGTTCGCCAAGCAATGGAAGAACTACGCGACTTAGATATTTTTGATAAAGATGGGGTAAGATTATATCAAGAAATCGATAGTGCGAAATACGTCGAAACGATCGAAACCCCATTGTTTTAAGAAGGAAAAGCGAGAGGAGCGATCTTCTCGCTTTTTTTAACAGAAAAAAGGAGGTAAAGAAATGATTCCTAAACCGATTATTATCGATATTAGTGAATGGCAAGATCCGCAGCAGATCAATTATGATCAGCTAGCTGCCAACATTGATGGTGTGATTGTCCGTGTACAATATGGTTCAAATTATGTAGATAAGCACTATCAAACGCATATCAAAGAATTTCAAAAACGAAATGTGCCAGTGGCGGTTTATGCTTGGGTGCGAGGGACGTCTAAGGCAGATATGCAACAAGAAGCACGAGATTTTTATCAACGAGCGCAAAAATTTCACCCAACTTTTTGGTGGTTAGATGTGGAAGAACAATCCATGCAAGATATGCGAGGCGGCTGTGAAGCTTATCGAAAAAAACTAAAAGACTTAGGTGCTAAAAAGGTGGGCGTTTATGTCGCCAACCATTTGTATGCACAATTTAATTTAGCTACGGAAAAATTTGACGGCGTTTGGCTACCCACTTATGGGAAAAATACAGGACAATATCAAGGGGCAAGGCCAACCACAACAAATAGCTATGATATTCATCAATATACTTCAAAAGGAAAATTGAATGGTTATAATGGGAATTTAGATTTAAATCAGATCGTCAGGAGGGATCTGTTCTACTTTTTTCGTCAAAATCATCAAATTCCTGATAAAGAAAATCACAAAGAAGTGGAGGATATTGAAATGAAGACTATTACAACAACCGCAACGAAAGTAAAATTACGTAGCTCACCAAAGACAGGAAATAACGTGATTGCAGAACTTGCCAAAGGAACCCAAATTAAAATTAATAATATTGTTTTTGGCGATGGTTTTGTTTGGGGTGTACAACCTAGAAGAAATGGGAATAAAGGTTATATTGATATTGGGAAGAGTGTTGCTTGGGTGAAATAAGAGTCTATACACAACGCTAAAAGAAGAAAATAAAGTGGCAAAGAAAAAGTTTTAATTATTCCTGAAGAAGTACCTGATGCATTTGAAGTAATGCGCAAGTTAAAACGAGAGCTGGAAATCCTCGATTGAAATTAGTTGCGGTTAGTAGTATACATGGATGCTGTTAGAAAAGTGATAAAGGATCCAAGTAAATGAAATATAAAACTAGATCTCTCTTTTAATTAATTACGCCGCTTTCAACATTGAAGGCGGCTTTTTACATAAAAAAATAATCTTGTCGTGAAAGCGAGTCCCTTATAAATAGAAACATATTTTCAATCTGTGTATAGGTAAATCTATTAGGAAGTAATTATGTCATGACAATAGTTAATTATCATTCTTTATAAATAATGACAGTTAGAAACGCTTGATGTTGAATATTCTCTCTTTTAGTTTAATTGTTGAAGAAATAATAAAGAAGATAAAGCAGTAGAGATATCATTATATACTGTAAGTTAGTATAGTTGACGTATGAGCAGTTTTTTATTATAATCAAATTACCTAAAAGGTAATTTGGTAAATGTCGGAGGGGCGTATGATTATTGAGTTTAAAACTAATAAAGTTGAAAAGCAATGCACTGACTTGAAAGAGGCAAAAAGATGCTTTTCAGATAAAGTTGCAAAAAGATTACATAAATTGATAAATTTTATTGATGCGGCTGAAAACTTAAAATCAATAATCGACAACTCTGCTTATAATTTCCATGATCTAAAAGGTAAAAAAAAAGAATTATATGCTATGGATATTGATGGTAGAAAAGGTTCATATAGGCTCCTTGCTAAATTTGATAGATTTAGCAAGGAACAAGTGTTTAATTGCTCAATATCAATTGAAACAATACAAATCGAGGAGGTCAGTAAGCATTATGAGTAAAGAATTTTCTTATAAAGATTTGGTTGCTTTTCATCCAGGCTCTTACGTTGAAGATATAATTGAAGACTTAAATATTACTCAATTCGAGTTTGCTGAAAGAGTGGGGACCTCTAGTAAGACTATTAGCAAAATTATTAACGGTGAAGAGAATATAAGTGTTGATTTGGCTAATAAGTTGGCTAAGTTAACTGGCATTTCTATTAAAACATGGATCAATCTACAACGTAATTATGATATAAAAGTAATGGAAATAAAAAATTTACAAGATGAAGACGAGAAACGAGCTTGTGATTTAACTGATATAAGTTATTTTAAACAAAATAATTTTTTAGAGGACAAAAGATATTCAAGTAAAGAAAAGATCTCAGAGTTAAGAAAACTCTTAAATATATCGAGTTTGTCTAATCTTTTCGAATTTAACTCAGCAGTTAGCTATAGAACTACTCAAGCATTTACAGATAGATCAATAGTAAATTCGAATATTATGTTAGAATTAGCAACCGATATAGCTAAGGACAAGACAGGCAATAGCTATAAAAAGCGAAAATTGAACGAAGTATTACCTATTATAAGAAAAATGACCTTAGAATCACCGGATGATTTTTATCCAAAGTTAAAAGAACTACTACTCCAGTGTGGAATTGTTTTAGTAGGGTTACCTAATCTAAAAAATGCGCGACTTCAAGGGGCAACTAAAAAATTCAAAAATGGTAGTGTCCTGTTATTGATAACAGATAGAAATAAAAGGTCTGATATATTTTGGTTCTCTCTTATACATGAGTTGGGGCATATTTATTATGAAGAATTTTATTCTAACTACGAAGATCATGACTCTTATAACGAGAAAGAAAAAAGAGCTGATCAATTTGCTTTAGATTTTTTCATTCCTAGCGAATACTATAATGATTTTATAAACGCTGGAGATTTTAGCAAAGATGCCATTATGAGCTTCTCAAAAGAACTAAATTTGCATCCTAGTATATTAGTGGGAAGAATGCAAAAAGATAAATATATTAAATTTAGTGAATTTAATTATTTGAAAGAGAATTATGGTTTCCAACTAATATAGTTTTGCCTTGAGCTTAAATAACTTTTGGCTCTTTGTCAAATAGTGTTGGTAAAGAAAACACGACGAATAAAGGGAGCAGTTAGGCGCTATTGTCTAGCTGCTTTTTTGTTTTAGTTTGTATAGATAAGGAACCGTCAATGCAAGATGGATCTCTTGTCGATACTTTCGGAAGGTCTTGATTACAGGCTGAAACGAGTCAGGGAGCTGGGCCCTATCGGTTTTTAGTAATTGATCAAAACGTTCAGTATCTTGCTTATGAAATGCAGAAAGGAACGATTGATAGAGTTTATAGCCTTGTCTAAGGGCAGAATGATAACTTAATAAGCGATCGACAATCTCTTGCTCGGTTAAATGATCTCGAAAACTAGGCCGCCAATATCGGTTTTGATAATCAAGTGTCCAAGCTTTTTTCTGTAGAAGTTTCCAGTATTTCTTAAGGTGCTTATATTCCTTTTGCCGACGGTGAAAGGTGTTCATCACTTGTTTCCGTTGTTGTTGGAAAGCCCGTCCAATATGTTGACTCATATGGAAACGATCAATGGCGATCCGCGACACTGGTTTCGACAATAGAAGTTTTCCCGCAATTTTTACAACGAAAACGTTGTTTCTTCATTTTAAGTAGAGAAAAGCTCTATTTTATGTGTTTTAATTTACCTATACTTTGCGGTATAATCTATTCATGGAGCTGATTGAATAATGGAGAATACAGTTTACAAAAACAAAAATATTTCACTGGTATTGGGAAATAGCCTTGAAATTATGAAAAAAATTGAGAGTGAGACGATAGATGTAATAGCGACAGACCCACCTTTTTTTCTTTCAAATGGTGGAATAACTTGTCAAAATGGAAAAATGGTTTCTGTAGATAAGGGAGATTGGGATAAAGTTTCAGCAATAGACATGGAGAAATTTTATTCTATATTTTTGACAGAAGCAAAAAGAGTTTTAAAGCCTAATGGCACTGTCTGGGTATTTGGAACAATGCATAATATTTTTTTAATAGGATACTTGATGCAAGGTATGGATTTTAAAATATTAAATAATATAACATGGCAAAAAACAAATCCAGCACCTAACCTTAGCTGTAGAATGTTTACCCATTCAACAGAGAATATAATTTGGGCCAAGAAAGATAAGAAGACTAAGCATTATTTTGATTACCAATATATGAAAGAAATGAATGGTGGAAAACAAATGAAAGATGTTTGGACGTCTTCTACTGTTAAAAAATCAGAAAAAGAGTTTGGGAAGCATCCTACTCAAAAACCTTTAGAAATTATGAATAAAATAATTTTGGCTTCTACTAAGGAAAATGATTTAATCCTCGATCCCTTTATGGGAAGCGGAACTACAGTATTGTCAGCAGAAATGTTGAACAGAAAAGTGATTGGTATTGATCAAGAAGTTGATTTTGTGAATTTAGCTAAAAAAAGAATTTTAAATTATGAAGATGATAAACAGTTAGAACTATTTTGAGACAATGAAGAGGAGTCGTTAAATTGGAAAATGAACAGCAGGCAAAGCCGATTATAAAATGGGCCGGAGGAAAATTTAAATTATCTGATCTTATTATTAAAGAGGGTTTAGAAAGATTTGATATGAATAATTTCGATAGATATGTGGAACCTTTTATTGGGGGAGGCGGAATGTTTTTTTCAATGACAAATAAATTTAACTTTGGTACAAAGATCATTTCAGACGTAAACGAAGAATTAATTAATATGTATATTCAAATTAGAGACAACGCTTCTGAAGTATTAAAAATAACAAAATCTATTGAGGAATCTTTCAATGTTTTAGAAAATGATGATAAAAAGAAAGAATTTTATTTAGACTTACGTGAAAAATTTAATGAAGGAATCAAAGTAAATGAACTCGATGAAACACAAGCTTCTTTATTTATTGCACTTAATAAATTAGGGTTTAATGGTTTATATAGAGTAAATAAACATGGGCTATTTAACGTGCCCTTTGGACAAAAAAAGAAAGCAGCTCTAGTAGAAGAAAATAATCTTGTAGCTGTGAGCAATGTTTTACAGAGTACAGAAATAAAAGTTGCTGACTTTAGAGATTGTGAACAATATGCAAACGAGCGTACGTTGTTTTATTTTGATAGTCCTTATCGTCCATTACCTAATTCAGCATCGTTTACCTCATATGCAAAACTTGAATTTAATGATGAGAGTCAAAAAGATCTCGCAGCTACGTGTAAGAAAGTGGTAGATAAAGGCGGCAAATTTTTATTGAGTAATTCAGATCCCACACAAATTGATCCTAATGATACTTTTTTTGACGATTTATACTCTAGCTTTGATATTGTACGAATACCGGCAAGGAGAGCTATTGGAGCGACTGCTTCTAGAAGAGGAGTTATTTCAGAAATTTTAGTCATTGGATGATTATAAAGTTTTATATTGTTACTAATAGTAGAATGGAGTGCATTTTAAATGAACTTGGAAGAATACTTGTCTAATGAACCTTCAACGAAATTAGATATTTTTTTAGATAGCTTGAGTGCGACAAATCGTACCCCAGAATATTATGTAAATTGGGAAAAAGTAGACAAGGAAACTAAAAAATTTGAATTAGAATTGAATACTTTAAATTACTTAATTGGCAAAGATAATATTGTTGAAGAAGCAAAACAACTGTTTAGTAGCCAGCCTAATTTATTAAAAGCAGTTCCGAGTTTAATTGCTGCAAGGGATAAAGAATTAGATGTATTAATTATGGATGAAAATGATAATATGAATTTTTTAAATTTGGATTTTAAAAATATTGATATAACAAGGTTAGAAACTTACATTGAATTTATAGAAAATACTGGATTACTAGATTTTTTTCAGAATCATGCACGGCAAAATTTGGTGGATTATGTCTACGGGGTAGAAACAGGATTAGATTCAAATGGAAGAAAAAACCGATCAGGTACTATTATGGAAGATATTTTAGAGAGAAAAGTAACTGATACGTGTGAACGTTTGGGCTACGAACATAAAGCGCAAGCAACTTCAAAGTGGATAGAAGAGAACTGGGGTGTTATAGTACCTGTTGATAAGTCAAAACGTAGGTTTGATGAGGCGATCTTTGATGAAAAGCATTGTAAAGTATATGTTCTAGAAACGAACTATTATGGTGGCGGGGGTTCTAAGTTAAAATCTGTTTCTGGTGAATTCAAAACTTTGAACAATTTAATTGATAGTGCAGAAGATAATGTACAATTCGTATGGGTTACAGATGGTCAAGGTTGGAAAACTGCAAAAATTCCTTTGTCAGAAGCTTTTGAAGATATCCCTTATGTTTTTAATTTAAAAATGTTAAGCGTAGAATTTCTTGAGCAATTAATAAAATATGATATAAGTAAGCTTAGTACTAGCTAATTTTTTTTATAATTAAATATTGCAAAAAGCTAGTATTATTTGGAAAAACTCCGGTTTTACAAAAGAAGGGTAACATACCCTTTCTCTAATAAAGAATTCAATGTTTTGTTACGTTCAGATAACACTTTTTTTCATTAACTACTTAATGTCTTAAAATTAGTCGTTCGTGATTATTTGTACAATTTAGAAGTTTTTGTAGGAATGGGATATGTGAAGTGAAAAAGTAGAACAATAATACACATCTTCCGGCATATCAATATAAAATAACCAGTTAATCAAATAATAGAAATATTCTCAGCTTAGTAAACAGAGTATATAGAACTGTTTACTAAGCTTTTTTGATTTAAAAGAAAAAACTTTAATAAAATCATGACATTGTTCTTCTTTACCTCCTTTATAGATAGTGTAGCGGCACTGCTTATGAAAAATAAAATACAGAGGAGAATGACAATGAAAAATCTAGAAAAAACAAAACTAATCGTTGAACTCAGTCAACCAGGGAAAAATAACACAATCAAGCAAAACTTTAACGATGTGGTATCTGATCCTAGCGAATCTGCGATATTAGCACTGGGAGAAACAATGACAAATTTAGCTCCTGAAGAAAATGAATTGGCTTTGGTCACTGAGACGGTTGAATATTCGTATGTACAAGAACCTGAATAAATAATCCATAGGAGGAAGAACCATGAAAAAATTATATTTAACATTCTCAAATGAAGAAGGCAAAAAACACAATTTAATACCAAAAGTGGCTGTTGAAGATTTAACTGAAGCATAAGTTTGGGAAGCGATGGAACAATTGCTTGATTTAGATATTTTTGATAAAGATGAAATTGCACCAAGTTATTGATAGTACGAAATATGTCGAAACGATCGAAACCCCATTGCTTTAAGAAGGGAAAGCAAGAGGAGCGATCTTCTCGCTTTTTTAAATAGAAAAAGGAGGAAAAAATGATTCCTAAACCGATTATTATCGATATTAGTGAATGGCAGGATCCGCAACAGATCAATTATGATTAGCTAGCTGCTAACATTGATAGTGTGATTGGTCCGTGTGCAATATGGGTCAGATTATAGATAAGCACTATCAAACGTATATTAAAGAGTTTTAAAAACAAAATGGACCAGTGGCGGTTCATGCTTGGGTACGAGGAACGTCTAAGGTGGATATGCAAGAAGAGGCAAAAGATTTTTATCAAAGAGCGCAAAAATTTCATCCGAACTTTTGAAGGAAAAACTATTGCTTCAGTGTGAACTTGTTTTGGTGGGGCATCTAAACTAAAAAATTAAAAGACAGAGATGTTCTATTATTGAAAATAGATAGAAATAACAGGCTTGTCTGGTATATTTTGATTCTCTCATACATTAGCTAGGTAGTATTCATGTGACCTAGCTTAAATTTCGTATTTAATTCCTTGCTTCTCAAGTGTTACTCTTATATCATTGATTTGATAAAAAATGTAATCATCATATTCTTCTTCATCAAGTATAAGTTTTTCTTTGTTATTGCTATCTACTCTCCAAACATAACTTTCATCAAAATATTTTAAAGGGAGTCTATAAGTAACTTTAGGTTCATTCAAACTGCTATTATAAGTCCTTGGACGAATCAAAAAATCACCATTTTCATATAGTATAGCCTCCATTTGTTGAAAGTTGCTTTCTCCCAGTTTTTTCCAAATTTCATCTGCTAACGTTTTAAGTTGTTTTGTCGTAATTATTTTATTTCCCTCCTTTGATAAATCCTATCATTATTTAATCTTATTCAAATAAGAGTTAAAAATTTCAGATTGCATTCTCATCAGTTCGTCTATTTTCCAGCATTCATTATCATAATAGAGCTGTACATATTCTGACTTTTTTACCTCCATTTCCAAGTGATAGTCGTCACAATTGACAGTAATCTTGTTGCCTTCTAGTTTTGCTTTTCCTATGGCATTTTTATATTCCAAATCTTTCCACCCCCTTTTCAAAAATTAAGCGTTTTATTTATTGTGCAATAGTTCCCACGCTTTGTCTATACAAAATGTGATAGTTTCTACGATCGATACTTATGAGTTAAACTCACAGTAGGTTTTGCATACTTATAAATTGCTGTTTCTCAGTAATTTTTTATGCAGTGTGTTTTTCATTGTACTGCTACTTTTTATCAAATTTTAGGGTCCAAATCGATTTATCACCCGAATATTTGGTTTTATGGATTTTAAATAGTCATTTAATGTTTTTCATACACTAAGGAACATCAAATGTTGCTTAAAAAGCAAACAAAATATTTATAATATACCTCATTTGTCTTGCAAAAAGTAAGCGTTTCGTTTAAACTGATTTTGTAGTAATAAATCCGAATAAAAAAAAGGCACTCCCTGTACCAGTTGGCGCCGATACAAGGAGCCTTGAAAAAGTCAACCGAACTGACTAATTCAAGTTGCCATAGTCAATGCATTGCATCGACTTCCTTTATTATAGTCAAAATGAAAGCATTTTTCTAGTGTTTTCTGCTAATTTTTTGGCTGTTGAAAGAGAACGAAGTATGCTTATTTAACTATGTCAGAGGTATTAGACAGTTTTGTAGTCTAGTAGCTCTTTTTTTATTGCATTTTTTTGCAATAAAGCAAGCCTTGGATTTATTACTACACTTTTTTTAAAAGCCATGTCTAGCTAACATGGTTTTAGAATAATGAGTGAGGCATGCCGCTCATATTTATTTTTACCAACAATTATATTGGGGAGTAACGAAAGGCTTAACCCGGGTTTAGTTTGTACATATGATGTACAGCTAGATTCGGGTGTTTTTTTATTAAAGTGAAGGAGGTCACTAAATGTTTGATAACCAACTCGTTTTTTTACACGTTCCAAATTTCAAAACAAAAGAAGAAGCATTAACGTTTCTTGCTAATCAATTTGTTGAAAGCGGTTTGGTTGATGAGGAGTTTCCGGAAAAGATTTTAGAAAGAGAAGAAATATTTCCTACAGGAATTGGTTTTGAAGAGGTAGGTATTGCTATCCCACATTCAGATCCTGAGTATGTAAAGAAAGAACAAATTGGTATTATGACATTGGAAAAACCAATTTTATTTAAAAGGATAGAGGATAAATCAAAAGAAATAGAAGTATCGATGATTTTTATGCTTGCGCTAAAAGAACCCGATGGTCATTTGAAAGTTCTTCAAAATTTAATGTCACTTTTGCAGGATAAAGAAACAGCAAATGAACTGCAAGTTATGGGAGATACTGCTTTGAACAGGAAAAAAGCAATCCAACTGTTGGAAGGAGAAAACGTTTATGACTGATATCATTCAAACATTTGTTGATTTGGGAGCCGAGGTTATGCTTCCTATCATCATCTTTATATTTGCTCTCGTGTTTCGGGTGAAACCGGGACGAGCTATAAAATCAGCACTAATGGTAGGTATTGGTTTTATTGGGTTAACGCTTGTTACTGACCTATTAGGAGATGCTGTAGGAGCAGCCTCGCAAGAGATGGTCGAACGATTTGACTTAGCTTTAACTAATATTGATGTAGGCTGGCCAGCTGCAGCTGCGATATCGTACGGGACAATCTTAGGTATTTCGGCTATTCCAATAGGTATTGCGGTTAATATTGTATTACTTATTTTTAAACTAACATCTACTTTAAACGTCGATATTTGGAACTTTTGGCAAGTAGCATTCATAGGAAACTTATCTTATGCTCTTACTGGTGATTTTAGCATAGCTGTTTATTCAATGATTGTTTATCAAGTTCTCTTATACTTACTTGCAGATATCATCGCTCCTTACATTAAAAAGTATTATGGTTTTCCAAATATCACTTTTCCCCATGGAACGTCAGTGCCTGGGTTTGCTGTTGCTTTGATACTGAATTGGGTGTTCGATCGCATTCCAGGGTTAAACAGAGTGAAAATCGATGCGAATACAATCCAAAAACGTTTTGGTGTACTAGGTGAACCTCCTATTATGGGTGCGATATTAGGGATTATCATTGGACTTATAGCTGGGTATAATATCGGTGATATTTTAATGCTAAGTGTACAAACCGCTGCTGTTTTAGTCTTATTACCACGAATGGTTTCTTTGTTAATGGAAGGGTTAACGCCTATTTCAGAAGCAGCTGGAGATTTTGTTAAAAAAAGATTTCCCGGACGAGAAGTCAATATTGGAATGGACTCAGCTTTGGCACTTGGCGACCCGGGTGTATTATCTAGTTCGCTAATTTTGATCCCTATCACTTTGCTATTAGCATTTATTTTGCCAGGAAATTCTACATTACCCTTTGGTGACTATGGGAATATTCCGTATTTGATTGCTCTGATGGTACCTGTCTTTGGTGGTGACATTTTAAGAGGAGTGATCGGCGGAGCTTTATATTTAGTTCCAATACTTTATATATCTTCTTGGTCAGCACCATTGATTACTGACGTTGCTCAGACTGCAGGATTTAACTTTGGAGAAGCTTCTTCTATTACAGCTTTGGGACACGGTGGTTTGTGGACAACATTATTATTTGTATTGTCTTCTGAATACTTCCCATGGGTTGTATTAACAATTTTATTAATTCTGTTTTTAGTTTGTGGCTTTTTCATCAATCGGAAAAAAGCTGCTTAAATAACATATTATGTACAGGAGGTTTCTAATGAAAAATATTGTCGTTGTTTGCGGTTCTGGTGTCGCTACTTCAACTGTGGTAACAAACAAAATCAAAGATTGGTTAAAAGAACAAGGGATGGATTCGAATGTCAAAATTACTCAGTCTACCATGATGAGTGAATTGAATAATATTGATGACTACGATGCAGTTGTTTCCACTACCACTATTCCAGATACTTTAACGGATAAGGTAATTTCTGGTTTGCCATTATTAACAGGCATAGGTGGAGATGAAGTTTTAGAACAAATTGGAGAAAAAATAAACACTGACTAAATTTTTAAGAAAAGAGGAATTGTAGTGAATCGTATTACTATAAATGAAGATACTTCATATTCTAATATTGCTTTAGGTTTTTGGAGGTTGCTAGATTGGGGATTGTCCGATAGGGAACTGATCTATTTTTTAGAACAATGTTTAGATCTGGGGATTACCACTATGGATCATGCGGATATTTATAGCAACTATAAAGCTGAAGAAAGATTTGGTAGGGCTTTAAAAGAGCGTCCTGATTTGAAGAATAAGATGGAAATTATTACGAAATGTGGAATCGTATACAAGTCCAGTACAGCACGAGTAAAATATTATAACTATAGTAAAGACTATATTATTCAACAAGTCGATAACTCTTTAAAAAACTTAGGTGTAGATACAATTAACACTTTATTGCTGCATCGCCCTAGTGAAATGCTAAATCCTTATGAAGTTTCAGAAGCTTTTGACACTCTTTATAAAAGTGGGAAGGTAAGAAACTTTGGTGTATCAAATTTTTTACCTGAACAATACAGAACATTAAAGCAGTATTTAGATGTACCTTTAGTAACAAACCAAATAGAATTATCGCCATTAAATATGGAGAATATGGAAAATGGCGTTTTAGATTTAGCGTTACAAGAAAAGATCCCTCCTTTTATTTGGTCGCCTTTAGCAGGTGGGAAAATTTTTACAGGTACCGATGAAGCTGAGGTAAGGTTAAGAAAGACTTTGGAAATTATCAGAGAAGAAATTGGGGCCAATGATATTGGAGAAGTTGTATTTGCTTGGCTGCTGTCTCATCCAGCAAATTTGATCCCGATTACAGGTTCTGGCGAGATTGATTTAGTAAAAACACCCGTCAATGCATTGCAGTACAAATTAACATTAGAACAATGGTTTATGATTTGGACAGCAGTAAAGGGACATAAAGTACCATAAAAAATTTTGTGACTAATAGAGTAACTTATAAAAATACTTTAAAAGCGAGGAGATTTAAAATGGTTAGAAACGTAAAAAGATTTAAAGCTGGAGATGAAATAACGGTTGAAGAACTTGCTTATACTTTGGATCACTCTTTGTTAAATCCAAGTATTACAGTAGAACAGTTAAAAGACGGTTGTAAATTAGCTAGAGACAATAATTGTGTCTCTGTTTGTGTGCGACCTTCAGACTTACCCATTGTTACTGAAGAATTAGCAGGTTCTGATGTTCTTCCAACCACAGTTATAGGTTTTCCTCATGGAACTCCAACGACAGAATCGAAAGTATTTGAAACAAAAGACGCGATTGAAAAAGGCGCTGTAGAAGTAGATATGGTGATGAATTTTGCGCGTTTTCTTTCCGGGGAATATGACTATGTTGAAAGTGAAATCAAACAAGTTGTCGATGTAGCGCATGCGTCTAATGTAAAAGTAAAGGTTATTTTTGAGAACCACTATTTAACAACCGAACAAATTAAAAAAGCTTGTCAAATTGCAGAAAATGCTGGAACTGATTTTGTTAAAACAAGTACTGGATACGCTCCTAGCGGTACTAAAATAGAAGACTTAATTACTATGAGAGAAAATGTTAGCGATAACGTAGAAATTAAAGCTGCAGGTGGCGTGAGAGGGTTAGATCAGGCATTAGAAGTTCTAGGGACGGGCACGGTTAGAATCGGAACCAGTGGTAGTAAAAAAATCCTTGAAGACGCTAAAGATAGAGCTAAAGATGGCGGTTTAGTTATCCCAGAACAAAAAGGGTAATTAATTAGTAATTTGAAAGTTTTCTAGGTTCTGATGACACTAGTTTATTATAAAAAAATATATTATGGGGAGTAACTAATCTTATGGGCTTAACCCAAATCTTTTATCAGGCTGACTGAGGAGGTTTGGGTTTTATTTATTTAGGTCAAAGAAAATTATAAAGAGATATAAACATTTTTGTGGAGGATATAAAAATGCCATTATTTAGGAAAAAGCTGAAAATAAAATCTAGGAGTGATTGGTTATTTGCTGTCACTGCAATCACGCTAGTTTTTAAGCGTGATTTAGAAAAATACATAAAACTTGAAACACCGAAAACCCGACTAAAGGCTTGATATAACTAAGATTGTTCTAATAAAAATAGCACGAACCTTTCCAAATTGGTAAAATAGAATTGACTAAAAAACCATCTACCAAGGAGTGTTCATGCTATGTCAATTATAACATCAAACAACCAAAATAAAAACGAAATTTCATCCTCCATTGATACTTTTTTCCAACGGTTTAATGTATCCACTATTGCGAAAAAATCGAATGCACAAAAGGAAAAAGGAGTGAACTTTCTCGTGCTTTTTCGCTACCTTGTAACCACCCTCTTTTCCAATCGCTCTGCTTTCCGTGACTTCCAACTTCATCAGGAGGAGTTAGGATTTTCAGATAAAACGT
>NZ_BSUG01000034.1 GCF_030161475.1 Tetragenococcus halophilus subsp. flandriensis | reverse complement strand
TGCTTAAAAAATAGTTCAATTTGCCATCTCGCTTTGTACATGTCGGCCACTTCTTGGGCGGTCACATCAAAACGGTTGGTGACAAAGCGTAATTGTTTTCCTTTTTCATCCTGAATCGTGACCAAGCGAAACGGGGAAGTTAAATAAACCTGAGTGCCTAACACTACCATTTGGTCACGCAAAATGTTTTTACTCTGAGAAGGTTCATAAGTTTCTAGGACATGAACTTTGGCGTTTTTCTTCACTCTTGTGACGAAAAAGTAGCCGTCAGCTTCCATCTCGTCCAGTCGCTCGTAATCAATATAGCCACGATCAAAGATATAGGTCGCTTCCGGTTGATTGACAAAAACTTCTAAGTGATTGTCATCATGTTCTACCGCATTCGTGACTTCAAACTGATCCGGATACAAGTGTTCTTTATCCATAAAACAGAGTTTTAAGTGCAGTTTGATCCCCGCTTTGGTTGAGCGAAAGTCCGCCCAAGGGTACCGAGTGGTATTTAACGGAAAGGTGGAAGAATCCACGAGATAGAGTGCGTTTCGTTTGGTCACCGGTATTTTTGACCGTACTTTCTCCAGTAATTGGGCGAAGATCGCCCACAAAATTTCGTCATCCATCTGGGCGAGCTCACGGGAAAGCTGCGAATGACTAATGGCATCTAACGCCATGGTCTGTTGTAGATCAGGCGAAACAAACGCTGTATCTATTTCACGTAAACTTTCGCACTCATTGTCGATGCCATAGAGAAACACTTTCAAAAAGTGTTCAAAATCAAACTTTTTATGATACTTGTCGGCTTGCGAAATTTTCTCACGAATAGAAAAAGGTAAATTTTTGAAATTTATGTTCGAAAGCCATTTATTAAAAGCTGAAATTGTTTTATACTTATCCATGTTGTTGTCCTTTGTATTGGTCTTGGATAAGTCATCCAAGCTCAGTATAAAGGATTTTTTTATGGATGGAAATAG
>NZ_BSUG01000033.1 GCF_030161475.1 Tetragenococcus halophilus subsp. flandriensis | reverse complement strand
GCCATAAGGTTTTAACTCAGACTGGATAACGTTACCGTCATAGATTGTTGGCGTAGATAGTTGTATGTAATAGCAGTTCTTTACATTATGTTTTCTCTTACGTTTCTTCTTTGGTCGCTCGTTATGATAGTAATCATCAATACGTTTATCCGCTGCTGCAAAACCACCTCCATAACTTCCTTGATTTAATACCCAAGCATTCAATATTGACACCTCCTTTTGTGCAAATAAAAAAAGGGGATACCACTACCAGCAATTAAGCCAGTAATGATATCCCCTGTATGTTCAGTAAAGATATGTATCTATTTATTTTCTTTTAATATCTTGCTTTCGGTTGTCTCAACCTTGTATACTTTCCCATCTTGTATAACAAAATGTATACTACCAAACGCAGGTATATTAATTTCTTGCGTCGGTCGTTTATCAGATACAATTTTAATAACTTCCAATCTAGCACCTACCCTAATTCATATATTGTCTTAAGCTTATCTTCTGAGTATTCGAATGCCTGTGTTGATTTGTAGTTCATAGTAAAGCCATTCTCTTCCTCGTATTTATCATTAGGCTTAATAGTTCCTAACTGTCTGTGTATCACACCGTTAATATTCTGTGCTTCCATTGTATGGTAATGACCTTGTTGTATTTCAAGCCAACTAGATGATGCCCAAATACTTTTGAACTCAGTAGCAAATAGCATGGGATAATCTTTTTTCTTGGACATGTGCCCATGAGTTAGCATAATACCTACATTGCCAATCTGATAAGCCATTCTTGCTTTATTATGTTTGTTAACCTTAACTTGCGGATAACGTGCTTCTAAGTAGGTTAAAAACATATATTCCATAGCACTGTGGTTACCTTCTGCAAACTCTATCCGCACTTTATTGCTATATTGTAAAGCTTCCTCGATAATTACACTAAAGAACTGTTTAGCATACTCAATAGCACTTACCATATCTACGTCTTCTAATTGCGTTCCCTTGATAGTCTGCGATGACTTCATAGCATTAGAATGAAATATATCGCCTAACGATTCAATAACAATAATGTTATACCCTTTATTAATAATTCCTGTCACATCTGATAAATAATCTTTTGCATTTTCCAAAGTTAATACAGGAAAGTGCAAATCACTTAACGGGATAACAAGATTCCTTTTACCGTGAATCTTTTGCTTTAATTCCATTTTTGGTACATCTTTTAACAGTTCCTCGGCTACATCTTTTGCATTAAATCCTTGCTTAGGTTTAACAACAATCTTACTTTGATAAAGCTGTACAAGCCCATCACTGCTCGAATTTTGTTCCCAAACATTAGAAGTTAGCTTGACTATCTCCCAATTTTGCGAATCATAGCCATGGGCTTGTAATACATAATCTGGGTCTTTGGCTTGCTCCGCTGTCATTCGCAACTTGATTTCTGATGTTTGCACACCGTCGCCTTTAATCTCAGTCTTGATAGCAGGCTTGCCTTTTTGATAGTCCCACGCATCACTACGTTTACGATGGTTAACATAGCTTTTAATTGAATTCACATTGTATTCTTTGTTAAATTTATCTGACATCAGTTGTGCCCGTTGTGGCCAAGTCGTTGATGTCTCATTGACTAAGTAAGTCAAATAGTTTATCTCTTCATTATTATATTTTGCCATATTAAAACTTTTTACCTACTTCTTAGTTGAAACTTCTAAACTAATTGCATATCCACCTGATAAATCTTCTTCGATATTAAAATCTACATCTTCTACTTGCTCAAGATTTAATTTCTCTAGTGTATCTTTAAACTCTTTAATTAATTGCATTTTTTGTTCTTTAATCATTTAATTATCCTCCAATTTTGTATATAAAAAATAGGCTACTCCAAGAGCAACCTAAGTTATGTAAAACCCCTACGTCAGTACATGACTGTCCTTTGAAAGGTGTAGAGGGATTGACTTTATGTATTGAGTGCGGAAGCTATGCGACTAGCTCCGAGTCCTACGCATTTAACTTAGAAACTCCTATATTTATAGAGGTCAGTGTAACCTCTTAAATTTATCTAAGACAGCTTACAAAGCCTGCTTCAGGCAACCTATCGCACTCCTGATAAGTCCAACTTAATGTTAAAGAGGCAACACGGAGTCAAACCGTGTCTCGATGTCAAACTTACTGCAGCTATAAATACATCTCTTTGCCTGTCCGGTACCTCTGGATATCCCATCCTTGAAAGTTTGTAAAACGCGTAAGTATCAAAATACTACCACGTCTATATTTAAACGTTTCAGAATAAATCCTTCCACGCCCAACGTTCCCACACGTTGTTCAACTAAAAAAGAGCTTTATTTTTAGAGTCGCGCTCTTTACGACTACATCAAACTAAGTAACGAAATGCAACGGCGTATGGAAATATCGTCAAAAAGTGAATATAAAATAAGACGGCGCATTCAAGATCAAAGATACTGGAATTAACAATGTTACTTTGGAAGAGAGATGAAACCGCCGCTGCACCTCTATATTTTTATTACATTATAACTATATCAAAGGTTTGGTGTGACATAAAAGGCCATTAAGTGCCATTTTGTGCCATATTATATACTTTTCGGAAACTTTCTAATGCTTCCCCGTGCAAACGTATGATTTGCCTATGGCTATAATGTAATTGGTCTTCGATTTGTTCCCAGTTTTTTATATTTATATACCTTTCACGTAAGATTAAACGGTATAACTGGTCATCCACTTCATCAATCGCGCTAGATATTTCATGCTTCAAAGCAAATAATTCATCTACCTTTTGGTCAATATCTTGCGAATACTCCACGATTTTTACAAATTTATCATCATAATGTCCTTTAGGCGAACTTGTTACGCTATCTTCATTAATCTGTGGCGAAGAAACAAGAGAAGCCTTCAAGCTTTCTTGCTCTTCCAATCTTGATTGTATTTCTTCATCTATATGCCTTACTTGTTCTAAATATTTCCTTGCGTCCAACTAATCCAACCCTCCATTTATTCCCCAACGACCATACTCTTGCAAAACTTCGTATTTTTCTTGATTATCTAAGCCACTATAAGCTTCATAAACTTCTGCTTCATAGTCGGAAAACTGATAGCCCATGCAATAATCAAAGCATTTTGTCCAAAGAGCGTATATATTTGCAAAAGGAGAATTACTCTCGCTGCTTTTTAAATAATCCAACACAATATTTTGATTATCATTTAATCCTGTTTCTATCATTGTTCCAACACCTCTATCAATTTATTTAAATACCAATCAGATTTCTTCAAATCCTCGTCGCCATTCTTTAATCCTTCACGACTAACATATTTTAAAACGTTTCCCTTAACAAATCCTCTAAACTCCTCGTCAGTTAATTTGTCTTTGATATAATCGATTGTTTCGATATCGCCTTGTGTGTAATGGTTTGGATGGTTCACGTTGTCACTCATAAGTCGGCAGGTTTCATCTCTACTTAACAAATATTCTCCATTTTTAAGCCTTTTACGCTCTTCTTCTTTGTATTTTGAAATTTGATTTCTTAATTCTACATTTCTCCTTAATAATCTGGTGTTTTCGTCCAACTGTTCATAGTATTCCTCCGATCTTACCGTGGTGTCATCATCATCTTTAAATACCCAAGATACAAAAAGTCCTCCTATAATAAAGCCTAATAATATCAACAGGAATGTAACAAACGCATTCATTCAGCCACCTTCTTTAACAAATACACTGTAAAGGTTTCACTAGCTCGGTCGAACACACCGTCGCTAACATAAAAACTATTTATTTCTTGAGGTTCTAGTAAAACTGAGTAGCCTAGCCCGCTTGCTTGTTTAATAGTGATATCTATCTCTTCCATTGGTACTTCAAATTTATCAATACCGCTTAAGTTCATACTTTCTTTTTCGTTTTTATCTGATCCAAATTTCATTCTTCCACCTCACTCAAAAATTTCTTTAATGCTGGGATCATATCTTCATCTTTTCTACCAAAAGCGATAGAAAAACTTTCCATGGTATTAGTTATGCTTTCGTCGTCGCCATCAAATTCTTTATAACCTTGTTTAAAGTATTCATATATTTCTTGCTGTTCTTCCGTTAATTCTTCTTCTTTCAAAAAATCATCTATCATATCTAACAGAGCAATTATACTTGCGTGAAGCATTTTAAAATCTAAATTATGGTTAAAGGCTAATTGTTCCACTATAATTCTCAATCTCTTTATTTTTTCTCTATCACTCATTCTTCCACCTCTTCCACATCAAACTCCATCAGGTCAAGTAACTCTCTTTTGGCAATAAATTCATACTCCGCAGGTCTTGTGCCGTCTGGTATCACTATTGTAAATTCATCATCTTTGTCAATTCTTAAATACGCGTTTGATATTTTTAATGTTTTACTCATTTCAACGCCTGCCTTTCTTTAATTCTTCTAAGTCCATGTCTAACGCTTCCCCATCAACGTAAATTTTTGCTTTAGATAAGATAAAATCAATGTCATCTATATCTGTTAGTATCTCTTGTTCTAATTCTTCTTTTGTTTCGGCATCGATATCAATACTTAAATACTTTCTTATGTCAAAATGATCATTCATTATTTCTCTTAGTTTCATTTCAACGCCTGCCTTTCTTTAATCTAATAATTTTGAGAACCTTTCTAGCTCTTCTAGTTCTACTGTCATGTCACTTTCAATTTTCACGATGATTTTTGCATCAGATGTATCGAACCCTTTAGATGCTAAATGACAAATACGTTCATTTTGTTCCATATCAAATCCCGTTGCTATTTCATAAAAAAGATTGGAATAAGCATTCATTGCCTTACTTGCTGCCTTTTCTAAGTTTTTGAAAAGAAGGTTAAAGTCTCTTGATTCATTCATCTGCCTTAACCTCCCTTAAAAACGCTTCTAGCGCTGGAATAAAGTCAGTATTATCTAACTTAAATTCTTCCCCGATATCTACGAACATGTAAATAGTATCTGCAATAGTAGCGGCTACGTTCCTCTTTTGGTCATCGTAGTAAAACATAAGTGCATTATATATATCTTTCTGCTTTTCGTTCATGCCGTCACTCCTCGTAATAATCTAATTCATGGCTATCTTCGATCTCTGGCATAGGTCCAAACTCTTTTTCCATAGCCAATTTGTAGTTTTCACTTTCATGCAAGATTTTTGTTTTATTATATTTAAGTATAGGCTCTATTCCTTTGGCTATATTCTCAAAAATCTTCATGGTTGCTTCTTTTGTGTCAGCTCTTAAAAGTTCTTTCAATGATATAGGACACTCCTGAATCAATTTCCCTGATTTTGAGTGATACAAACAGATAAGAACATATTCTTCATTGTCAGTCGTCTGGGGAACCATTGCATATTCAACGTTGTCTATCATTACTAAATGTGCTATTACTTGATGCCAGCCATCAGCATAGCCCACCCAAAAGGTTTTTAATTGTGTATTTATCTCTACCAACTTCACTCACTCCATTCCCCGACTACGCCACCAATCAGTTCTGCTATTTCATTTGCTTTTTCTTTACATTTAAATGCAATAATATCCTCGTCATATTTAGAGCTAGAAACTCTTGCTTGCCAATCATTAACAGATCTTTCAAGGTCTGTTAAGTACCCTGCGAATGTCTTTACCACCCACACGGATTCTTTTTCGATGGTGTAGCCATGTAGCCATGCTTTTGCTAGTAATTCTTGATTATCGTGATGACAGCCAATAGCTGCAAAATCAAACTGTATCCATTGTTTTACTTTTTCAGGCATAATTGGACTTACAAAACAATTTAAAGCATCCGCCAATCCCCAGCCTCTTTGCTTCACTTCTTCTATCCAATCCGCCACAAACTTTGGTATCTCTGGCTTTTCTTCCGTTTGAGGTCTTCCACTGTTTATCCAGTCCTCAAAATCAGCTTCTACGTTAGCTATGCTTTTATCGTATTTCTTAGCGATCTTCTTCCACGCTTGTTCTGTGGTAGGTGTATCGTCAAAGTTATCAATGATATATTTTGTTAAAGGTAAAGTTATTCCCTCGCAAGTAATACTGCTGTTAGTAAATGTCGTAGAATACTTTATTAATTCATCTTTCAAATTTTCCTTATCCATCACTCATCCTCCTTATCGACACTGTAAAAACAGCAACCCTTCAACTTTCCACTTTTAACTGGCTTGTCGTTATCTAAATGTTCCCTTAATGTGCGAAAACTAGTTTTCAATGCTTCGCACGCGGCTGCTTTTGATTCGTAGGTTTGGCTTTCGCCACTTCTAAACTGCACTAGGATAGGTATATAACGTGCAGTGTATTTTCTTGTGTCCTCGTCATTAAAGAGCTTGTCTTTTAGCCTTTCCCATTCGTTATAATATCTGTTGTCTTCGTCTTTTAAGTAAGCGAGGCGCTCCAGCCTCTCTAGTTCGGTTTCTTTTGCTTCCATCATCTTGCCTCCTCATACCCTAAAGAATTTAAATCTTGGATCTTTTGTGCAATCTGAGCGTAGTAATAGACCGTCGCCCCTTTGTACTCTTTTAATTTTCTTGCGGACTCTGTGCCGCATGTTCTATATAATCTGTTAACTTCATCCACAGCAATGTTGGAATCTTCATAGTCACTGTATATTTTTATTGGCATTACAAATCCTCGCTTTTAATAAACACGCCATCTTTCATTTCGCCTTGGCGGTCTTTGATAACTTTGTAAGCTACAGTTAAACAATCTTCTAACGCTAGGCCTTTTTGTTCAGCTAAAATAATAAGAGTTACAACTGTGTCACCCAATGCATCTTCTAAAGCATTCTGATTATCTCTAGCTAGTGCTGCAGCAACTTCGCCTATTTCTTCGGTTACTTTAAGAAATTGTTTTGATGGTTCTGCCTTGTCCAAACCTTTTTCTTCTCCCCAACGTCTTACAAGCCCTATGACTTCGTCTGTATTAAAATCCATATCCAATCAACCCTTCTTCTACTATTTTTAGTGCGTCTTCTGCTGAACGTGCGATACCGTGGATGACGTTCTGTTTAGTTAAAAAATCATGAAATCTAACCTGCACATCACGCGGCTTACCTTTTTCGTTCTTTACTTCGATAAAAAATATTTGTTTGTCTGTCGACCGAAAGCCGAATGTATCGGGAAAGCCTGAAGGAAGTCCAGTATCAAACCATCGACCGTCTTGCATTCGTACTTTTCCCACATTGGCCCGATAAATAAAATGTCCTTGCTTAGCTACTTCTCGACGAATAGCGTTTTGAATGTCGATTTCTGCTGTCATAAATTCCTCCTAAAAAAAGGTGAATAGTTTGTTTTAAAAGGTGAACAGTTTGATTGGTTAAGAATGTTGTTACATCAACGTTTATAAACAATTGGTGAAGGGTTGAATAGTTTTTCTAAGCCGCTCGTATATTTTATATATTTTCTTATTTTTTTATAATATTATCTCTTAGTAAAAACTATGCATACTATTCACCAAGTAATATAGTGACTGTCACATCAATGGTTTCAGAGGTGAACAGTTTGCTTAAAACTATGCACCAACTGTTCACCTAACCCTTCACCTTTTTATAACCCTGGTACATTTACCGAAAATTCTCGGTATTCTTTTTTTAATGTGATTCCTTGATAAATGATCCCAAATTTTGTTTTTCTTTTTTCAAAGCGATCTGATATTCTTTTGCCAAAATTCGTTTGTGTAAAAGGATGTTCATTTGTTTCTTTCGCCCACTCTTTATAAGCTGCATAAAGAGTTTTTGATTTAATTGTTTTGCCTGCTCCTACTTCGCAGCATTCTTCGATAAACGACCCGATAACATCCATTTCTTGTCGATATTCCATCGTCGCTTTCTGTATATCCTGTGGAGGCGTCAGTCCTTCTGTTTGCCACATTAAACAACCTTCAACCGCCCAGTTAAATATCCCAGGTAGTTCTCGCATTAATTTTTCTTTTAAATTCATATCGACTTTTTCTATAGGTATTTGTACAGTAAATGGAATCAGTGGCAATCTTCGCCAAATCCCATCGTCGTTCCCGCGTATGATTGGCTTGTGGTTGGTGGCTAACCAAATCTTATATTTTGGTTTATAGTCAAATACGTGACCGCCTTTAAAACTTGCGGATACGGTATCACCGCCCGTTAATTGCTTAATCAGTCCTTCATCTAGTCGTACACCTTCGTTAGGTTCACTCGAAGCGACCAACCGTGCACCATCTAAACGAGCTAAGTCTTCATTGTGTCCACTAGAACCACCTTGTTTTACCATTAAGCTATCAGCTTGCATGCCTTTGGCATAAGTGCCTAAAATCTCACTCACAATATCGATAAAAACGGATTTTCCGTTTCTTCCATTCCCAAACAGTATGAACATGACCTGCTCTTTTGTGCTTCCTGTCATGGAGTAACCGACGGCTTTTTGCACATAACGGATTAATTCTTTATTACCGTCAAATATCTGATCTAAGAACAACTCCCAACGTGGACATTCTTCTTTATCGGTATATTCTGCGTTTGAAATTCGTGTAAACATTTTTTCGATATCGTGGTCAAATAATATGCCAGTTGATAAATCAATATAGCCATTCTGCGCATTTAGCAACATATCGTCCTTATCGAACTCTTCTTGCAGCACAGAAACGTTGTGTTTAATTTCTCTAGTCATGGCTTCTTTTCCTGCGTTGTTTCGCGATTTTTTTAAATGTTTAGCTTTGGCTTCGATCATTTCTTGCTTTTCATCATCGGTTGCCCCTTTGGGATATTGCACAGGTTCGTTTTTAAAAATTTCTATGCTTTGATCTACCCATCTTCTAACAGCGCCGATATTGTCTTGCTCCCAATTTGTGCCGTTATAAAAGTAAAAACATTTATTGATGTAACTATATCTAGTAAGGGATCCGAAAATATCTAAGAAACGTTCCGTGTTCCCTGTGTCATCATAGCTGTAAAACTTCTTAGGTTTATTTTCATCTTTGGTTATACCTGGAATAGATAAGAAGTAATCATCAGTTTTCTTTTTCCCGGTATAATGTTTTTTACTTTCGGTGATTGCTTTGTTTAATAGCCCAATGCCGTATGTGGTTTTTCCTCTCTTCTCGTCGTATTTATCACGCATGAGCGCAGAGGATCGGAATATTTCATCCATTTTTTCGAAGTCACCAGCTGTCCAAAAAGCAAGATCATTTGCGAATGCTAAGTCTGCTTCCGACTGACTGGAATAAATCTTTTCCCAACCGCCGTCCATGAATAATTTAAATCGATGACCACTTTTAGAATTTAATGCTGTTTGAATAACTTCATCTGTGGTGAATTCATTGCCATCTATCCAATCAGGCTTAAATTTTCCTTGGATGACGTTTCCACTATCTAAGAAACGGTTGTATAAAAACTTCATTTGTTTTTCTGGTATCTCATTAATCTCGCAATTTTTACCGAAAAAATCACCCGTCATAGCAAAGAAGCGACCTTCAGAATACATTTCCACATCGCCTTTTCTGCGACGTTCGCCAGGAATAGTAGACTTGCCAATAATGTGGATGCCTTTGCCAGACATTGACGTTTCCGCGTATGTTTTTGTGGCGTTCATAAATACGTGTATAATGTTTTCTTCAATATCTCCAAGTAGGTAACGTTCTAAGTCATCGCCTACATTGTCTAAATCGATACCCACATAAGGTGGTTTAAAATAAAACGCTAATCCATCTGCGTGAAATGTTTCAATAGCATCGAGAGCGGTCTGAAAATCAGACCATGTGCTCTCGTTTGTGCTACTGCCTGCCCCACCATTGTGTGGATTAACAGGCTTTTTATTATATTTTTCTCGTTTCTCATTCCAATAACGTTTGTAAACGCCCCATTGATTCAATTCTTTTAATTCTGTAGGGATTTTTTCATAATTCATTTAATCAACCTCTTTAAAAGGGAATATCTTCGTCACTAATATCCATAGCTTGTTCAGGTTCACGTTGGAAATTTGATGTTTCTGAAGAAGATTTTCCTTTGAATTGATGTTGTACATCTGGATAACTCGTTCCCATAAAACGTTTGATATTGGTGTTATCATACGTTTTTCCGTTATATTCTGACTGTTCATTTTTGATTTGTACCTTCACAGGTTTTAGTGCAAAGTCTGTTAAAAATTCATCGAATGAACTATATTCTTTGCCGTCTTCTAATCCACATGCTTTGGCAATTGTCATGATCATACCTTTATTGTATTTACCATCTTTCTTTGCCTTCCAAATGCGGTGGAATAAATGACTGTTGCCTCTTGCTTGTTGGATATCATTGCGGATAATGAAATCAAAATTAATAAATTCTGCACCATTTTGTGTCGCGTCTTCTGCTACGTTTGCTGTAACGACTTCGTAAATGCCATCAGGTACTGGACTAAAATCTTGTGCTTCTGAAAAATCTAATTTAAAACTCATAGTTATAATCTCCTTTAGTTAAATATGGCTTCTTGCCATGTATTTTTATTTTCTTCTTGTTGTTCATTGGATTTTTTAAGCGCCCAACGGTAAGCGCGTAATACTTGCTGTAAATCAACGCCTTCAGACAAGGCAAAAGTTTCCAACTCTTCTTCTTCGAAGCCTTGTTTTCGATAAATGGTTAAACCGCCGAATAATTTAAACAGTGGGTTGCCGCCTTTTTTATTCGCTTTTGCTTTGGCAATTTTGTAGTTATACGAAAGAGGTTGTTTAACTTTATATTTTTTTGTCGCTAGAATATCTTCTTCTGTAATTTCAAATAGTTCTGGCTTGCTATCGTATAGATTTTTTTCATCGTCATTTTCTTTTTGTTCTTCTAATAAAATCGCACCACAAGCAGGACACTTATCATTAATGACTTCTGATTTTTCGATAACTTGACCGCATGAAGGACATTCAATACAAGGTGGTCCTTTTTCTCTCGCTTCTTTACTTTGCCCTTTTAGCGACCATTCAAAGTCAGATGTGGGCAAGCCTAAGTTCAATCCATTGCCTACATGATCTAATATGATAGATGTTTTTCCTGGTCTGTATCGCATGCCTCGCATGGACTGCTGAAGATGAAGTACGACGGATTTTGTTGGCCGACATAAGATAATTACGCCCACTTCAGGAACATCAAAACCTTCACTGACTAGATCCACATTGCATAGGATTTTAAACTTTTTATCTTTAAAATCTTGCATAATTCTTTTACGCTCGTTTTTATTGGTTTTTCCATCACAATGCATTGCTGGAATATCTGCATCATTAAACCACTGAGCAATAAGCTGTGACACTTCAACGGTTGGTGCATAAACAATTGCTTGTTGTCCCTCAGCATGTTTTCGATAATGCTTGATAATATCGCCTTGGATTGTGGCATCACTGGAAAATTGTTCCGCAGAAGATTTTGCTTCTCGGGATAAATTTTTAAAATCGACTTTTGAACGGTCCACAGTTTGAATGCCGTACCACCTAAAAGGAGCAAGATTTTTATTATCAATCAACCATTTAATGCTAGGCCCCTCTACCATCTGTTCGTAAATATCTTCAAATCCCTCCCCGTTCATACGCCAAGGAGTAGCAGAAAAGCCCAATCTAGGAACGTCTTTATAATATTCGTAGATGTCATGATATGTTTTTGCTTTTCCATGATGCCCTTCATCTGTAATAATCAATGTGGGTTTAGGCAGTCTTCCTAAACGATTTTTAATTCTTTGCGGTGACATAATTGTTACTTTTGATAAATCCACATCATTTTCTTTAAAAGAGTCTTCGATATTTTTTAACAGTTCCTGCCGATGGGCAATAAATAGCACGTGACCTTTTTTATTATTTACTGCCGAACGTACAATTTCTGCAATCACAACTGATTTACCACTACCTGGTGGCGATTGGATAAATACACCTTTAAACCCTTTGCCGATATAAGCTCGGGATTCATTGACTAAACTCTGTTGATATTTCCTCAGTTGGTACATCAACATCAGCCCCAAACTTAAACAAATCCTCTTGTAGACTAAACTCACGGTCATCTAGTTGATTTTTAGCAAATACACCATCACTTTCTTTTAAGATAAATCCTCGTTTTCCTGTTTTAACCGAGGTTACTAGTCTAGCAACAACCGGTGTAATCCCCATAATGTGGTTAACGACTTTGTTTCGAATGTCTGGCAAAAATTGGTTGTATAATTGCCCGCTTTCGGTCTGAATTTGTCGTGTGGATTCCCAAGCTGTCCACATTACGTTTAGTGGCAATCTGTGAAATGTGGAAATCATTTCAATTAAATGCGTATCAAATATGCCGTAATGTTGTAGCTCAGGTTGTCCTGATTTTGTGTGTTTGCCCTTTTCCATCAACCATAATTTTTGGTAATGGCTTAAGTTATCAATAACAACATTTTCGTATTCATTTGCATGATCTTTAGCGTATTCGTAAAATTCGACCATAGACGGTGCGGCATTTCGTGGATTTAGTTTTGCTACAGTGATTTTCGGCAAACCTGATAACACTTGCGAAGTACCATCGCAATCTAAAAGGAGTGTTTTCCCTTCCATATAGCGTATTGTTGATGTTTTTCCCCCGCCGGGTTTTGAGTAAATTAATACATGCCATAAATCATTGATTTTCATATCTTCCGAATTGATGAGTTCCATTATTTGATATTCACTCCTTTTGTTCGTCTAAGTTCGACACCATTAATTTCAGTGCCTTTTTTTAAATCGTCTTTCAATCGATTTTTATCTAATTTAGGTTCTTGTTCATTGAAATAGTCTTTTGGAATCAGTCTTTCGTCTTCCACGTAAACAGATGGTTGATTATTTCGGATAGAAACTGTAAGAACTTTTCCTTGAACTTTCTTTTTTCCAGTAAGTTCTAATTGATCAATTAAATACTTCTTCAAATGCTTTGCTTGATTGTCTAAAGTAGTTGCACGTTCTTTTAATTTTTTAGCTTCCGTTTTCTTTGCTTCGCTTTGACTTTCTAAATCTCGAATAACTTTTGCTGTATTTTCTGCTTTGTCTTCAAAAGCTTCATTAATACTATCTAAAGTATCTCGAATAGCTACGCTATCGTTATCTTCTGCCATTTCAATTAGTTGTAAATAGCTTCCTGTTAGTTCATAAAGTGTACTCACGATAATTTCCCTCCAATATCTCAATAACTTCTTTTAAGCCATCGATTAATTCGTATTTTTCAAACTCAGCAGATTCTTCAATGTGTTCGAATGCTGTGCGTATCTCTGGATCGTCTGAATCTTGATAAACACCGATTCTTTCGTCCATCACATCGAAAATAATTGAGCCGTACGGATGAAAGTCATCAATCATGTGGATTCTGCCGATATCATCTATTTTTATTTTCATAATTGTGCTATAATACCTCCTATAAACGAGTTTATTTATCATTGTGACTTTGCTAATTGCCGTTAGCGAAGTCTTTTTTTATAGTTATATTCTGCTTTGCTTTAATTTGTTGCCAGTTATCAATTAGCCAACTATCTGCTTGTTGTTTGCCTACTTCTAACAATGCTGTTCGTGTCATTCTTTTACCTCCTTTTCTTCGTCCCAACCAATTAATAAAATTTCTAACGCTGGAACAATAATAAGAGCTTTCCACAAAAGAGTAATTGGTAAAATCATTGCAATAATCATAATCGCAAATAAGCTTATGATTGTTTTGTCTTTCATTGCTCTACTTCCTCCTTAAACTTCTTTCCACCAGACATCATGTATATATTTGACAAATTCTGGATTTTTAAAGTGCCATTGTCCGCCTACTTTTTTTACTAAACCTTTATTCTCAAATTCTTTTGTACATAAGTTATCAATAATCCAACGTGAGTTTTTATCTAAAATTTCTTTTATAGGTCCCATGGTTAACCACGGCTTCAAAAAGAATATTTCATTAGATAGTTCATTCATTCTTTTATCTACTTGTTCATTAACGATTTTTTCAATTTCTTCTACAAGTGCCATTATCATCACTCGCCTTCTACAGTCATTTTTTTTGAAGAAATTTATTTATAATATTTTGTTACTCAAGTGTTTTTCCCATTTAAATAACTCCTTTCTGATTTTATTTTGTTTGTTATAATTACCTCTGAAGGGAGGTGGTTAAATGAGTAAGCCATATATGATTAGTTACGACCTTAGCGAACCTGGTCAAAAGTATGAAGATGTGTTTGACGCCATTAAAAGCTTTGGTTCTTACATTAATTTGCAAAAATCTTTTTGGTTGGTAAGATCAAATCTAACTCCTAATCAAATGAGTAATAAGCTTGAGAATGTTATTGACGAAAATGACTCTTTGTTTATTTGTGAATTAGTCGATAACTATGCTGGTCAAGCTGACGTTGGAGAAAAAGAACGTGAATTTATCAAAAAAGAAATATTTAAGAATTAATTTTTTTATTTTCTTTAGGTTCATTGCTAAATTTTATTGTTTCTTTTTCGGAATTACCCATTACCGTTGCTTTTGCTAAGTCGGAAGCTTTGAATTTTAACTGTTCCCTACTGTCCTCATCAGTTCGGAACAGTTCTTTTATTTCCTCTGGCGTTCCTGTGATTGTGATTTCCATTTCTATGCCTCCAATTCATTTGATATAATTACCTCAATTGATAACTAAATATTCTTAAGAATTTCTGCTATGGCTGTTACCATGGCAGAATCTTTTCTTTGAAATGCATGGTTAAGTTCGACAACGCAATATCTTATTATTTGAATTCGTGCTTCATTTGATTCTTTTGCATAATTTGTCTCTTTCATTTCTATGCCTCCTGTTCTTTGTGTCTTTTAGGACACTAATTCTTCAAAAAAAATATCGTACATTTCTTTTTCAGAAAAATTCATAATCTCCGATATTGTTTTAATTTCTCCAGCTGTAAATTCGGAATCTCCTCGCAACTTTTTATAAATCGTAGATTTTGAAATATACCGTCCATGGTTTTGCATTTGGTTAACTAACCAATCTACATTTCTACCATTTACTTTTAATTGCCCTAAAAATAAATTTGATTTCATGTAATCACCTCCGTGTCATTTAGGACACTTTTAATGTACCATGGTTAAAATATAGTGTCAATAGAAAAGTAGCATAAAAGACACATTTTTTTTGATAGAAAATATTTTTATCCATATTTTGAAATTATAAGTATCTTTTAAGACACTTTTGTGTTATAATATAAATATGGAAAACAGGAGGTGTATGAAATTAATAACATAATAAGAATAAAAAGATTAGAAAATAATATGACGTTGGAACAACTCGGGGATAAAGTCGGAGTAGGAAAATCAACGGTCCGTAAATGGGAAAACGGAATGATTGAGAACATGAGACGTGATAACATTGTTAAATTGTCCAAAGCGTTAAATATTCCTGTTACGGATATTTTAGGAATCGAAACAAATGACATGCCTTTAGATATTACTACTATATATAGCCAATTAAACAATGAGAGACAAAATAAAGTATATAGCTACGCACAACACGAACTGGAAGAGCAAAATAAAATAATTGATATAAGTGAGTATCAAGAAAATGATATTTACCTACAATCCTTAGCTTCGGCTGGAACAGGTATCCTTGATCTCGATCCTACGTATGGTGAATATGTTCCCTATGAAGGAGAAGTTCCTAACCACTACGATCTAGCCTTTAAGATATCGGGTAATTCAATGGTGCCCACGTTTGAGGACGGGGAAATCATTTTTGTGGAAAAATATCCCAACCCTATTAACGGGGCAATTATGGTAGTACAAATCGACGAACAAGCTTACATCAAAAAAGTTTACCTTGAAAAAGATAACCTACGTTTGGTAAGCTTAAATCAAGACTACGATGATATTTTGGCTAATGGTACTAACAATATTCGTATAGTCGGTAAAGTTGTGTTCTAATCCTTGCAGGGGCTTCCCTGCTTGGGTTTATTTATAAAGGAGGTGTGCAAAATAATAAAATAACAAAAGGGAGTAATTTTGCTGTTGTCATGTAAATATTTAGGGTTAGTTTAGTATAATAAAAAAGGAAGAGTGAAATGGAAAAATCTTATTTTGACGGTGGTTTAGCAACTTATATTGGTACATCTATTTTGGCGGTGCTTATTACGGTATTTACTCTCGGTATTTGTGCGCCTTGGGGGTTATGTATGTTATACAATTGGAAAATAAAACATACTATTATTGAGGGAAAAAGACTGTATTTTGATGGTACTGCTATACAGCTATTTGGCAACTGGATAAAGTGGTTGCTATTGACATTTATCACCATAGGGATCTATGGTTTTTGGTTAAAAATCAAGCTCGAAAAATGGCGAGTAAAACATACGCATACAGTTGTGCAATAATATATAATAATAATTTAAAGGAGTATTAAAAATGAGTTTTATTTTTTCGGTGTTATTTATAGCTTCAGCGGTTGGTATTTGGTACTTTATCAAAAAGTCACCTAGTAAGGCAAAAAGAAATGCTTCTATTGTTGTTCTTATCTTAAGTGCGTTGGGTGTTTCAGCGTTTACAGAAGATGAACCAGAGGAAAGCGTAGCTACAGAAGAATCTACGATAGCTACAAGTACTGTAGAAAGTACAGAAGAATCTTCGGAAGAGTCAACTGAGGAAACTGCGAAAAGTTCAGAAGAATCCTCTGAAGAAAGCACAGAAGAGCCTGCGGAAGAAACAGAAGAAAGCGAAGAATTTATAATGGATTCTTCGGAAGAGTCTAGTGAACCGGAGGAAGCTGAAGAAGATACCGACGTGCCTCGAGAGTATCAATCAGCTTTGAATAAGGCTGAATCTTATGTCGGTACGATGAATATGTCCGAACAAGGTTTGTACGATCAGCTAACATCTGACGCAGGCGAACAATTTCCCGAAGAGGCTGCCCAATATGCTATCGATAATGTGGAAGCAGACTACAATGAAAATGCTTTGAGAAAAGCCGAAAATTATCAAGACACTATGGACATGTCTGTAGATGCCATTTATGATCAATTGGTTTCTGAAGCTGGAGAAAGCTTTACGCCAGAGCAAGCACAATATGCAGTAGATAACTTGAGCCAATAAAATTGGCTTACCCTAACTTAGTAATTCGTAGTTATTGCTCGGATTTTAAATCTGGGCGTTTTAGTCTCGTCCCCACTTAGTAGCTTGTAGCGGTGCAATTCCGCTATGGGGATTTGCCATTAAAATCAACAGCCTTCTACAGTCAAAAAGGATTGATAAAAAATGGCAGAACCAAAAAAAGTTAAAAACGGATATAAAATGCGAATCCGCATTAAAAATCCAATTACGAAAAAATGGATTGAAAAACAACGAACCTTCAAAACAAAAAAAGAATGCCGAGATTGGGAAGCAAATGAAAGAGCTAGTGTACAACAAGGCATTGACCCAAACAAGACAAAGTTGCTTGATTTTTTTGATTTGTGGTTTGAAACTTTCAAGAAAAATAAAGTAGGTGAAGAGCGCAAAAAGAAAATACTTACGACAAGAAGATATTTACTTGAGTTTTTCGGAGAAAATTATTTTATTAACGATTTAAACAAAATAACCTATCAAAAATTTATAAACTTTTTGAGCAACAAAACCGTTAGAAATAATCCAAGTGGCAAACAGCTTTCAAAAGAAACTGTTAAAGACTATCATAAAGTTTGTAAGTCTGTTTTTATAGAAGCTGTTGATAATGGAATCCTTCGCTTTAATCCTGCTCGTAAATCGGTCATAAATGGTCGTGACACGTCTGGAGAACGTAAAAAGGAACTTAGTATGGACGAGTGGAAAAAGCTCTTAGAGAGCGTGTCAGAAGCTACAAATTCAAGTTCTAAATTTGCTACACTTACAATGATGTTTATAGGAGCTAGATTTGAAGAAATTAATGGCTTGCTGGAAACAGATGTTGACTTAAAAAATAATCAGATTAGCATTAATAAAGCTTTTGATTACAAAAGAAAAAAAGATTTTAAAAACACGAAAAATTTCGAATCAAAAAGAACAGTTGACACGCCTGCAGTTTTGTCAGCAATATTAAAAGATTATCTAGCAGAAAAAAATTACAAAAAGAAGATTGTAAGCTTAAATCATAGACAATATTTGTTCCCTAACGATTTAGGAGAACCTATCACAAATGCAGCGATCAATAAATTTATTACAAAACGTTGCAAAGCTGCAGAGATTGAACGTGTTACCTCCCACGCTTTTAGGCATACCAGAACAGATATGCTAGTTTTAGCTGGTGCTGATATGATTTACACACAGAAACAACTAGGTCATAAAAATGCTAGTACGACTTTAGAATACTATTCTTCATTAAGCGAAGATATTCAACAAAAAAATCGCACAATTCAAGATGACTTTATTAATAATATTGTTCAAAAGAAATAAAATTTGTGGGCGTTTTGTGGGCGTGATAAAATAAGGTCTTGTAAAAAGCTTGATATGGAGCTTTATAGCATGTGGTTAAGTTTTCTCATGGTGCGTTCATGTAACTGATTACAGTATACTTTATACGACATAAAATAGCAAAATCGCTTTATATGAATGATTACAGCTGATTATAGTTAACAAAAAATTGTGGATTTTTCGTGGGTTTTGCGTTATTTTTTAAAATTTTGTGGGGATTTTGTGGATTAAAAATATTAAGTATACTTTGGTATATAGGCAATTTGTAAAACATAAAAATAAAATTTTGCGGGACTGTAGAAGGCAATTTAATGGCAAACTTATCTTTTCAAGGTAGGTTTATTTTTTTATCTTTTGTTCGCTTTACCTTTCGAACTTTTGTTCGTTTAATACATTTAAAGATAAAGGAGTGATTTTTATGGAAAATAGAAATAATAATTTCATGAATAAACATGATGTGCAGGTCCGTTTAATCAAAGAGCTAGGAATTGATTTTCACGTATTTTTAAGTGATAAAAAATATTATGAAGATGATTATCAGAAAATAAAAGAAAGCATTGTAGACATAGCCAGAAAGACACTTGAAGAAACGGAGTGATTTTATGAGCACCCTCCACCCTTACGAAGATAGAAAGAAATTAAAATAGATGGGCTTTTACTTATCAGAACATACAAGAACTATGGCAGAAATAGAACAATCAGAACTAGCCATAATTGAGCCTAAACCTGAAATGACACCTGAAGAAATCTTAACGGTTTTAACAGAAGCAAGAGTTAAAAATAAAAAGTGGCAGTACAAACAAATGAGGTTGTTAACAATAAATACTTGCCCGATACAACAGGTTTTGTTGGTGGTTATGACGAAAGCGCCATTATGATAGGAAATGAACCAGTCGAATATGGGGTTATACGTCATATTGAATTTTACGAAGAAAAGAAATAGTTTGACGTACAATAAATAAGGGCTCTCATGGCAAGAGCCCTTAATATAAAGAAAGATAAAATGTTAGTCCTTTCCCATAGCATAATCTTGACAAGCATCACAAACAATTTGTTCAGGATCGCTTTCAGAAGGTAAAAACAGTGTTCCGCAATTTTCACAAACTTCATAGCCGTTTATCTCCATAGCTACAAGTTGCTGTCTTTTTCTTTCTTCTTCATCTTCAAAAATTCTTGTCATTACAAATCTCCTTTCTACATTTTATTATACTAGCAATAAAAAATAAAAAAAGAAGAAAAACCCCATCATAAACAAATACAAAGGCAAATAAAAAAGCCCTGTCGGAGTGACGGGGCTAAAATAAAGTATTTTGGTACATTTCATACGCATCGTTTATAGCTTTATAGATATCAGGATACGTATTTTTTAAATTACAGATTGTTCTTACACCAACCTCATGTGATGACACTGTAGATACTTTGCTTGTTCTACAGTAAGAAGTGTTTTTTAGGCTTAGAAGTGGATATTTATTTATATCTAGTTTAATATCATAATCAAAAATAATATTTTTTTGGTTAGTAATTGAAGATACTGGCAAAATAGTCAAATCACAAGGACCAACTTCTTTTTCAACACCAATAATTAAAATTGGGCGACTTTTAAAATCCATCTTTCCCTTTTTACTATTATAATAAGGGAAACGTGATGTTTTTATTTGTCCTATTAAGTCTCGATTGCTCATAACTGAAGTACCTCATCGTCGAAGTCTTCAAATTCATCCACGTACATATCATACTCGTGATCATATAATCTAACTTTTTTTGCATCTTCTCTGATATCGTCAGTTGATATTGGCGACCATCCGATATCACTTTCATCTAACCCGTTTCTACTTTTTAACCAGCATAATTCATTGTGTGTTAATTCAGCAAGAGCCCAAGGCTCAAACTTGCCATATTCTGCAATTACGTTATCTATGATATAAATTTCTTTATTAGTTAGGTTACTTTCATTCTTAGGGTCAAAGGGTTGATAATCTTCGTCAAAAAAATATCTCAATGAAGGAAGAACGGGTCCATATTTCCAGCCTTCAAAAGTATCATTAAATAATGGTTCATCGGTAAACGCTAAAGATTCTCGTTGTGCAAGATACATCATTTTCTGTAGCTTTAACTCACTATCTTGAAACTTACTTCCTGACCTATCTTCATAACTGTAAACCAAATATTGTGCTAATTCTTTTACAGTAGCCATATAAAACCCTCCCTTCTATTCTCAAATTAATAATAGCATTTTGTATTCACAAGAGTCAAACATTGTTTACAAATAGTATACAATCTTACTGATTTATTAGTATTTTAAATCTTGTTTCGATTTCACAAGCTATGTAAAAAGCCTCTCTCTTAACTGAGGGCGGCTTAATTAGTTAATTAAACGAAATATTTATTTTTTAGTATTTAAAAAGTTCCGTTGTTAAGTGCATGTTGCATAGCCTTAACGACATTGCTACGTGGGCTGATTTGTCCATCTTGCGTCGTGCCTAAATGAGCTTGTAAAGCTCTTACTGTTGCTGGTCCTAAATTACCATCTTGTGCCACGCCTAGCTTAGCTTGTAACGCACGAATAACGTTAGAACCACTTGTTCCCCACTGTGCAGAATATACATTAGCGTTAGCACTTGTGCGAACTTGACCGCTGATAACTCCGTCTTGTTTTGTGCCTAGATATTGTTGGAGTCTGCGTGTGGTTGCGCTACCCCACTGTCCATCTTCTGCAATTTTGTTTGCTGAAGGCTGTGACTGGTTAGCTTTACCATTGCCAAACGTACCGTAAGGTGTGCCATTGTGGCGTACGGGCAAGTATAACGTATTGCCACTATTACCTGTGTAGCGTACCCAAGTATAGCCATCTTTAGCAACCCAGCCATCATAATTGATTTTAGCCCCAGCTGGTAACATGCCCGCACGTGGAGCACTCAAACCGGGTGTGCTTTTGCGTACTCTGATAGCTGTATCGCCATTAGTAAAGGTAGCTTTTTCAGCGTGAAAACCACTACTTTTATCTGGCATTGGGGCTTTGTTTCCGGGTCTTGGAGATTGTTTATCTGCATCAGCATCATCAGAATCGTCTAAGCCAGTACGTAAATCTTGAGCTAAGTCTGCCTTGCTGATACCGTATTCAGCTAGATAGCCATAGGGGTCTTGATGATTGCCCCAAATATTTTCTGTCACCCACAAATGCGACTTAATGCCTCGACCTGCGCCATCAAGAGTTAGAGGGATATTATATTTCTTAGCCATATCCCTAGCTAAACTAACATAGGCCTTATAATCCTTCTCAAACGTTGCTTTGTTGTTCGTACGAGCTAGCTCAATTTGTATGGGTGAGTTTGCATTTGCATAGCTCCCTGCGCCCCATTGTACATAGCCCTCAGGCGAGATTTGATAAACCTTGCCCCCGTCACCTACGACATGACTGGAGTATGTTCCGACGTTACGCCACTCTCTATTAAAGTATTGCGCGTTGTTAATTGCTGGCGCTACTCCGCCCGTTTCATGTAAGATGATGTAGTTATTATTTGTCCGTTGCGATGACCTCGTTCGATTGTACGTGGTATCGATCGAATACGCTCCAGCGCCCACAATGGGCGCAAAGGTCATGACAACAACAATCGCTGTCATGATTAGCGTTTTAATCTTCTTCATATTTTTCTTTCAACTCCTTTCTTATTTTTTTCGTAGAAATTCTAAGGACAGTACCAAAAAACACAGTCACTAACCCTATCGTCCCAACAATTAACTCACTATCAAATCCATACAATTCACCCAATCCAGCAATTAGCGTTATAAGTGCAGGCATGACAATGGTTATAATGTTTTTAGCGATATCATATTGTTTATCGCTTAATTTCATTTACTCACCTCCCTTCAGTTGAATAAAACTTGAACGATAGCGCTTATCACGCCACCTGCGCCCGCTGATACACTGACAATTTTCCAGACGTTCGACCAGTTAAGCATTTTAAGTTCATGGCTGCGCTTTTCCGAATTGTCATTGCGGTTTAGAATTGCTTGTAATATCTCGTTGTTTTGCTCGGATTGTCTTGTATTTTGTTCACGCAAAAAACGATTGGATTCATCTACACGAGCCAAACCATTGTTTAAGTCCTTTTGCATTTCCACGAGATTATTACTCAAGCGGGCGATTTCCTTATCATGTTGTTTTATCTTCTTGTCGTGTTCGTTCACTCGGTCCTCAAGTTCCAACGAACCACCTCCTAACTAACTAAAAATCAAAGTATCAAGCCATAAAAAAGAGGCACACCCTTAGGCATACCTCGTTGCTTTATTCTTTTGGCGGTTCTTCGTCTTCCTCAGTTTCTTCAGGATAAGGTTCATTTTCCTCGACAAACTTGGTTATCCTGTCAAAACATTCTTGATCGATTTGCCAACGGTTAAGGTAGTTTAGGGCAAAGATTTTGACTTGGTTTTCGAAAAAGGCGTGGTTTAAGTAGCCTTCTGTTAAGTTTTCCTCGATAAATTCTTGTATGTTAAACATTTTATATGCTTCCTCCTAGGCTTGTGATGGCGTTTGCGAGCTTGTCATACTGCTTTTGTGTCATGATTTCTGACGGGTTGGGTGTCCAGGCTGTGGCTATCGAACCAGGCTGGAGTTTAATATTTTCATATATAACTCCGTTGCCTCGAGTTTCTCCGGTTTTCCCTGCATATATATACATCCTATAAGTTGTTTGTGATAAAGTGAAAGTTTCGCTAAACTCGTTTCCCGAACGGTCTACGTAAAAGGAACTGTCGCCGATGTTTTTACCATTTTCATCCCTAAATTTAATAGAAATGGTATCAAAATCGCCGTCTGTGATTTCTAGCTGCCCCGAAACTGTGAATTCAACTCCAGCTTGTATAGGTTCTGAAAGAAAGTAGGTAGCATAATTTGAATTATCCTCAGGTTCACCTGATGTTCTGGCTTCTCGCACCCTTTTTTTAGAATCCAAAAGATAGTTTTTATCACTTATATCCAACTCACTCATATTTTTAATAGCTTCAACTTTAGCCGTTTCAACTTCACCCGAGGCGTCATTAATTCGTTTTTCCGCTGCTTCCTTCGCACTCCCCACAGATGACACGTACTGACTGATTGTTGCTTCTGCGTTGGACTTCGCTTTGTCTATGCTATCTGCGGCGGTGGTTATCGATTCGGTTGCGCCGTCGGCTACTTGGTTTACGTTGGATATGGCACTATCGCTTGTATCAGAAGCCTCTGTCACCTTTTGGCTGATGGTTTCTTTCGCACCGTCGGCTGCTTGCTCCACTTGCTCTTTAACATCTTCAAAATCCCGCACGTACTTATCACCTAGCTCAGGCAAAACGTGCGTAATCATGGAATGCTTGATGCGGAAAGTAAACTGCCCATCGTCTGAGCGGCTACCATCATCAAAATTCATATACACATAGCCCGTTACCTTGCCTTCATAGCTTAAAAGCATTTCAGGCAGGACATATTTCGCTGTGCCTCGTATGGCACTTATTACTTCGATTTCGTCATCTCCGGGGATAAACTTTTTCCCACCATCATCATCTAAAGTCATAACCAAGCGGACGGTCGCCTTGCTTAAGTCGGTTGGTTGGCCGTCTTGCTCGCGGAACTGGAAGTACAAAGCAGCCGCATTTTTATCATAGCTGTAAAAGGTGTAGCCTGTTTGCTTCACCTTAGCCCCGTTGGCGCTCGTTTTGATTTCTACATCGCCTTTTTTACGTATTGGCATTTTATCACTCCTTTCTTTCTTCTTCCTTCCAATCTGGTGTAGGGATATCTTCTAAGTCATCTGTCCACCCCTCTGGTATTAGTTCGTTATCATCAATAAACTTTTGTTGAAAATAAGAGCTTTCATTTGGGCTTTCGAGCGGTTTAAAAATAGAAATCATTCATATAACCTCCTATACTCTAATTGTTAAACTCACATTTAACCATTTACCTGATGTAAAATCTGTGCTATTCCCACTGCCGTCTCTAGTTCTAGTAATAGTTATTTGATTCCCAAAAGATTGAGGAGAGGCATAAGCTGTGCACGTAAATATATCATTCGAAGAACCTTGTCCAATTGTTCTATCCATTGTTTTAACTGTTAATGGTATATTAGCTACAACAATTTCCCCTCCATACTTAATTGTAGATAAATTTTTAACCGTACCAAATATATGACATAATGGTCCAACTTTTACATATTGTAAATGTCCCGCTTTATCGCTTTCGGTGTTACTATTATTATAATTTTCAAATCCTTTTTCTAATGTTATAAATCCGTGCTCTACTGCATTTTTTATTTCTTCTATTGAGGATTCATTAGCTTTATCATCTAGTTTAGTATCTATTTGTTGCCTGTTATAAGTATCTAGATCTTCTAAACTTTCATTTGTTTCGTTTACGCGTTGTTCAATGTCATCAATATCTTTGTTTATATTCTCGTGAATCTCATTTGTATTAGTTTCAAAATCATATTGCTTATTTTCTTGTGTTGTTTTCCAATCTGAAAAGTCATTTTCGAATGTTGTCTGTTTTCCTTCTTGAGTAGACTTCCACGTATCATAATCTTTTTCAAATTCACTTTGCTTATTTCGTTGCTGGGTTTTCCAATTATCCCAATGCTTAGCATAATCATTTTCAAAATTATTTTGTTTTTCTTCCTGGTCTTTTTTCCATTCATCATAGTCTTTTTCTTGTTTTTCCCAATTATCATCACGGATAGCTTTCCAGTCCGACCATTCGGCTTCTGCCTCAGATTGAAATTCATCCCATGCTTGCCAATAATCTTCTTCAAGCTCTTCTAGGTTTGTATCAATTTCTGATATACCCATATTGAATTTAAAGTAGCCACCATGTAAACGTTGGCCGTTAGGCAAGTTGATGAAGACGCCTGCACGTACTTTACCTTTATAGCCTGTTAAATATTCGGGAATATCCCAATGTGTAATGCCTTTAGTTGCGTCAACAATATCTGCATTATAGACTAATTTTTGCTGAGGTAATCCAAGTTTAACTACGTTTATCAAGACTTCTGTTCCATTAGATAAAGCTAGAGGTTGGCCATCTTCTGCTATATTGATTTTCACTAACCCGCTTTGAATATCATAACTGTAAAAGGTTGCTTGCGTTTCTTTTGCTTGATTTTTTGCACCTTTTTTTGCGTCAATGTCAACCTCTAAAACGATATCTTTATATAGTTTATTTGTCATAAGCCAAGCACCTGACCTCCATATTCCCATTCTTTTTCTGTCGCACCTTGTAACTGCATTGTTTGACCAATGTAAATCGTACTACCTTCCACATGATATAAAACATTATTGCCTGATCCTGTACAGCTATTTGCAACTCTGGCAACTGCACCAAAAGTTGCTTTAACAGCATAGTATTGATTAGCAATGTAATCATCAAATACATGCCCCGTTGTGGAAGTGTTAAATCCAAAAGCAAGATATCCGGAAATGTTTTTCGTGTTTGTTGCTGCGCGGCAATTACTGATGACACCATATTTTGTACCTGTAAAGTAAATGAAGTGTCCTGGGGAATTCTGCACGTCTGTTTGTGTAATCCCTCGAACGGAACAATACATATTACAATAAGTAAAAGTGATCGAACGTACATAGCAACCTGTATCCTCTTTTCTGGCGTTGGTTACATTGTTATTTGTAGCTACAATTTCCAACCTAGCTGAAAGTATACGAGTAATTTCAACGTCCTCAAGATAACTTCCTGGTTCTACATGGATATAAAAACTGGAAGTGTTCATTAAAGGAATGCCATTTACAGCTCCTTGTATAGTCTTAAATGGTTTTTCTTCTGTTCCATCTGCTGTTGTGTCGTTTCCTCTTTCGTCTGATACATAAAGATCGATAGTACCGCCTTCACCGCCGTATAATTCGGCGATCGTTTTATTTAATTGTTTAATCTCAGCATGTTGGTTTGATAGCTTTTCATTGACCGCTCGCATTTCTTCTTCTGTTAAATTTTCGCCTGCATCAATTCGAGCTTTTAGCGTATCGTGTATTGTGCCTGAAGTATCTGTGCGTGCGTCTGTCACTTCGTTTGGGCTATCGCCCCCGCTTGATAGCACAAGATTATCAATGCGTTTATTTGTGGCTTTGTGCGACGTTTGGTTTTCTTCTTGTTTGCGTTCTAACTGCTCCACATTGTGGTTAAAAATATCTTTCCACTCGCTGGAGATTCGATTTTTTACTAGTTTTGTTAACCCCAACTACAACACTCCCTTCCTGACTAAACTTGCTAATATGCTTGTCATTGTCTTTTTCGTATTGGATAAAGTAACATTTGGCGGTTTACTAGGTTGCATAGGATATTCTGTTAAACCAACAATTTGTATATATTCATTAATATTTAAAGGTTCATAAATAAATGGAACATAATCGTAAATATGCAAGTCTGACTGAAACTTAAGTGTAACTGTACCACTTATTTCTGGAACATCTTGCAAATCTTTTTTTAGTCTTTTTTCCATATTGCCAGGCACGGTATAACGTTCGTCCTGTACTGGGTCTTGTATGCGTATCCCCCAGGTTTCGGCTTTTGGTGAAGTATATGTGATAGGGTCGAAATAATATTTATCGTCGTTATCCTCGTCTTTTTTACCAAAACCTTTTATCTGTGTTTTAAGTTCCAGCGTATCAATATCAAAACTTACATCATCGGTATTGTATTTATACCTTATTTGGTCTTCCACAACATTTCCGTAGTCACCACGAGGATAAAAGTATAAATGCTTGTTGTCTGCAATCATAATTGCGTCATAATCATCTAAGATCTCATCAATAAGTTTTTTATAGTTATCACTACCAAAGTTTTCTTGCTCAACTGTGACAAACTGGTTATCCTTGTCTATGACTTCCCAACTAAAACCTAAATCGCCTGCTTTGAATACGTGTGTTAACAATTGACTAACTGAACGTTTGCCCGTTAACTCGTCATATTGGTAACCGTCTTTTAACTCAATAGAAATGTGCATAGCCGTTACATCTTTGGTTAAACTCATACCACTTGCTGCTTCTGTCATCTGCTTAATAATGTAAATTTGACCATTCCACAGAATGTAATTTTCATATTGCACTAAATCGTAACTAATTTTGTTTCTACCATTTAAATTAATAGTAAAGGTTAATTCGTCTATTTCGTTTTGCTCGTGTTTAATTTCAAAAGATTCTTTATCAATACCTATAAGAATTTCTTCTACGGTTTCTTCATAATTTCTTGCGATTAGCTCCATATAATCACCTACTTATAAAGAAAGTTAAAATCCCAGGAGGTTTTAACCCGGCTAACATTTTGGATTTCAATTTCATTTATTCCTGGAACTAAGCTAATTAACCCGTGGTTTGTGTCTATCCCACAATTAATACCATTCTTTTTAGGATATATCCCTTTTAAGTCTATCCACTCCCCTGTAATGCTAGATATTTCAGGATAATAAATAAAGCGATCTTTCGTTGTCTTGTTGACAATGGTTACTTCTCCGTCGCTTTCGCCTTCAATTTTGATATTTAAATAGTGCTCTCTTGGGTCAATAGGAAAATCGCCTGCGTTATAAACAACAAAACGACTGTGCGTAAATGTATATTCAAAATCTTCAGCAACTAATCCTTGTGAAAACTGCCACTCTTCATCCAAGCTAAAATCACTCAGGGTAGAAGAAAACGATTCTCCGCATGCACGAAAAACCGTTAGTTCTAAGTCCCAAGTTGTAAAATCATTGGCTTCTTGGTCATCTTCTTCTAAGCTCGTAGGATTGACACAAAATTTCATGCCAGGGTATTCTTCCCAAGCCACATAGTATTCTTGGCCAGGAAAGAATAAGTTGGCTAACTCTCTTTGCATTAACGCTTTGTCATAAAGATTGTTGAAAAAGATATCTACCGACAAAGTAATATTAAAAGGCTGAAATGAGCTATTTGCAGGTCGCTGTCCATTGCTTCCTGCAAACTCCTCATAATCAACCTCGTATTGTGGCATTTCTCTTTTAACGTCTTTTATGACTAATTTATTTTTTATTTGAGGGTCAAAGAAACCCTCACCATGATCTATCAAAAAGTGATAAAACATTATTTATTTGACCCTCCTTAAACAACGCCTAAGCGTTTCAATTGTTTACCTAATCTGTCATTTGTGTAATCTGTGAGACTATCTGCGTCAACGGTTGTATCTTTGTAAGCAATAGCTTTCAAGACACTCACAGTTTCTTTGTGTTGCTCTATGAGTAACGCAATCAAGTCCGCATCATCATAGCTTTGTCCTGTGGTAGTAGTTTTTCCGCCATCAACGCCCATGATATGCATAGCCTTAGCCATCAAATCTAACGAACGTGCTTTATTGGTTAGCGGTAATACCATTTCTGGTTTATTGCCTTCGCCCATTTCAGCAACCATGTGGCGGTTAATTAAGCCACCATGTTCAAAGCGTCGACTTCCAGTTGGACCCCAACCGCCACTTGGTGCAATAGCACTTTTCCAGTTGGAGTTGTTGAAGAATGCCATAAGTTGGTCAAGTCCAGACCAGATATTTTTGTGGCCTTTTACAGCATAAGCATCAAAAGTAGATTGAATATATTGTAAGAGCCCTTTAGCGCCACCCGAGCCATTGGTACTATTAGCGTCATGAATTTGTTGACTAACTTTTTCGTCTCCACCAGATTCAGCTTGGATCATGCTATTAATGCCACTTATTTGTTTTTTCGTAGGTTTGACCTTCATACGTTTAGCAGCTTGATTAATGGCTTCAGTCCAGTCACCATTTTTACCGCCGCCTTTCCCGACATCTCCAGGACCATATTGTCCGGATAAATGCAAGTGGTCGTCGTGGTCAGAAGAGCCCCAGTTCATCCAGCTTTTACTTGGGCCATGGCCGCTAGATCCTACGCGGTCCTTAACTCTTCCTTGTGTAATGACATAAGCAATTTGGTCTTTAAACTTATCAAACGCATAGTTTGCTGGTTTTAAATATTTACTACTACCGTTTGCGCTAGCAGGATAAGCAATATCTATAGCTTGATGCTTGCCGTGGTGGTTTGGGTCACCATCACGATAGCCAGAAGTTACTGACATGCCTGTAAACTTATCCATAACTTTTTGCGCTACATCCCAAAGGTAGTTATAGACTTTCCATTTGCCTGATTTATCCATTTTGCCGTCAAACATGCCAAAGCTTGCTTCGTCTTCGACCATGTCATAAGCAGCGTCAATCATCATTTTAGAAGCTTTTTTAGACATGTCTTTCCAAGGTTCGCCTACATTGTCTAAGTTGATTTTATCTTTAATAAATTTATAAAATTTGTCTTTATCGTCTACTAAGTCAAAAACATCTGTATCGTCTGTTCCGTCCTTGTAGTGTGGGATATGACCGCTTTTTTTAAGCTTGTTTGTCATATCTGCGTTAAAGACTCTTGCACCTTTTTGCAAGTTGACTAAACTATTTTTAGCCTTAGCCATAAAGGTTGAACCGTCTGGATTTTGAATCAATTCGCGACGTCTTGATATAGGCCCGCTTTGGTCATTTACGATAGCTGGCCCATCTGCAGGGTGTCCGCCGCCTTTAGTTCCTTTAGCGTATTTAGGCACATCCCATTCATCAATTCGTTTGTCAGAGTCCACTTCTTTCAGAATATGGTTTACACCAGAACGCACACCACTAACACCATTAGCTATACCGCCAATCATTTTGTTAGCTACGTCGTTCATGATGTCGCCAATTGGACCTTTCATGGCGCTGATACCGTCTTTGAGACCTTCAATAAGGTATTTTCCAGCGTTATAAAAGTCACCGTGTTTATCTCGTATCCGATCTACAGCTTCGGAACACAATCTACTGATTAAGCTCATGAAGGAATCATATAAGCTATTAAAGCCATTACGTAGTTCTTGCAACCACCTACGACCTTGGTTATACATTGGCTTATTATTGTTTTGAATAAGTTTGTTGATTTGGCTAATTAATTGTTTAATCCTGTTAATCATTTGCGAATAAAGCGAATTAAAGCCGTCTAGTAATCTTTGTAGCCAAGTACGCCCTTGATTGTACATAGGGCTGTAGTTATTTTGTATCAACTTATTAATTTGCGAGATTAGTTGCTTTACTCGGTTTACCATAGCATCGTACACCGAATTCCAACCATCTAACAGTTTCTTAAGCAACGTGCGCCCTTGGTTTTGCATTGGCTCGTAATTGTTTTTAACAATAGTATTGATTTGATTAATTAGCTGTTTTACTCGCTCTACTATCTTAGGATAAGCTTCATTTGCACCTTGCAATAGTCTATTTAACCAAGCAAAGCCAATTTTGAGCATGACCTCATCATTAGCAATAAATAATTGATTCCACTGCGCTATAAACTGTTTTACTTTCTCTTGTGCTTGCGGTATTTGTTCAGCAAATCCCTTCATAATCTTTTCTAAAGGATTAGCCGTATTTGCGTTCTCGTCATCTTGGTTTGCGTTAGCTTCAACATCAACGGTTGCTGATTGTTGCACTGAATCTCTCATCATACCATTGAGCATTTGCATTGCTTGGGCTACAACGTCTTGGTTATCTGTAATCCCTTTAGCGATACCTTCGGGAAGGAATTTTGCCAAGTCTGCCATTACTCTAGAAGGTGAATGAATATCAAAGAAATCCGCAAAACTGTCTTTTATGTTATTTCCGACATCTTTAACAGAATCCCAAACATTGCTTCCAATATCTTTTAATCCTTCTAAAATACCGTCCAAGATATCTTTACCTAATCCAGCCCAATCAACATCTTTAAAAGCGTCAAAAATGGCTTTTACAATTTTTGGTATTGCTTTGACAAGTTCTGGTATAGTTTTTATCAAACCGTCAATTAAGGCGAAAAGTAGTTCTACACCTGCTTCTATGATTTTAGGCAGGTTATCTATTAAAGCCTTGAATAAGGATACAATGATTTTTAAACCAGCCTCTATCAATTGAGGTAGAATTTTTATGATTCCGTCTATTAAAGCAAGAAGAATTTCTATGCCTGCGTCTATGATTTTCGGTAAATTATCAATAACTGCGCTTGCCACAGTGGTTATTAATTTAACTCCAGCATTGATTAATTGAGGTAAAATTTTAAGAATGCCGTTAATTAAAGCCTTTAAAATCTTAATCCCAGCGTTGATAATTTTAGGTAAAAGGTTTATCAATGTATTTACTAAAACATTTATCATTTTTACTGAAGTATTAATAATTTGTGGTAGTGTATCGATAATTCCACTTATTAAAGAAGTTAAAATCGAAACACCCGCATATATAACCCGCGGAAGAATCTCAGATATTGTTTGGAGAATCGTCGAAATAATACCTGTTGCAGCCTCTATTAAGTTTGGCAGCATTTGAGTAAATCCGTTAATCAATTTAAGGATAATGTTTGCACCTGTCTCGATAATACGAGGTAATGCTTCTGTGAATTTCATCAACATCGTTGTTATAATTCCAGCTACTTTTTCAATTAGTTCAGGAACTGAAATTCCCATTCCTTCGGCTAGTTTAGTTATTAAGCTCATTCCCGTATAAATCAATGCTGGTAAACCGCCAATTAGCATCATGACAATTTTTGGGATTAATTGTTGAATAAACTCAAGAAGTGGTTCAAAGTTTCCTTGAAAAGCTTGCGATAAAGCTTCTGCAAATTCAGCAAACTTTTGCTTTACCATGTCTACAAAGTTTCTTACCGTTTCGCCAACAATCAAAATACGACCCAATGTTTCATCACTGAATGTATCGCCGAACAGATTTTTTAATTGTCCTATACCTGCTTCGTCAGATATTACTGCGCCTAGCGCCTCAAAAGACAGCTTAATTTTCTCAATGAAGTTACGGACGGATTGAAAACGCTGAACAGTGCTTTCGCTTACAACGCCATTTAATTGTTCTTTGGCTTGTGTAAAATCTAAGCCACCAGTAAATAAACCGAATAGGGTGCTTACTACTTCTTTGAATTGTAAAAATTTATTTTTGACTGCTTCGACTGCAGTATTAACAATTTCACGGAATGTTTCAGATTTGTTATATAAAACAACTAAACCAGCTGTAACAGCAGCTATTGCACCAACTATTAAAGTGATTGGCCAATTTAAAGCAGCAAAACCACCTTTTAGCCAAGCTAGCAAGCCTCCAGATTCCTTAATTGATAAACTAAGCATTTGAAAACGCAAAGGTAAAAGTTTGAGCTGGTCAAGTATAGGAGTAAACAGTGGCGCAACTTTTTTAAGTCCTTTTCCCATACCTTTAATTAGTCCGCCAAAAGCCCAAGTAGCACCACCAACAACTGTAGTAAGATTCCCAATTAATTGAGCAACGGGCCCCAATGCTACAAGCCCAACAGTTCCAAACGTTGCTACTTTTTTAATTAAATCTTGTTGCCCATCTGAAAGATTGTCGTACCAAGACTTTGCTTCCTTTAATTTGTCAATCATATTAGTAAATGATTGTCCAAATTTTTCTCCTAATTCTTCAGCTTGTGGCGTTATACTTTGTAGATATTCCGAAAAATCAACCATTAATGGCTTTATAGCAGAAAAGAAGCCTTCACCTTCGCCTTTTCCATCTAAGAAAGCAGCACCGACATGACCAAGGTAAGTACTCATATTTTGTAAAGCAGAAGTAAATGACTTTTCGCCCATGATTTGGGCAGCGCCACCGATATTATTTTCTATAGCATCTAAAAGCATTTCTGTAGAGATTTTTCCATCAGACGCCATTTGAAATATTTCATCGCCAGCTTTATTTGCTTCTTCGCCTAGCCATTGATAAACAGGTAAGCCCTGTTCTGACATTTGTTGCAGCACATCATTTTGTGCTTTTCCTTGAGTAGTTGCTTTATTCAAAACATTACCCATGTCAGACATAGAAGTACCAGCTACAGAAGCGGCGTCAGCAGTTAAGCCCAAGTAGCGTGTTAAATCTTCGCCAGCATCAACTCCTGCAGCAGACGCACTAGCTGCAACGGTAGCTGTTTCGTCTAATCTCATAGACGTACCTTCAATAGCCTTATCGGCATTTTGCATGATTTCGTCTACTTCTTCGGTGGAGTTCCCCAAAGCCTCTAGTTTAGCTTTAGCGTCATCAATACCTACTAAACGTTTCATACCTAGACCTAGTGTTAGACCGCCTAAAGCTGCCCCTATACCTAGAATCGGCTTAGTAATATTCTTTGTTAGTGAGCTTCCAAATCCTGAGATTTTACTTCCGACACTCATCATATTAGAGCCAAAGCCTTGCATTTTATTGCCGGCTTCTTGCATACTTTGTCCGGCTTTATACATTGGATTTTCAGCTAGTTCAAGTTGCTTTTTATAGCTAGCTATTTCCTGCCCAACGTCAGATAATTGCTTTCTGTAGCTGGCTAATCTTCCTTGAGCGTCGTTTAATTTATTTGCGTACTTTGCAGTAGCTTCTGTTGCATTTCCATTTGCATCAAAACTGTTATCGTAAGCATCTTGTAGCCGTCTTACTTCTTCTTCTTGCGCTTCAATCGTACGAGTTAAACCGCTTTGCTTCGCCTCAAGCTTTCCCATTTTATCGCCTGAAGCGTCCATGATTTTCATCTGGCTCTTCATCGATTTCATGGAACTTGTTACAGCTTTTTTTGCGCCATCTAAGCCCTTACTAAACGCAGAACTATTTAAATCAAGTTCGACAACCATATTACCGAGAGGTTTTTTACTTGCCATTTATTGTTTTACCTCCCTTCTTTTAAATTTTCTTGAGATATTCGTTCAGTGGTTTTTGTTTTTGCTTTTTGTCTTCCTTACTTGATAAGACTTGCATAAGTAAGTCAAAGTCCGCCTCCTCGATATCTTCAAGCTTCCATCCGTTTTGCATGAGTTGTTTTGTCATGCTCAAATAATTTTTTTCAGCCTCTTCTGGTGTTACTTTTTTGCTTGCTGATTTTCTGCGTCATCAGGATCAACGCCTACGACATCTGTAATCACTTTAGATAAAGTAGGCATTAAGTTTTCTGATTCGATACCGTCCAAAATGCTATCTTCTGTAACGCCTGGATCGTCAAAAACGTCTACAACGTAATCAATTAAAGTGTCCAATTGTTCTTCATAGTCTGCTTCTTCAATTTTCTTCATGGTTTGAAAAGCTTTACGTACAGCACGGCCTTTAACTTTGTCTTTTGTGTGTACTACCGTTTCTTCTTTTTCGTTTTCTAATTCCAATTTAAGTTTTGCCATTTTAAAAATCCTCCTCGTTTGTTTGTAAGTAAAAAGGATAGCCAAATGGGGCTACCCTTATAATTTATTCTGATCCTTCTAAAGCTTCTAAACGACTAATAATATCGTTGTATTGCTCTTCCGTTCCAAAACCGTCTGAACCTGCTGGACCTCGTTCTCCTTGTGGGCCTCTTGGTCCTCGTGAACCGTCAGAACCATCATTTCCAGGCTCCCCTTGAGGTCCTTCCTGCTCGTTTTGAATGCCTTGCTCAATTTTATTTAGCTTTTCGGCGGTAATATCGTCGCCTGTATTCCATTTCGTTGGTTCATAAGCCATAGTTACTACTCCTTTCTACGCTTGATAAGTTAGTGAGGAATCGCCAACCTTAGCCGTTCCGACTGTTGGCGTTACGCCTCCCCCGAGCCACCAGCATCTGTAGTATCAAAAACAAGTTCTTCCAACTCTTTAAATGTTTCTTCTTCGTCGCCGACATATTTCGCCATAACTTGACCTTTACTTTTTCCGTCGCGATCGTCAGAAATAGGAGTAAATGTATATTCAGAGCCTTCAGGTTCTGGCGCTTCATTCGTTGTTGTTTCAGCACTGATAGCGTCACGTGAGAATTTGCCTTTAAAGAAAGCTAAAATAGCTTTTTCGCCTGACAAGTCTTCGGATTCTAAAGTAACTGCGCAATAAGGTGCGTCTGTATCATCACCAACAAAAGAAATACCTGATTCGTCTGTTTTGTAACCTAAAATTTTGTCTTCAACTTTTCCTGGAATATCAAGTAATGTAAATGTCACAGAAGTTTCGCCTGTACCTTTACTTGATACGTAGTAAGCCACGTCACTTGCAAAAACTCGTGAAGGTTCTTTAGATAGTCCTTCGATTTCGGCGGAAATTACCCCACCTTCGGACTCTTTACCTTCAACGACAAAAATTTCATTACTGCCTGCGGGTTGAATCCGCACTCGCTTTGCTCCGATTAAATCCATATATAAATCGCTCCTTTATTTTTGTGTATAAAAAAGACACGGTTTAATAGGCCGTGTCGTAAATCTTGCTATTACCTGTGTAACGCCTTGCGTCCACATAATGTTTTGTTTCGCTAAAATATTCATCTAGCCCGTCTGCCGACTGGCTAAATCCTAGCTTTTTCATTTCTTTTTTGATTTGATATTGTATTTCCTTGGCTGTCATGCGATATTTGCACTCAACATCTATTTGATACCAAAAGTTAATGGACATTTCTTTGTTACTTGCGTGGTAAGCCTCGCTTACAGGTTGCATAGGTCTAATAGTGATAAAGGCGCCTGTCCTGTCGCCAGTTTCCGGATATTCATAAAACTTAATACGGTAGTCTTGCGAGTTGTCAATCTGTGTCATATCTCTAATATATTTGTTTGTTATTAATTGGTTATAAATTGTCATTAGCATATCTTTCATAGATTGTTTTTCAACTCACTTTCTATTGTTTCTAAGTAGTTTTGTTCCGAGGACTTAAGCGACTTTTCAATCACGCCAAAACCACGTGGGCGGTATTGTTTGCCATATCTGGTATACCCCCACTCATTTAAATGGATAAGTTTATAGCGATTTTGAGGGCCATTCCAGCCAATTCTTCCGCTTACACCTGTTGCTTTTTTCGTAGCGTTTTGTTGCACAACTTCATTGATAGAAGCACCAGTATCACGAAAAGCTTTCATATCTTCCTTCAAATCGCTTTTAACTTCTCCACCAGCTTTATTAATGGCTTTACGTGAAATAGAACGAACTTTTTTATCGCCTAAAGTATTTTCCATATTTTTAAGCGTCTTATCTATGCCTTTTACCGTTACATTACTCTTGGCCATGTCCATATACCGCCAATAAGATAGTGATAAAAGCATTATTCGCAAAGTCTTCACGTACTTCAACAATATTCCACATCAAGTCCTTATATCGATAATCATCAATAAGCACGTAGTCTTTATTGCTGGGCAAGTATTCGCCTTTGGTATCTCTTATGTTGATTGTTACAGCCCTTTCCGTGGAAACTGTGTTTAGTACATCACGGTCTTTCATACTCGGACTATAGACTTCCGCAAAACACGAGTGGACCAGCCTATCTTGTTTTTCGCCGGGTTCTGGTCCACTGTTTGCTTGATATTCGTAAAATTCAACGGGCGTCCTTAAATCTCCCGTTTTAACTTTTGGAGGTTGATATTCAAATGTCGGTTTATTCGCCATTTTTGTCCTCCTCCATGTTAATGAATGCAGCGCCTAACAACTCACTTAAAAAGTTATCCTCAAAAAACTCCAGTTGGTCATTATAGGCATACCTTCCTCGTTCCATTATCAAACGTCTACCACGGTTATCCGTATCGTCTAGGCCTGTTTTATCTTTTATATAGTCTATTGCCTCGTCTAGGATTCCTTGCAGGTTATCGTCTTCGGAGTCATGAAAGATATGCATACGGTCTTTAAAGTCTTTTAGTAAGGTATTCATTTAACCACCTCACTTCTTCAGTTTGGCTTTGCCGACTTTCGCCTTACCAGCTATCGGCTCTACGCCTGGGGGCTTTCGTCGGTGACATTATCAGATACATTTAATGTCCATACAGCCGTTGCTTTGGTATCTTTCGCTTTGCCGTAAGCAAACTGCTTAGCCGTGTATAAGTCCATATCTTCGATAGCTAGGGTTTGGTCATACTTGCGCACAGTCAAACCGCCACCTAGAAAAGCGTCATAACGCCCTTGAACAAATGTAGTTACTTTTCCGGCATTTTGTGCAATAGATTCAATAATGTCTAAGTTAAATGGCAACGCTGTAACATATACCCCTTGCGCATTTAAGCTAGTATATTGTTTCTTCACGTCCCAAGCATCTGCAGGGTTAACAACCATAGATACACGGCCTTCAACAGCCAACGGTTGACCATTTTCTTTTACGCTATGATATTTATAAACTTCTGTTAGTTCGCCTACAGTAAGGTCCGCATCTGCAAAAGTTAATTCGCCTTCTGGGTCTTTTTCTGGATAAGTTGTAACGCCACTATCTGTTGTTCCATTAGAAATATCACGGTTCAGTCCAATAGGCTTGTCGTCGCCATCGCCAGCTACAAAAGCTGCTTCCAATGCGACAGAAAAGGCTTCGTTGATTTGTGTACGTACGAATTCTTCAATAAAGGAAACGCCGTAATCTTGCAAATCTTTAGGTACAACAACAAAAGCAGTCAATTTGTTTTGAATGTCTTCGTCGTCGCTGAAAGCAGCGTCTAGTTGGCCTTTAATATCGCCAAAGACTTTGCCCCAAACAGCTACCCCTTCAGTTTCGGACCGCAAGAATTTCATTCTTAAACCTGCATTACGCAATCCGATTCTAGATAGCAAAGGGTGTTCGGTAGTTAAGTCTTCAAAAATACGATCAATCGTTTCTTGTGGTAAAAGTTTTTCGTCTTTATACCCTACTTCTGTTTCAATCTCGTTGAAGAATTTGCGTTCACGTGCAGACATTTTAGCTTCTGCTGGATTAGTAGCAATTACGCTTTCTGTTTCTTGGCGCGCTTGGCGTTTTGCTTCTTCAGCGATTTGGTTCACCATATCGCCATAAAGTTCCGCCTGTTTGTCTTCTGGTTCGTTATTTTGCACAGCGTTTAAAAACGCATTGCGTGCTTCATTAAATTCATTTCCAAGTTCTAATGCCATATCTTATGACCCCCTATTTTTGTATTAAAAAAAGAACCTTGCAAAGCCAGTTTTCTTAGCTTCGTGTTCTTCGTTTGAATTACTATCCGTTGTATTTACTGTGTTGCTTTGTTCTTGTTTAGCTTCTAATTTTTCTATTACCTTGTCTGTTAATTCATCTAAGCTAAACTGTGGTTTCATGGCATTTGTCAGCCGTTCAATTACATCTTGAGGGATAACAGGTGAAGCACTCGCAACCATCTTAGGTGCTTTGTCATTGCTAAACATCACTTCATCTGCAAAGCCTTGTTTGACCGCTTCATCTGCCGTAAACCACGTTTCTTCATTCATTAGATTTAGCAATTCATCCATATCTTTACCTGTCTTATCTACATAAGCACTAGCAATGGACGAATTATAATTTTTGAGCACGTTAGACTCATGCGCCAATGCATTGTAATCTCCTGCCGCAGCACTAGATACGTTGTGAATCATCATTTGGGCCGTAGGACTGATAGATACCTTATTACCTGCCATTGCGATAATACTTGCTGCACTTGCAGCAATCCCTACAACTTTGACATCTACATTACCTTGATAGTTACGTAGGGCTGTATAAATCTCGCTGCCTGAAAATACATCTCCACCACCAGAGTTTATTTCAACCTCAATCGGTTCGTTGTTATCGGGTAAGACAATGTCATTGGGCGCTGTGCTATCCATACCAAACAAATTGTAAATCCATTTGTCATCATTCGGGATTATCGTTCCTTTGATTTTCAATTTCGTCATTATCTGTCTCACCCCCTTTCAAATCGTCATTATTATTCGTGCTGTAGTTTTTCGTCATGACAAATTCATAACCGCCTTCAACTGGTGGCAGTCCATATAACGCACGAACTTCATTACGGTTCATTGTTCCGCTAGCAATAATCTTGTCGATATTAGAACTGTCTTCAACAATATCTTTTGTAGGTTTTGGACGATTAAGACTTAGCACTTCAAAATGCTTCCCTGCGCTTACTTGTCGCTTAGATAAGATTTTAGCGTTAAGTTCGTCTTCTAATTTTTTAAGCAAAGGATTAATGCAATACTTGATATACATTTCTTGCGCACTATCCTGGTCAGCTGTTTCGCCATGGATTAAAGACGGCGGTACACCAATAAGCTTAGCAACTTCAGTTACCATAGCTTTTTGTACTTGGTTTGTTTCATCAAAAGTTTGCCCTTGTTTAGTACCGTCTGATAATTCGTTATATTCAAGACCTTTACTGACAGGGATTATTGATACAGGCTTTTTAAACCCTTTAAACATTCGGTCGATAAAGTTCTGCAACTTCTGCGTTTTTTGTTCTTCTGTACCTGTCACAGTTCCAACTTCGACAGTTCCGCGTATTTGATTACTGCGCAAAGAAGAATCCAGCATACGCCCGAAAAGCTCGCCATAATCTCCGAATAAATCCGTCGTATATTCATCTAAGCCTTTGTTGTTATAACTCAGATAAATGACATCATCCATATAAAAAGGACGTCTAAATTGGTAGTCTTTAACAACTACACTTTCGAAAACATCTGGGTATAATGCATATTCTTTTCTCACAAAACTATCAGCAATAACAAAATCGTAAGTGTCTGTTTGGACAGCTAAAACTTCATTGTTTCTTATCAACTCGTAGAAAAACCTTTGCCAAAAGTCCGACGCTGACAAATCTGTATTAGGGCGAACGTTTAGCTTATAATGCCAATCTGTTTTAACACTCTCATCTTTATCTTTTAAGCGAATGACAGACTGGCTAAGTGTACGGGCTACATAGTTGATATTAATATCAAGTGCCTTATTTTTTAAGTAAGCTCTGTTTGCTGCGTCTTGTGTTAAACCGTCCATACCGACTAAATCCGCCAGCTCTTTATTGCGCTTAAATAAATCACGCCAACTTCCAAATTTTACAATCGCGTTCACCCCCTTTACTGCCTAAAAATCAATATTATCAATCATATCTAAAAAGCTATCTACGTTGACTTCTTCTATTTCATCTGCACGATACATCGCATGTAAGAACGCATGAAATCCGTCTGTTTTACGTCTTACGTTTTCTTCCTTGTCATAAACCACATTGCCATTTTTATGCTGCACAACAACATTGTTGGTATACCAGCGCATCATATCGTTATCGCCAAAGTTTATCCTGTGATTGGCAAAAGCGTCTGTAATTCGTGGTGCTAATAAGCCATGCAAGCTTCTCGGATTTCTTAGTATTTCATATTCAAAGCCGTACTCTTCTAAAATCGGCCTTATCAAGTCCATACGGTAATTATCCGCAATAACTTTTTGTATATCGTAGTGTTCGCGCATACTGTCCAACCATTGAATTATGTGATAAGGCGACATGCTAGGTTCATCAATAACTGTCAGCCAGCCTTCATCTTCCCACTTCTTAATAGGTGCAAAACGTTGTTTCTCATGCGCCCCTTTTTCCGAATAAGCATAGACACGGTCTACAAAGTCTTTTCTTACAAAGGAATGACCTTTCCAGATATATTCATCGCCATTTCTAAAGAGCAAACCGACAGCTGCAAAGTCTCGCAGTGTGGCATAGTCTAAACCAGCAATGCAGCTAGAATGTTCTAAATCAGGCACTTTCTGTTTAGTTGCTTTGAGCTCTTCAATCGTTGCGATACTATGTGCTAATGATTTTTCAGGGAAGTTCATGCGCTTAGTCATAAACTCTTCCCGAGCTGATTCGTCAAAAGTTAAACGTTTATAGTCGCTTTCGATTTCTTCAAATAATCCTGCGGCGTACTTGCCACGTGGTTTAGACAACATAGGATTGGCTTTTTCCCACATATCTGAATCTTTAACTTCGTCTTTATCATCTAATTTGCAAATAAAGGGGAAAAACGTTGTATCATCAAATTCTCCGTTAAGTGTCATATGCGCCCGGTCCATTAAGCTATCAAAAAAGCCTCCACGTACATAACCATTTGTACCAATGTAAATTACTCGGCTATCGGGTACTTTACCTAAACCAGACATTAGAACGCCTACGGTTTTTTGATTTGCAAACTCGTGGATTTCGTCAAAAATAACGGCACCTTCTCGGCCACCGTCTTTTGTGTTGGCGTTACTTGTCATAGCACGTAAAATACTGTGATTATTTTTGCCTCTTATCTGTGCCCGACCATTAACAAATTGCTTATCCAATTGGTGTTTATCAATCGTATTATAAACGTCATCAAAACTGCGCATCGCTTGCTGTTCGCTATTAGCAATGATGGAAATATCATAATTTTCAACATCATATAAAGGGCTAATAAAAAAATGCGACAAAGCACTGATTAAACCATTCTTACCAGCACCGCGCCCCATTGTTAGGAAAAACTCTTTAAAAACTCTTAACTGTGTTTCTCGATGATATAAAAATATAAATGCAATAATGAATTTTTGAAAAGGTTCAAGCGGGAAATACCACTTTTCGCAGAACCGAATAAAATTTTCTATTTTTTCCTCGTCAAAATATAAATCATCATCATTTAGTATGTTTTTATCCAACCAATCGAATAATTGCATACGCTCTTTATTGAGTTTGATTTTGTCATCTTTATAGAGCTGTCTGTACTCTTCAACGTATTTATTACTTATCAAATAAGGTCACTTCCGTCTCCGCCTGAATCATCTACCGTAGGTTCATTTAAGCCTAAATCTTTCAGGAGAGCTAACATTTGCTTATTAACCATGACCAATTCCTTATTTGAAGGATTATTCTTCCACATCTCATTGCCAGCGGCACTATTGTCTTTGAATTTAACGCCGCGCTCTTTAATGTCTGTAGATAACTGATCTTTAACGCCCCAAAGCGTCATATAGTCATTTACCAAATCAGTAAAATAATCCGCTGTAGCTCCTTTAACTTTTAATTGAGCTAAAAGACTGTCTTTTACTTGTTTTTTGGTCACTTTATCACCTTCTTTTCCATTTTTTATCACGCGCGGTTATATCTGCGTAATTACTTCCTCACCACCGGTGCTCCGTGAAGACTGTCATGGCAGTTTTTTAGAGCCAGGGGGGGATTCATATCCTTTTTTTACTTTGGTATTTTCTTGTTTTTTTCTTTTTGTTTAGTTTCCAAACCATTCTTCATTCACTAAAGGACTTATAGGCTTCTTAGGTTTGTTTCTAAACTTAAAGTATCTTCCATGTTTGATATTATGATGTCTCTTGCATAGTGTCTGAAGGTTGTCATCTTCCATAGCTAAATCAGGACGATCTTGCAACTCAAGGATATGATCTACCTCTAATACTTGGTCATGTCTAGTTGTAACTTTACCTTGTCTTTTGCACTCTTGACATTCATAATGATCTCTTTCTAATATCTCTTGGCGTTTCTGTCTCCATTCCTTTGTTAAATAAAAAGGATTAGCTTTCTTAGTCGTCTTCGCCATGCTTACCATTCCACATGCGATCTATTTCTTTTTGTCTTTCGTCTTTCACTTTATCTTTGCCAACTGCTAAAGCAATTCCACCAATCAGAATGATAATTAGAAATAGTATGATACCAATCCACAATGGCAAAAGGACTAACCACCATGACCATGTAATAGCTCCTATAACTTTAAGTACAATAAGTACTAACTGTACAGTGCCTATGACTTTATCCATCTCTATTCCTCCGTCTCTTCTCCATAATCAAACTCTACTTTAAACTTTGTCTTCTTTAACTCTTTGGCTATGCCTTGTGCTTGGCTAAGTAACCGCTCATACTCCTCTGCCTTATCATGTAGTATCTGCATAGCCTGTTCTAATTGCTCCATTGTTTCAGGTGTATCTTTAGTAGGTATGATCTCTTCCATAGTCTTCATACTCCTTTATCTTGTCTTGTATATGTTTATCGTCTTTACGTCCACAACCTAAGTAGACTAACTTATATTGATCAATGTCGTACTCCTCGAACTCTCCATGACATGTCAGTAAACAGCCATAAGGTTTTAACTCAGACTGGATAACGTTACCGTCATAGATTGTTGGCGTAGATAGTTGTATGTAATAGCAGTTCTTTACATTATGTTTTCTCTTACGTTTCTTCTTTGGTCGCTCGTTATG
>NZ_BSUG01000032.1 GCF_030161475.1 Tetragenococcus halophilus subsp. flandriensis | reverse complement strand
CGAAATTTATATTAATATTAAGTTGGGTCATATCCATCTTCCTTTCTAATGTTTTCGGCTAAATAACATTGTAACAGAGATGGATATGATCTCTTTTCTTTTTACACAATTATATGGAAACAACTAGCTGGGATTGCATTGATTTGATTTCCGCCATGAATGACGTCAATATTAAATACAGTATCTCCTAATACTTCATTTTCAATACCATCGGTTGCTTGTTTCACTTTATTTTCGATCGTATTTAATACGTGTAGTAGATGTTCAACCGCATTTACGCCAGCTTTTGGCATAGAGCTGTGTGCTGCTTGTCCTTTAGAATCAATGGTGATATTTAATTCACCTTTGTTTGCGTAAACACAACGATAGCCACTTGGTTCAGCAATCATTAAAGCATCCACATCTTTCATATAGCCTTGTTCGGTCAGTTTTTCCGCACCTGGTTGCCCTACTTCTTCGCCACCAGTTGCTAGTAACTTAACTGTTCCATTAAGTTGCGTCCCTGCTTCTTTTAATTCAATCATTGCGATGACTAAAGCCGCTAAACCAGCTTTCATATCCGTTACGCCACGGCCGTAAAACATGTCGTCTTTTTCGACCAATTTAAATGGGTCAGTATCCCAGTTTTCTTTGTCCACTTCAACGACATCCATATGACCAGAAACAGCTAATACGGGATGACCTTGGCCAAGAGTTGCAACTAAGTTTGCTCGGTTATCGCCAAAAGGCAAAATTTCATTAGAAATCCCCGCGTCATCTAATTCTCTTTTCAAAATTTTTGCCACATCTTTTTCATCTCCGTTAACTGACTTCACTTGAATCAGTTCGGAAAGTAAATCGACTTTCTTCTTTTTGTCCATTATTGATCACTCCTAGAAAAATTTACTTACATTAATAGTTTAGCACTTATTTTTATAAAATAAAAAGCTTAGAAAGTTCTAACCACGACAAAACAACTATCAACTTAAATACTCAGTAAATAATTGCTTGAAGATTTCAATAAAGTCAAAATACATTGCTTTTTCTAAACTTTCGTTATCTTTATGCATGGTATCATTCCCCGGACCAAACATGGCATAGTCAAAGCCATTAGGCTGATCTATTAAAAATTTCGAGCCATCTGTTCCGGCAGACATTCCCATGGTCAAAATTTCTTTACTTGAAAACTTCATTCCCATTAATTCTGCAGAATTTTCCGCTGCTTTAATTTCCTCAGCTGACATATTTTGCTTTTGTAAATAAGGTTTCGCGACTTTTTGAATAAGTTTAACTAAAGAAGAGTCCCTTTTACCAGTAATAGGAATGGTGTTCATCGTTGCTGAGTACTCAATTTGCGCGTCCGTCTGTTCATTGTAATCAGTAATAACTTCCTTGAAAATTTCTTCTAGTTTATCATTAGGAAACTCGGAAAGCGTGCGCATATTAACTTGTGCTTGAGAGGAGGCAGGGATCGCATTGATTTGATTTCCACCATGAATCACATCGATATTAAACACAGTCTCCCCTAGTATTTCATTTGCAACGCTATCTGTCGCTTCTTTAACTTTACTTTCAATTGTATTTAATACATGCAGTAGATGTTCAACCGCATTTACACCAGCTTTTGGCATGGAACTATGAGCTGCTTGTCCTTTGGAATCGACTGTGATATTTAGTTCACCCTTGTTGGCATATACACAACGATAACCACTAGGCTCAGCAATTAATAAAGCATCAGTATCTTTTGCATATCCTTCTTTTGTTAACTTTTCCGCTCCTAACTGACCCACTTCTTCGCCACTAGTTGCCAATAATTTAATCGTTCCTTTTAGTGGTGTACCTGCTTCTTTTAATTCAATCATGGCAATAACTAAAGCCGCTAAACCCGCCTTCATGTCCGTCACGCCACGACCGTAGTACATCTCATCTTTTTCGACTAATTCAAATGGATCGGTATCCCAATTCTCTTTGTCAGCTTCAACCACATCCATATGACCAGAAACAGCCAATACAGGATGACCTTGGCCAAGTGTTGCAACTAAATTTGCCCGGTTGTCACCAAAAGGTAAAATTTCATTAGAAATTTCTGCTTCATTTAATTCTCTTTGCAAAATTTTAGCCACATCTTTTTCATTGCCATTTACTGATTTAACCTGAATCAACTCAGAAAGTAAATCGGCCTTTTTCTTCTCATCCATTAATAATCCCCTCTTTATGAATTATAAACAACTAAATTATAACGCTTTTTATCGATAATTCACAAAAAATAAGCTTTCATTAAATAGTTAAATAAATAATAAATAAAACAGTAAGAATGATGAAATTTATCGTCGAATTCTTACTGTTTTACTTGTTTAACTATTCATCTCAGCTTGACGTTTCAATACACGTTCACTAACTTTTAAAAATGGCAAATAAATCATTACACCTATTACAATCAATAAAATTTGCAAAATAGGTGCACGCCAATCACCGGCAGTCGCTAGATAACCACTGATAACAGGCGGTGTGACCCAAGGAATAAAGACCACAGTTTTACTAACCAGACCTATTGCTGTCACAGCGTAAGCAATTAAGGCTTGTACAATAGGAACAATAACAAAAGGAATAATCATCGGAATATTAAATACAATAGGCAAGCCAAAAATCATTGGCTCATTAATTTCAAAAAGGCCTGGTGCTAGACTTAGTTTAGCGACTTCCCGATAAGGTTTCATCCGTGAAAATATAAGAATTGCAATTAACAAACAAAATGTCGCGCCAGTCCCTCCCATCTGTGCAAAAGACGTTTGGAAACTAATAGTTAAAATATTGGGAGGTTCTGTTCCTTGCGAATAAGCAATCATATTTTCATTAATATTTTGTGTTAGAAAAGGTTCAGTAAAAGGGCCATTAATCACAGATTGATGAATCCCAAAAGTAAACAATAGATTTCCAAAACTGTATAAGAATAGCCAACCAATCAAACTTGTTCCCACGCTTCTTAATGGCTGTTGAATCAGTTTCACAATTAAAGTGATTAAATCCATATTAACTGTAATCTGTAAAAGTAAAGAAAGAGCCGCAAATAGAGAAACAGTAATAATAGCGGGCAACATCGTACTAAAAGATTTTGAGACAGCTGGAGGAACTTGTTCACCTAAGTTAATTTGTAAAGCTTTACTTTTATTTAAGGCTAGTAATAGTTCTGTTGCTAAAAGTCCTATGATGATACCCACAAACATTGCTTCTGTGCCCAAATTGGCATAAGTTAAAGCCCCAGTCGTTTCGATCGTATCTTCATTAAATGGCACCTCTACTGCCAAAGGCATAATAGTAATATAAGTTGCCAGTGAAACCACAGCAGCTGAAATCGGATTAGCAAATCCTTTATTTGATGACAAAAAATAAGCAATGGTTGGACACAATAATAATCCAGCAATATTGAGTGTCCCATTATTAATACTATTACCAAAATCTTGAGCAACAGCTAAAGTTTCTCCAGAAAAAATAAAAGGAAACAAAACATTATTAATTAACACAGCTAAGCCTGCCAAAATAAACATAGGAATGATCGTTGCAAAGGCATCACGTAAGGATCGTAAATGAACTTGATTGCCAATCTTTGAAGCCATTTCTACAAATTTATCCATAAATTTACTATTCATTTTTTATCCCCTCATTTCAAAAGATAATCACCATTGGTTTGAATGACCTTTTTAAGCCAATCGTAACTTTTCTTTGGCACACGTTTTAAATCTTTTAAATCATGATTTTCTCGGTTAACATAGACCACACCATAGCGTTTGCGCATATCACCTTGTGAACTTAAAATATCAATTAACCCCCAGCCAAGGTAGCCTAGTACCTCGACCCCGTCTTCATTAACTGCTCTTAATAAAGCGAGTAGATGCTTTTTATGATAATCAATACGGTAGTCATCTTCGATTGGATCCTTACCATTCCATTCTTCTATCACACCAATGCCGTTTTCAATGGGGAAAACAGGTAAATTGTATCGCTGATATATTTTATTTAAAATATCACGGAAACCGTTAGGATCAATCTGCCAGTTCCATTCTGTGGTATCGATATAAGGATTATCCTTTTTACCAAATTGTATATACTCATTCGGTGCTGCACCTTGGGGAACCAGCTCATGATCAATTGTTGTGCTAGAATAATAACTAAAGGTTAAATAATCACTTCTTAGTTTACTGATTTCAGCCAATTCATTTTCCGTAATAGCTAAATCAAATTGGCGATTTTTAATAAACTGCAAATAAGAGTCTGAGCGTTTGCCATGAGTATACATTTCTAAATAATGATGATTCATAAATTCATCAAATTCACGTGCTAAACGGACATCTTCAGGATGGCTAGTTGCAGGATAAACTTCTTGATAAGCTAGCATTCCGCTGATTTGAGCATCTGTCGTTTCGTGAATATAGTTAGCAATGCTAGCATGACAAACCATGGTATTATGCTGAATTTGATATAATTTCTCCAAGGTTTTTTCGCCTGTCAAATAGCCCGAAACGATAAAGCTTTCTTCCGGGATGCTAAAAATATTTTGTTCATTAAATGTTAACCAGTGCTTCACTTTATGACCAAATCGATCGACCATCTCTTTGCCATAACGAACAAAAGCATCGACTACTTCTTTGGAAATAAAGCCATTATAAGTCTCAGCCAGATGTAAAGGCATATCAAAATGATACAGACAAATCATCGGTTCGATCCCACGGCTGATTAAATCATCAATAAATTGATCGTAAAAAACAATCCCTTCTTCGTTCCACTTTCCATCACCTGTTGGATTTACCCGGCTCCAGGAAATTTGAAAGCGGTACATATTCATTCCTAAATCTTGCATATAATCAAAATCCTCTAGATAACGGTGATAAGAATCAGTTGCTACTTTCCAATCAGAAGCATTTTCGCTGGCTTCTCTAATGTCATAGACAGATTTTCCCTTTCCTCCTTCATCCCAGGCACCTTCTGTCTGCATACTGGATACCGAGTTCCCCCAATAAAAATCTTCACGTAGTTTCATATAAATTCTCCCTTTCATCAATTGTTAGTTTAATCATAGCACAATAAATAGCGCTTCCATTTTCGATTTTGTTATTGTATTTTCACAAATTAGTTCTGACTTTCAATTTGTGAAAATTAAAGATACAATTCAGACAAGGGAGTGTTGTATATTATGAGTGGAGGATTAATTCTTTCTTTACAAGATATTTTAAATCATTACCAAACTAAAGATACAGAATATCTTATTGCCCAGTATCTTTTAAAAAACCTTTATCAGAGATCTATTACCATTACCAATATCGCTAAATCTTGTCATCTTTCTGAAGCAAGCGTTACACGTTTTGCTAAGAAATTAGGTTATGCAGGATTTAGTGAGTTTAAAAAAGATTATTTTTTAATTCAACTTGAAGAAAACGAACTAGAACTTGACCTTTTAGCTAGAAATGAAAAACAAACCACAAGTCAGTTATTATTAAATGAGTTACAAACAGTCGGACAAGAATTTAACGCTTTTATTGATAACTTTGATTTAAAACAGGTCGAAAAAGTTAGTAATAAAATACATGAATGCCGTCGAGTTTATTTATTCTCCACCTTGATCCCCGGAAATATCACTATGGTTTTACAAACTATCCTTTTAAATTGTGGTAAAGAAGCCATATACCCGGTAGACAATAGAAAACAACATGAAATCATACCTCAATTAGAAAAAAATGATCTAGCAATTGTTGTCTCCTTGGAGGGCTCGCTAGTCATGCAAAAAGATTTAACATTGTCGATCATTAATTCAAAAGCCTCAAATATTTTGGTTACGCAAAATTCGCATATGAAACTATCCTCTTTGTTCGATACAGTTATTACCCTTGGTGATCATGACTTAGAACGAACAGGCAAATATAAATTGCTAGCTTTTGTAGAATTATTGGGAAATAATTATATACTAAAAAAATAAATAAACATTTACATTTATTTCAAAAGGCCCAGAATGTTTTTCATTATGTGAAACATTTTGGGCCTTATAAAATAATCGCATTTACTCATCTTTCCGGCAAAAACTTATTATTGCGGATAAAAAAGAAAAATTAACAAAGAAGTTTTCCACAGTTCCACTTTTAGTTGTTTTGATAGTTTGCCTAATTCTAACAAAATAAGATAAGTACATCATTATTTTTCAGAAAATTAAGCCTATTCAGATTATTATATTGACAATCCCCTAGTTTCCGGTATGATAGGCTTAAATATACTTTTTAGGAGGCTTTCATGCATTTAAAACCAACGCTTAAAAGCAATATGAATCACTTTTTCGATCCAACAAATCAGCCAAACCCAAATATCACAATGGGTTTGATTACACTACAACCAGGTGAAAAACATCCAAAACAAGGCTACTCTTACCATAAGCAAGATGAATTTTCTTATATTATTTCCGGATCAGCACATACAATCTTAGAAAATGGTGAAGATATTTTAGGGAAAGCTGGAGATGCCCAATTAATTGAAAAAAATGAAGGTCATATAAATTATAACGACAGCAATGAGCCCGCTGTTGTTGTTTGGTTTTTAGTTGAAAGAAAGGAGGAAAAGTAAATGAAAAAAGCCATATTAACTAAAAGCTGCCTATTTGTAACATTACTTATTCTTTCTGGTTGTTCAACTGGGAAAACGAATGAAGCAGAACAAGAAAACCAGCCGATTCGTCTCATGTCTGAGTCCGAACTAACAACACTTGATACTTCAAATATGCTTGATTTTCCTGATGCTATTGTTCAAACTGCGGCTTTTGAAGGATTATATGCACTCGATGAAGAAGACGAAGTTATTCCCGCAGTAGCAGAAGAAATGCCAGAGATCTCTGAAGATGGGAAAACATATACCATCCAATTAAGAGAAGATGCTAGTTGGTCAAATGATGACCCAGTCACTGCGGATGACTTTGAAGCTGCCTGGAAAAAAATGATCGATCCAGAAAATGCACTAGAATATAGCTTCTTGTTGATAGACACCATGGAAAATGCCGAAGCGATTTCAAAAGGGGAAAAAGAAGTGGATGAACTTGCTGTTGAAGCACTCGACGATCACACACTAGAAATTCATTTAAAAGAAGCAACTCCTTATTTCACCTCTCTTTTAGCTTTTCCTACTTTCTTTCCCCAAAACCAAAATGCTATTGAAGAGTTTGGAGAAGATTATGGTAGTAGTAGCGAAACTGTGGTTTACAATGGACCCTTTGTAGTAGAAAACTGGGACCAGTCGCAAACGGATTGGGAACTAACGAAAAATGAGAAGTATTGGGATCAAGAAAATGTGAAAGCTGATAAAATTCATTACGACGTAGTAAAAGAATCTTCAACAGCTTTAAATTTATATAACGACGGTCAATTAGATGTCGCAACACTGACTGGAGAAATGGCTAGACAGAATTTGAACCATGAGGACTTTGCAGATTACCCCACTGCTACAATGAATTATATTCGTTTAAACCAAGAGCGAGCTGGTAAAGATACACCGCTAAAAAATGAAGATTTGCGTAAGGCACTAGCACTGGGAGTTGATAAGGAAAACTTAGTAAATAACGTTATTGCCGATGGATCTGAGCCCTTAGATGGCGCAATAACAAAAGATTTTATCTCCCATCCAGAAACTGACGAAGATTTCCGTGAAGACGCAGGTGATTTAATGAAATATGATAAAGAGCAAGCCCTCTCCTATTGGAAAAAGGCACAAGAAGAACTAGGAGACGAAATAACATTAGAATTACTTGTAACCGATGAAGGAAACTATAAAAAAATGGGAGAAAGTATTCAATATCAATGGCAGGACCTTTTCGAAGGATTAACAGTCAACGTGAAATCAATGCCCACAGAATCTGCATTGAATTTGGCCCGTGATAGTGATTACGACATGTTTTTAATCTACTGGACACCTGATTATAAAGATCCCATTTCAACTTTAAATACCTTATATTCGGGTAACGATCGAAATTATTCCAATGAAACTTATGACCAATTTCTAGATGATGCATCCGGGAAATACGCCAACGATCCAGTAAAACGTTGGGAAACGTTAATTACAGCAGAAAAAGAAGTGATGGAAGATACAGCCGGTATGATTTCGATTAGTCAAAATCAGCAATCTGTTCTGCAAAATAGTGATATTTCAGGAATGAATTACCATACCTTTGCTGCTCCTGTCACATTGAAAGATGTTCATAGAGAATAACTAATTTTCTTAAAAATTTAAAATAAAAAATTGCGGATAGACATATTTTCGTCGCTCCGCAATTTTTTACATTGTTTAATCATTTCGCATATTTTTTACCTTAATCATTCTTGTAACGCCAGCGCGCTCATCTTCTTCTAACTTCATTCGAATGTAATAAATCGTTTCTTCCAATTCAGGAATTGTCATATATTCCAAAGCGTTCACACGTCTGCGTGTTTTTTCAATTTCGTCAGACAGAAGTTGACAAGATTTTTCAATTTCAGTTAATTCTAACAACTTTGGTAAAACATTTGTAAAACCTTCAATTGACTTATCCAATGGTGCATTAGAATTCAAAAAGCCATATTCAAGAGGGGCTTCTAGAAAATCTTCATCGTACTGAAAGTTCATAATAGGAACAGAAACGCTCATAATATTTTTTTTAGCCATTTCCAAACTCACATCTGCTGCTGGTAAAATGAATAATTCTTCAATAAAGTTTTCATTCAAAGAAGCATTGGCCAAACGAAAAGCTTTCATCGCATTAACCATTTCTTCTTCTACTTCTTTACGTAGTTTATTATTTTTACGAATCAATGTAATAAATTGACGCATCAATTCATCTTGCTTATCTTTTAATAGTTTATGTCCTCTTTTGGCTGTAGATAATTGATCAGAAAGATGAGACATTTCCATTCGAGTGGCTTGTACATCTAATTTTGCCATAACAACCTACTCCTTTTCTGGAAGAAATTCATTAAGCATATCATCTTTGATCCGTTTCAATTCATTTCGAGGTAGCATATCCAACAATTCCCAGCCTAAATTTAAGGTTTCTTCGATCGTACGATTGGTTTTAAAGCCTTGATTCACATATTTTTCTTCAAACTCATCAGCAAATTTAGAGTAAATTTTGTCAGATTCAGATAAAGCGTCTTCTCCTAAAACAACCGCCAGTTCTTTGGCTTGTTTTCCTTGAGCATAAGCAGAGAACAGCTGATTCATCGTAGCTGAGTGATCTTTTCTAGTTTTACCTTCTCCTGTTCCCTTATCTTTTAAACGAGATAAAGAAGGCAGAACATCTATAGGGGGTTGAATACCATTTTTATCAAGATCTCTAGATAAAATAATTTGCCCTTCTGTAATATAACCCGTTAAGTCGGGAATCGGATGAGTAATATCTTCTTCTGGCATAGTCAATATTGGAATCTGCGTCACCGAACCACTCGCACCTTTGATTCTTCCTGCTCTTTCATACAAGGTAGCTAAATTCGTATACAAATAACCGGGATAACCACGCCGGCCAGGAACTTCGCGTCGTGAAGCAGAAATTTCACGTAATGCCTCACAGTAATTTGTCATATCAGTCATAATAACAAGTACGTGCATCCCTTTTTCATAAGCTAAGTATTCAGCAGCTGTTAAAGCAACTTTCGGTGTGGCAATCCGTTCAATCGCCGGATCACTGGCTAGGTTCATAAACACCACTGAGTGATCGATCGCGCCTGTATCACGAAAATCTTGCATAAAAAATTCTGCCTCTTCAAAAGTAATTCCAATACCAGCAAATACCACAGCAAACTCATCATCAGAGTTTAGTACAGTCGCCTGCCGTGCAATTTGCGAAGCCAATTCTTTATGAGGTAAGCCAGAAGCGGAAAAAACAGGTAACTTTTGTCCTCTTACTAAAGTATTTAGATGATCAATTGTTGAAATACCTGTTTGAATAAATTCATCAGGATAGTCACGTGAATAAGGGTTGATCGCTTCTCCGTTGATATCCAATGTTTTTTCGGGAAGAATTTCTACCCCACCATCCTTGGGACGTCCTAATCCATCAAATTCGCGACCTAAAATATCTTCAGATACGCCAAATTCTAAGGGATGTCCTAGAAAACGAACCACTGATTCACGCATATTCACGCCCGACGTACCTTCAAAAATTTGAATTAAAGCTTTATTTTCTTCAACTTCTAAAACTTGTCCTTGACGTATTTCACCGTTTTGCATACGCACTTCAATCAATTCATCAGCTTTCACCCCCTCAATATCTTCTACTAGCATCAAAGGACCTACTACTTCACTGATGGTTTTATATTCTTTAATCATTCGCCATATCTCCTTTTTGCAAGGTATCTCGAATCGTTTCCTTTATTTCATTCTGCAAATCCTTAATTTCTTGCAGGTTTTCTTCAGAAACATTCTTCATACGGGCAATTCTGTCTCTTAAGGTCGAAGTTCCTTTTAAAAGCTCAGATAAATAGCCGCCTAAGTCTAGCGCATTTATTCCTTCATTATAGAAAGAAATAATTGTGTTCAACATATAATATTGCTTTTCAATAGAAGAGAAAGTATCGACATCGTCAAAAGCGTTTTGTTGCAGATAATCTTCTCTAAGTTCTTTAGCGATTTCTAAAACAAACTGATCTTTTTCGGAAAGAGAATCAACACCTACTAAACGTACAATTTCATTTAGATCCGATTCTTTCTGCAATAATCTCATACTTTCACCGACTAAAGCTGACCAATCAGCATCGAGTTTTTGATCAAAGTATTCATTCACATCCTCTGAGTAAAGCGAATAACTTTGCAGCCAATCAACCGCTGGAAAGTGTCGTTGTTGAGACAAGGTAGAATCTAAGCCCCAGAATACTTTAACCACACGTAGTGTATTTTGTGTAACTGGTTCTGACATGTCACCGCCAGACGGCGAAACAGCGCTAATGGCAGTGATACTTCCTCGCCGACTTTCTGTACCTAAAGTTACAACATTTCCCGCACGTTCATAATATTCTGCTAAACGACTCCCTAAATAAGCTGGATAACCTTCATCACCAGGCATTTCTTCCAGTCTACCGGACATTTCTCGTAAAGCTTCTGCCCAACGTGAAGTCGAATCTGCCATGATAGCCACCGAATATCCCATATCTCTAAAGTATTCAGCAATAGTAATCCCTGTATAAATAGAGGCTTCACGCGCAGATACCGGCATATTAGAAGTATTGGCAATTAAGATCGTACGTTTCATCAAAGATTCTCCGGTTTCCGGGTCAATCAATTCAGGAAATTCGTTCATAACGTCGGTCATTTCATTGCCTCGTTCACCACAACCTACATAAACGACCAAATCAACATCTGCCCATTTAGCAATTTGGTGCTGCACAATCGTTTTTCCTGCGCCAAATGGCCCTGGAACTGCCGCTGCTCCGCCTTTAGTGACAGGAAAGAATGTATCGATCACGCGCTGTCCTGTAGACATAGGTACGCTAGGATTTAATTTTTCTTTTACTGGACGAGAACTACGAACCGGCCATTTTTGTAGCATCGTTAATTCTTTGTCTCCATTGTTTGTTTCAATGACACAAACAACTTCATCGATGGTAAATTCACCATCATAAATTGCTTTTACTTTACCCTTAGTTCCTACAGGCGCCATGATTTTGTGCTGGATTAGTTTTGTTTCTTGTACATTTCCTAAAACATCACCTGCAGTCACTTCATCGCCAATAGCTACTTGGGGCTCGAAGGTCCACTTTTTCTCATGATCCAAGGCTGGAATTTTTACACCCCGACTTAAAAACGTACTATTCGTTTTTTCTGCAAAAACGTCTAAAGGACGTTGGATCCCATCAAACATTTGTGAAACGATCCCCGGCGCTAGTTCAACGGAAAGAGCTTCACCAGTGGTTTGCACTGGTTCGCCAGGTCCAATACCAGATGTTTCTTCATAAACTTGAATAGAAGCCACATCGCCTCTCATTTCGATGATTTCTCCTACAATACCCAGATCACCTACATAACAAATATCTTGAATACTTGCTTCTTCCATATTATCAGCCATAACTAATGGCCCAGAAATTCTTGTAATTTTACCAACTTTCACGTGATCACCCCTCTCTTATAAAATGTTTTGTCCAACTGCTTTTTTCATATTTTTTTCTACCGACTCAAGACCAACTCCTCTTGAGCCGTCATGATCGGGGATCAAAACAACAGCGGGTGAAAGTTGTCCTTTAATTTTTTCGATCTTTTTTTCAATCTGTTGGGCGTAGGATTCTGTGATATAAATAACGCCAAAATCATTTTCTACCATCTCATCAAAGGTTCGGCTAATTTCTGTCTGGTTCTTACCGGATTTAACCGTAAAACCGAACAATTTGAAAGGAAGAACCGATTCTTTATCACCAATAACGCCGATTTTATAACTCACTGATCTCACGCATCCTTTCTGTTACTTGTTCTTGCGTAAAGCCACTTCTTTTTCCGATAATAATTAAGCGAAGATTCATTAATTCGATATCCTTAGCGTTTAAAAATGCTAATAACGGTAGCGGACCAAAAGCAGTGGTTTGTGCTATATCATATAAAGAAGTTAAATAATTATCTTTTATCAAATCCATCTGTAAAAAATTTATTTTTTCTTTTTGCAATGCTGGTTCCAATAAACTTCCATAATCTGTTTTTCTTAAAAAACCCATATATTCTTCCATTGGTTGACCAGCAAAATGTAGAAAACTTTGCTTAGGAATTGAGCCCGCATCAGATAAAACAGCATCCATAAATGCGTAACTACGCTCTTGTAAAATACACCTAGCTGCTGTAATGATATTAGTGAAATCAACGAATGTAATAATTTCTTGCAACAATTCCGGATACTTTAGCTCTTCTCCTATTCGTCGTTGTTCTGTTAAAAAATGACGGTCATAAATCACGTCGATACCTTGTAAAATAGCAGACTCTTCAAAATAATGATTCACATCCCGAATCGCTTGAACAATCGATGACGGAAGCACACCTGAGACACCATTTTCAACTGCTGATTGTATTTCTTCCAATGAATAAAAACCATCATCCATAAACAAATGACTGTAATCTTCTTGCATTTTTTCTGCTTTTGTTAAAACTTTTAAATTATGGAAGGTATAACGCATTGTATACACCCAGACAATGTTGGGATCAGGAACTAGTTCGAGCATTTCTTGATAAGTCTTTCGCCGCTCTTCTTCTAAACTTTGTTCAAACTGAAATTGAAAATCTTCTGATAAATATTTACTGTAGACAGTGGAATTGAGTAATTCTCTTATTTTTTCAAAGGATCCTGCCACTGCTAGTTGGTCAAAGTTTTCTTTAGTAAGTAATTCTGTCTCTTTCAAACGAACCGTGGGATTGACCGTATGATATAAATCTTTCATTGCGACCGTCCTCCTTTAGCTAAATAGATTTTGCATAATTTCACTGCTGCTCGATTTTTTGACTTCAGCTAATAACTCGCGGTAATAAAAATTATATTGCACACCAGAAACTTCAAGTAAAAAACCATGCTCTTGGTCTGAATTTTTTTCTCCTAAAGTAAGTGCCATATCTTCTGCTCGATTTACTTCTTGGATCCATTCAAGAGAATAAACTGACGCCTCTGTTTTCCCAGCTGGAATAATCTTACCTGTATTAAGTCCATTTTCTTTCAAAGAAGTCAAAGCAAAATCTCGTGTTTTCTGTACGTCCCATTGCGCCATTTCTTGGTAAGCATCTTCAAAAATTTGATCTAAATACTGTTGCTTTCTTTTTAAGCGCTTTTGCCGAGATTGCACAATATTGCGATTTTTTTCTTGTCGAAAATTTTTGCGCAAACGTTCTTTTTGAATCGCTAGTTGTTCTTCATGCGTTTTTTCAATTTTTTGTTTTTCTGTCGCAAATGATTGATCAACCTCTTTTATTCGTTCATTTTTTTGTGTTACTCTTTTATCTTCTGCTTGTTGATCAATGTCTTGTATAATTGTTTCAATTGCATCCATGACCTCTCCTCCTTTATCTCTTATTAGATACTGCCAAATAGCAAGAAGGAAATAACAAAACCTAAAATAGCGTACATTTCAACCATTACTGAATACATAACACCTTTAAAGAAGTGTTCTGGTTTTTTGGCTAAAATTTGGATCCCAGCTGCTGATACTTTTCCTTGCGGGATAGCAGAAACTAAACCTGCAAAAGCTACTGGTAAAGAAGCCCCTAAGTAAGAAAGTCCATCAACGACCGACATGTCAGAAGACAAGTTAGTAAAAATCATAGCTGCAATCGCAAAACCATAAAGACCTTGTGTTGCTGGTAGTAGCTGTAAAATCAATGATTGACCAAATTTTTCTGGTTGACTTGTCATAAGCGCAGAAGAAGCTTCTCCTGTTTTCCCAACACCGATAGCAGATCCGATACCTGGAAGCACTGTAGCAATCCCCATCGCCAAAATTGCAAAAATCATTCCGTCATTATTTTCCAATAAGTAATTAAACATTTTCATTCCTCCGATTTTTTACGAATATTTATATATTTTTCATCTGTTTTAAAAGGTTGAAAAACTTTGCCGCCACCTTCATAAAATTTGCCAAAGTATTCAACATATTGCAGTCTAGCCGCATGCACATAAGCACTTAACATCGATAAGAAAATATTGAGTGCTTGTAATATCACCAGTAAAACAATGCCTATGGTAAAACGTGCAACCGGCGGTAAGGTGCCTACCAGTAAATTAAAAGCCATAGCGATACTACCACCAGATATACCTAAGGCCATCAAACGGCTGTAACTGACAAAATCGCCAATATAACCGGTAATGCCATATAAATCATAAAGGCCGCTAAAGAAACCGCCCACTTTAGATTTTGATTGGATAATAGGAATCCCTACAATCAATACAGCATTGACGATCGCTAGAACAATGCCACTATTTTTAATCACTTCCGAGTCCACCAGCATTGTGCCAAAAGCGATCATAAAAAGACCAATCAGAATACCATGCCAAGAAAAACCCTCACGCACAGCAGAAAGGTAATCTTTTTTCTTGATATTTTCTTTGGCTGCTAAGAATAAACCCGTAAAAAGTTGAATACCGCCAAAGACTAAGGAAATCATAAAAATCGTCATAAAATCTTCCGTTGGATTTAACAGTTGGAAAGGTAAATCCGCACCAAAAACTGAACCATAAATCAATCCCCAAAAAATAATTGAAAACGAAAGAATCTGAAATAAACGCAAGAACTCCTTAATATTTCTTTTTAAAGGAATAAAGTGCAAGCCAATGGTAGATGCTAATAAAATGATTAAACCATATCCGGTATCAGCCACCATCATTCCAAAGAACACAAAATAAAAAGGCGCCATCCAAGGTGTAGGATCAATTTCTTCATATTTTGGCATAGCATACATACTGGTCAAACTTTCAAAGGGTCGTATCAATGCTTTATTTTTTAACTTTGTAGGTACTCTATTTTCATCAATTTGAGGACGTGTGGGCTCTTCTAAAGAAAAGTAGAGTTCATTTTCATTGAACACTTGAAATAGTTCATCTTTAATTTGCGGCAAGTCTTCTGCAGCAATCCAACTTCTAATGACTACAACATAATTAGAGCGGACAAGATTTTCTTTGGCTTTTTCCCGCTGAATTTTAGTCAGTAAAATTTCTTCATTTAATTGCAAATAAGAAACTTGCTGTTTCAACTTACCGATTTGTTTGGTCATCTCTTTCTGCTTTTTCCACAAGCGAGATTGCTCATCTTTTGCCTCTGCAAGCATCTTTTTAGGAGATTTTTCATAAGGGTTCTGTTCAAATAAAACGCCCAATTCATTTAATTGTTTTCTTATCGCTGCTTCTTCTGTTTTTAAAAATAGTCCACTAAAAAACAGCTCATTTTTTTGTGTATCATTTATTTCATAATAGATCTTGGACTTTTTCAAATAAGATTGAATGTCTTCCCATTGCTCATTAGAAGCTCGTGCTAAAAAGAAAGAAGTAAACTGAGAATCATCTTCTGGATCAACATCAAAACTCTGCCATTGTCCTGCCCAATTTTCTGCCTCTTGCCAGTAGGATAAAGAACTGTCTGTTTTCTCCCACTGTTGCTGTAAATCTTTTATATCAGATAAAAAATGACTCAACTTTGTTTTATCGTAGGAATTTTCTAAACTTAAAATGTCCATCTCTTCTCTTTTTAGAGTTCGGATCTTCTGCTTAGCAGCCCCATGATTTCTGATAAAACTAATCGCTTCTCTTACTTGCGTTAATTGCTCAGAATACTCAGATAAAGCTGCATCATCGAATGTTGGATTTTCCGGAAAATATTTTTCTAACCATTCTTTATTCTCTTGTGTATGTAAAATATCTTCCATCTCGACACTTTGCATACCTTGAAGCATTTGTAAAATAGTGTCTTGCTGGGCTTTTTTTGCCAGTATCGACAACTTGCTTATAGGATTAACGACCATTGTTTTGGATCACCTCTTCGATAATTTGTTCCACAATTTTCGTCCGATTCTTTTGATAAGCATCTTTATAACTTTCATCTTCCTCATCAACTTCTTGCTCTAAAGACAATTGTTGTTGATGAAGTTGTTCTTGGTTCTCCTCTTGGATTTCTGTCAATATATTATTTCTTTCTTCCTTTTTATCGCGTTCAATTTGTTTTAATTGCTCATTTTTTTCTTCTTCATATTCTTTTAACTCTGACCACATTTCTTTTTCAGCCCGCTCATTTTTAGCTTCAGCCTGTTTAATACGTTCCAAAGCCTCTTGCATATTTCCACCTCGCTTTTTAAAATAAGATAAACAAAAATGGTTGAGCATCACATCTCAAATACGCTCTTCTCACCCCTTGAAGAACGATCCTTGAAGCAAATTGCCCAACCATTTGTTATTTTATTCACGATTTATTTACTTTTTTAGTATAGCAGATTATTTTCCTTTTGGAAACGCTAATTGTTAGAATATTTGTAATAAAATTTACTTCGTATGTCAATAAGAAAACCACTATACGACATAAAAAAACTACGGACGAATTCTTTTTTTACGATCGTCCGTAGTTTCTTATTGAATTTTTTACCGTTTGAAGTCTTAGAAAACTAATTAATATTTATTTTACCGCAGTCAACAAATAATCTCCTGGCGTAACTTTTGTCTCTTCGGTTACATCGATCGTTTGAAAATCACCGGAATTTGTAATTACGACTGGTGTAGTAGTGTCATAGTTTTCGCTTTCTACACCGGCTTTATCAAATTTGATTAATAGATCTCCTGCTTTTACTTTTTGACCTTGTTCTGCGCTAATTTCGTAGTATTTTCCTTCTAATTCAACAGTATCTAAACCAATATGAATTAGAACTTCAGTCCCTTCATCAGTTGTCATACCAACCGCATGGCCTGTCGGAAATAGCGTTGAGATAACACCATTGGCTGGTGCTCTTACCTCACCAATTTCTGGTTTAATTGCAATACCTTTTCCTAGGGCTTCACTTGAAAATACTTCATCATTCACTTCGCTCATTGGAACAAGTTGTCCTTGCATTGGACTAGCGATGATATCCTCTTTGGCGCTTTCTTGTAACTCTTCTTTACTTGCTAGACCTTTATCTTCTTTTGTAGTTGTTTGTCCTTCATTTCCATCGCCATCTATGGATGGTACAGGAAACACCATTTGAAGTACAAAACCAACGATAGTACACAAAGCAAAACCAATAATCACATTCCAAAAGTTCATGTCTAAATTACCACTAGGATTAATTGTATTAAAGATTGAAAATACACCTAAACCACCTGTTCGATAACCTACTACACTCATGGCTCCGATATAAGCACCACCAACTGCATTACCAATTAATGCATACATAAAAGAACGTTTCATTGGTAACATCAAGCCATAAATTGTAGGTTCTGACACACCAAATACCAATGAAATTGCACCTGGTAAAGCAATATCTCGAACTTTTTTAGCTTTAGATTTGATAAGCAGCGCAATGACAACACCTAATACACCAAAAGTTGATGAAACCATTGCCGGACCGATCGATTCATAACCTTGTTCAGCTAGTAAGATAAACATAATCGGTACAATACCCCAATGCAGGCCAAAGATAACCAATAATTGCCAAGCAACGGCTAGTAAAGCACCAAATAGCAATGGACTGAATCCTTGAACTACAAGGAAGAATTGTCCAACTAATGTTGAAGCCCAGTTAGCGATTGGCCCAATTATGATCAAGGAAATTACAAAAACGATCATCACTGTAAAAAATGGTGTCAAGAATGAACGAACAACACCTGGGATAATATTTTTTACCCATCTTTCTACTACAGATCCTAACCATACAGAAACTAATATAGGAATAATTGCGGAATAATAACCGTTAGGCGGCATAATAATAGGAATACCTAAGAAAGTGGAATAAATAGGTGATTCAAATGCCGTACCAGAAAACAAGGTATACATGACATCTCCTGTCATCAAATTATTGATTTCCGGGTGTAAAAAAGCAACCGCAATTGCTAAAGCTGTAAACTCGTTCATTTTTAACTTACGAGCTGCAGTTATAGCAACCATCACTGGTAAGAATTGGAAAAAACCATCACCAGCAAAATTTAATACTTGATATACACCACTTTCAGGGTCGACACCAACTGTTCCTAATAATGCTACAAGTCCTTTGATCATTCCAGTTGCAGCTAGAGCCATCAAAAAAGGTTGGAAGACACCTGAAATGAAATCAATAAACCTATCTAGTATATTACGATTATCATTTTCGTTGTCACCATCACTAGTTTCACTAGCAGAAGTGTCACCGCCTATGCTTGTTTGGTTTACGATTGCTTCATAGACTTCTGCTACCTGTTCTCCAATAACAACTTGGTATTGACCAGCACTTTTCATGACCGTTACAACACCATCTCTATTTTTCAAATAATCTGTATCTGCTTTATTTTCATCTTTTAAATTAAAACGCAAACGTGTAATACAATGACGTAATCCCGCTACGTTTTCTTCACCACCCACGTGATCAATAATATCACGAGCTAGCTCATCATAATTATCTTTACTCATAATTGAACCTTCTCCCCCTCGTTTTTTGACAAAATAAAAAACCTAAATAAACACACAACACAAAAATAACGTAAACGTTTTTGTCTTATGTTAATTTATTTAGGTTATGCCTGGTCTTTGCCAGTAACAGTCCTATAAATGTCTATTAATTAAATTATCATGAACCGCTTTCTATTGCAAGTATTATTTTTAGAATTCATTCAAAAAATTTGTCGATACAGTTAATGCTAAAAAAGGTTATACACTAGAAACTCAATTGAGTTTCTTGAGATCTTTTGTTACACTATAGTTGAAAAGAGGATGTAGTAATTACGCCCTCTAACAGCACCGTTTAAGCCGGTGGCAAAGTTTGGTTAAAAATAACCGTTTCTTCGCTAATAATTATTATAAAGTTAACGGTTATTTTTATTGTTATTTTTCACTATGGATAGAATGCTAATGAACACTGTTGCGGTTAACAAACCGAAACTGATCTTTAGCTCTATCGCTTCAGCGACAGACAACTACGCTTCTCCTTTCTATAATTTCAGTGCTATTTTTAAAACCTATACAGGTCAATCCATACTAAAATAACAGAAAGCCAGCTTACTCGTTCTGACTTTCTGTTATTTATTTTACCCTTCTTGTGCAAACATTTGCTCGATCAACTGTAATATATTACGCACTTCCGCATTTTTGACAATCGGTGTTGCGTCATCACGGATGACATGATAAGCGTTACTATAAAAGCTATCATATTCAGCAAACGCTTTAGGTAAACTTAATGTTTCTGTTGCGTCTTCAGAAGGCGGCGCCATAGTTTTTGTTAAACCGACTCCTGCTTGAATTGGTTGTGGCATTGTTTCATTCGAAGTTTGCACGGCGCGAACCATTTCTCCGGAAAGATCCCAATCATCGATTCGAGCGGTACCTTCTGTTGCTTTAACATACCAACGTGGCAACTTCACATAATTTGTCGTTCCGACTTCAACAATTGCTTTTATGCCATTTTCGAAAGTAATAAAGCTGGTAAAACCGTCGTCGACTTCATCTCCTAAAATATAACTAAAATCTACCTGAACATCTTTGATCGGTGAATCAACTAGCCAAAGCATTTGATCCAATAGATGAATCCCCCAATCCAAAAGCATGCCACCGCCATGTTTTTTCAGATGACGCCAATCTCCTGGAATGCCGTTAGCACCATTCACGCGTGATTCGATTTGAAATACTGAACCAATCGGCTGATTTTGATACAGGTCCCGTACAATTAAGAAGTCCGGATCCCATCGACGGTTTTGGTGAACGATAAAACGATTACCAGTGTCTGCTGCAACAGCAAGGATCTCATCAAATTCTTCAGTGTTTAAAGTTGCCGGTTTTTCACAAACGACATGTTTTCCTGCTTTTAATGCAGCGATACTCATGCTTTTGTGTAGATCGTTAGGAACAGCAATGAGCACCGCTTCTATTCTTTCATCAGCTAAAACTTCATCAAAGCTTTCGTAGGTAGATAGACCTTTTGTACGAGCTGCTTCTTGTCTTTCTTCTAAAATATCGTAAACACCTACTAAGTTGATCTTTTCTTTTTCTGAAGACATTAAATTCTTTTCGTGATAACTACCCATGCCACCGTAGCCTATAATTGCAAAATTTACTGCTGCCATTTACACGTCTCCTTATGCCCACCACATCTCAGATGGTTCTTCTTTAATCATTACACCTTTTAAGTTCTTGATCGCTTTAGTCAATCCTTCGTCAATCGACATAATAGGGTCTTCATGTTCAATACTTAAAACATGATCATAACCATAAATACGTAATGCAGAAATTATATCTGACCAGACTTTCATGTCATGCCCAAAACCAACTGTTCGAAAAGTCCACGCACGCGACTCCACCTTATTATAGGGTTGCATATCCGTTAGACCATGCATATTGATATTGTCTTGATCTAAGAAAGTATCTTTAGCATGAAAATGATGGATCGCTTGTTCTTTGCCTAAAATTTTCACAGCTGCAACTGGATCGATTCCTTGCCACCACATATGACTTGGATCTAGATTACATCCAATGGCTTTACCTGTTTCTTCACGTAAACGCAACATGGTATAAGGTGTGTGTAATAAGAAACCACCATGCAGCTCAATACCGATTTTTATTCCTGCCGCTTCAGCTTCTTCATTGATTTTTTTCCAGTAAGGGATCAATTTTTCTTCCCATTGATACTTATAAATATCTGAATAAGCACTTGGCCAAGGAATAACAGGCCAATTATTAGCTGTATCGGTCGGATTCCCTCCGGATACACCAGAAAAACCGTTAACAACCGGAACATTCATTAAATTAGCCAATTTAATTGTTTTACGTAATAATTCATCGCCTTCTTGCGCAACCGCTTTTTTAGCTGAAATTGGGTTATGATGCGCACTTAAAGCCGAAATTTCTAAGCCTTTATCTTGTAATTTATGCAAGTATTCTTTACGTGCATCGCTGCTTTCTAATAATTTATCAATATCTAAATGAGCATCACCAGGAGATCCTCCAGTACCGATTTCAACTGCTTCCAAACCTTTATTTGCAGCTTCTTCTATCATTTCATCAAATGTTAAATTATTGAATAATGGTGTAAATACGCCTAATTTCATTTTCTATCTTCTCCTTTGTAATGACCGTAATAAGGACGACTGTTTTCAGTAGGAGCACAAAATTCTACAGCATTGTTTATCACTTTTTGTACTTTTTCATTGTAATAACTGTCGTAAGTTTCATGCCCCGGCTGAAAATAAAAAATTTTACCGTTACCGCGACGAAAAACACAACCACTCCGAAAAACTTCACTTCCTGGATAACCACTAATAAAAATAAGTTCATCAGGTGCTGGAATATCGAAGTGCTCTCCATACATCTCTTCTTGCTTGAGATCGATAAATTCACCCACACCCGCAACAATCGGATGGCTAGGATTCACATTCCAAAGTCGTGCAGACTGACCATCTTCTCGCCATTTTAAATCACACGAAGTACCCATCAGTTTTTTAAATATTTTTGAGAAGTGTCCTGAATGCAAAACAATTAATCCCATCCCCTGTAGGACGCGATCATGTACACGTTCTACAATCGTATCATCGACCTCGTCATGAGCAATATGTCCCCACCATAACAAAACATCCGTTTCCGCTAATACCTTTTCTGTCAAACCATGCTCTGGTTCATCTAATGTAGCTGTTTTTACGGAATAATTTTGACCAACAATGGTGGCTAACTGTTCATGAATTCCTGTAGGGTACATTTTCTGAACGTCTTCATCGGTTTTTTCGTGACGAAATTCATTCCAAATCGTTACTCTGATCAATGTTTTCACCTCTTTTACAAATAAACAGGTTCCCCTGTCTTAGACGATTTATAAATTGCTTCTAGTATCTCTGTTACAGTTAAAGCTTCTTCTGGTTTAACAACTACCTCTGTATCATTGATGACTGCATCGATCCAGGCTTGGGCTTCCAATAAAGCAGGATCCTCTCCTTCTTCGTCGTAAAAGTCAACACCACCAGTTTCTAATTGAATTTTTTTATCATAAAGTAAGCCATGGTCTTCACCATTGATGGTTAGTCCATCATTCATATCTGCACCAGCTTTGGTTCCCATTAAGGTTGTTTTTGCTTCTTTAACCTCTAGACTATTTAAGGCCCAGCTAGCTTCTAGAAAAATTGTCGCGCCATTTTCCATAACAACAAAGCCAAAAGCGGAATCTTCTACATTAAATTCATCTGGATTCCAAGGCCCCCAAGCATTGGCGGCATTTTTTGTCTCGGATAATTTATGATAAGTGTTTCCTACTACATATTTTGCTTTATAGTTATCCATCATCCATAAAGTCAAATCTAAGGCATGGGTGCCGATATCGATCAAAGGTCCTCCGCCTTGTGCTTCTTCGTCCAAAAATACACCCCATGTAGGAACTGCGCGTCGTCTAATCGCATGGGCCTTTGCTGTATAAATTTCACCTAATTCGCCTTCTTGGCAAACTTCATGCAAATACTGCGCATCTTTTCTAAAACGATTCTGATAGCCGATCGTTAACTTTTTACCAGTTTTCTTTGAAGCTTCGATCATTTTTCGTGCTTCTTCTGCTGTTTTTGCCATGGGTTTTTCACACATGACTTGATTTCCAGCTTGCATTGCTGCAATCGAAATCTCTGCGTGCGCGTTATTAGGCGTTAGTACATGGACAACATCCAAATCAACTGAAGCAAGCATTTTTTTATAATCCTCAAAGACTTTAGAATTTGTATCTCCATATTCTTTTTTAGCCTTTTCTGCTTTTTTTACTTCAATATCACAAAAGGCAACAAGTTCTACCTCTTCAATTTGCGATAAGGCCGGTAAATGTTTCCCTTCGGCAATTCCACCGCAACCAATAATACCAACTTTTACTGACATAGCTTCCCTCCTGAAATCGTTTTATATTTCATATATTTATTATAACGAAGAGCTATTCTTGATTCTTCCTGCTTTTTTAAGGAAAAATTCCTGGATATTGCTTTTTTATTCTTTGGGATATTAAAAAAGCCTGGAGCAGTCGGCTCAGGCTAAAAAGGAAGTTTATCAGGAAGATAAATGTCTCATCATTTTTTGATATTGCAATGGCGAATGGCCCACAGCCCCTTTAAAAACATGATGAAAAGTCTTAACGCTAGCAAAACCAGCTTTTTCCGCAACTTCCGCCATAGGTAATTTTTCATTTCCCAAAATAAACTGCGCTTGATTCACCCGATATTCTGTCAAAAATTGCATAAAGGTTTGTCCCGTATTGGCTTTAAAAAAGCGCGTGAAATAATAGGGACTAAATCCAACATAACGGGCCACATCATCGATAGTAATGACTTCTTGATAGTAACTCTCGATATAATCAAATACTTTATTTAAACGTTGTAGTGTTTCTTTTTGCTGGATAGCATTGGGTACTTTTTTATTTTTTACAATTTTTTGTTTTGGTAAAAAACGGTAGCACTCTCCAATTAAACGATATAATAGCGCCAAAATTAAGTAGTTTTTCCCCGGTGTCCCAGTGTTTTCTAATTCAAATAATTCTAGTAATAGTCCTTGCATCGTTTCCGCAAATTCTTCAGGCCAATAGCGACTATGACGTTGCCCTTCTTCAAATAAAGAAAACAATGATTCCTTCTCATTCTTTCGCAAAACAGACTCGTCGAATAATTTCAAATCAAATTGATAGACATAACGCACACTTTCGGGGGAAGCTAGAAAATAATGAGGTTGACCACTGGCAAAATAAATAATTTCTCCCTCTTCTAAGGTGATCACTTCGCCATCAAATCCAATATTCACTCTACCTGTTTTGGCATAAATAATCTCTATTTCTTTGTGCCAATGAGGAAATACAATAGTCATGCCATCATTTAACAATAAGCGATAAGGAAAATGCTGATCTAATTGTGGAATTTCTAAATATATGCTCATAAACAACCTCTTTTACACAGAATCATCTAAATAATTTCATGTATGCCTTTTCTTTTATTTTAATGAATAAAACGATAAAAAACTAGCATTTTATAGAAATTCTTTAAGTGGTTACGCTTACTTCAAAAAATGGAATAACAAGCATCCCGATAAATACAAAATTATGCTAAAATAAATAAAAATTATATAATTAGGAGATTATTTGGATGAAAAATATTTGGTTAATCATAAAAGGAATCTTTATGGGAGTAGCAAACATCGTCCCCGGCCTTTCTGGCGGAACAATTGCTGTTTCATTAGGGATCTACGATGATATTATTCGTTCTATCGCAACGTTAAAGTCTGAGATGAAAAAAAGTCTTCGTTTTTTCATTCCTCTTATTATAGGGTTATTACTCGGTGTTGCGCTTTTTTCAAGAATGATCACTTATCTTTTTGATTTCTATCCTTTAGTCACTGCTGCAACTTTTACCGGTTTAATTTTAGGTGGCTTTCCGATTTTGTGGAAAGAGTTTCGTTCCTCGCTGTATCTACAAAAGAGAAAAATCAACTACTTACATGGGATTATTTTTTTAGCAATGTTTGCCCTAGTCGCGTGGATGGGCGTTGCTGAAGTATCTGGAACTTCAGCACATGAATTATCACTTGAACTACCTACATTATTTGGTTTGTTTTTTATCGGAATTATCGCTTCAGCTTCGATGGTGATTCCAGGTATCAGTGGTTCGCTGGTCATGTTGATTTTGGGTTGGTATCAAGCCTTCCTTGCCATGATCAACGGTTTCATCGATGCTTTGCGAGCTGTTGATGTCAATCAAATTTTGACTTTTGGTATCTATTGCGCTTTTTTTGGTGTAGGGATGTTATTCGGAATAGCCGTCATTAGCAAATTGATCGATCAAATGTTTAGACATTTTCCAAGTTACACTTATGCTGGTATTTTCGGTCTTGTCCTTGCTTCTCCTATTGCTATTTTTTCTAGTTTAACTTTGACGGCTTCATCCTTTAGTATTTCTACAGTACTAATGTCTATACTGTTTGCTATTGTTGGCTTCGGACTCACTTATCTTTTAGGAAATAAAAGTAGTTAACACGTAAAAAAAATAGGCTTTACCGACTAAATAAAGTGGTAAAGCTTATTTTTTTATTCTGTATCTGGAACCAATAACTCTTTAGGAACGGCAAAAAGATAAGTGATGATAAAGGTAAAAATAAAGGTCAAAACACCTACGGCAATATAAGTAATTAGTTGATAGGGATCATAAATATACATCAAAGGAGACAAGATAACTGCTAGACCATAGGAGTTAGCTTGAATACCTAAAATAGATAGCACAGCGCCACCAATTGCAGAACCTGCTAGCATAGCAGCTAGAGGTCTTGTGCCGTAACGTAGGGTAATCCCAAATAAACCAGGTTCACTAACCCCAAGTAATTGTGTAACACCAGCACTTGTACCGATGACCTTTACGTGACTTTTCTTCGCTCTTGTACTAATCGCAAAACAAACTGCCGCATTGGCAAAACCATACATTGCACATATCGTAATCAATGGATTAAATCCAGTTGAGCCCAGAAGTGCCGTTTCAATTGTAATAAATAAGTGATGCATACCAGTCATCACAGCTAATGGATAAATAAAACCGATGGCTAAACCACCAATACCAAAAGGCACATGGATAAATGCTTCAACTACATAAACGAGACCATTTTCTACAAGATGTAGTATAGGCCCTAAGATTAATAAAGCAGTAACTAGCATTACAGCAATCACTACAAATGGTGAAAACATCATATCTAGAGCTTGTGGCATTACCTTTCTTGTAGCTATCTCTAATTTCGAGCCCAAATAACCAATAACTAGAGCTGTCAATACGCTTCCTTGATAACCAGTGATCGGGATAAAACCAAAAGCCATCACAGCTTCAACATTACTACTTGCATCCGCCACCTCATAAGCGTTAGGTAGCAAAGGCGAAACCAGCATTAAACCGATCACAAAACCGACAATAGGCGTTCCGCCAAATTTCTTAAACGCCGACCAACAAATCAGCGCTGGTAAGAAAGAAAATACTGTATCTGTTAAAACATCCAACAAAAGCATGACAGCATCAGGAATAGCATCTTGCGTCGTACCAAAAAAGCTTAAAACATTTTCATTTAATAAAACACCTTGTAACCCTAAAAACAAACCCGTAGCGGCGATCCCCGGAATAATTGTCACAAACACATCCGCTAAGGTACGAACACCTTTTTTAATCGGATTATGTTCTTCTTTTACCTTATCTACTTCCGCTTCTTTTTTTCCATCGTATTATCTTCTTCTACAATGGCTTTATAAACCTTATCAACAATTCCAGTACCTAAAATCACCTGATATTGTCCTGCGTTAAAAAAGACACCTTTAACTTCGTCTATTTTTTCAATTTCATCGTCATCAATACGTTGTCTATCATATACTTCTACTCGTAAACGTGTTGCACAATGAGTAATCGACTGAATGTTATCTTTTCCAATCTTATCGACAATTTCTTGACCGATCTTTTTATAATCTTGCCCCGCCATATAATAGTCCTCCTAATTAATAAGCTCTGTGGCTACTAAAATTTTTTGCTAAATATAGAAAGCAGTTTCATAGCTGCTTTAAAAAAATAAAGCTTAATATGGTATCGATATCACAAAGAGTATCAGTAATTAGGCTGTTATAAAACTTTTTAAATGTTTATAGCTATCTGATACTCTTTGTTTTTACATTATTCTATGCTAGTTTTATTACAGATTATTTCCCGATACTTTTACAGCAAATGCTTCATAAGCCTGTAGTTCATTAGAATTGTTTATTTTAGTATTATAATTATGAATTAAACACTTTGAATGATTTAAATTTATCTGTAAACTATATTGTTGTAATTGTTTTGAAAAGTTTACCACAACAATAATTTTTTCATTTTCCTTATATCTAATATATGCAAGAACATCCGGATTTCCTGTATTTAAAATTTCATACTCTCCATTAATAATGTCATAGTTATTTTTCCTTAATTCAATTAATTCTTTATACGTAAAAAATAGTGAGTTTTGCTTAGCTAAAGCAGTTTCTACATTTATATCTTTGTAATTTGGATGTACAACAAGCCAAGGAGTAGCTGTTGTAAAACCCGCATTTGTAGAAAGGTCCCATTGCATCGGATGCCTAGCGTTATCACGACCTTTGGTATTGATCGACTGAAGGATCTCTTCTTTTGAGTAACCTTTATCTAAACGATCATAATACATTTGTCTGCTTTCAATATCGTTGACTTCTGAAATATCGCTTATTTCATAATTTGTCATACCGATTTCTTCTCCTTGATAGATATAGGGCGTTCCAGACATAAAATAAAGATAGATAGCTAGCATTTTTCCGCTAAGTTCTCGATATTGTCTCGAATCATCGCCCCAACGAGAAATAATTCTAGGCAAATCATGATTGTTCCAAAAAAGAGCGTTCCAACCTTCATTTTTTAATTGCCTTTGCCATTTCGAAAATACTTGATGCAGTTTTTGTGGATCAAGTGCTTTTAGATCCCATTTTCTTTTACCCGCTTGCTTATCCAAATTGATATGTTCAAATTGGAAAACCATCGATAACTCTTTTCTTTCAGGATTACTATATAATTTAGCTATTTCAGGTGTTGCACCCCAAGTTTCACCAACAGTAACGACATTATAATTTCCAAAAGTTTCTTGATTTAGCTCGTGAATTAGCGGATGTAGCTCAGGACCATTTTTTGTTATTAACTTATCAGGTTCTTTACCAATTAGATCAATAACATCTAAACGAAAACCTCCAATTCCTTTTTCCAACCAATAAATGATCATTTTCCAAATCGCTTTTTTCATTTCTGGATTTTTCCAGTTAAGATCTGGCTGTTCTTTTGAATGCAAGTGCAAGTAGTATTCATCTAATGAAGGCACATATTCCCAAGCACTAGCAGAATCAGCCATTAAAGAATTAGGAAGATTCGAATCAGCACTTGTCCGCCAAATATAATAATCATGGTATGGATTATCTTTACTTTTTAACGCTTCTTGAAACCAAAAATGTTGACTTGAAGTATGATTAATCACCAAATCCATGATGATTTTGATCGAACGTTTATCAGCTTCTTCAATCAGACGATCCATATCTTCCATCGTGCCATATTCAGGATTAATTTTTTGATAATCACTTATATCATAGCCATTATCGATGTTAGGAGACTCATACACTGGGCTTAACCAAATGGCATCAACCCCTAAATATTTAAGATGATCTAGTCTTTGAATGATCCCATTCAAATCACCAATGCCGTCCCCATTTGAATCTTGAAAACTGCGAGGATAAATCTGATAAATCGCCGCATTTTTCCACCAATTTTTGTTCATTTTGGTTTTTTCCTTTCTAAAATCCTACAGTTACTTTAATACCATCATAATTTATTATTTAAACAACACACTTTGATAAGGTAATAAGGAATTACCTGCTTTTTTTATATCATTTTTATGAGAATTAATAAAAACTTCGTCAACTTCTTTAGGCCAAGTAAAGATTTCCACGTTTGTGCCAAGATTGGTTAAACAATAAAGTCGTTGACCTTGATATTCTCGAACGTAAGCAATCACATTTTCTGGAACATCTGGTAAAAACTCAATAGTGCCATTAACTAAAGTTGAACTGATTTCAGAAGATTGTCTTAAGGTAATCATATCTTTATAAAAGTCTAAAACTTCATTATTCTGAGCGTTGATTTGCGGATATTCCTCAGTCATCTCTAACCACGGCTGCTTTTGCGAAAATCCGCCATATTGTTCATTATTCCACGCCATCGGATTACGTGTATTATCACGACTCCGTAAGTTAACAAAATGCAAAGCTTCTTCTTCTGAATATCCTTCTGCCATCCCTCGATAATAGTTATCAATACTAGAGATATCATCAAATTCTTCAATACTTGTTCTTTGTGCGTTAACCATTCCAAGTTCTTGCCCTTGATAAATAAAAGGTGTGCCTCGTAAAAAGAAATACATAGCTGCAATACCACAAGCAGAACGTTTATTTTGGTAATCTTCATGTACTAGTTTAGATAAAGCGCGAGGTTGATCGTGATTTTCAATAAAATTAGCCGCCCAACCCGCTTGTTGAATCGTTTCTTGTGATTGCGCTAGTAACTCTTTAAAATCTTTGGGCTGCCAGTGGGATCGTTTAAACCAGTCGGTCCCTGATTCAACATCGATATCTGCATAGTGGAAATCAAAAATCATAGAAAAATAGCCGTCTTTGCCAATAAACTCCTCATAATCTTCGTAATTAACCCCTGATGCCTCTCCTATTGTTACACAATTATATTTTTCAAACGTTTCCTTTTTTAATTCATTTAAAAAGCTTCCAATCCCCGGACGATTCCTTGTCTTATGCTTGCAAGAAACCAAGCCATCAGCACCATCAGCAGGCAAAGAAGCAAAGTCTTGGTCTTTTTTGATAAAGGTGATTGAATCAATGCGAAAACCAGCAATCCCTTTTGCAAGCCAGCGATTAATCATTTGATAAATTTCTTGCCTTAGTTCGGGATTTTCCCAATTTAAATCGGGCTGTTCTTTGCCAAAAAGATGTAAATAGTAAGCATCTTCATCATCTACTTTTTCCCAAGCAGATCCTCCAAATTGTGAACGCCAATTATTCGGAACTTCTTTACCTTCTTTAAAAATATAATAATCGCGATATTTACTGTTTTTATCTGCTAGTGCTTTTTGAAACCACTCATGTTCATTAGAAGTGTGGTTAACAACCAGGTCTAAAATAATCTTGATATCTAGTTTTGTTGCTTCATTTAGTAATAAATCAAAATCATCCATTGTACCAAATTGCGGATCGATATCTTCATAATCTGCGATATCATATCCATTATCGTGCATAGGAGACTTAAAGATCGGACAGATCCATATCATCGTCACACCCAAATCTTTTAGATAAGGTAACTTTTGACGAATACCGTTCAAATCCCCAATCCCATCTTCATTTGAATCATTAAAACTTTTTGGATAGATTTGATAAATAACCTCTTTTTTCCACCAATCTTTTTTTAATTCCTGCATTAATAATACTCCTTCTTTTTATGGTATCGATACCACATCGACTAATAAAGCAAGAAAATCATGCTCATTTTCTAAGCAGATTTTCTTTTAATTAATGACAATTTCAGCTTACTTTGATCAACTTCATAACTGCTTTCTTCAATTTTAGCTAATAGTAAATTGGTTGCCTCAGCTCCTAAGGCTGCCACTGGCTGCGCAATCGTGGTTAAAGGAACAGTTAACATCGAAGTGGCCGGTTGATTATCAAAACCTACAATAGCCAAATCTTGTGGAACTTTGTAGCCTCTTTGCAGCATACTTTCCATCACACCAAGAGCGACTTCATCACTATTTGTAAAAATAGCATCCGGCCGTTTATCTTTTGACAAACTAAAAATTTTGTCAGCAACATCATTGCCATCTTGACTTGTATGAACTTGTCGAAAAATCCAATCTCTTTTAAAAGGTAATTGTTTTTCCAGCAAAGCTTGCTCAAAACCCTCCGTACGTGAACGTCCATGTCCTTCATTGGTCAATGTCCCACCAGTACAGTAAGCAATCTGTTGATATCCCTTATCAGCTAAATAAATCATAGCATCATAAACAGCACTTTTTTGATCTGTAACAACCGTCGGCACCAAACTTCCGCGCATCGTTTCATTACACAAAACAATTGGTCCAAATTCTTGGTAGCTTTGAATCGTAGCAGGATCTCCTTCTACAGAACACATGATTAAACCAGAAACTACCTGTTGTTTCAGTAGTTCTAACATATTCATTTCTGATTTTTTATCATCATATGTTTGCATAATCAGCACGTTATAATGATTTTTTTTCGCTTCTTTTTCAATCGCATCAACTAAATAGGAAAAAAATGGGTTGGTTATCCTTGAAACAAGAATACCTATCGTATTCCCTTTTTTAGAACGCAATTGCGTTGCAATCGAACTGGGCGTATAATCGAGCTCTTTCATGGCAGCTTTGATCCTTTGTTTCTTATCATCTGAAATATAAGGATGATGATTTAAATATCTAGAAACTGTGGAAACAGACAAGTTAGCCTTACTAGCTACATCCTTTATAGTCGCCATAAAAAGAACTCCTTTGTGGTATCGATTTCAGATTCACTATATACTTTCAATTTATTTTTGTCAATATGTTATTTTATTTTTCCAGAAAAATAAAATTTTAGCTTAAGTCGCTACTCAAATTTATAAGTACTGAGATTAGAGCGTAGAAACTTGTATAATTCTACCATCAAGTATCAGCATGTTTTTTCGATAAATAGAAAATTAATAACTTTCTTAACTTAATTAATGGAGCTTAAATAACCTGCTCGCTTTATAAATTTTTCCGGTTAATTGTTCAATCCTTAGCATAATCCTTTTTAAAGATTAAGTTCCTTTATCTTGATACATAAAAAAACGCACTTCGTGTTACTGTAAAGTCGACAAGAGATGACAATTAACACAAAAGAAGTGCGTTCTTATGTTTTTCCTTATAACAAAAAAACTCTTACATTCAATAACTCGAGGGCAAGAAACAAGCAATCAGCCTTTAGAGCCTTCCCAATTTAATTCTTCCCCGTAAAGTTGAGCAAACTTCTCAACTATATCTTTAAGGTGATGATAATCCATTGACGGAAGGCTTTTTACATCTACGTCTTCCAATACGTATTCCGTAAAATCCCACACTTCTTTTCGAACGGGTGCTTCACTAACAATAGCAACTTTATATAAGGTGTCTATAATATTATATACAACCGAGATATCATCTTTGCCGTAGTGCTTAATTTGGTAAAAACTTTTGAACAAATAGTCCTGAAAATTCTTTTGTTCCATGATTAACCGCAAATCTCCGTTATCGTCAGAAAAATACGTAACCGAGCGGTAATTACCGGCTAATTCCGAAAGCAAACCACCAATACGATGGATAGCGTTAGTTGCTGTGTTCGGATCATTCATACTAGGAGAAAGTCCCTTCACAGCGATCTCAACCAATTTTTCTATTGAAAATGAAATGTCTTGACGGTCAGTACGCTCATCGCCGATAACTAAATAATAATCATGTTTACTAAATTTCTCATTATTACCGCCTAGTGACCAAAAATAAAAAACCGGCATCTCTTGAGGAACATAATCGCCAACCTGAAAGGTTGCTTCTAACACCATGTCATTTCTTGTAGCCCAATTAATCAGGTTTTTATAATTGACATGTTGGATATATCCTGCACGTCTGGAGTATATGGTTTGTTTCTCGTTTGTTTTCATATTTTCAATTTGCGAAAGGTCCCAATGCTTGTGTTCGCCATACGTTCTTTCTACAAACGTTTCTCTAATTGTTTTTGACGTTTTATCACGTAAAGTACCAATCAAAAAATTCACTTGCGACCACCGTGACGAATGATGGATAAATAAAATGAAAAAGCCCAGCGAAATAATCGTAACCACAATAGTAAAAAAAGGACTGAGCAAGTCATCCAGGCGAGGAGTTAACAACCATAAATTGACCAGGACAAAAAGAAAGCCAAACGTGAAAACACCTAAAACATGTTGGGTGATTTTGCTTTGCATAAAGTCTTGCAATACTCGAGGTGAAAACTGAGATGAATAGGTTGTCAACACGACCATAATTGTTGAGAAACTTATCGTTATCATCGTCAGCATTGCGGTAATCAAGGCAGAATAAAGTTGATTTAACATATCTTGATCTGCAAGTAAAATGGCCGGTACGCTACTGGATATTTTAGGGACTAACCAACCATCCAAGTTTGTGATCACACTTGCTGTAACTACTGAACATAATCCATATACAATGGGAAGAAACCATAAGTTTTCACGAATGGTTCGAAAATATATTTGTTTCATTTTAACCCTCTTTTCTAAACACTAAAAAACATATGCCATTTCTTTAGCATGAAAACTTGTATATCATCTATATCATAAGAGAGTTTATAGGCGGAGGAATCTTTTTAGAAGAGCTGTACAGCTTTATTAAGATGTCAGTGATGACTGTGGGATGGTGCCAACGCTTTTCCCACAGCAGGACCCATTTAAACACTTCCTATTGAAAAGGTGATTTTGACAAGCCTCTTTCGTTGCAAACTGCGGTTGAAAAAGACGAGGCTCATCTGTTGATATTGAGCCAATTCAAACACCTTTTACAAACTTTTATTTGCTATTGCAGTGTATCAAACATATGTTTTAAATGGAAGTGATTCTGAATAACAGGAATACTCATTTTTAAATTAATCTGACTTAATTATCTTATTAGTAAATATAAAATAATTAAAGCAATCTGTTCAATAAAAAATAGCCTAACGCAAGTAAATAACTCATACGCTAGACTATTTATATCTCTAAAATTACTACGAATTGAGCAACTCATAAATAACATAAAGCTCCCAATCAGAAATCTGGATTTTATAAAACTGTTCCAAGGAATAAAAAACACTTTTTACGTTTTGGTAAAATAATTTTCCATTAATCTTAAGCTCTTCAATATTTTCTGGAACAGAATAATCTTCTACTCCTAATATTGTTCTTTCAATTAGAATGGCGGAATGCATTAATAAATTAAAGCGCATTTTCGCTGATAGCTTTAAATCAAAACGTCGTTCAAGCTTTTCCACAACGTCTTCTACTTGTCGGATAATGACATCCGGATTTAAAAATCCTAATTTTTCGGATAGCCCTTCTTTGGAGAAAAATTGAATAAATTCATTCAAAATGTTCGAGATATCATTAGGATGAACTAAAGTATTAAATGAATTTTCCAATTGTTTTTCAGCATCCTCATCTACAACATCTAACATATTCATTGTAGGTATATGCGTTCTATTGCTAAGATAAGAAGTACTTAAAATTAAGATAGTCGATTTTAAATAGTCCTGTTGATCATTTGCAAGATCTAAAGTGTTCAATAGCTCATTAAATTCTAACACGATAATTTTAATGTCAGGATCTATATATTTTTTACAAATAGACTGTATTTTTTTAGCAACATCTTTGCCCGAAATACTTGATATAATAATATTTTTATCGACTTCAAATCCTTCAAAATATTGTATCTCTGTTTTAAAATTCTTCTCAGCAGATTCTGCAATATCATAAAATAATTTTCCATTGAGTAATTGCTGTCCAATATCTAAGGCATAAGAAGTCGTCAAATTATTAATAACCAAGAATTCTCCCAAAATCTGTGGTTTCAAGCTTTTATATAACTGCGTTAATGATCCCATATCCACCAACATGATGACTCCTTGTGAAGTATCTCTTTCAGAAAGCCAGATTTTTACTTGCGAAACAATATCGTGGATAGAAGAAGTCAAAGGCATATTGATCGCATCAAAAATGTAATCTTTACATATTCTATTGGCTACTGCTTGAATACTAGAAGCAGTTGTATTTCCGTGAGCGACTAGTAAAGCATGGTAACGAATATCTTCTGAAACTGTATCAATTAATAAAATACCCAGTATTATTCCAGCAAATTCTTTAATTTCGTAGTTAAGATCTTTAGTCAAATTATTCGCTAATAAAACCGTTCTTGGATATTCTCTTTCTAATCTTTGTTTGGTTTTAATAAGCTTTGATTCAAGTTCATTATTTTCATTAAGCTTTATAATATTATATAAGCAATCAATAATGTCTTCTGTTAATGCTTCATTATCCAATATTTTTTTATTTCTACTTTGAATACTATTTTTTATATGATAAAAAAGAAAATCGTTGTTACTTGAAAAAAGCGTTGTTAAATAGCTTTGATAAAATTGAAAAATGTTTTCTTTTAATTCAACTAAAGAACCATCTTTATCAAATAAATTAAAAAACGTCTGGTTCAACTTTTTTTCTACTTCCTTATTTTCGTCTGTTAACGTATCCGAACGAGAAAGATACACCCAATCGTTTTCCTGCGAATCTCCAATCTGGATGACTTCCTCTTCGCCATTTTTTCTTAACATATCAGCACATAACATACGAACTTCATTTCTTAAACTGCCTATATTTCCTGATAGCCTTTCTTTTGTCATTTTAAAAAATAAGGTTTGGCCTATTTTTAGATCTTTTTTAATACGCCTAGCTTCGTTTAAAAATAAATATTTGACTAGCGCTATCCTTTCCAAAAGCGGTCGATGATGAAAGGCAGGTAAATGAATCGTAACTGAAATACGCCGGTAAAAAGTAGGTAAGAGTACTTTTTCTGGTTTCTCTGTAGTAGCAAATAGTAAACGAACATTTGAAGTTACTGTTTTTGCTTCTTCTCCCATCGGTCGAAAACGACCCGTGTCCATAAATTGAAACAATTTTTCTTGATTCTCATTTGATAAACGGTGAACTTCATCAAGAAACAATACGCCTTGATCCGCTTGCGCCAATAACCCTTTCTTTTCAGTATCTGCGCCGGTAAAAGCGCCTTTTGTATGGCCGAAAAGAATTGAAGAAATAAGTTCTGAGTTATTGGCATAGTCAGCACAATTAAAAACCAAGAATTTTTCTGTTCCTTTAGCTTCTTTAGCTTTTAAGTAGTCAAAAATCAATTCCGCTAAATAGCTTTTGCCCACACCACTATCACCATGAATTAAAAGGGGTAAACCTAGAGGTGGGTAAAGTACAGCAGACTTACATTTATTGATCGCCTCTCTGACACTGCCATCACTACCTATAAAATTTTGAAAGACATCTTCCCCCTCTTTACCTTGGGAAAAGTGAACCAATTTCCAATAAATTGGTTTTGTTCCTTCCTTTATAACTTCACCATTTGTTAAAAGTTCATTTAAATAAAGACTCGTAACGGAACGACTTAAATCCACAGTTTTAGCAATCTCAGTTGTGGTTAAGCCATTTTTGGCTTCTTTTAAAGTAGACACAAGCTTTTGTCGTGTTTCTGTTTTCATAGTTTATACTTCCATCTTATTAAGATACCTAAAATAAATTTAAAAATCATGCTAAATGAAAAATCGACGTGAACATTTACAAAAAGAAGTCTGTTCACGCCAATAATAGATTTTAAAATTTTTCACTATGAATTAATTTTCGTAGAGTCATTACAGCTTCTTCTTCCCCTTTTACTTCAACGTATCCATCCTGTGTAACTTGCTCATTAAATCGATTTAACCAAATTGGGAGCCAATGACTGTTTAATAACGGTTCGATGTCGTTTGTAAAACTATCACCTACATAGATCCATGAATCAATGTTTTTAGGTAGCGTTTGTTCTACTTTTTCAAAACAGCTAAAATTAGGTTTTGCATCATTTAAATTTTCTGAAATAAAAATTTGTTTTGAAGGCATATAATTCGATAAATTTAACTGTTTAATTTTCTTTGCCTGCGCTTTTACTAAACCATTTGTTAGTACACCGAAATAAACTTCATTTTCTGTTAAAAAAGAAAATAGATCAACAAAATCTTTCGAAAGTTTTTGTTTCTGTTGGTTCCTATGATATAAATCATCTAGATCTTCTAAAAGAGACGGATCATTTTCCATGTTTAAGTTTTTTGCCACCCATTGCCAACGAGCGTTTATATTATTGATAAAACGTGTTTTATGATATTGCTTATAAATGTGCTCACTGTAAAGCCGAAAATTTTTATAGAGTTCTTGCATTTGTTCTTCTGGTAAAGGTTCTATAGAAGAAAGAGTAAACAATGTTTCTTTAAATGCAGTATAGTTATCCAGTAATGTATCGTCTACATCAAAAAATATAGCTACTGTCATATTAAGCAATTCCTAATAAACCAAGAAGGATACCTAAACACATAATCCCTAGCATCACATAATTAACATTGACTTTTTTACGTAATAACCAAAAAGCAGTTAAAGTTACAGCTAAAGGCACAATGCCTACAAAAAGCTGATCTAAGTATTCTTGAATCTGCATTGTTTCTTCACTACCGGCTACACTTACTTCCAAAATGGTTTCAAAATTAACATTCGAAGCAGTCATACTTCCCATCATCATTAAACCCAGCATACTGGAAGCTTTGGTTAAAATTTGTATACCACCAGACTCGTATAGTTTTTGAATGAAACTAGCTCCTACTGAATAACCGCCATACAAAGCAAAATAATGAATTAAAAATGCTGGAATATTATATAAGAGTAAAAAGACAATTGCTCCTAAAGGTGTTCCTGTGTTAGCTAATGAAATACCAATCCCTGCAGCAACAACTCTTAAGATTCCCCAGAAGAAAGAATCTCCAATACCGGAAATAGGACCCATCAAGGAAGCTTTTACCGCTGTGATTGAACTCGCGTCAAAATTTTCATCTTCACTATTTTGTTTTTCCATAGAAGAAACAAGTCCCATAATGAAATTGTTTAGATGCATTGTTGCATTAAACCAAGTTGTATGTCGAACTAGAGCGTCAGCACGATCTTCTTTTGTTTTATAAAATCGATTAATCACTGGAAGCAATGTATAAATAACACCAACAGCGTGATATTGCGTTGCTCCTGTTCTACTAATATTCATTGTCCAAGAGCGCCAAAATACTGAACGCATCATCTTTTTTTCTTCTTTGTTTAAATTTTCTTGTAATTTCATGCGAAAAAGTCATCCTCCTCTTCTTCTTTAGTCATAGTTCCTGTAGCGTTATTGTTATTGCCATTTGTAGAAATATCTCGCATCTGTAGATCTCTTTGCGCGCTAACTACACAAATAACAACACCGATAACCGCAACAGCAACAGCTGGTAAGTCTAAATAAGCAGTAAGTACAAACCCTAAGATGTAAAAAACAGCTAACTTATTATCCCAAAGAAGTTTCATTAACATCGCAAAGCCGACTGCTGGTAATAAACCTCCTGCAGCACTTAATCCGTTCATCAATCTTTCTGGAATATTTTCAACAAATGTATTTACTGGACCACTTCCTGCTAAAATTCCAATGAAAGCAATTGAAGCGATAATCAAATAATAAATAACCCAAGTACCCCAATGAAGCGAAATAATCATTCTTTCATTTGCTTCACGTGCAGCTTTGTCTAAAATAGGGGCAAATAAGTTCATAAAAACATTTTTCAAAAACATTACTACAAAAGCTGCTAACATCCCAATAGGAACAGCTAAAGTCATTGCCGCATTTTGCTCTATATTTGAAATAATTGCAAATGTAGTAGCTAGAGTCGTGGCAGTTACTGGTTCAGCCGCAATTACTCCACCTATATTTACATTTCCTAAGAAAATTGCCTCTAAAGAAGCGCCCATTAAAACGCCAGTTCTCATATCTCCCATTACAATACCTGTTACAAGTCCAACGACTAATGGACGTTCTAACATACTTTGTCCTGTTAGATAATTCCCAGCAAAACAGACAAATACTACAAGTGCAGCTAATATTGCCTCTATCAACATAGTTTCTGGTTCCTCCTTCTATAGCTTACTTAAAGCGTCTTTTAAATTGTATCTAGAATTTGTAGGTAAAACTTGATTATAGCTATCTACTTGTTCAATCTTAGACAGTTCTTTAGCTGCTTCAAGTTCATCTGGGTTCAATTGCACACTTGGAAACAACATGGTCTTTGATTTTGGATCTGACTTATCAAAACGTCCAGTGTTGGCTACATTTACTGATTCAATATCCTCAACATTTTGAGCAATTTTTGTGGCATCACTGACGCTATTGACGATGACAAAAATCCGACGATCTTTACCTCTGGGATCGTTGAAAACATCTATTGCTTCATCTACTGAACGAATCAATAACTTTACACCATTAGGTACCGCCATTTTTAAAGTCATTTGTGTAACCTCATTTTTCGCCGCTTCATCGTTAGCAACCACTAGTAACGGAACGTTTAACTCTTTTGTCCAAACCATTGCTACTTGCCCGTGGATCAATCGGTCATCTACTCTTACTTGTGTTATCATTATTTTTCCTCCTAAAAAAATGTATCTTTTTCAACTGTTTGACTTGTAGGAACTAACTTCACTTGACTTTCTTTTATAGCTTCTTGTATAAGTTCAGCGGTTAAGTTTTCTTCTTCACTTCCTACAATCAATGTCAATAAAACAGCTAAATTAGTATTTGATATAATAAAAATATTTTCTTTTTTCTGTGTAAGTACCTCCGCTAATACCTTTTGGTTTACACTTCCACCGAATAAATCTGTAAAAATAATTGCTTGTTCATCTTGTTGAATTCCTTGCACAAACGCAACAATCTGAGAAGTGTAATCCTCTTCTGTCACATAAGCATTAATAATCTCAATACTGCTACCCTTATCAGCTAAAATATTTAAAGAGCTCTGAAACCCTTTAGCTAGCTTTCCATGTGTAGCCACTAAATATCTTTTTTTCATTAACATCACCTCACTTTTATATAAGCAACAAGCGTGCCAAAAAATAAAAAGCTCATAACCTTATCATTTCAAGGTTACAAGCTTTGAATTATCTGTTTAAACAGATTTTATTTAGTTGTAAACATGTGGTAAGAATGTTTAATATAATATAACAATAAAAATTAACTACTAGATTTTATCTATAAATTTTATTTTATATTTTATTCCATGTTAGCATGTCGAAAATCTATCTCTTCTTGTGTCTGTTGTGTTATTCTTATCAAATCAACAATTATGCTATCATAAATCAACCAAGATAGTTGCTCAAAAGAAGAACCATTTGGCTGAATCGAAGACGCCTTTTCCGTTGCCGTATCACGTGAAGATATTCCTGGAATTTTTATATAAGCATCGGCTATTGAACCGATTTCGTTATTCGGGTTAATAGTTATTGTCGCTAACTCAGCATCTTCCTTCTTAGCCTTTTTTGCCATTGTGACTAGACTCTCTGTTTTCCCAGAGCCAGACCCTATAATCAATAGGTCCCCCCGCCTAATCGAAGGAGTTGTTGGTTCTCCAACAAAGTGGGAATCAATCCCTAAGTGCATTAAACGATTAGCAAAAGCTCTAGCAGCAAATCCAGAACGCCCAGCGCCAGTGATAAACACTCTTTTAGCCTTTGTAATTAGTTGTTCAACTATTTCCAATTGACTATTATCGACTTTTTCTGCATCTTCTGATAGTTCTTCAATGATTTCTAATAAAGTTTTACATTCTGTCATTATTCCCCTCCTACACTTTTTTCGAATATTCTTCCATTGCTTCTTTAATCAGCTTAATTTCTTTCGAAGGATCCTCAGAACGTGTAATACCAGAGCCAACAATAATAATATCAGGATTTAATTTCACATATTCTTTGATGGTATTGCTATTAATACCTCCAGCTACAGCAATTTGAGCTTTTTTAGTATGCTGAGTCATCATTTTTAAATCATCTAAGGGTGTGTGCCCAGCAGCCTGTTGATCTGCCCCAGTGTGTACCGCTAACACATGGACTCCTAACTCCTCTACTTCTTGGATCTTAGTAGGTATATCTTCTACGCAAATCATGTCTACAACAATTTTTTTATTAAAATCTTTAGCGGCATTTAGACAGTTTTTTATCGTTAATAAATCCGTCACTCCTAAAACTGTTACGTATTCTGCTCCAGCCTCAAATCCTAATTGAGATTCATAATAACCCCCATCCATAATTTTTTCGTCGGATAAAATTTCTTTGTCAGGAAACCTTTCCTTAAATCGACGAACACCTTCCATTCCCGAATCAATAACAAACGGGGTACCAATTTCAATAATATCTACATAATCAGCTACATTTTCTACAAAAGCTATTGCATCTTCCAACTTATGTTCATCTAATGCTAGTTGTAATTTCATCTTTGTTATCTCCTAACCCCTAATAGTTTTTCATCCCGACTGGTTCTGCTGAGTATGCCATAAGTTCCTTTATCTCTTCATCCAAATCAATAACAGTCAATGATACTCCTCTCATATCCAAAGAAGTTACAAAATTTCCTACATATACTTTATGAATAGCGTGACCTTCATCTTTTAATAATTCAATTATTCTTCCAATTAAAATGTATTCTTCCATCAACATAGTACTTCCTAAGCCAGACAACATTATGTCCAGTTCTTTTGAAGATTCAAATTCAAAATCGTCTAAAATAGAATTTACCATTTCTTCGGCAATATCATCGGCGTTCTTCAAATCTTCTTCTCGATTACCTTTTTCACCATGATGGCCTATCCCAAATTCCATCTTACCATTAGCAATTTTAAAATTAGGTTTGCCTACTGCAGGAATAATACAAGATTCTAAACCAACACAAATACTACGAGTTCGATTAATTATATTTTGTGCTGATGCAATAACTTCATCTAAAGTTCCTCCTAGCTCTGCGCGAGCTCCACCAACCTTCCACATGAAATAACCACCAGCTATACCATGACGTTTCTCCTTGGTTTCTTTAGGTGAGGAAGCAATATCATCATTGGCCACTACATATTTCACGTCAATGTCTTCGTCTGCTGCCATTTGAACAGCCATCTTAACGTTCATATTATCACCAGCGTAATTTCCAAAAAGACATGCTACACCAAAGCCTTCATCTGCTGCCAACATCGCATCATAGAAAGCTTTTGCAGGTGGCGATGCAAACACTTCGCCCACTGCTACAGCGTCCAACATTCCTTTTCCGATATACCCAAGAAAGGCTGGTTCATGTCCGCTTCCACCACCAGTGATTACTCCTACCTTTTTGCTCCCTTTATCTTTTTTTACTACTACACGTTCATTATTTTTTAAAGTTTTAATTTCTGGATTAGCTAAAACAAAACCTTTCAACATATTTTCAACTACAAAATCTGGATTATTAAAAAAACGCTGCATCCTTTATCCTCCTCTACTCTTTTAATAACTGAATTATAGACTCAGTTAGTGCTTTCAATATTAGATAACAAGAAGTTGCACCTGCATCTTGATGTCCGATCGACCGCTCTCCAATTCGGCTAGCGCGCCCAATTTTAGCAGGCATTTGTTTAGTAGATTTCAAACCTTTTTCAGCAGACTCAAGCATCGCTGATAAACAATCTTCAAAAGTTAACTTATCTACTTTTGACTGGTAAGTCTCCACCGCTGGAATAAGAACGTCCATTAATGTTTTGTCCCCAATTTTCGCCTCAGTCAATATGGATAAATTTTGAAAGCCTTCATTTAACATTTTCCCCATAATCTCTTTAGTAATAATTGTTTCCTTTTTTGAAGCTACTGACAATCCTCTAAAAAAGTTACCGTAGAGCGGACCCATAGAACCACCAATTATATTCACTAAAACATTACTAATAACTTTAAAGCCTTCACTCATTGTTTGAATATTTTTTACCATAATTTCCTCTTTAGCTATAGTGAACCCTTTATTCATATTAATACCATGGTCGCCATCACCGCCGCCCTTACTATCTATTTCACCTAAATACTGACGATTTTCTTGAATACTAGTAATTACTTTCTGTACTACTAAAATTCCATTTTCATTACTAAACATTTCTTTCATCTTTTTCACCCTTCACATCTAACATCGACTCATAGTACTTTATTATCTGCTTAACCATCCGACTTTCTTTTTCAAGTCCTGTATAATGTGTAACTGCGTTTAAAATTCCACGATCTGATACATATTTTATAAGTTTTCTAGATTGTTGATCATCTGGATTATCAAAATGAAAAACTGCGGCAATTCCTTCTAATAATCGCTCGTTTTTCAATCTTCGGTTTTCGCATTGTATTGCTGGTCCAACTAATCTTTCAGCCGGTCCTAGCTTTTGAATAGGTGACCGACATACTCTATTAACGGTATCGAAAATCCCAGGGGTTTTGAAACGTTGGATTACAAAGTCAATATAAGTCTGTAATTCTTCTAATGAAAAATCATGTTTTTTAGTTAGTACCTTTGCAGATTCCATCATTGCTTCTTTTGTTTTTGATACTAAATAATTATCAGAAAAAATTTCCATCATTATCTCGTAGCCATAGATTGCTCCAAGATAGCTTGCCCAAGCATGACCACAATTAACAATATAAAGCTTTCTTTCAATAAATTTTTTTAAATTATCTGTATATTTTGCACCTTTTATTGGCAAATGATTAGGGTTAGCCATTTTATTTTTCTCAATTACTAATTCATGTTCTACACCAATGTTTATAACATTATTTCCATTTTTCTTACTTTCTAGTACCAAGCGATCTACTGCTGTATTAGGAAATGCTGCTACCAAATTTAATTCATTTTCAGATAATTGTTGAAGTTTTAAAATTTCTTTTTTTAAAATTTCACTATTAAACATGGCATTCTCACAGGCTAAAATATTTATTTTCTCTTTTTTTTGTTTTTTTCTTTCTAATAAACCAGTTGAAATAACAGAAGCAACTCTAACTAGATTTTCTAACCCTACTGAAGTTGTAATAATATCGGCTTCTGTTATTTCTTTCGTTACAAGTTTTGGATATTTAATGGAAGATAATGCAGTAACTTTATCAATTATTTTTTGTTCATAATTTTTTTCAATAATATATAATTCATAGAAATGATCTCGATTAATTTGATTAATTAGAGATTCATTTATATCAATTAGCACTGTCTTATACCCTGAATCATGAAGTAACTCTCCGATAAAACCACGACCAATACTTCCTGCACCAAAATGAACTGCTTTCATTTTCAATCCCCCATTTTTACAGTATACCTGTAATCGCTCCTAATAATGAAATAGCTAGAATCAGTAATACAATGATAATCATATTTTGATTTTTTTTATTTAACCACCAATAAATTCCCAAAACTGCTAATAACGGGAGAAGGCCGGGTACTATACCATCGAGGATATCTTGGAGTATAAATGCCTCATTTACTTCACCAAAACTAAATTCTAACGGCGTACTTAAATCTACATATGTCGAAGAAAGTGCCCCCATCATAAGTAGCCCTAGAGTACTGGCCCCATTGAGCAACTTGTTAATCCTTCCAGAATTAAGAATGTCTCGAATTGATGCCCTTCCTAATTTATAGCCCTCAACCGATAAACGAGCTCCTGTCAATAATTGGATAACAGGTAAAAGTAACAATACAAAAGCACCGATTGGATTTCCTCCAGCTGACAAACTAGCTCCTAGTGAAAAAATAATTGGCTTTAAAGTAGCCCAGTTGATTGAGTCACCAATCCCAGCTAAAGGCCCCATCAACCCAGTCTTCAAACCAGTAATCACATCATCTCCAATTGGTTCATCAGATGCCTTTTGCTCTTCTAAAGCGATGATAATACCAATAATTGGTGCACCACCAAAAACTGCTTCACTATTATAAAAAACTAGATGTCGTTTTAAAGCTTTTTTTAAATCTTCCTCTTTGGGGTAAAATTTCGTTAAAATTGGTACTAAAGAAGAGCAAAAACCTAGTGCTTGTAATCGCTCAAAAGAAATCGCCATTTCAGCGGTAAGATAGAATCTCAGCCAAGTATTTCTAACTTCTTTTTCAGAAACTAGTTTTGTACTGTCTTCCATTTTTAGCCCTCCACTTCTGTACTTTTATAAATATTGATTAATAAAATTGCGCATAAACCAAAAATTGCTACTCCAATTATTGGAATATTGCTAAATTCAACTAAAAAATAACCAATAAAAAACCACGGTAACAATTCTTTTTTCCCAATAACAAACATAGTTAGCGCAAAACCAAGGGCAGGAAGTAACCCACCTGCAATTGTAAAACCGTGAGTCAACCAGTTCGGTATCGCTTGCATAAAATTATCAACTGCATTAGCTCCGTATAAGTTAGCAAAAAATGGTATAGGAAAGCGCAAAAAGAAACTTGATAAAGACGAATAAAGAATATTTATCAAAGTGATTTGTCGAGTATTTCCCTTTTCCGCAAAACGATCAGCCATATGAACAAATGCTACATTAATTGTTTTTCTTAATTGATCAACAAAAACACCTAATACTCCAACTGGGACAGCAATAGCAACCGCTACCTCTGGTGATAAACCGGCACTTAAAGAAATCGGAATAGCTATTAGTCCTGCTAAACAATCATCTGCTGGTAAATTAGAACCTGCTGCTACCAAACCTATATAAGGAATTTGAACAGCTGCTCCTATAATAAGTGCCTGCGTTAAATCCCCCATAATAATCCCAATAAATAGTGCTGCAAACAACGGTTGACGCATTGCGTGAGTAAGAGCTAAACCTATATCTGTTTTCATTATCCAGTAATAAATACCTGTAAAAATACTAACACTCAACATATTCTTACCTCACCTTCTTTTTTGCTTTATCTAAACTAAGCTTTGTCTCTTCAGGTGTTACTTGAAACGTTACGTTTGCCCCATGATTTTCAATAAAATTTAGATTGTTAACATCATTTTGATCGATGGAAATCCCTTTAACAACAGATGTACGTCCGTTTCCGCTTCCTAACCCACCTATTTGAACCTGTTGAAATTTAACCCCTTTTTCTACAACATATTTCGTGTCTTCTATATTTTTAAATAATACCAAAATTTTTCCTAATTCATATTGTCCATCAAATGCTAATTGAATAAATTGTTCTTTAGAAATTACTTGAACGTCCATTCCCGATGGCGCTGCCATTACATATATATCTGCTAAAAATTCATCTTGTGCTAATTGATCGTTGACTACAATAATTGTACTAGCATCAATTAATTTACTCCATTTTGTAATTACTTGCCCATGGATCAATCGAAAATCGACCCTAACCAATTTTAGACCGTTCATTTTTCCTCCTCCTGTCTTTCAAGCATAATTTTTTTTATATCTTTAATTCCCTCCGAAGCACTTTTTACCAACTTTCCTGCCAGTTCTTCTGTAAATCCTTGCTTTCTTACTGTCTCTACTTCTATTAGCATGGGCAAATTCACGCCAGATAAAGCGATTACATTTTCCGTTAATGCAAAACGAGAAACTAAATTCGATGGCGACCCGCCAAATAAATCCGTCAAAATAATATAATTGTCCATTTCGTTATTTAGTATCTCTTGAATATTTTTAATTAAATCTAGCGGGTCCATCTCCTCTAATAATGATATTGAATAGATATTTTCTAATTTACCCATAATTAATTCTGATGACCTTATTAACTCATCGCCAAAATGTCCATGAGTAACTACAATAATTGCTGTTTTATCCATATTTTATCCCTTCTATCCCCTTGATTTTCCTCCAGTAATATTAATAATAGTTCCAGTAATGTAAGATGAATGTTCTGAATTTAAGTAACTAATCAAATCAGCGATCTCTTGTAATTTTCCGACTCTACCAATAGGTATTATGTTCGTATAATCCTCCTTTACTTCATTTGCTTTAATCCCCCTTGTATACGCTAGTTTCTCAACATGGGTTGGGTTTCCCATAGGTGTAGGTTCATTTATACCTGGAGCTATACCAATAACTCTAATATTGAATTTTCCTAACTCTTTTGCCCAGGAAAGAGTAAAAGAATTCACTGCGCCTTTAGTTGCGGAGTAGCCGCCTTGCCCTTTAGACCCCTCCATCCCTGCTTCAGAGGAAATATTTATAATTACGCCCTCTTTTTGTTTTATCATTTCACGAGCAACAGCTTGTGTCATCAGAAATAAGCCTTTTTGATTAACTTGGTACATCAAGTCAAGTTCTTCTTCACTCATCTCGTGCTCAGAGTCACCATTATAATAGTCAACCAATAAATTGGGACGATTGGCTCCTGCATTATTTACTAAGCCATCAATTTTTTTATAATTTCCTATAACTTTTTCGACAAATGATTCAACCTCCACCTTTTTTGTAATATCACAGGGGATGTAGCTTACATTGTCTCTAGTTAAAAGTTTCTCATTTTCTACTCGGTCAGCAATAATGATTTGTGCTTCGTTATCTAAAAGGTTATTTACAACGCTTTCACCAATTCCCATACTACCTCCAGTTACAACAATTATTTTTCCGGTAAGGTCTATCCACATAGTTTCTCTTCAACACCTTTCTTTTAATTACATCATGACATCATGATGTCCTTATGTATAAATATATTATACACATACATTATTGTCAATACTTGTTCAAAAATAACTTTTTGATTTTTTCACCATAACTTGCTATTATAAAATTGATAATGACATCATTATGAGAATATCAATTGTGAAAGGAATATATTTATGAATCCAATCGATAAGGATAGCCCTATGCCTTTATACTTTCAAGTTAAGGAAGATATTATAAAAGGTATCAAAGACAATTTATATACTGAAGGAAATCCATTACCATCTGAATTTGCCTTAATTAAATTGTACGATGTTAGTAGAACAACAATTAGACAAGCAATAGACCAATTAGTTAAGGAAGGTTATCTTGAAAGAAGACGTGGTAAAGGAACTTATGTTAAAAAAGCAGAGAATTTCTATTGGGAACTTGAAGAATTGACTAGTTTTAACGAAGTTGCTGAGAAAAAAAATTTAACTAGTAGTACAGAATTATTATCAATTAAAAATATAGAAAATAATGATGTTACTAAATATGTTTTTAAAAATAATTATGAACAGTTCTTCCAATTGGAACGTTTGCGTTTTATCGAAAAACAACCTTCGGAAGTCGTAACTACTTACGTCCCAGTTACTATTGCTACTAATTTGGACAAATTTGACTTTTCTAAAATTGCGCTTTTTGATATTTTAAAAGATACTTATAATATTAATATTTCTTACGCAGAAAAGAAGTTCACAGCAATAAATTGCTCTTCAGAAGATGCAAAAATGTTAAAAATAAAAGAAAATAAGGCAGTTCAATTAGTGGAGACCGTAACTTATAATAATGTAGATAAACCAGTTGAATATTCAATTGCTAGAGATAATGGCTTAATTTCTACATTTAAAATTGTTTTAAATAAGAAATAAGGGCCCTACCAACTAAATTGGTAGAGCCTCGCTCTTTTTTTATTCTTTATTTAGAACTAATAATTCCTTACAAACTGCAAAAAATAAGTGTTTGTAATGTAAAGTTATGGAACAAAATACTTACAGTAATATAAGTAATTAATTGATACGACTCGTAAATACACATTAGTAGAGAAACTGGATATTGACTTAGATACCTAAAATAGATAATACAACGTCGTCAATTGAAAAATCTGTGAAGAGTGGTACTAAAAGTCTTATATCATAACGTAGTGTAACCCAAATAAACCATGCTCACTAACGTCTTCTTATATTCTTTTTATGCTCCAATTAGCAGTCTAGCACTGTATCCTATTTTTCAATGTAGCCTTTGAAAAATACCATTTGAAAATCTTAATTACAGTAATATCATAATTTTCAAAACCATTTCAAGCTTATATTTGCTCAAATTTTATTTTATTCGTTTAAAGGAATTTCTAGATTATCCCCATTTGATTGTATAATTTGCTTATAATAATCAAAACTATTTTTCTTGAGCCGCTCTAAAGATCCAGAGCCATCGTTATGTCTATCTACATAAATAAATCCATATCTTTTCTTCATTTCACCGGTTCCTGCTGAAACAATATCAATTGGCCCCCACCATAAATAGCCGATAACCTCGCATCCATCTTGAATGGCTTCATTCATAGCTTCTATATGCATTTTTAAGTAGCGACATCTTTCTACATCATTAATTTCACCATCTTCATTTGGCTGTTCGTCAATACCCAAACCGTTTTCCACAATAAACAAAGGGAGTTCATACCGATCAGTAAGTTCATTCATTATATAACGTAAGCCTTTCGGATCGATAGGCCAATTCCATGGTTCAGGAGACTTTTCTACAAGATAAGGATTCTCAATCCCTTCTGCTCCTCCTGTATCTCCTCCCATTTCAGTATTTTTATCATATACAGTACTCCGATAATAACTGAATGCTATATAATCACTTGTATAATTTTTTAATAAATCCAAATCTCCTTCTTTTATATCAGGCTTTGATCCATGCTCTTTCCAAATACGTTTAACATATCCTGGATAATATCCACGACACATAACATCAGAAAAGAAAAAGGAATTACGTTTAAACTGCAATGTACCAAATATATTTTCAGGGTCCGGATTATTAGGATAAGTCGCTAAAGGAGAGAAACTGCACATTACACCCATTTGTGCATTTGGATCTATAGCTTTTAACTCTTTTGTAGCTAAGGCATCCGCTACAAACATGTGGTGACAACCTTGGTAAATATCTGATTCGGAAATATCGTTTATCGGATCCTCAGGATGCTTGGGAGGATAGGGTAACATACCTCCTGCTACATAAGGATTTTGAAAAGCATTATTTATTTCATTAAAAGTCATCCAGTATTTAACTTTACCTTGATACCTTTTAAAAACTGTTTTTGCGTAGTTGATAAAAAAGTTAATAAGTTTCCTATTTGTCCAACCACCATATTCAGCTAATAAAGTAAACGGTGTTTCATAATGACTTAGTGTAATAACAGGTTCCATATCATATTTAATTATTGTATCGATAAGTTGATCATAAAAGGCCAAACCTTTTTCGTTAGGCTCACTTTCATCTCCTCTTGGAAAAATACGTGCCCATGAGATACTTGTTCTAAATGCTTTAAGGCCCATACCACTCATTAACTTTAAATCACTTTCAAAGCGATGATAAAAGTCAATAGCTTCATGAGATAGATATGCTTTATCCTTATCTAGGTTTAATTCCCAGAGATTCTTTTCTTCATTCCACTTAATACTGGGATATTCAGATCTAATTCCTATGACAGTATCTGTAACATTAGCAAGCTTTCCATCTTCTAACCAAGCTCCTTCTGCTTGATTAGCAGCAATCGCTCCACCCCATAAAAAATTTTTTGGAAAACTACTTTCAGACATATGTTAACCTCCTCGTATATTTTGTCTATTTTATTAATTTTTTATACACATCTATAACTTCAACAGCTAAATCTTTAAAAGTAATAGCGTTCATCAAATGATCTTGAGCATGTACCATCAGTAAGCTTAATTCCACTCCTTCACCATTTGCTTCTTGCTTTAACAAGGAGGTTTGAGAGTTATGAGCCTGGTTCAATGCTTCATCAGCATGCTTAAGTTTTTCATCTGCTTCTTCGAAATCCCCCTTTTTAGCAGCATAAATAGCTTCCATAGAACTACTCTTGGCATCTCCACCGTACATTATCAAACTCATGATGATCTGGTTTAATTCTTCTTGACTGTTTGCCATTATATTAAACTCCTTTATTTCCCACTTAATTCTAGCGCAGTATTAAGCACGTTTTCTCCATTTACCATGCCATAGTCTTGCATATTGATAACTCCGACAGGAATATTTTTATCAGCAACCTTATCTTCCATTTGCTTTTTCATAAAGCGTACTTGAGGACCTAATAAAATCGCATTAATCGTTTGGTTTTTTATTTTATTGTCTGCTTCATTAGTAGAGACTGCGAAAATTTCAGCATCTACCCCTTTTTCTTTTGCAACCTTTTGCATTTTTGACACTAGTAGAGATGTACTCATCCCTGCGTTACATACTAACATAAATGTATTCTCAGCCATTTTAATTTCTCCTATTCATTATTTTTTATGTTGTTTCATCTAATTCTGTTTGATATCTAGCAGACCTTTCAGCAACTTTTAGGAAAGGTAAATAAAGTAAACACTGCGCTAATATTACAATTAATTGAACTATAATAACTCTCCAATCTCCAGCACTGGCTAAATATCCATTAAGTAAAGGTGGTAATGTCCACGGAACTAATACACTAAATGGGGTAATAAATCCAATCCATGTAGCAAAATATCCAATCAATATTCCTACTATTGGAGAAAGTATGAAAGGGATCATCAAAACTATATTAAAAACTATAGGGATACCAAAAATTACAGGTTCATTAATATTAAATAACCCTGGACCAGCTGCAAGTTGCGTAACTTTCTTATAAGGCGCGTATCTACTAAAAATTAATATTACAAGTATCAACGCTAATGTTCCTCCGTGACCACCAATTTGACCAAAGACAATCTGAAATGATTCATTAATTATATTAGGTACTTCTTCCCCAGCGGATGCTGCCTCTATATTTTCACCCATGTTAATTAACATAACTGGTTTAAGTACCGAATCAGTCACTACAGAATGGTGAATTCCCAAAGTAAATAAGAGGACTCCAATAGAATAAATAAGTATAAATCCCCATAAACCAGTACCGAAGTTTTTTAAAGGTTCTTGGATAGCTGTCTCAATAATGTCAAGAAGATCAGTCCCCCATACTACGGATAAAACAGAAGCTACTATAGCAAAAATTCCCACTGTTATAATTACTGGAATTAGAACTGTAAAATTTTTACTTACTGATGAAGGAACACTCTCCCCCAAGCTAATCTGTAATTTATCAATTCTTGAAAATTTAATAAATATTTCCGTAGCCAAAAAACCAATTATAATTCCTGCAAATATTCCGTTTGTACCAATAATGTCATAGGTAACTGCATCAGTAACAGAAAGTGTATCTTCTGAACCAACTGCAGGTGCGTCAACGGTTATTGGCATTACAGCAAAGAAACTTGCAAGCGCTACTAATACAGAGGATATTGAATTACCAAAACCTCTAAATTCCGATAAATTATATGCGATCATTGAAACCACTAAAATTCCGGAAATATTTAAGGTTGCATTATTAATCAATGCCCCTATTGTTTGTAAGTTAGTTAAAGTCGAACCATCAGCAAATAAAGGAAATACGACGCTGTTTATAAGGACACCAAAACCAGCCAAAATAAATAATGGCATAATAGATTGAAAAGAATTTTTAAGAACTTGTAAATACGTTATACTTCCGATTTTTCCCGCAATTTCTGCAAAACGATCTACAAAAGAAGTATTATTGTTATTTTCACCCAAGTATATCGCTCCTTTTTAAATTTATTACTATTTCTATTTTTGTTGTCATTAAAACGTGTAACGTTATTTAGCTATTACTCTTAATAATTGTTTTTCATGAATAAAAAATAAGCATAGGTTTAACAAAACCTACCCCCTTTTTACTAAATACGATCTATAATCTTTACTATCCAGGTAAACAATAGATAAATAAAAATAACCTGCGTGTCTCTTTTACCGGGGGAACGAACCTAAATTCATAAACATGTTTAAAATACAACCGATTACATCAAAATTCACTAAACTACTGTTACACTTTAAAAAATTAATAAGAAATGACATCGCCTTCAATTTTGTCATATATATTTCTACAACCATAGTTATCAACTAACTATACCATTCTTACAGTTTATTGAATTCAATAATAAAATTTCTAGTATGATTGCAAAAGTCTATTCTTATTTTTGATAATATTTTTAATTAAAACTTCTATTTAAGTAACCTCCTCTCGTTATATAGCGCTTACTATTTTTGTTAAAAAAATCAACGACATTTTACCGTCTACTTTTCTGGCAGATATTTATAAAAATTTGGTTAACCTTTTTCAACAAAAAAACACTAGTAATCAGTTATCGTTGCTCTTAGGAGCAACAGATCAATTATTATTATAACTTATGATACTTATACAAGCAACACTTTTCAGAAAGAAGTTGATTATTTGTATAAGGAAAGAACATTAATCGTTCATATTCATGAATTATTGGAAAAAGAAGGCTGGTCGTTAACAAAACTTGCACTTGAAGCAGATATTGATAAATCAAGATTAAGCCGCCTAGCAAATGGAAAGCGCGAATATTTGTATATTGATTACATAATAAAAATTGCTGAAACCCTAGATATTGATGATATAAATAAAATTGTTTCACTTGAAAGAGTTAACAATAAGTATCTATAATTTTTCACCCAAAAAGCGCTAAATTCAGGTTGATAGCCTGAATTTAACGCTTTGTTTTTTATATTTGATTCATCAGAATAATATGGTTAATGTAAAATTTCATTTGTACTTAAAATCTATTTTTTTACAATTTATGTCATTTTGGCTTAGTCTAATGGACTTATCCTGTCAAACACTAAACCAAAGTTTAATAATAAATCTGACTTACTTGAAAAACGTTTCTACCAATCTCTTATAAAATTCAATAGATTTACTAAAAACTTCAAGATCTATATTCTCATTACTTTGATGCTCGGTATTATTTCCAGGACCAATTTGTACAATGCTAAAATCCCCTTTTGCCTGTGAAAATTCCGAAGCATCGCTAGCGCTTGTTTGGCCGACTACTTTTATTGGATCAGGATACATTTTTCCATGTACATCTTTGACCAATTGAACCAGTTTTGCATTGGCATCACCAGACATTGCTTCTTCTGGGAAAATGTATTCAATACTCAGGTTATAGCCTGGTTTCTGATTCAATTTATCAATCAAGTCATTTAATGCAGTAAAAATAACTTGGTTAGGATAAGCAGGAATCGTTCGTATATTTCCTTTCATGATCCCTTTTACAGGGACGCTATTAATTTGCTCACCACCCTGAAAGACACTTTGAACATGCGTTAGCTTGCCCAAAATAGGGTCAGTTTTATCAAAGTTTTCCATCAATGGTTTTACTTCATTCGCAAAATCAATTAAATGATCAATAGCATTTATGCCATCCTCTGGTTTAGAACTATGAGCTCCTTTACCTATGGATGTTACGACATAATCAATAACACCTTTAGAGGATATCCCCATCTCTTTCATTTCATTGGTAGGTTCTGCGATGATTAAACCATCTAATCCGTCAGCATAGCCTGCTTTAGTTAACTGCGCTGCTCCATATTCTCCAGTTTCTTCCCCAACTGTCGCAAGTAGTCTGATTTTTCCAGGGATCGTATCTTCTGCAAGAAAATCGAGCATGGTGATTACTAAAGCAGCTAAACCACCCTTCATGTCAGTGACACCGCGACCAAATAATTTATTATCTTTTATTTCAGCTTTAAATGGATCACTATCCCATACAGATAAATCACCTGGCGATACAACATCTTCATGGCCAGAAAACCCTAAGATCTTTTCACCCCTACCAATCGTAACGACTAAATTGTCTCTATTCGGGGCATAAGTTACTCGCTTGATATCTACATCTTCACGATCATTATAAGGTTCAAATAAAGAAGCGATATAGTTAGCAACTTTCGCCTCATTATCGTCTACCGAATCTATAGCAACCAAATTTGCTAAGATTTCAATTTGTTTTTCTTTGTCCATCTTATTCACTTCCTAAAGTATTAGAATTAAACAAACTTTATAGCAATTTTATGTAACTTGCTTCCAATATCCTTTTATTTTAGTGGATATTTTGCTGACTTACCACCAATAAATTTTGTTTTGGTGGTTACTTTGCTGACTTGCCACCAATCAATTTTATTTTGGAGGTTACTTTACTTATGTGCCACCAATAATTTTTATTTCGGAGGTTACTTCGTTAACTTGCCTCCAATAGTTGCAAATATTGTTTTAATTTACAAATTTCTGAACACTTATTTGTATTTATCGTCTATCATGCTAAACTATGAGCAAAAGGGTACTTTAATTGGAGGCAGTATATGGACTATCAAACATTCATTGAACAAACAAGCCAACAAGTAAACCAAATGTCTTCTTCAGAGAAAACGGACTGCTTACTGAATTTGTTGCGTTTAACACCTGAAACAAAACGTGAACAAGTTTTGCAGTTAATTACTGATGATTCACAATTTTTCGAGAAACAATACCAAAATTATCAAGATTATCTAACAAAATTAGCACGTAAAGAGTTTCACTTCACCACCGAAAATGAAGAAATCTATGACGATTATTATTATGATTGGGACCCAGATTATATCATCAAGCTATACGATCCTGAAAATATTTGCCAAAAACTAACAGAAATCTTGTCTTTTGCTAAACAATTAGTTTATCAAAAGCACTATCAAAAAGCTTATGATTTATATATTCTTTGCTTACAGTTTCAATTTTTAGCTTATGATGAAGAAATAGGTGAAACGTATGATTATTACTTAAACGACCTGATCAACGAAGAATTTATTACTATAGATGCTAATAATATTATGTCTCATATTTTATATTCGATTTACCAAACTACTGATTCTTTTCCCGGTTGTATTAAACAATTTTATCACTACTTAGGTGAACCTATAAGTCGTCAGATAAAAATTGCAGATATTTTTACTGTAGGCCCTCAACCTTTGAAGAATACAGAAAAATTTTTAGCAGAATGGATTGAATTTTTAAAACTAAACCCAGCTCCTTTGGCTGACAGGCTTTTACTAGATGCTGTCGAAACAAGCTCATATTTTAAAGATCCTGATCATTTATTTAATTTGGCACAAGAAGCAGCAAAAACTCATCCAAAGTTATATTTAAAATGTATCAACTTATTTAGCACACTTCATAACCAAGAAAAAGCTTTTATGGTAGGAAAAGATGGTTTGAAAAACATTCCAGTCAAAAACAAGGTACGTAGTCAAGTGGCTGAAGAAGTGTTAAATTTAGCCCAACAGTTAAACGATACTAGCATTATTCATAAAGCTGTACAAGACGCTTTTTACTCTGATCCTCAGCTTGATACATTGTTTCCTGTTTTAAAGTTGGATTTATTTGAGCAGGAAAAAAGACAATTACTGCATTTTGTTCGAAATGATAGCACTGTAGATAACCGTACCGTTTTGCTTTTCTTTTTAGGAGAATTTGAAACGGTGTACAAAAAAGTCAGTACTGACCATAGGGCTTTAGGCTGGAGTACTAGCGATAAAGGAATGATAATCCCTTTATTTCTCTTATTATTGCGACCTCTAGAGTTTTCCCAAGCTGCTGATAGCGTCTTATTAGAAGTAAAACACAGAGTCTCAGGAAATCCGGATGATTCATTTGAAAATGAATTTGTCATTTGGAAAAACACTGTTTCTTTAAACGAAAAAAGCAAGTCTCAATATTTAAAATGGTGTAAAAAAGAAGTCAAAGCTAGAGCAAAAGAACTCATTATAACAAAGTTTAGACATCACTATTCTCGTATGGCTGCCCTTATCGTTACATTAGGAGAAGCAGAAGAAAATATCGGTATCCCTAATGCTCGTGCTCAAATTATCCAAAATTATCGTAGAGAACACAGTCGTAAACGAAACTTCACCGCTTCCTTAGATGAATTAACTTGAAAGAAGGATACGAAATGAAAAAAAGCAAAAAAGACAAGAAAAAGTTATTAGCTAATCAAACTGAAAATGGTTTTCTTACAAAATTACAAAAAGGTACTGAAAAGTTGTTAAATTTACAAGAAAATCCTTATGACGTTTTTGTTTATACTATCATGAAAAGGTTCGAATATACGCACGTTGATGCTATGGAAAATAATTTAGTACAGTTTATGGAAAACTATTACTTGGATTTTCCCGATTTGGATAAAATCGTAAACCATAAGGATCTAGCAAATAATTTTGATGATTATCTACAAATTGTTCAATATTATTATCTATTAACAACTAAACAGGGTAAAAAAGAATTTAAAAAAATCGTCCAATGGCTCCCAGCAGAAGATGAACGACAAACACTTCTTACTTGGCCCGGTACTCATGTTATTAGTTTATTTCAGCCAACAATCACAAAAGACGCTCTTTATTTTCGGGATTTAAAAAACGAAATAAATTATGAGGTGCTTATAAACGATGAGGAAATAATCAATACGATTCAAGAAAAACAGCCTATATTTTTAACTTTACTATTACCAACAGAAAATGAAAATGTCGTCGGTCCTTTATTGGAATGTCAAAATTATAATAATCTAAATGAAATCCTAACTAAAGAACTACCTAAAGAAAAATGGGAAAGTCAACTCTTTTTTTGGTTTCGCAACAACTTATCACATGAACTCAACGAGCTAGATCCTGATTTGTTTGATGATAACTTTTTTGACAGCTTGTCTGATGAGGACTTTCTTCCTGATTATTATTCTGCAGAACGTTATGTTAACGAGAGTGACACCGACTTTGCAGAACGTTTATTAAAACAAGATACTAAATTGTATAATTACGCTCACTCACAAAAAGTAAAACAAATGCTTGTTAAGATTATCCAAATATTTCCACGTTTATTTATTGCTCGAGCTAACATATTTCCATTGCTCGAAGCACTTAAGGTGATTTTTAGTGACCTAAAAGTTGATCCTGAAAATGACCAGTTTTTCAGCGATTCACTTACTCATTTTTGGATACTACTAATTTTTGAATATTTACCAGAAGAAGTGAAAGAGGCAGAAAAATTCGAAGTAAAATCTGAATACTGGGATGAAATAGATGATTCAGATTTGCCTTTTTAAGGTTTAACATTGTCAAAAATTATTACTTACAGTAAAAAGACTGAAATTCAAGAGTAAATAACTTGAATTTCAGTCTTTTCTTTACTATTTTTCTACCAATTATTCTTCACGACTAAGTGACAAATAATGAAATATCAACTGACAAAAGGTCATATTCGACCAGGAAAACCATTCTCTTGTGTATTGATTAGGATCATCTACAAATACGCCTTCATGACACTGATTTGTATTAGCATCTGTTGCGCAGATCAAATCGATTTTAGTTTTTATTTTTTCAATATTTTGTGTAGTTAATCCTTCCATGGCAAGTGCTATAGGCCATACGTGATTTTCTGGTGTATGAGGGCTACCAACACCTGCTAAATATTTTCCTTCATAATAAAAGGGATTATTTCTACTTAATACTTGCTTTCGAGTAGACAAATACAAAGGCTCATCTGCAGCACAAAATCGTAAAAATGGTAAAGATAACAAACTGGGAACATTAGCATCATCCATAAATAATTGCTTGCCAAAACCGTCTACTTCATAAGCATAGACAGTTTCACCTTCTACTGTCATTTGACCAAAATCCTGCACACCCTTTTTGATTTCAATAAGTAAAGTAGACATTTTCTCTTCTATCGCCGTATAGCACTCAGGTATAATTGTTAGAAGTTTTTTTAAAACTGAGACAATAAATAGGTTCCCAGGAATAAAATAACCATAAACACAGGCGTCATCACTCGGCCGAAACCCGCTCCAGACCATTCCCGTATATTGGACCGGAGCACCTCGTCCGTTATTTTTTAAAGTGTCTGAAGGGGGACAATCGGTTCTTTTAAAATAATAATCAGAATCTTCATGATGTTGTTCAGTAATAAAAACATCCAAAATTTTATCTACAGTTTTCCAAAATTCCTCTGTTAAATGCTCTTTATACCCTGTCTTTTCGTACAAGAGAAAAGACAAATATAAAGGAGCACATAAAGAATCAATCTCAAATTTACGTTCCCAGACCCAATCAGAAATGGGGATGTTTGATTGGTCTTGGCTATAGTGCGCGCCATTTGCACTTTTATTAAATGCATTAGCATAAGGATCGTGTTGTATAAAGCTAAGTTGTTGCTTAATCACACCATGCAATAAATCTTTGAGCTCGGGTATTTCGTCAGTCAGCTGAAGATAAGGCAATACTTGAAAAGTTGAGTCACGCAGCCACATGGCCGGAATATCACCAGTTGCTACAAAGATATTTCCATCATTTTGCACTGAAACGGTATTACTGATCGTATCAATCAACGCATGACGAAACAATTTTGTCGCTTTTTCTGAATATAAAGTCACTGTATCAGCGAAACTAGTTATTTTATCGATCAAATATTTTTGATCAATCATTTCATCCCTCTTTTCTAATCATTTTGCGGATAAATACCGTAAGTTCTTATTTCGCCTGGTCCAAAAACTTCCATTTGATAGTGGTCGGCTTGCATAGCTAATTGTTGTAACTGTTGTCCTCTTAGATTCAACTGAGAAATACTACTTGCTTTCTTGCAAATAATATTACCGGCTACTAAAATTTCCTCATCTGTTGGATTGTATAGACGAACTTCATAACCAGTTTGGTCTTTAGTTGTTTGCATGCTACTAAAAACGACTTGCAAGTTTTCAAGTTCAAATAATGCATCATGTACAATCGAATGTCTGCTTTGATTAATCGCAAAATATTCGATAGGTGTCGTGAACTGATTTAAATCTTGTCTTTGGTAGTAAAGTCTTTCTTGCGTTAAATGAACATAATGATTTTCAAGTGCAGTTACATCATATTTTTCCTCAATTACCAAACGCCCTTTAAAAGAAAAATCTCCTTGTAATTGACTGTCTGGTGTTGGAACGACCGTTGTTTGTAAGCCCGAAGCATCTCCAGGACGTCTAAATAAATCTGGTCTACCTAAGTAACCTACACCTCTTAAAACAGTCACTGCTAATTGTTTGTAATCTTCACCAATTAATTGGAAGTCTTTTGCTCCTTTGCTGATAAATGACCAGCTTGCTTCATCATTATGCGTATTGGCAAAGTGGATCATAGGACGCATGCTAGTTGGTTCTTCTTTATAACCGATAGCTTGCCAATCTTTTAAATGAGGATCTTCGACCGGCCGCTCAATAACTCCAAAAGGTGTATCTGCATAAGAATAGTCAGCTTGAACATCGGTATTAAACACTAAACGCAGGCGATGATCTAAAACTTGGTTATCTATTTGTAAAGAAATATCAATCGCTTTGTCTTCTTTATTTAATGTCAAAGACAATTCATAAGCAATTTCACCATTTAAGTTTTGTTCTTTTCTAGCCTTTAAATCATAAGGAAGTTCCCATTTTCCATTCAATGCGATAGTGCTCACAAAATTCCCTTGTTTAGCTCTTATCTCTGCCTGGCTAAAGTCCAATGCAAGTATCCAATCCGCAAAAGCTGGTGAATAATCGTAATTATCGCCCTCATCTCCACCATCTTCAAAGCTTAGAAAATCAGTATAGGTTTTCTTACTGCTTTTGTTATATAAATCCAAACCGTGACCATTAAAACTTAAAGTAAAATATTCATTTTCAATAGTATGATCCGAGCTAATCAATTTAGTTGCTGACGTTTTGCCTTCTTCAATACGAAATTGACAAAAGTCTGTCGCTGGAACAGTTACAGAAAAAGCAATTTTACTTAGATAATAAAAGTCATCTTCCATTTCTTCCGGATTACGACGCAAAACAGCGGCATTTTCTTTTTTCTGAGTGATGACATCAAAGTCTATGGGTTCACCATTTTGATCGAAAAGAGAAAAATCAGCTTCTTTAGTGGAAATGCTAAATTGACGTATTTGTTTACTTTTAACCGGCAAAGGATTCCAAATAAATAAATCATTTAATTCATTATCTGCAACAGAAATACTCATTTTTCGCAATAAATAATCTCGTAAAGATTCTGCCATTTGCAATGCATTAAGTCCTCTTTGCTTGATATCCTGATTGGTCTTATCGCTGTTACAAGCACCAGAACTATCATGGGCTTGCCCTCGAGCAATCGTTTTCCATATATCATCTATTAGACCTTGTTTAAGTTCAAGTCCCTTTTGACTAGCCATCGCCGATAAAGGTTCTACCTGATAAATCATTGTTCGTTCTAAACGATCGTACAATTGTTTTAAATCCGCTCTGGAAGAATAAATGCCGCGATGAATTTTTGAAAGAGAAGGATCAATAAATTCGCCGGAAATTGTTTTTAAGTCCTCATTTTTAAGTTGGTCAAAGAATGCAGGATAACTACTTTCGACAAATTCAACGTTATCATCAGTTGCAGTGTTAGCTTTAGCGATCCGTTCTTTTAAGTTAAAATCAACCGGACGCTGGTCACCGCCAACAGGTAATAAAGCAGGTTCATCATTTGTCTCTGTTGTTATATTTTGTATTAATGTTTTGAATTGATCATTTTCAATTAAATCAACGCCAGCAAAATAGCCGTTTTTTATATTGGCCGTAAGAATTTGTGATCCGTCATTACTATTCCAGTAAAAATAACGTGTATCTACTTCTTTAGGTGTCCCGCGCCAAAATAGCGCATGATTAATCCCTAATCCGTGATAGATTTTAGGCATATCTTGTGACTGACCAAAGGAATCTGGCAGATAACCGATCGGCATTGCCGCGCCTAATTCATCTGCACCATCCATCCCCAAACGTAGATTACGTATAATAGACTCACCACTAGTTACCATTTCATCAATTTGCGTATACCAAGGTCCCACAAAGAGACGACCTGCAGTAACATAATTTTGAACAATGAGTCTTTTCTCCGGGAAATCTGCCAAATAATCATCTAAAATTGACATTTGTCCATCTAAAACATAATAATCCAATTGGTTATTTTCCAAGGCAGTAAAGACCTCATCCATATGAAAAGCAAATTGTACTTTTGCTTCTTGTCGAGTAAAATACCACTCAAAATCCCAATGTGTATGTGCAACAACATGTACTTTTGTCAAAAACGACACTCCTCATCTCATATTTAAAACTATTTTATATTGAGCTACTTTGTAAGCAAATACCTGACTTATGGACAATCCACCCATAAATCAGGTAAATTTCAGAAATTATTCTATTCCTCTAAATTATTCTTTACTGCATCTTCTAATTCATTACTAAAAGGTTGTAATCTTTTTCCAGCAGGTTTTGCTTTTGTCGGATCTTCCCCTTCTAGCATAGGTCGATCATAGTCTAAACTTTTTTCTCTTAAATCTTGACCTTTGTCAAAATGTTGTTGCGCCTTATTGTTATCACTGTCATCAAGTGCTTCTTGCGCTTTTATAAATTCAACATCAGCTAACACCATATCATGTAATGCATGGACAAAGGGGGCTAATTCATCTTTTAGCTTTTCATTGCTGGCTTCATCTAAATAGATATCTCCGGCGTTTGCAATATATTCTAATTCCTTGATTAAATTAGGTGCTGTTTCTTGAATCGACTCCCCATTTTGAACATTTTCAAGCGTATTATCAAGCAAATCTTTGATATTTCCGCTTTCTTCTGCTTCTAAACCTTCTTCTGGATCAGCGTGTGTCATATGTTGGGCAAGCGTAGAAAAAGCTGTAGTAGCGTTGGATTCAATATATTGCATGCTGTCTTGCCAACTTTGTTGATCATTAAAATCTTCATTGTTCCAAGCATAATCAGCAATCGCAAAGATAGCGACTTTAGAGGCTTCAGCTTCTTGCATCGGATTTGTAACTACACCTGCAAGATCAGTTACGCCTGTTTCAAGCATATCGCCTTTTCCTAAGAAAACACGCTCCATATCCACATCGTTTACCGGCCAATTAAGCCAAAACAAAGGATTTCGTCTTTCAGTACCTTCATTATCAAGATTTTTAAAATCATCGACCGTATCTTGGGTGACTGGTGAGACGGTATTGGCACCTGTCCAAAGGATTTGAACATTTTCATCAAAGTTTTCTTCTAAAGTATTTAATTCTTCACCATCATCCCAGGCCCAATCAGAATTATAGGCAGCAGGCGTATAAATCGTGTCTTTTACATCACCTTTTTCATCAGCCCATTCAGAAACGGCATTGACTTGCTCGACCACATAATCAAGAGGAAGTGCGCCAACATCATCACCTAAAATTCCAAATTCTCTAACACCTGCATCATACAACTGATCGAATTTAGCTAACAGTTTTTCATTATTTTCATCTAGCAGATCCATTGCCGCTTCTTCACCGTCTTCTTGCGCAATTTCAGCGACTTCTCCTAGCGGTGATATTGACCAAACAAAATCTGTCTTATTTTGTTTTCCTACCTCAGCCATATCACTGATCTCTTCAAGTTCTTCTTCAGGATATAGATCATCCCATTTTTCTCGATGATATGGATCATCTTTAGGGGCAAAAATATAAGAAGTCGTTTTGAACTGTCCGCCAAATTTCATTAATGACTTACGGTCTTCATTAGACCAAGGAATACCATAATAGCCTTCAATGAATCCTCGAATCTCGGTATCCGCATAATCTGCTACTTGAACTTGTTGAATCACATCATCTTTTGTTTGCTCTAAAATAGTTTCTAGCGTGGTCAGTCCATAGAAAGCAGCGTCAGTATTTTTTCCTACAATCGCAATTGAATCACCATCAACAGCTAATTGATAAGCGTCATTATAGTCAAAAATTTGATCATTATTGGCTAAAATTTCTTCTGCTTGTTGTTCAGCCGGTCCATCTGAATCTTTTGTGCCTATATAAATATTTAATAGCCCCTCTGAAGCATCATCAGCGACTCCGGGTTCAGGTAGATTTTGTTCTTTAAAAATACTACTTACTTTATTCTTAGTAGTATCATCGATGGTATCATCGTATATCACTTGTGCTACTTGATTAATCGCTAATTCTTCTTTCCCATATTTAATCGTATGGGGATTAGGATAAATATTATATTCTTTTTTTACCACCGCTGAATCTTGGCTAGCAGTTTGCGTAGAATTTTCAGTAGACTGGTTAAATAAATATATAGCTCCTATTATGATCAAAACCGCTACTAGAAATACAGACAGTATCGTTAGAAATTTTTTAGACATCCTTTCAATCCTTTCGTTTTATGACTCAGCCATCTCCGCGTTTTGCTTACGTGCATTTCTTTGATTAATAATCACAAAGGGTGCGTAAAGGAAAATATCTAATACAACTAAAACAGCGGTTAAAACAACCGGGCTTAAACGAAAGGCTCCTAACACCCAGGTACTTACAAAGAGCGGCTCATTCCCTGAATTCAAAACAACCAGCGGAACAACCCATCCAAGACTGGTTGCGATATAAGCGATAATTGCATTCATCATCGGAACCAATACCCATGGAATAAACATAATTGGATTTAAAACAATCGGTAAACCAAAAATAACAGGTTCATTGATACCAAAAAGTCCAGGAATAATGGATAATTTCGCGACTTCTCGTTCTTTTTCGCCTTTTTTAGCAAACATCCACATGGCGATAATTAAACCAAATGTCGAGCCTGAACCACCAATCATCGCATAAACGTTTGTCATCGTATTGGGCGCAATTTCAATACCAGCAAAACTTTGGGTTTCAGCAAATTGTGCGATAATTTCTAGATAAATTGGCAACCAAAAAGCTGAAATAACGCCCCACACAATGTTAAATCCATGCAATCCTAAGAACCATAAAATTTGTTGTAGTAAAATCACAACTAAAATTGCTGGTAAACCAGTACCAACGGTTAGTAGTGGTGCAATAAGCACGTCTGAAATCATTTGTAGTAAGGAAGCAAAGCCTAACGATTGAATAATAATCCGAATAACACCAAAAATCAGCAATACTTCACTAATTGGAATTAAAGAAAAGAAAGAATCAAAAACATTCGGTGGTACACTGCCTGGCATTTTAATTGTAAATTTACTACGGGTAAATTTGGCAAATAATGCTACTGATAACATTCCAACAATAAGTCCGGTAAACATTCCTTCATAACTAAAAAATGAGTTCGCAAATCCTTCAATAACTTCAGCACTTGGATCTTCAAAGTTAACATTATTGGGTACCATTACAAAATAAGAAGCAAAAGCTAAAAGTGTAGCAATTACTGGATTCAGATTTTTATTTTTTTCTTTCCTTTTTAATTCTGTGGCATAAGAATAGGACGAAGAAAATACAACAATTAACGCCACGATCCCTAAGGTCGCATTACCCAAATAACCAAAGAGCTCACTAATTCCAGTAACAATTGGATTGGTAATATTTTGATTATCGATTAATGCATCCAATTGCATTTGAATCAAATTTGAAAAAGATCCAACCACTGTAAAAGGAATAATACGAACAAATGCATTCTTAATCGCTTGCAAAATTGTATTACTTTCAACCCAAGAAGATACTTTTAGTAAGGGTTCTTGTAATTTTTCAACATTAAACTTCATTTCTTTTCTCCTTTAAATAAAATTGTAGAAAGCGCCTTCCTTGTACACTATTATATATAACTTTTCTTATTTGTAAACAACTAATTTAATATTTATATTTACAAATTATACATTTTGTTTATAATAAGTATATACAAATTAAAAATTAGGGGTGGACAAATTGTATAAATACCATGATATTTATTCTGATATTAAACGTGATATTTTAACAAATCATTATCGTGCCGGCACTTTATTACCTACACAAGATTTTTTTGCAAAAAAATATGACGTTTCAAGAATCACATTAAAAAAAGCTCTTCACCTATTAGAAAATGAAGGACTTATTTTTAGTAAACAAGGCTCGGGTACTTATGTGCGCCAACGAATCAACACTGACTCTAACGACCTTTTACCCTTAGACTTGCCTATTGGAACAACTTATTCTCACCGTGACCAAAAAATCACGAGTAAGGTTTTACACTTTGATGCCCGTCTCCCTGAAAAAAATGAACAAGAAAATTTAGGAATTGAAGCAAGCAGTCCAGTCTATGAGTTTAAACGTGTACGTAGTATTAACGACCAACTGTATAGTTATGAACACACAATAATGCCAGTGTATATCGCGCCCCTTGATAAAAAAATATTGCAGGATTCTGTCTATCATTATTTAGGCACAGAAGCAAAATTACAGTTAACAGACGCTCACCGTACCATTTACGCTGAAGAAGCTAGTCAAGAAGCTAGTCAAGCTTTAGAGATAGCAAAAGCTAGCCCCGTTCTGGTCATTGAACAAGTTGCCTATGATCAAAAAGGACGTGCTTTTGAATTTTCCAAATCTGTTTTCAAAAGTAGCCAAAGTAAATTTATCTTAGATGTTCATATGAATAGTGATCGAATTTCCTTATAAAATTTACTCGCATCCTAACGCTTTGTCTATCAAAGCACAGTAAAAAAATTGATCCTCTTCATTAGAAAACTTTCCTTACACTCATGATAAAATATATCAAAATTGAGAAAGGAAAGTTTAAATGAAAAATGACAAAAAAAGAAAGATAAAAGTAGTTAGAAAACAACAGCAGCAAATTCCTTTTGCAGAAATCCAAGAAGAGATAAAGAAGGTGCTGGAAACAGATCCAGATATGGATGAATATGTGATGTTTTTAGCAGTTATGAAAGTCATGCTAGAATACACTAGCAAAGATGACTGGGGTGAAATGTCCCTATCGTTTATTCAAAATCATTATTTCGATTTTGAAAAGGTAAAAACTATAAAACATCGTTTAGACTTTCGCCAACCTTACAAACTTTATTGTGAATTAATGCGCGTTTATTATCTACTAGCAGACAGTAAAGGAAAAAAGATTTTTCATAAAATGTTAAACTGGTTTCCTGCAGACAATAAGAAAAATATCATTCAAACTTGGCCTAACACTTTCATATTAAGCTGTTTCCGCCCAATAATTACACAAGGAAATATTTATTTTGAAGACATAAGGACAAAGAAAAAATATGATATTGCAGATCGTGACAATATCATATTAAGTATCATTAAAGAAACTCACCTACCTTTTTTGTCACTAATAGTACCTTCAAATGAAAAATTTTTAACTGATATGTTTTTATTATGCGAAAATTTCACTCTCATTAATCCTAATTCCATTGGTCATTTGAAAAAAAGTAGATGGGAAGAATATTTGCTAGATTGGTATCGGAACAATTTATTAAAAAGTTGTTTGTCCACTTAAAAAGATAACTACCGAGTAGAAAAAAGCAAGCTTTCTACTCGGTTTATTTTTTATACTGTATACAAAACCTTTCTATTTTATCCCACATATTTTTTCACTAAGCTTTTAAGTAAGTAATAACTTCCATTATGATGGCAGCAGAAAAAGCTCAAATTTTTTTCTCACATTATCGTTGTGTAAAAAATTTGAGCTAAGTTTGCGTACGCTAGCTATCATTTTCAAATGGATAATTATTTTTGTTACCTAAACAAGCAACGCTATTTTTTTACTCTTCCCTTATGATAATTGTATATAGCAATATGAAAGGATGAGTTTTTTGCAAAACGAAAAAAAATTAGTGATTCATATCCATGACCTGACACAAAAATATGATATGTCTTTACGTGAACTTTCTCGACAATCGGGTATCGATATCGCTCGTTTAAGTGAGTTAGCTAGCGGTAAACGCAAGCGTGTCAATATTGACTTTGTTATAAAAATTGCTGAAGCATTAGAGATTACTGACATTCGCGAAATTTTTACGATTGAGGATAAATAATACATCACTGCGTTTCTTCTAATTGCTGCCTCTTACTTTCAACATAAATTTCAGAGGCAGCGCTTTCATTTATGCGATCACCTTTCTTCTTATTAAATCCAATCCCTTTTCCAACAAGAACCATTGATTCATTATTATCATTTTTAGCAACTAAGGCATTATGACTAAATACTTGCAAAATTTTCACCACAACCTTTTCCTCCTTTTAAAAAACGTCTGATCTTTCTTATTCGTTGCTCATAAGGACAACGTTTTCATGCTTATTATAACCTATGATACTTATATAAGCAACAAGCTTTTGAAAGGATCTGGTTATTTGTATACAGAAAGAAAATTGGTTGTACATATTCATGAACTACTTAAAAAAGAAGGCTGGTCCTTATCAAAACTTGCCCTTGAAGCTGATATAGATAAATCAAAATTAAGTCGTTTAGCTAGTGGACAACGTGAGTCTTTGTATATTGATTACTTAGTAAAAATTGCTGAAACATTGGATATTGATGATTTAAATGAAATTGTCTCACTTGAAAGAGTAGATAATAACAATAAAAAGTAAAAGCAGCTATCTTATTCATTTAGCTGCTTTTACTTTTTATTTTCTAGCCAAATTAGTTTACTTAAACGAACAATTTTTTCAATTTTACTATTCATTCGGCTACTGAACAAACAATATTTTGTGGTCTTATTGTTCGTTCGATTACTGAATAAACAATATTTTACAATTTTATTGTTCATTCGATTGCTGAATAAACAATATTTTGCAGTTTTATTGTTCATTCGATTGCTGAACAAACAATATTTTCCGGTTTTATTGTTCATTCAATTGCTGAATAAACAATATTTCCCGTTTTTATTGTTCGTTCAACCGCTGAATAAACAATGTTTTTCTATTCTACTATCTGTTGCTTGACCTTACGCTGTCAAAATTATATCAAAAAGAAAAACGACTGACATCCTATCGATGCAGCCGTTTAAGTAATATTATCCTATTTTTCCTAGTTCTAAAACTTCAAATAAATGATCTGTTTGAGTTTTTACATTTAATAAGGACAATGGGCTTTGAATATAAAAAGTACTTGTGATTGATTCATTTTCATTTATAAAAATTTCAATGGAAGAACGATCAAGAAAAATTTGTACTGACAATGCTTCTTTTTCATCTATAGTTACTACATTAGATTCCTCCATAGAACTACCATCTTCCCCACTTATTCGGCAAGTAGTATTTTTACGAGAGAAAAATAGTCCTTGTTTTTCTGAAGAATAACTGAACTGTAAGAATTCTCCTTCTTCATTTGTAAAAAACAAATCAAAAGGTGTTACGTTATTTGCTGCTATTTTAAAAGCAATATAATTTGTATCTTCTATTGAAATCTTTCCATTTTCTAGTTTCTTTTCTTTTGTCTTAATTAAATCAAGAATCTTTAAAGGAATACTTTGCTGTATTTGTCCATTTTCAGCGGTAATTAAGCGTGGCAGAGTCATTTGGCCAAACCAATTATGTCCTAATTCATAAGTAGGTCGATTTGCTTGCCAGTTTTGCATCCACGCAATAGCTAAATAACGTTCCTCTACCAACTTTACTGTTTGTGGAGCGTAAAAGTCCATACCCTTGTCCATCTCTTTTATAGATGTTTGTTGAAATTCAAAATTTTCCCAGTCCATCTCACCTTCAATTAACCAAGAAATATGAGAGTGTACTTTTCCTTTTTCATCAACATAATCCATAGCACTTAAAATAAAAACAGCTTTATCTTTAAACAACAATAAGTCTGGACACTCTACCATCGTACCTAAATAAGGGTTATATGGAAAAATAATTGAAACATATTCCCAATTCAATAAGTCTTCCGATTGGTATAATATGACCTGCCCCTTGTTATCCAATGTTTTAGAACCGATCACAGAATAATAGACTCCATCTTTTTCGAAAATTTTTGGATCGCGAAAATCAACGACCGAAGTACCTGCAGGAATATCATCTTCCGTTAGCACAGGATTTTCTTCATATTTTTTAAAGGTCACGCCATCTTCTGAAATAGCCATATTTTGATTTTGACGCGTTTTAGTTTCGTCTGTTTCATCTGGCAAGTGCCCTGTATACATCACGTATAATTTCCCATCTTTTTCAATAGCACTTCCAGAAAAAACACCACCCTTATCATAGTCTTGATCGGGAGCAAGTGCTACTGGCAAATCTTGCCAATGCAAACCATCCTCACTTTTAGCATGTCCCCAGTGCATAGCACCATGCACTGCTTCATAAGGGTAATGTTGATAAAATAAATGAAGTTCATCATTAAATATAACTACACCATTTGGATCATTTGTCCATCCAATTGGAGGCGCAAAGTGATATTCTGGATAAAATTTCTTCTCGGTAGTCTCCTTATTCTCTCTAATAAATTCATTAGCTTTTTCAGTTGTATAAAACATAAATTAGCTCCTGTTCTTAAGTTTCTTGTTGATTAACCATCAGTATTACTTTCAACTCTACTTTCAAATTCTTCACGAACCTTTGGAACATCCATCCCAACGATCACTTGAATAGCCTTCCCGTTGCGGACAACGCCGTGAGCACCATACTGTTTAAAAAATTCGTCATTTTCTAGTTGTTCTGGGTCTTCAACAGAGATACGTAAACGGGTGGTACAATTATTAATATCAGTAATATTCTCAGATCCACCTAAGCCAGCTAAAAATCCTACTGCCTTTTTAGCTGTCTCACTTAATGCTTCTTCACTAGAAGTATCGGTTTTGCCACCTGCTTTTTTAGCTTTATATTCCTTCTTACTGTACATATGCACTTCTTCTGTTTCTTCTCTACCTGGAGTTTTTATGTTAAATTTTAAAATTGCCCATCGAAAGATAAAGAAATAGATGAAGACAAATGCAATACCTGTAACAAAGTAAATAATAATTAAATTTAAATGGTTCTCAACTAATGGCAAAATAACCCCAGTGATTCCTCCGATATTCGCAGCAAAGCCACCAGCGATGCCAAAAGCATAAATAGTCATTGCGAATATCGACGATAGCACTGCATGAACAGCAAATAATTGTGGTGCCAAAAATAAGAAAGTGAACTCAAAGGGTTCAGTAATCCCTGCTAGCATAGCTGTAGCAGCTGTAGGAACGACTATAGCTAATGTCTTTTTTCGCTTTTCAGGTTTTGAAGTCGCTACAAAAGCTGCTCCAATACCTAGCGGATAAAATGATTTTGAAGCATTTTGTAACATAAAGCCACCTTGAGGAAAAATTTCTCTTATTGAACCATCGAATACAGCAATTTCTGAAAGATGTTCAAACCAGTAATTCAGTAGCCCTCCCTCAACAGCTGCTGGCCCAAATTCAAACGGTTGATAAATAAAATGATGTAAGCCGGTAGGAAGTAAGATTCTTTCTAAGAATACGTATATACCAACTCCTGCAGTACCACTTGATGCCATTATATCTTGTAATTGAAAAATTACATTTTGAATAGGCGGCCAAACCCAAGCAGTCAAAAACGCAAGAGGAATAGCCAAGAAGAAACCAAGCATCACTACAAAAGAAGAACCAGAGAAAATACCTAACCATTCGGGCATAGGCGTGTCATAAAACCGATTGTGTAAATATATCGCTATACCAGATATTAATAACGCACCAATCAAATTAGTGTCCAATGTTGCAATACCGCCAATTTCTTTGACTCCAATAGCTTCTTCAACGTTGCTCATATCTACCCCAAAATCCCACGTATTTAAAATATAATTGATATTAGTATTCCAAATCATATAAATAACGAAGGACTCCATAACTGCCCGAGCTTGTGCTTTCTTTGCCAAACCTATAGGTAGACCGATCACAAAGAGTAATTCCATATGGTCAAAGACCGTCCAACCAGCAGATTCAATCATGCCCCAAGCTTCAGTCCAAAAAGTCCCTTCTGCAGCAAGACCACCTACTATAGATTCATTTTGAAGTGCGATAGATAAAGCCAATATTATTCCATTAAAAGCAAATAACATTACGGGGGTGATCATTGCGCCACCAAACCGTTGAATTTTTTGCATCATATTTTCAGCCCCTTTAATATTTTTAATTTTATCTAAAGTTTTTGATAGCGGTTTCTATAATCGATAACTTATAAAGCTTTACTATTAATAAAGCTTTATAAATAAAATTCTTTACTCTTGTATTACAACTTCAACACCAAAATGATCGCTTACAATAGATTCATTATCTTGATTGAAAATGACATTGTTTTTTTGAACAGTTAATTTATCGCTAACAAAAACGTAATCAATTCGCTTGCTATCTGAAGTTGTTTTCCAACCATCGATTTTTCCCTTCATGGTTGCATATCCGTAATTTTCTTGTGCGATTGTATAAGAGTCACTTAAAAACGGCGTCGTTTTTAAAACATAATCATACCCTTTATTGTAAAGATCAGCTTCATTGTTAAAGTCCCCCATAAAAATAATATTTTCTTTCATATTTTCATTAAGGGCGTTTTGGGCTCTATCCCATTCATGCTTGAAAATTTGATTATCTTCTGGATCTTTCCACCAAGAAAAATGGCCATTAAAAATTAACCACTTTTTATCAAAAATTGATATTTTACTTTTTAAAATATTTCTAGTGCCTATATTGCCGTATTCTGTAGTCTGAGAAATATTTATTACCTGGGAATTTTGTGATGTTTTCGACAAAATGGCTAGTCCCTCATCATATTTATCATATCCTATATGATTAGCGCTCCAAGTCCAAAAATAATATTTTTCCAGTCTTTCTAATTCTTTGACCAAAATTCCCGCATAATTACCTTTTTTTAATGGAACAAGATTAACTTCCTGAGTGGGTTTGATAAAACGCTTATGTTCATTCATTTCTTCTTTCATAGGCTGATTAACTTCTTGAAGAGCGATCACATCATAATCTTTAGTCGCTATCACTTGCGCTAGTTGTTTTATTTTTTTACTAGCAAATTTTTCCATCCATCCGTGTACATTTAATGTTAAAACCTTCATTTTCTATTCCTTTAATTTTAAAAAATTAAAATTCAAAATATACTTTTTATTATTTCGAAATTTTATACATACGTGCTTCATAAGGACGTAATAAGATACTATTATTTAAGCTATCGTCAACTTCATAATTAGCTAATACAAGCTCTTTTAATTTATATTTAGAAAAATCCATTTTTTCATGACTATCAAACATATTTACCATAATAAGAAAATCTTCTTGGTCACCATGTCTGAGATAGGCATAAACTGTTGGGTGTTTTTCTTCAATTAATTCATATGTCCCATAAATAAGAGTTTCTGAATGATGTCTGATATCAATCATTTTTTTATAGAAGTTATATACAGAATTAGGATCTTCATAAGACTCAGCAACGTTGATATCTGCATAGTTGTCATTTACTTTTAACCATGGTACGCCCGTTGTAAATCCTGCTTGCGCTGTAGAACCCCACTGCATTGGCGTTCTTGAATTATCACGAGAACTTTCCCAGATGTATTCCATTGCTTCTTCTTGCTTACTACCTTCTTTAATCATAGTTTTAGCTTTATTGACTGACTGTATATCATCATATTCATCTAAAGAAGCAAAATGTACATTTGTCATACCAATTTCTTGTCCTTGATAAATAAAGGGTGTTCCCTGCATAAAGAAATACATCGTTGCTAGCGCTTTAGCAGATGTTTTACGCATATCTGTATCATTTCCCATTGACGAAACTGCACGTACTAAGTCATGGTTTTCAAGAAACAAAGCATTCCAACCAACACCTTCTAATCCTTTTTGCCATTTGGTTAACACTTTTTTAAATTCAGTGAGATCAAAAGCCGCTTTATCACCCCAAAGATTTATATGTTCAAATTGGAAAATCATATCAAAATAACCATTTTCTTCACCAACCCACTGTTCAGCATCCTCTACTTCAACACCATTTGCTTCTCCTACTGTCATAATATCGTAGTTATTGAAAGTTTCTTCAGCTAATTCTATGAGATGTTTATCGATGCCTGGCTGATTCATATGTGCATCAAAAGATGGCACAACATCTTTTTTCAACGGATTGGGCATATCTGGAAAACCAGGCTTTTTCTTGATATGTGTAATTGCATCAACTCTAAAACCATCGATTCCTTTATCTAACCACCAATTAACAGTATCATACAGCGATTGACGCACTTCTGGATTTTCCCAATTTAAGTCAGGTTGTTTTTTAGAAAATATATGCATATAATATTCTTTTGTTTTGTCATCCCACTCCCAAGCTGGACCATTAAAGATGGATTCCCAATTATTAGGTCGACTTCCATCTTTTTTTCCGGGATGCCAAATATAATAGTCACGATATGGATTATCTTTAGAAGACCGTGATTCAATGAACCATTCATGTTCATCCGAAGTATGATTAATGACAAGATCCATAATTAATTTCATGCCACGTTTGTGTATTTTTTCCATCAATTCATCAAGATCTTTCATTGTTCCGAATTCACTCATAATAGCTTTATAATCGCTAATATCATAACCATTGTCATCGTTAGGTGATTGATAAACAGGACTCAGCCAAACTACATCAATCCCTAAATCTTCTAAATAGTCTAATTTTTCTATAATACCTCGTATATCACCAATCCCGTCTCCATTTGTATCATAAAAACTACGAGGATAAATTTGATAAGCAACTGCTTCTTTCCACCATTTCTTTTTTTGTCCCATTAATTTTTACACTCCTCTTTTGAAATCGCTTTTCAATCTATAAGCAATAATATGTTAATCGTTACCATATGTCAATCCTTTAACATAATTTATTTTAAAAAAAAATCTCCCTCAAAATGAGAGAGAAAGTGCTAAAAATAATTACTGAGTTGAAACTGAAGGTAACAGCTTTACTGGTAAAGTTGTTACTTGATCTACATTTTTTTCATTTAATAAAGCAAGTAGTATCTCTACTGACTTTTTAGCCAAATTTTCAATAGGTTGAACGATAGTACTCATTTCCGGACTTAACTGACGTACGATTTTTGTTCCGTCAAAGCCGATAACTTTTAGTTTTTCCGGAATAGCAATTTCGTGTTTCATTGCGCTATTCATACACATTTTCGCAATAATATCATCACCAGCAACAATACCATCATATACAAATTGTCCATTGAAAAGTTTATCTACTTTAGCCTGCTTTTCTTCATCTGATAATTGGAAGGGTATTTCTAAAAAGCTGTAATTTAGACTGTTTTTTTCCATGATATCTTTATAGGCTATTGCACGTTTATTAGCTGGCGTTGTCATATGTTGATCACCACGTATACATAAAATACGTTTACAACCCTTATCAATCAACTCTTGTGTGGCGAGTTTTCCACCTAAATAATTATCGCTTTGTATAATTGGGATACCTTCTGTTAATTCTCGTTCAATACTCACGATTTTATTTTCAAAATATTTGTATTCGTCAATATTTATATTGTGAGAACCTACAATGACCCCATCCACACGTTTTTCTTGTAATAAACTTAAGTATTTTTTTTCGTTATCTACATCATTCAAGCTATTACAAATAAATAGATTATATCCTTTTTGGGCAAGCTCTTTTTCAATATGAAAAGTTAATTCACCAAAAAAAGGGTTTTCAGTTGTCGGTACAATTAGCGCAATAAAGCGAGTCTTGGCTGATAAAAAGGAACGTGCCATTTCGTTTGGAGTATAGTTTAGCTCTTCCATAGTCTTCATTACATTGTTTCGTGTTTCATTACTTATATATCCTCGATTATTTAACACTCTAGATACCGTTGTTACGGAAACACCGGCTTTTTCCGCTACATCTTTGATCGTTAAGGACATTCCTTCCCTCCTTTCCCATTAAAAACATTATCTTAATAATTATAAATTTTTTTCTAATAGAAAGCAAAGTCAAAAGGAAAACAATAAACTTTGCAGTAATAACTAATCAGCTCTTAAGATCATTTTCAACCTTTTTTCTCAAATGTAGTTCAGTCAATTCTCCCATCTGTGTGGTTTCCACAAATTCTAGACGGTAATTATAGTCTCCTTCCTCAAATAATCGTTTCCCCTTTCCTAAAAGTACTGGAGCAATTTGAATCCAGTATTCATCCATCATATCTGCCTCTAAAAGTGGTTTTACTATGCTTCCTCCACCCACGACCCAAATCATTTTTCCTTCTTGTTTTCTTAAAGAATTCAATATATCCACAATATCCCCTGAAACGAATCTTCCTTCTTCCCAACTTCCTTTTTCTGTATGCGAAAAAATAATTTTTTCTTTGTTAGGGTAAAAAGATGCGTCATCTGTCATCTTTTTGGCCTCTTGATAAGTAATATTTCCCATGACAATCGTATCAACTTGTTTTTCAAAACTTTCGTAAGTTGACGCTCCGCCTAGCTCAGTATCAAATAACCATTGCAATCCATCTTGTTCATCAGATAAAAAACCATCTAAACTAATAGCACCATAAAAAGCAATTTTTCTCATCGCTAGCCTCGCCTTTCTTAAAACGCTTTATTATTTTATAAGTATAATATTTTATACAAGAAGGAACAATGAATAAGAGTTTTCTTAGTCGAATTATTAACTAAATGTTGGAAAAATTCAGAAAAAATGCTATTCTTTTATTTATAAAAAATATCCAAATTTCATTTTCAGAGAGGAAGTCTCCCATGACGCAAAAAGTAACCCTAAGAGAGTTCGTTATGAACATTTTAAATGGCTTAGCTATCGGCGCAGTCATTGTTTTAATTCCCAGTGCTTTATTATCCGAACTTTCTAAAGCACTCTTACCCACTTTCCCATTTCTAGAAAATGTTCTTCACGCAGTAAATCTTTCTAACTCCATGATGGGCATTGTTGTAGGTATTCTAATTGGTATGAGTTTAAAATTTCCACCCATCCAATCAGCTGCTGTTGGACTTGCCACAATATTTGCATCTGGCGCGGTTGAATTTACCCCAGATGGCGCTATGGTTTTAAACGGTACAGGCGACATTATCAATATGGGAATAACCGCAGCGATTGCTTGTGCTATGTTGTTAGTTTTAGGCGATAAATTAAAATCATACACCATTTTAGTTATTCCCGCGCTTTCTTTGATTATACCTGGTATGATCGGGCGCTTAACATTACCGTATGTGCTAAAAATTACTGAATGGATCGGTCAAGGTGTAGCTCAGCTGCTTGATTTACAACCGATAATCATGAGCATTTTGTTAGCTGTCATTTTTTCTGTTTTAATCGTCTCTCCTATTACTACCGTTGGAATTGCTTTAGCAATCTCTCTTAGCGGTATTGGATCAGGGGCTGCCAATATTGGTATCTGTGCAACTGGATTTGGTTTTGCGATTATGGGATGGCATGTAAATACCAAAGGGACAAGTTTTGCTCATTTTATCGGCTCACCTAAAATGTCGATGGCAAATGCCTTAAAAAAACCGTTGATTTTGTTACCAATCATTTGTACAGCCGCATGTTGTGGCGTTTTAGCAGCTCTATGGAATATCCAAGGCTCGCCAATGTCAGCTGGATTTGGTTTTAGCGGGCTAATTGGACCTATTAATTATATGAACTTAGCAGAAAGTGGCTGGACATTTTCTACTTTACTTAAATCTGTTATCGCCTTTGCTGCTGCACCGATTGGATTTAGTTTCCTCTTTAAATATATTTTTACAAAAGTTAAACCTATCCTTAAAGAAGAAGATTATTATTTGGATATTTAATTTTTCGCAAAAAGTTTCTCTTAGAAATTTAAACTAAGAGAAACTTTTTTGATGGATTTCTTCCTTTTTTGCGTACTTATTAATAAAGGTACTATCAGACGGTACTAATCGTAGTTACTCTCAAAGGTTTATGAAAGTTATGTGCTTGTTTTCTTTTTATCTCATAACTTTTCCAAACTTATGTGCTTAAGTTTTCTTAAATTAATAAAAAACGGCCTTTTTCTTGAATTAAGCTCATAGAATTAATAATTTAATGTTCTTAAGTAAGATTAGTAACATTGATTTATCAAAACTATGAGCTTATCACTTGTTTATAACACTATTTACTTATTTTAATGTTCTTAATCCTTGTTTTCTGACAGTTATCTTCGTTTTTAATGATTGTTTTTTTATACTAAACTTTTCTATGAGGTATCTTTCTTTTTTCCCCGTTATTCCCTTCATAGCTTCTACCCCAACCTGTAACAACAGAAATAAGTAAAATCAAAAATAAGACTGCGCTATAAAACATATAAATAGAAATAGTTGTCGCTGGAACTGCTCTAACAAACTCATAACCTTGCGTCAACTGCGATCCAATAAATATAAAGACGCTTAAAAAGGGGATCATGACCCCTAAAGCATTGGCAAATCCATCTAACAATAATGCACGACGATAAGGATGCAGGTTTGCTCTTTTTCCCAATTCATTTTGAACTTTTCCAAATGTCGTCATAGAAGCACTAGTTACTCCTCCAAAAATAATCGTTGTCAATGTAATACCTATCATCATAGCTAATTCTGTACCTTTATCTGTTCTCCCCATAGCACTGGTATAGATTTTATCTGTGATTTTATTCAATGCTTCAGCTTTTTCCAATACACCCATGATGCCATAAACAGATAAAACTAACACGACTGTTCCCATTATTTCAGACACTCCATCAGTTAAAAAACCAGTTGGGATGCCATCTTCGACTGCTAAAATATCTGAAGGAGCCATAACATTGGAAATTAGACCAACGATTATTCCAAGAATAATACCTATCGTAATTGCAAAATAAATATTCCGTGTTTTGATTGCCATGAATAGCATAATGACAACAGGGACCAGCATTACTAAAGTAGATGCATTTCCCTGAAAAATTTCTGAAGTCACTACTTCACGAGTATTGCTTCCTCCAAATATCCAAAACAAGCTAAATGCAATTACCCCACTAATCAAAGCATAAGGCATACGGTTCACAACAGCTCCAGCAATTTCTGCAAACCCATGTTTTGTGGTATATTCTTGAGTTCCAGCAGAAATAATAGTCGTATCTGAAATCGGAGCTACATTATCACCAAAAATCGCACCGCTAATCAAAGCGCCTGCTAAAGCTGCCGGATGACTGCCTAATAGTACTCCTGCAGGAAAGAAAATAGGAAAAGCTGTAAAAAGAGTACCGATAGAAGAACCTGTAGCAGCAGCGATAATTGCAGTAAATAAGAAAGTCACTGCAGTAAATAATCCACCATTAATACTTAGCGTCTCTGCTAACCAGATAAAACCAGATGATAGTTGCGATACTTTAATCATTTGAGAAAACATCCCTATAATGAGTAATAAAATAGCCACAGGGACTGCTTCTTTTACCCCCTCGTAAACGGCACTCCAATATGAATTGTCCCCATCCCTTTTTGTCAACAATGCACCGATCATTAAGCCTATCAATGCCCCCATAGCTAGTGCATGCATATCAAAGGCTTTAAAAACAACAAAATATAGTATACAAAAACCTAAAAAAACAAGAACTGGAACGAAAGTTGTAACCCACCCTCCGTAAAACTCAACATTCTTTTTATTGTCAGGCATGAGACCACCGCCTACTCTTTATTTTCATTCATTCGGATAATACTTTGAAACTTATCGCTTGTTCGTTCTAACTCATAAGGTTCTCCTTTCAAAATTGGAAAATCGCTTAAAAATCGTTGAATAGCATCTATATTATCTTTTGTTAAATCAAAGTCAAAAATTTGTTCATTTGATTGGACATGTTGACTATTCCGTATGCCAATAATCGTCGCTGCTACACCTGGTTGATTCAAAATATATTTTGTCGCTACATTTGCAATACTAACCCTGTGTTCTTTGGCAATATCATTTAATAGGACTAATAGTTTTTGATAATTTGTAAAGCCCAACGTCTCTTCAATAATTTGTAAGTATTTTACTTGGGAACGTGTTTCAGGATCAATCGAGCTTTGGTTTAAATACTTTTCAGACAATAAGCCCCCTGCTAAAGTTCCATAACAAAAATGAGAAATACCTTCGTTTTGACAGTAATCTAATAATTGTTTTTCAATACGTCGATCAAACAACGAATACTGGCTTTGACATGAAACCACAGGAATTCCTCCGTCAACAAGTTCTTTTAGATGATACGTATCAAAATTTGTGACACCAATGTGGCGAATCTTCCCTTTTTCCTTAAGTTTGACAAGATGTTCTGCTACTTCGATATAACGAGGAATCGCGTAGTCCCACCAATGGAACTGTACAATATCAATGTGATCTTTATTCAATCGTTTTAAGCTTCGATCAATAATATACTCAGTATCTTCAAACTGTACATCTTTCAGTCTCTCTTTATCTGGTACATACTTCGTATGGATTTGAATATCGTCGGCTGTTAAGTAACTATGCGCGCCCAATTCTTTAATGAACGAACCAAGGAATTCTTCTGCACCAGTATAAATATCCGCTAAGTCAAATGTCGTAAATCCTTTTTCAACTAAGTCATAAAAGGCTGTTTTTATATCTTTCATATCTAAAGGTTGTTTCAAACTGTGACTTGTTGATAACTGCCATAATCCATTTAATACCCTGCTAATAGAATAGTCCTCTGTAATATTAATTCTTTCAACCATTAATGATCCTCTCCTTTATCAATTGGTTCTATCGTTGCTTCGGCATGGCTAAATGCTTTTTTATTAACTCGACTGATCTTAAAACCTGCACCGCAATTAGGATCTGGACAAGCGATCACGCTATCTGAGAGCATCCAATCATTAGAAGCTAACTCACGTTGTTTAGCTGGTAAAAGCGGCAACAAAGCACTTAACGAATACATAGAAAAATAATTATTTTCAGGGAAAATGATATTTTCTCCCTCAACTAAAAAATAATCCCCTGCTTTATGACTACAAATAAATGGCTTCCCACGATCAACCACTTCAACTTTCAATGTGTAAAGAAAAAAACGATCATCCATTATTATCAACTCCAACTGCTAATTTATTTTTTTCTTAAACGATATCTTATATCTTCTTACCTACAAAAATTTATTCTTCATCCACAAACTCTGCTTCTTCTTCAACTGCTTCTGGCAAATCAATGCCGTATTTTTCTACTTGTTCTTGATTAACGTACGTTTTACCTTCGTCATAGACATAAACGGGTGTTTCTGCTGGATCTGCGCCATCGAGAACGTCGGCTGTCATTTCGCCTGTTTTTACACCTAGCTCATGTTGATCAATCCCCACTGTAGCTACACCGCCTTCTTCAACCATGATATCTACGGATGGAATGATAGGAATGTCCTTTTTATCAGCTTCACTGACGATCGTCGACATCGCATTAGCCATGGTATTATCGTTAGGAATATAAATAAAATCGACATCATCCATTGCTTGGATCGTTTGCTGGATTTCATTTGAAGAAGGAACTGCATATCTTTCTGTAGTAAATTCTTGTTCCTCTGCCTCTTTTTCTGCTTCAACGACTTGTGGTTTAGCGTTATCTTCTGAAGAAGAATAAAGGATTCCCATGTTTTCAGCTTCTGGTAAAAGTTGTTTGGCCAATTCAAGTTGCTGGTCAATTGGCACTTGATTAGAAACGCCGGTCATATTTCCACCTGGTTCTTCCATTGAATCAACCAAATCATTACCGACCGGATCTGCAATAGCACCTAACATAATTGGAATATCATTGGTTTCATTAGCTAAACTTTGTACGGCTGGTGTTGCAATCCCCACTAAAGCATCCGGGCTATCTTCAATCAATTGTTGGCTCATTGTCGCTAATTTACTTTGATCACCTTGGCCATTTTGAAAGCCAATTTCTATATTTTCGCCTTCTTTATATCCTGATTGTGCTAACCCATCTTCCACTCCTTGACGTATATCATCTAGTGAAGGATGACTGACGTATTGTAAAATACTTACTTTTTGGACTTCTTCAGTCTGAGCATTTCCCGAACTTCTTTTTCCTAATTCAAAAGCAAAAAAACTACCGATTAACACTACAATTACCACGCCGATACTTAACAACAACTTTTTATTTTTCATCTTCATTCCTGCTTTCTTTATTTAATAAAACTGCTGTATTTGCTTTGTTTGCTTCGTTTTATCAAATAAAAAAAGCAACAATCCTGCGATCATTGCTAAAACACAAAAACCGCATAGATGATTGATCTATGCGGCTAAACTTAACTTTTTTCTCCGGCATAGATACAAAGCTTTAGAATGCTCGTCTAAATCGTTGTATCTATGGAAAAATCGAAATCCATCAATACAACATACTACGCCAGTTTTGCCATAATTGTACAGTGTTATTTGCGTAAGTTATTTGCATAATGGCTCTCCTCCTTCTTTAATAATTGAAATCATCATACCTGATTAAAAATCACAGGTCAACCCTTTTAAAGATCAAATATCCGATTAGGGTTTAAAATATTTTTCGGATCTAAGGCTTTTTTGATTGCCCTTAATGTATCCATATAATCTTCTGAATAAAAATATGGTAAATATTCTTTCTTTTCTAGGCCAATGCCATGTTCAGCTGAAGGCAAACCATTTAATTCGGCGATGAATGGATAAAGTTTTTCTTCATATTTTACTAGCATCTCTTTCCATTCTTCGTTGCTATAATCTTCTTGTAATACACAAATATGAATATTGCCATCACCAGCATGGCCGAAAAACGCACTAGAAATATTCATCTTATCAGCATATTTTTTCGATTGAATAATTAAATCCGGTACATAACGAGTTGGAACAACGGGATCATACATTTTAGTTGTCGCAGCGGCATATATGCCCGTTAAAATGTGATCACGAATATTCCAGACCAATTGTGCCTCCTGTTCATCAATATCACGTATATTTAATGCCCCCGCTGAGTCAACAATAGAATGAACTTCATCTAATTCGCGTGTCAGCGCCTTTTCATCATTGGAATTTAATGTTAAAAGTAAAAATGCAGCACCTTCTTGTTTTGGCATTTCTACTTGTAAGTAATCTTCTGCATAACCTACTGAATTTTTTTCTAATAATTCCAGTGCTACTGGTTCTACTGGGGAATTTAATATTTCATAAACAGTGGGTGCTAAATCTTCTAGCTTTTCAAAACCGACAAGCATTGAACTTTCATAGCGTGGTCTTGGAATAATCTGCAATTGTAATTCAGTGATAATACCTAATGTTCCTTCTGAACCAATAAAAAGATCTTTCAAATCATATCCTGAACTATTTTTTTGATTCAAACTACCTGCATGGATAATATCGCCATTAGCTAAAACTACATCATAGCCTCGTATATTATCACGTGTTACACCATATTTAATTGCTCGCATACCACCTGCGTTTGTTCCCACTGTACCGCCAATAGTAGCTGATTTTTCACCCGGATCTGGTGCATAAAAATAAGGCGTATCGGCTAAATAATCACGAATTTGGGCCAACGTCACCCCGGCTTGTACATTTAAGGTTAATGTTTCTTTATCTAAAGACAAAATTTGATTCATTTTGGCAAGACTTAAAAACCATTCATCTTTATGAGGATACGTTGCTCCAGTTAAACCTGTATGTGCGCCAATCGTGATCACTTTTTTACCTGCTTCATTTGCTTTTTTCATGAATGAACGAACATCTTCGGTACTTTTAGCATAACCGATCAACTCTGTCTGTCCTGCTTCCAGTTCATGTGCATTTGAAGTTAGTAATTCTTCTGGTACCGTTTGTTTAATTTCCATCGAGTAAAATCTCCCTTTTCAAAATATGTAAGCGTTCTTACGTACATAACTATAACATACTTAATTTTTTCCGAAAAAAATACTGCTTAAAAATTCGAGCTGCGTTAAAACAGCTCGAATTTCTTAAGACTAAGCTTCTGTATTTCCTTGTTCTTTTGCAATTTCATTCTTATCGTAAACTCTAAAGAATGGATAATAAATTAATACAGCAATAATAATTAAAATGATATTTAACACAGCAGCACGCCAATCACCGTTAGTTGCTAAAAAGGCGCCAATAGGTCCAGGTAATGTCCAAGGAGCAGTGACTGTAACAGCATTAACTAAACCCAAACTTGTCGCAAACCAAGCAATTGTGGCTAAAATAACCGGTGCTGCAATAAATGGCACCATCAAAATCGGATTTAAAACAATAGGCACCCCAAAAATGACCGGTTCATTAATATTAAAAATCGCTGGTGCAAGAATGGTCTTTCCTAACTTGGAACCGTATTGAGATTTCGAACGAAAAGCTAATAAAATAGCTAAACCAATCGTTGCTCCTGCACCACCGATCCAAATAAACCATTGATAAAAAGGCTCTGCTCCAATCGTCGGTAGTGGTTCGCCTGCAGCTAATGCGCTAGAATTACTTTCCAATAATTGTAACCAAAGTGGTCGAGCGATCGATCCAATAACTGCTAAGCCATGAATACCAAAGAACCAAAAGAAAGTTGTTAATAAAACCAGTAAGAGAACAGATGGTAGAGAATCTGCGGCATTAATTAATGGGCTGATCAAATTACCTATAAATGCATGCCAGTCAAAACCTATATAATAAGTAATAGAACCAATCAGTAAAATAACGATTAATGTTGGTGTCAATGCTTCAAAAGAACGTGCAACTGCTGGAGGCACTTGATCTGGCATTGTGATCTTGAAATTCGATCTATCTGTTAAACGATATATTTCCACAGCGATAATCGAGGTAACAATGCCGACAAACATCCCCTCTCCACCCAGATTTGCCATGGGCAGTACAAAACCTTCGACTCCCGCAATTTCTGTCGCTTCTTCAGGAATTGAAACTGGAACTAGCGTCAATAAGAAAGCAGTAACTGCTAAAATTCCGCCAGCAACTTGGTCAAGATCATAACTTTTGGATAAACTCGCGCCAATACCAAAAGTAGCATATAGTGCCATAATATACATAGACATACGATAAGGCAGCAAAATTGTTTCAGCATTTGCGGTCAAAAACTGTGTAATTCCCCACGACTCAGGTAGCGGCGGAAAAGCGACGATCATGAAAAAAGATCCTACAATAATTAAGGGTAATGCGGCAATAATCCCATCACGGACAGCTCGTAAGTGACGCTGGTTGGCAATGTTTGCCATTGGTCCTCCCAGATATTTTTCAATCCATTGGGTGAATTTGTCTAACATATTTCCCCTCTTTTCTTTTTTAGAAGATAAACCCTTCTACTAACCAAACATACGACATTAGTTCTAAAATGATTGTACTTGCAATAAAAGCAAACATAAAGCGCTTACAAAATCCTTGTTTAGTTTCTATGAAATAGTGACTATACACCAAGGAGAAGGCTAAACTAACGGGCAATGTGATCATAACGCCTGTCTTAAAACTAAGTCCCAACATTGTCAACAAGTAAGGAAAAATAACTCCGCCAAGTAACAAAAAAGCAAATACAATAAAACTACTTTTAACAGAGAGCCTAGGCCCTCGCAATGGTTGTTCTTCTGGTTTCATCTTTTCTCCTCCCTTCGCTTTCATTATAGCGTTTTCATAACACAGTTTCAATTGTTTTGAAATATTTTTTCTAAAAGAATCTTTTTTAGATAAATAAAATACGTTGTAATGAAATATTATTTCAATTTTAAGCTTTATTAAAACCATCCGCTTACAGTTCCTAATATATTTTAAAGGACAAGAATATGCTATATATCAAGCATTTTCTTGTCCCATTTTAGTTTAAACTAATATACTAACCGCTTTTTTCAGTGTATAATCGTTACCTGTATTACCAGGGAAAATCACATATGGGATATGTGGGAATTTACTTTCGCCTAATGTTTCCCACACTGGAATTCCCGGTTGTATCTGTCCCATTACATTTGCTTTTTTCACTTGTAACGCTTTACTTCCTATATCACTCGAAGTTATACCGCCTTTAGCTACTATGAACCCAGGTGTAACTGAAAGATTGCCAACTAAAGATTGTACGCCGTCTGAAATTTGTACTGATCTTTTTAGCACATCTTCTTTAGTATCATTTTTAACTTCTAACAGTTTTCTGTTAGTAAATGTTACCGCAGTTTTTCCCTTTTTGATTAGTTCTTCAATTTCATTAACAACACGATCTATTTCTTCTTGAAATTTCTCTTTTTCAACGACTAAGTCCGAATTAAATTCTATTGGCTCAACATTTTCTAGTTCTAACAAATGGTTTAATTGTCGTGTTGTTTTTTCTGTATGAGAACCAACAACCACAACTCCTCCATTACCAGAATTTGTCTGCTCCATCTCCTCTTTTGTAAGAAGTGGTTTTTCTGAAATTCCACCGATTTCTTTTACTAAAGCAGCACCACTTCTGAAGATAAAGTGTTTCCCTTGTAACATTGCACGATATATCGCAATAACAGAAACTTTAATATCAGTATTGTTAATAGCATTTAATACGACTTTATTATAATTGCTGACTTCTAATAATTGATTTACAATTTTATCAATATTTAAAGCTCTAATATCTTCTAGACTAATAGAAACTACATCTGCAGCCTTGTATTTGCCATTCGTTTTTTCCTCTACATATTTTTTTAAATCTGAATACGAATAACCAAACGTTTTATCTTTTGCAAATTCAGTTTGCGCTGCAGGTATTAACTGCTCTTCATCTGCGACATAATGAATATCGTTTATTGTATAACGCCCACCTTCTTCAAAAAATGGACAGATTATTTCTCCATCAATTTTATACCCTTCGTTTTTTTCAATATTTTCTGCTAAGACTTCAGTTTCTAAAGGATAATGCCCTCTTAAGGTGGAGTCACTTCTACTAATTATAAGATACTCCTCATCTAAATCATCAGCCACCTCTGAAACTGTTTGAGCAATATTATTATGAACTTGAGTCGTACGTTCTTCTGTCATACTCCTCGAGTTTGTAAGAATATAAAATAGTGGACTATCTTCTTTAAATCCTTCTTTAATAGAATCTTTATCCCAGTGAGTAAAAACCGAAATGTCATGAACGGTCTGAACACCTGTTGGATCATCATCTAAAATAACAATCTTTTTATTCGATTTTTTAACTTCATCTTGCAGTAATCGACCTACTTCTTTTTCGTCTAATTTTGGATATTCGCTTAATTTCTCAGTTGTTAAAATTTTTGTCATTTTATTAGTCTCCTTTCTTAATTATAAAATAACACCATATATAATGGTCGAAGTAATTACAATTACTAAACCTACGCTACTTTCATATGGTAATAATTTTAGTCGCTCTTTTACTGTCATATTCATTGCCCCTGCAGTTGCGTTAAATATGGATCCATGTGGCAAGTTATCTAAAGTTATCGTACCGGCATGAAGCATTGCCCCACCAGCTAACGGGGATATAGAACTTACAATCGTAGAAGAAAAGGTTGACGAAGCAATCGTTGCACCAGTTGAAGCTGAACCAGTCGCTCCTGCCATTACTATACCTGCAATAGGCGCCAATAAAAATTGTGGTAAATTCAAAGTAATCAATAATTCTGTCATTGTATTTTGAAAATTAGAATACTCGATAATCCCTGATAAAGTACCAGTACCTACTAATAAAACAGCAACAGGCATCATTTTATTTAATCCAGCAGTCAAATAAGTTTTAAGATTTCTCGTTTTCCTCATAGCTATAATTCCGACAATTCCTCCGACAGGTAAAGCAACCAAAGGATCTACTTCTATTCCAAATAGAGGACGTATAGCTAACAAGATAACGACTACGATAGGTCCTATCAATGAAGCCCAAATTGATGGTAATTCATCAGTATTTTCGTTAGCACCTTCTTTTGAATCAATATCATTTTTATTTATATGTTTCTTTTCAATTAACTTACATAAGAACACGGTAGCAATCAATCCGATTAGTGCTGGTATAATATTTGAAATCATTAATCGAAACAAATCCAAATCGAACCCTTCAGCAGTAGCAATTGTTTGTGGATTAGGTGATATTACCATACCAGCTTTTTCACCACCCATTAGCGCAAGTAATAAAATAAAACTAGTATATCCGATTCTTTTACTTAACGCCAAAGCTATAGGAGCAACTGTAATAACAGCAACATCACCAAAAACTCCAACTGCTGTTAAAACTAAAGTTGACAAAGCAATCGCTAAAAGTGCTCTTTTTTCTCCGAATACTTTAACTATCGTATTTGCGATACGTGTTGCTGCTCCGGATTCCATTAAAATCCCAGCTAATACACCAGCTGTTACGATTCTTAAAATAGTAGGCATTATACCTTGAGCTCCAGCGATCATCAACTCTACTGTCTCAGTAAGAGTACCACCACCTATTAGTCCGCCTATTAAAGCACCAGTTATCATACTATAAGCAGGTGTTACTTTTAATATAATTAATAAGATGGCCACAACTAATCCAATTAATGCGCCTGTCGTTGATATAATTGGTTCCAATGTACGTCCTCCTTAGTTTTATCTAATTTGGGTCGACTACAGCATCAGCTAATTTTTCAAAATGATGAACAATCGCACTATGGTCTTTATCTAATTGATTATCCACTTTTAACGATTGTAAGATTTCAAAAAGTTGAGCTGTATACGGCACGGGAACGTCCATCTCATGAGCAGCATTAACAACATTTTTTATATCTTTATGATTGATTGAAATTTTGCCACCAGGAGTAAAATCACGATTAATAATTTTAGGTGCCTTAGCATCCAACACTGAACTACCTGCCAAACCACCACGAATAGCTTCGTAAACTTTATTAGGATCAGCTCCGGCTTTTTTGGCAAATACCAGGGCTTCAGAAACGACAGCAATATTATTATTAACGATTATTTGGTTAGCTAATTTAGTAACACTTCCGCTCCCAGTTTCACCAACTAAAATAGCTGAACTTCCCATAATGTCGAAATAATCTTTAAGCGCTTCGAAAACTTGTTCAGAACCTCCTACCATAAAAGCTAAGCTGCCATCGATGGCGCCTGGTTCTCCCCCAGATACTGGTGCATCAACATACTCACAATTTGAGCGCTTACAATTTTCATGATTATTCTCTGCTTCAATGGGTGTTATAGAACTCATATCACAAAAAATTGTTTCCGGTTCTACATGATTTAGTACTTCACTTAAAATATCATTTACTATCTCACCATTAGGTAACATGGTAAAAATAATGTCACATTGCTTACCTATTTCCTTCACAGATGAACTAGTAGCACCTAACTTTTCTAGTTCAGAAACAGCATCTTCATTTAAATCATTGACTAATAATTCTACGCCAGCATTGATTAAGTTTTCAGCCATCGGTTTGCCCATAATTCCTAGTCCAATAAAGCCAATTTTTTTCATTATCTATTCCTCCATATAAAATATAATTATCAGTTAGTATTGATGAAAGTTTGTGATTAAAAAATTTAGTTACCGCTTCCTTTCCTTTGAATTCAAAATAAATGAATCACTTTCATTTTTCACAAGAAGTATACCAGTATACCGGTATACTCGTCAAGAGCTTTTTTTACTTTTAAAGTAGATTGCACATACTTAAGGGATAAGATAAAATATATAGACTAGGGAGGTGCATAAACTGTGAGTTATGAACCATTAGATCAAAAGATTTACGATCATTTATTAAACATGATTTTAAATGATAAATTAGATTACAACACGATATACTCGGAAACTAAACTTTCAAAAGAACTAGAGGTTTCTCGTACGCCAATGAGAGCGGCGTTGAACCGGCTCACCCAAGAAAGATATATTGATGTGATTCCAAATAAAGGCTTCCAGTTACATCGGATGACAGAAAAGGACGTTGTTGAAACTTTTCAAATACGTTCAGCCATCGAAGGTTATTGTACTTCTTATATTGCTAATGATTATAAAAATTATGAAGAATTGTTTACTAAATTAGAAGAATTATTACAGCATCAAAGAAGAGTTATGAATGAAAAAGGTTCTATTGAAGAGTTCTTCAAATATGACCAAAAATTCCATCAATTCATTATTTCTTCTATAAATAATGAGACCTTTAATAGCTTGTTTAACCGATACATTTTTACGATAAGAACTCTCGCGCTATCGTCATTAAAACACGAAGGAAGAATGGAAGAAGCATTAGAAGAGCACACTAACATGTTCAAAGCTATGAAAGACGGAGATAGGTTCAATGTTTATCCGATAACTCTGAAACATATGGATAATCCTAAAAGTATTAATTTAGAAGATATCTTAAGCAAATAAATCTAGAACTGAATAATTACTAAACTTTTTCTGTGAGCTATTCAACTACTCAAATTTCGCCTATCTAAAGTAAAAAATGTAAAATGAATGTCTACCTCCTATAATTAAATCTATAACTGGCGTATAATAAATTGGTGGAACTGATGAAAAATTTATTGGAGGTAACTATGAAAAAAAGTAGCAGTAAAACGATACGTACATCGGATTTAATTTCTATAGGAATTTATACAGCATTATATTTTATATTAGTCGGCATCGCTGAAATGATTGTGGTACTGCTTATTCCTGGTTATTCCTATTCTTATTCTCCTGTCATGGCAGCTTTGCTTGCCGGAACAATTTTTATGTTGATGGTCGCAAAAGTACCTAAATTTGGCGCGATTACGATTATGGGTAGTGTTTTAGGCATATTTTTCTTTTTGAGCGGATTATTTCCTTTTGCCTTAATTCCAAGTGTCATTTCCGCCCTTCTTGCCGATATCATCGCCTATGCTTTCAAGTATAAAAGTAAAATAGGACTACTGATTAGTTATATTGTATTTTCTTTTAATACTACAGGACCTGTCGTTCAATTGTTATTTAGCCCCGATAGCTATGCAGCTAATCTCAGAGAACGTGGAAAAGATGCAGCTTATATTGAAGATGTCTTTGCAAGTATCGCTAATTATACGGGCATTACTGTGTTTATCTTACTGATTGACGCAGCCATTGTTGGCGGCTTATTTGGTCAACGAATGATGAGAAAACATTTTAAAAAAGCAGGAATTGTCTAATGATTTTCCATTTTGATCCGCGGACAATTCTTTATTTTTTGTTGATATCGCAAATTGTTTTATTGTTAGATAGCAGTATTTTTATCGAAATAATCACAGTCATTATTTTCATTCTACCTTTTTTTATAAGTAAGCAATTCAAATGGGGTTTAATTATTGTTATCGTTTATAGTTTGCAATTGTTTACAACTTTTACTATTTTGCCAAATATCGATAACACAATGTTGCTTTATCCACTTTCAATGGTCGCTAATGGATTCCGCGAATTAATCCCCGGAATTATTGTAGGCATTTACGCATTAAAATTAACACACTCAGCGGAATGGATCAGTTTATTTAAAAAATGGCGTTTTCCTAAATTTTTTATTGTACCTTTTTCGGTTATCTTTCGTTTTTTTCCAACAATGCGCGAAGATTATCATCAGATTAGAAATGCGATGGCTTTTCGAGGAATTGAAAGAGGTCCGATTGCTTTTATTAAGCATCCCTTACAAACCTTTGAGTTTATTTTAATTCCACTGTTGATGAATGCAAGTCAAGTGGCACAGGATTTGACTATTTCTGCTTTAACTAAAGGATTGAGCATTCCAGGAAAACAAACGTCAATTATCAATCTTCATATGACTAAAGTCGACCTGATTTATATGCTTATTGCTTTCATTCCCATCGTTATTGATATAGGAGGCTTATTATGAAGCGATATGCAATAAATAGCGAAAATACCTCATTTCGTTTTCTTCATGCAGATGATACTTTTTTAAAGTCGATTGATTTAAAAGTGTCTCCTGGTGAATGTATTCTTATTTCCGGAAAAAGCGGCAGTGGCAAAACCACTTTTAGTCGTTTATTAAATGGAATCAGCCCTAACTATATTGAAGGCGACTTGACTGGACAGATTGAAACACTCGGTTTAGTTGCAGGAGAAGCCGACATTGAAGATTATGTCCCGGTAGTTGGTAGTGTTTTTCAAAATCCAAAAACACAACATTTTACGACAAATACCACATATGAACTTGCTTTTGCTCCTGAGAATATGGGAAAACCTTCCGATCAAATTTATCAACGTATTCATGAAGTGTCTGAAGAACTTGATATCAAAAACTTACTTAACCGCGATATCTTCAAATTATCGGGTGGGCAAAAACAACAAATTGCTATGGCTGCCGCCAATACTCTTCGTCCTAAAGTACTGATATTAGATGAAGTTACGAGTAACTTGGACCAAAGCGCAGTAGAAAAGATCAAAAAAATGATAAAACGAAAAAAGGAACAAGGAGTCACAATTATTCTCACCGAGCATCGTTTAGCTTGGACCAAGGGGCTCGTTGATCGCTACGTACTATTTGAAAATGGTAAGTTAGTCCAAGAATGGAAAAGTAATGAATTTAATCAATTGACTAATGATGAGTTAGGACAAAAAGGGCTACGCGCCATGGATTTGTCCAAAAAACGAAAAATACTGGTGGAAAAAGAACAAAATACTGTAAATGCTAAAGATTCATATTTGCTACAAACGAAAAATTTAAGTATTGGTTATAAAGGGAATCCCCCGATTTTATCCAATATAACAATGGGTCTAAGTCAACATAAAATTACAGGGATCATAGGCCCCAATGGCATAGGTAAAACAACACTAGCAAACACGCTTACTGGCTTATTAAAACCCTTAGCAGGAAAAATTTTATGGCACGGCCAAACAGTTTCTCCCAAAGAATTAGTTAAGAAAAGCTTTTTAGTAATGCAGGATGCAAATTATCAATTATTTAGCGAATCTGTTTCTGAAGAAGTTTTACTCAACGCAAAATATCCTGAACAAAAAGACCAAATATTAGAAAAACTAAATTTATCGGGTTTAGAAGAGCGTCATCCGATGAGTTTATCGGGCGGTCAAAAACAACGTGTTGCCATAGCGTCAGCTATCTTATCGGGAAAAGAATTGATTATTTTTGATGAACCTACGAGTGGTTTAGATTATGTTAATATGCAGCATTTTGGTGAGTTATTAAATATGCTGAAGGAAACCGACGCTATTATAGCCATTATTACTCACGATGTGGAACTATCAGCTGATTGGTGTGATGAGATTGTTAATTTAGGGTAATTATATGAAAAACATCCAAGAAACAATTACATGCTTCTTGGATGTTTTTATACACTAAAATAGTTATCGCTAAATGCTATCATCAAAACGACTTAATCGAAAACTTTCCAAAGAAATAGCTGGCTGTTTTTCCATCAGTATGCTTGCCAAACACTCCCCAATACCACTGGCAAATTTAAAACCATGACCCGAAAAACCACAAGCAACCATAATATTTTCATATTCTGGTAAATAATCGATAATAAAATCTTCATCCGGCGTATTCGTATAAGTACATACTTTACCTTCTTTTAATTCTATATCTTTTGAAAAATGCTTGTGTGTAAAGCCAATTATTTCCTGCTCATCTTCCGAATATGTTCCAAATTGTTCTAATTCTCTCGGATCATCTAACAGACGTCCTCCATCATGTCTACCGATTTTCAATCCTTTTTCATTTATATCTGGAAAACCGTAATAAGTACTATTTCCGTCGTCATAACCCCAAGCTGGAAACTTACCTTCTTTATAATATGAGTTTTCAGCAGCAGTCAGCCATGAAAAAGTCTTACGTAGCGGTATAAGCGGTAGTTTTATATTTAATAGTCTTGTTATTTGATTGGTTCCCTTACCGGCAGTGATAAGCAATTTTTTAGCAACCACTTCTTCATTTTCTAATTTTACAGTAACTTGGTCTGCTTTTGCTTTAATTGATTGAATGGAATGATTCGTGAATAAATCAGCACCATTTCCTTTCTGCTAAAATACGGTAGGTTCGAATTGCATTTTCGCTAAACAACACACCCGAGCTTTTTTCAAAATAACCAATAGAATCTTTATCCAATTGAAATCCCGGCCAACGTTGGTTAATGTCCTTTGCTGTCATTACTTCTAGTGGCAAATGATATTCTTCAGCTGAATCTTTCACAGTCTCTAAAAATGTATTATCTTTAGGACCAAAATTTAACACGCCGGTTTTAACAAAAATTCGTTCACTAGTTCTCTTTTCTAAGGTTTCCCATAGTCCTTGTGCGTGCAGTGCTAAAGGGACATAACTACTGCCTTCTCCATAAGCATGGCGGATCAACCTAGTTTCGCCATGGTGGGAACCTTTATCATGCGGAGGATCAAAAGCATCAATCAACGCGACGGTTTGTCCTGATTCTGTTAAGTAATATCCAGCAGCCATTCCCATAGAACCGGCTCCTATAATAATCACATCATACAATATTTTATCCCTCTTTATTTTTTATCTATGCGTTATTCTTTCTTATTCAACATCGATTTTCGATTGTTTTAGGCTATCGTGATTCATTCAACATAGTTTTCCCTTTTCTATGCGCTATCGCTGTTCATTCGACGTAGATTTGTTATTTCTTTGGGTTATCGCCGCTCGTTCAACATTAATTTCTTATTCTTTTGGTCTATCAACCCTTATCCAACATTGTTTTCCCTTTTCTTTAGGGTGTTTTTCCGAATACAACTTTTATAAAAAGCATCCTAAAAGCGTGATTGCCTTTTGGATGCTTAAAATTATATATTAATAAATAAATTGGCTAGCGGATACGCTATAAATAATGCAATAACCAGTGTTCCTACTGCTACTAACATGCCATATTTTAGCATTTGTATGGTATTTGTCCAACCAGAAGAACCAGCGATAGCTACATAAGGCATCGAAGGCGGTGTAGCTGAGCCGATAGAAGCCACTAACCCAATAACAGCTGCAAGAGAAGCTGCTTCAACCATATTGGAAGAAAGCGCAATAGGCACTGCCACGGAAGTAACCACTTGTGAAGTAACCATATGCGAGCCAATATTTGATTCAAAAGTTGCCCAAGCGATAAATAATCCTACGATCAATAACGGCGAAAGCCCTTGTGCAATTGGCTTCATCACATTTGATACATAATTAATCAACCCAATATCTTCATTAGTCAGCGCGCTACCTATGGCTAAAGTCGAAGCTGCCATAATCAGACTCGGCCAAGAGACACCCTTTGTGATAGCTTCATTGATAATTAATAAAGGTTTGCCTTCCAATCGCAGCATTGCTAACACAACAACGCCAGCAAGCGGCGGTACAGCAGTTCCAAAGCTATCGATTGTTGCTGCTATATTAGGCAAGATAGGCGAAATAATACCCGGTAATACCCATAATAAAATGACAATAACAAAAATAGACAAAATCATTTTTTCCCGTGTTGTAACAGGTTCAGTCTGCATTTCTTTAAAGTCAGCTTTATCCAACTGTTTAAATTGCTTTGTATCTGGTTTTAAAATAAAGCGGAAAACTAACAACATAAATAAAAAGATTAATAAACCTGATGGAATCGCAAAAGCCATATAATCTGCGTAGCTTATTGTCATATTTGCAATAGATTCAAATACGCCCAATGCAATTACAGGAAAAACATGAGCGATAGGTGTCATCCCCGAAGATAAAGAACAAGAAATCACTAAGCCAATCATTAATATGGAAGCAAAGGTACTTCCTTTTTTTAGATTTAAAATACCATAGATCTCTTCTAATATCGGCAGCATAATAAAAAATAAGACCGTTGGGGAAATAAATAATCCTATTAATAATACCGATAATAAAAATAATAATGTCAGTTGCCAAGCGCCCTTTTGTGCCCACTTACTAGTAATAAACGCTAGTGCAATACGTTTAATAATACTTGTCTGCGACAAAGCGTAAGTAAGCATAAAAGTAAAAAGTAAAAAGATAAAAGTTTCATTACCAAAAGATGAAGCAAAAACTTGCCCCGGATCTAATGCTGGCACCAAAGTCAAAGCCGCTAAACATAATAAACTTGGCCAATCAATCCCTACAAAAATCCACAATAGTAGCGTGCCTAAAAAGATTCCGACAACCTGCATACCATCCGCGTTTAACCCTGTAGGTGCTGGGATAAAACGGAAAAAGAAAATCGCTAGTAAAGCAAAAAGCAGAATCGGTATTTTCCTATTTTTCATAAAAACGCCAACTTCTTTCAAAAAATTACATTATGATAAATTTATTAACAAGACAAAAAAGTATTATTGATCAATAATTTCTTCTTGTTGATATTCTTTTGTCGTGTCCATAATTGCTTGAAAAATTTTACGAACTGAATCTTCAAAGTCTTTGTTTTCAGTATAAGAAGCGATTTTATCTAAGACTGCTTTTTCACGATTTTCATCTAAAACAGGTATATTATGCTCTTTTTTATATTTACCCACTTCCACTACCGCGTTCATTCGTTGTTCAATCAAAGGAACAAGCTCCTTATCTGCTTGATCAATCAGTTTTCTTGCCTCTTCTAAATTCATTGTCATACCCTCTTTCAGTTATTTTAAATAGGAGTATATCATGGTTGACAGTATAATACTATGGGAAAAATAAAATTAGTAATTCAATATTTTTAAAAGCGTTGTTTTTGAGTGTTAGGGTTGAAGTGTGATTGAAATGAACACTTCGATCACGTATCTAAACTATTTTAAAAAGAAGGAATCATGATGTTCACGCGCACAAATAAATTGCAATATAATGCAAAACCTGAAAGTCCAGATCCTTTAATGGCACGTCGCTTACAGGAATCCTTAGGTGGCCAATGGGGAGAAATGACAGGTATGATGGCCTACTTAACTCAAGGCTGGAGCGCTGTCGGTCATGAAGATTACAAAGACTTACTATTAGATACAGGAACAGAAGAAATCGGTCATGTAGAGATGCTTGCTACTATGATTGCTCACCTTCTTAAAGATGCGCCAACTAATGTTCAGGAAAATGCCTACAATAGTGGTGACCCTGCTCTTGCAGCAATTATGGGAGGAATGGATCCAAATCAGACTATCGTAAGTGGTTTATCTGCTAGTCTCAATAACCCTAATGGTACGCCCTGGAATTCCAGTTATACGGCTTCTAGTGGTAATTTATTAGCAGACATGCGTTATAATGTGACTCGTGAATCCATGGGACGCTTGCAAGTAACTCGTTTATACCATATGACAAAAGATAAAGGTATCCGTGATATGTTAAGTTACTTAATGGCACGTGAAACCCAACATCAATTACAATTTATACAAGCCCAAGAAGAATTAGAAGAAAAATACGGTGTTGTTGTTCCACATGGTACTAAGGATTTACAACATACAGAATTTAGCCATACCTTGATGAACTTCTCTGAAGGTGAAGCCTCTCGTAAGTTCTTGGAAGGAAAAACTGCTAAAGATGGTGAAAAATTCAAATATGAAGAAAATCCAGTAGCTCAAGGTCAAGAACAAGAGACACCACCCGCTCCTGAAGACCTAAGAAACACACAGGGCGACAAAGAAAAAACTGTAGAACAAGGAAGAAAAATTATCGAACAACAACAGAATATGAATTAAGTCATAGTAAAAGACCCTTGAGTTTAATCCAAGGGTCTTTTACTTTAAATTAATCTTATTTACTAATAATTACGTTTTTTAAATAGTTTTCTTCTTTATCAAAGGTTAAAAATAGTATCTAAAAATTCTGCACAAAATTAAAGAGAGCTTAACAAAGTTACTAGTTTTCATAATTCTAGGGATAGTCTAGCAAAGTTACCCTAGTTTCTACAAATTTAGAGTTAGTTTGGCAAAGCTACTCTACTCTAGTTTTTATAATTTTAGAGCTAGTTTGATGAAGTTTCTCTAGTTTTATCACTACAAGCTCTACTCATAAATCTCAAACCCATAATTTCGAATATGCTGTTTGAGTAGTTCTAAGTAGTCTTTTGCTATCTTACTTAAATCAATTTTCTTATTTTTTAAGTAACCTAGTATCATTGAATCATCAATTTCCAAGGGGATAGCAACGATTTTTTCATCATTTAATTCACTACTAATAATGCCTGAACTGATCGTATAGCCATTTAAGCCTACCATCAAATTAAAAATTGTCGCGCGGTCACTAATTTGAATATGTTTTTCCTTTGTAAGGTACTTAAAATCTCTTCAGAAAAATAAAATGAATTAGTATCGCCCTGTTCATAGGATAAATAAGGATAATCTTCTAAGTCTTCTAAAGTGATGCTTTTCTTTTTAGTTAAAGGATTTTCTCTTCCCACAAAGACATGTGGCTTGGCCTTAAACAATGGGACAAAGTCCAAATTTTTTTCTGCAATAAGCCGTTTTAGGACGGTTTGATTAAAATCATTTAAATAAATTATACCTAATTCGCTTTTAAAAGTCTGGATGTCATCCAAAACATTTTGCGTCTGTGTTTCTCTTAAAGTAAACTGATATTCATCTTGACCGATTTTTTTCACTAACTCTACAAAAGCATGAACAACAAAAGCGTAATGTTGCCCTGATACACTAAAAATATGTTTACGTGTCGTAGTTTTCCCAAAACGTTCATCTAACAGATTAACCTGATCTAAAATCCCATGCGAATAGTTGATAAATTCCCGTCCTTCATCTGTTAATGTAATACCTAATTTCGTTCGGTAAAATAATTGGATCTTATATTCTTTTTCCATTTCCTTCATTGCCTGTGATAACGATGGCTGACTAATAAAAAGTTGCTTTGCTGCTTCATTTATCGATCCTGTTTCAACGATTTTTTCCAAATATTCTAATTGTTGTATCCTCATATATTTTCTCCTCGTTATAGCTTTTACCTATCATAACATAAAAATAAAACGTATTATCTATTTTAAAATAAACTTGTTAAAATAATGCCAATACACATATATTGGAGGAATGTTTTATGAGTACAGCTATAGCAAAATTTCAACTTGTGGGTTCTTTATTAAGACCTGAAGATTTATTGAAATACAAAAGAAAAATTGAAAATCGTGATGATATAAAGTATCCATTTTATGATGCTTTTCCAGGTTACAAAGAAAAAGAAAGTGAAACGACAAAACAAGTGATTGCTAAACAAAAAGAAGAAGGAATAACGCCTATTACTGATGGAGAATATACAAAGTCTATGTGGCATTTGGATTTTATCTGGGGACTTAAAGGGATTGAACGCTATATCGCTGATACTGGCTATGCTTTTCAAGATCATGATGGTAGTGATTTTGAAACTAGAAAAGATATCGGTCTTCGTATAACTGCTCCTCTATCAGGAAAAGATCATCATTTTATCGATATTTTCAAAAATGTGAAAGCTCAATCCGGAGATACAGATGTTAAATTAACCGTTTGGGGCGCTGCCCACGCATTTACCGAACTGGCAGTTTTCGATGAGCTTTATGGCGAAAATCAAGTGTACAAGACACAAGAAGATCTAAAAGATGGTTTAGTAAATGCTTATAAAGAGTTTTTAGCAGAATACAAAGAAGCTGGCGGTGAAATTATTCAATTTGATGATTGCCTATGGGAATTATTTGCCGACGATAATGAACATAGCTTCTATGCTTCGGGGAACAAAGGAGTAGAAGAACTAGCAGATACTTTTATTTCAATTAATAACGAGGTTGTTGATTATGGACATGAATTAGGTCTAAAAGTCTGGACACATAATTGTCGAGGAAATTACCAAAGTCGTCATGCTGCAGGTGGTTCTTATCAAGCAATTGCAGAAAAATTTTTAGGTGAGCAACATTATGATCGTTTCTTTTTAGAATGGGATGATGAACGCGCAGGAGATATTTCAGCGCTTGAAGTATTGAAAGATAAGCCTAATGTAGAAGTCGTCTTAGGACTGCTTTCCAGTAAAACGAACACCTTAGATGATGAAGAACGAGTAATTAATTTACTCGATAAGGCAAGCCAAATCCTACCAAAAGAACGCCTGTTTCTTTCTCATCAGTGCGGCTTTGCTTCTTGTGATAACGGAAATGAACTTTCCATGGAACAACAATGGCATAAAATTAACCAAGGACAAAAGATCGCAGAAGAATACTGGGGTTAAGACCTTTAAAAACCACTCCGTTAATTGAAATAACAGAGTGGTTTTTAATTGATCAAGAAATGGCTGTAACTTGTATTCTTTTCTTTTTTTATTGCATCTAGCTTCATTGAGTCAGCCATTATCTGATCTATAATATTCACTAGCATTTTTAGTTTCTGTTTGTCACCAGCTACTTGTGTTTCTATCTTGATACAATATTTATTTTCTTCAATATCATCTTCGTTTCTCCTAAAAACTACAAACTTTTCTTCATCAGCATTCAAATCAAAATAAATTCTTACCTTGTCATTTCGGATAAAAGCTTCTAATGTTGAAATATCTAATGCCTCCTCACCTTCTTCTAATGAAATATCAGGCAACTTTTTATCGTAATCATAAGCTTGAAAAAAGATATGTTTCAAAGAATCCGTATATTCAAATTCATTCATTTCTTCTTTAATGTAAAAAATGGGTTCACACGTAATATTTAGATTCTTGCCATAATCGGAGCATAGATAATAATCAAAACTTTGGTTTCAATACGTTTCGATAAATTCTGATTAACATAAACTTTTCTTTATATTTTGATGTACTAATCAATTCTAATATTTTTTCCAGTACATAGTACCGTCGAACCAATTCAGCTGGAACATCCATTTCTTTTGCTAAGTTTTTCACTTTATCTGTTAACTGTTTTCGTTTCAATTACAGTAGCACCTCCATTGCTTGTCGTAATTCATCACGTTTTCCAATCTTTTTTTCTAATATAGCAATACGATGAACTTTTCTATCTGGTAAATCTATATATCGTTTTAGGGCTTCTAACCTAGTAGTTGTATCAAACTTAAGTTTTGGATTCCAAATATCTATTAATGTTCTTTCTTTTGAGTAAACCCAAATTTCATTTCCTTTTGGGGATTTCATTTTTTCAGCATCAAGAGAAACTATTTCAGGATTTACGTAATAAGGTTGAATATAATAATGTTCCAAGTTTTCATTACGATAACCTCTTGGAAATGTCATGGTATATTCTCCTGTATTTAAATCTGTTAAATTATGCAAAATTAAAGCAGATTTATGAGAATAAATACCTCTAGAAAATTTCCTTTGTCGATACCAATATTCATCTGGAAAAGTATCTCTTAAAGTATAAACACCGCTTGCAATTTTTTGAACTTCATCGTTTTTTTATAGCTCTAGTCAAAGAACTTGGGCTTATATCATATTTTTCTAGATCGGAACGAATCAAAGTTCCTTCATGCTTATCAAATAATTTTAATAATAAAGTATTCATAATATTCACCTCTATTCAGTACAAATATACCACATTTCCCTAATTAATGTAGTATATTTGTACTTTTATCATGTTAATATAAATACTTTTTTAGATGCTTAAAATTGCTGAGGCGCCATCAAAATAACTAGTAGCTAGGATTGACACTTTCAAAAACCTGCCACATAATGTACATGTCAGAAAGGTGATAAAATTGGAATCCATAGAAATAACAGAACTTAAAAAAGAATTATTTAAAACAATTGATAAAGTAAGCAAAGAAAATACACCGTTGGAAATTACAATGAATAATAACGAAAACGAAAATGAAGGCGTTATCTTACTTTCTAAACGAGAATATGAAAGAATGCAAGAAGAACTTTGTTTGTGGGAAAGCGGTACTTTAAATTATGTCTTTGAGTTAATGGATAATTCCTCAAAAAAAGATTTTAAAGAATTATAAATAACTAGAATTAAAACAATAAACATAAAGACTAGAACAAAATCAGCACTTTTGTCATATTGTTCTAGTCTTTCGCTTTCCTAAGCACAACAAATTCAAAAAACAATGTGACTATTGCTAATTAAGAACAATGAAATGTGAAAGTAATGAAACTAAAGTTAGCTAAGAACAGTAGTTTCTAAAAGTAGTGCTCTTAGTCTCTTTATTTGATACAAAAAAGAACTTTTTTGAAGAAATAAGAACATAGAAACGCTAAAACAATGAGGTTAACAAGCATTAAGAACATTAGAATTTAAGAGTAATGAGACTAAATCAGCTTAAGAACAGTAGTCTGGGAAATCAGTGTGATTCTTTTATTGTTTTATGATCGTTGCTTAGGCATTTTAAATTTCTGTTTAAAACATGTATCACAATAATGTTGAAAATATAAAAAATGGTTACCGTGAACACCTTTCACAGTAACCATTTCCTTTATTTAATAGGTGTAGCTGTCACCTTTAATACTTCATTTAATTCAACAATATTTTGTCTTCCTTGAGTTTGGAGCCATTCGATAGCGGCTTGTTCGCCGTTTTGTACGAAGACTGGCACGCCATCAGCCCAGGTTGCTCGGCCACATAATACACCGTTAAAAGTGGAACCTGCTTCTTTTGCCAATCGTAAGGTATCTCGGAACAATTCTGCTGATACCCCAGCACTTAAGAAGATGAATGGTAAGTCAGTTGCATTGGTTTGTTCAACAAAATAAGCAGCTGCTTCTTCTTTACTATAAACAACTTCTCCATCGCTATAGCCTTCGACAAAAGCCATATTTACTGGGACTTCCACTTTTAATACATCTACATGATATTTTTCAGCAGAAAATTCTTTCATCATTTCATTAACTTTATGAGGTTTAACCTTTGCATAATCCGCACTTTTTACATCCATACCTGTTGCATCATAAGAAACAAGTTCTAAAAAGAATGGCAATTCTTCTGCGATACATTCTGACCCGATTCGTTCAATAAATGCATGCTTTTGCTTATTAATTGCTTCATCTTCGTCCACATCATAATAAAGTAAAAATTTACAAGCATCTGCACCAGCTTCTTTCAAACGATGAACAGACCAATCATCCAATAAATCAGGTAATCTGCCAGGCGTCGTTGCATCATAACCGGACTTTTCATAAGCGAGTAGTAAACCACTGGTATCTGCTTTTTTCCCTGCTGCAGGCAAGCCATATTCTGGATCTAACAATATAGAAGAAGTATAAGGCGTCAACTCAGTTGAAACTAGACTTTTAAAATGAACGATATCATCCGCTTCAGCTTCTTTGAAAGGCGCGATCATTTTTTTCATCGCGCCTCTTTGGTCGATAGCTAAAGCACTAATCACACCGTCTTCATTCATTAAATGTTGTAAATGTTCTTGTTTATTCATAAGTAAACCATCTCCCTTTTTCAATTTAAGCGATATTGTCATTCAATACTTCAGCGATTTCTGAAGCTGATTGAGCATTTTTTAATTTATCCGTCACTTCAGATCGCATCAATAAACGTGCCAATGTGGATAAAAGGTTCAAATGAGTCGTTCCTGCTTCAGAATCGGGAACAAACAAGGCGATCACATATTTTGTAAGACTGCCATCCATACTATTCCATTCAATTTCATTATCAGGATAAACGATGATAACTTCAGCATCTTTAATAGATTCATCTTTTGCATGAGGTATAGCAAAACCATCCATCATCCCTGTTGTACTTTCTTTTTCCCGATCGAGAAATTTTTGATAAACGGCTTTTTCATCTGTTGCAATACCAGCGTTTACTGCCTGTTTTGCCAAAAATTGAAATACCTCATCTTGTGTTTTTAACGCTTGATTCAAAAAAATATTTTCTTTTTTAATAGATTGTTCCATTATGCTGCCTCACTTTCTATCGTCTTATTTTTTTCTGCGAATCTTTTTTGTTTATACCCAAATAATAGGCCTGCAATAATTGAACCTAGTAAAATGGAGAATACCCAAGCGGCTTTTCCAGTTACGACTGGTAATACTAAGAAGCCGCCATGTGGTGCTGGTACTTGGACGTTAAACATATAAGTCAATACCGCCGCAATAGAAGAACCTAGCATAAAAATCGGAATATTACGCAGCGGATCTTTTGTGGCAAACGGAATCGCACCTTCTGTAATGTGTGTGGATCCTAAAATAAAGTTGACAAAACCAGCGTTACGATCATTTTTCTCAAAATATTTGCCAAAAAATAGTGAAGCAAATCCTGTAATCAGTGGTGGCGCGATACATGCCGCAGAAACCCCTGCCATAAAGCCACTATTTCCTTGTGCTAGTAAAAATGTTCCTGTTACATAAGCAGCTTTATTAAGAGGTCCACCCATATCAAAGGCTGACATACATCCAATAATGATTCCTAAAATTAAAGGATTTGAACCTTCAAAATTAACCAGAAAATCCATCATCCCTTGGTTGATTGCTTCCATTGGTCCACTTAAAAGCCACATAATCACGCCAACAACGGCAACACCAATCACTGGATAAAGGAAAATTGCTTTTAAGCCGTCTAGTGACTTAGGCATTTTAGCAAATAACTTTTTCAAAGCCAGCATGAAATAACCTGCTAGAAAACCAGACAAGATACCACCTAAAAATCCAGTACCGCCGTCATCAGCAATTAAACCACCGACAAAACCGACAGCCAAACCAGGACGTTGCGCAATTCCTTCAGCGATATAAGCAGATAATACAGGGACCATTAAGCCCATCGACATATCGCCGATACCTTTGATCATTGCTGCTGTTTCATTATATTGCGAACTATCCGGTTCCGCTGAATAAACGCCCCAAATCGCAAAGGAAACCGCCATCAAAATACCACCAGCGACCACAAATGGTAGCATATGTGAAACGCCATTCATCAAATTATTATAGATATCGCGACCAATACTATTGTTTTGTTTCTCTTGTTCTTTTGCAGGCTCAGCATGTCCTTCTTGCGTATTTTCTCCTTCTAAAACTTCTCCTTTACCTGCTAATGCGTCATCAATTAGCTGATCGGCTTCCTTGATCCCTCTGCCCACAGCAACATTAATCACTCTTTTACCTGCAAAACGTTCTTTTTGTACATCTTTATCCGCTGCAATAATTACAGCATCAGCATCTGCTATTTCTTGAGCAGTCAGTTCATTTTCGATACCAACTTGCCCATGAGTTTCTATTTTGATCGTTACATCTTTATTTTCGGCAGCTTGTTGTAAAGCTTCCTGTGCCATATAAGTATGTGCAATACCAGTAGGACAACCTGTTGCGCCAACAATTTGGTATTTTGCCATAAAAAATCACTCCTCTTTTTGAATAGTAATTTGTGTCTGTAAGTCATCAACATCTGAAAAATCGGTTAAACCTTTACGAAAAGCCGTAGAACTACCAGCAGCCAAACTAAGTTTTAAATTATCCTCAATTGCTTTGTCATTTAAAATACCTGCCAAATAGGTTCCTAGTAATGTATCACCCGAACAAGCGGTATTTACAACTTTTCCTTTAGGCGTATTTCCCCAAAAAACACCTTCTTTATTCAATAAAATCGCACCTTCGCTACCTAAAGAAATCAATACGTTTTTTGCGCCTTGTTGCAATAATTTTCTACCATAAAAAATATAATCCTCGTGCGTTTTAACTTCCTTATCAAACCACAAAGCTAATTCTTCTTCATTAGGTTTTAGTAAAAAGGGTTGATAAGTTAGACAATCCATCACATCTAAATAACTACTATCAATAATTAAATGAACTTTTCTTTCATAACAGATCTTGGCAATATCCACTAAAATCGAGGAAGGAACGCCCTGGGGAAAACTGCCAGAAACACACAAATAATCTCCTGCCTGTAATTCACTGATTTGATCCAATAACTTTTGGATAGCTTCTTTAGAAATTGTCGGTCCTTTATTTACTAACTTATACTCTTCTTTTGTTTGATTGACTTGAGTAAAAACATTGATACGAGTAAAGCCCGGGACTTCAACAAAATCAGCATTGATCTGTTTTTCTTGCAAAAATTCTTCAATATAGTTTCCCGTAAAACCAGCTTGGAAACCTAGGGCTGTACTATCGATCCCTAACATCTTTAAAATAAGAGAGACATTCACGCCTTTTCCATTTGCTTGAATATCGTCATCTTTTGTACGATTGACAACAAAAGGGTTAAGTTCATCTGTTTCAATAAATAAATCAATTGCTAAATTTAAAGTACATGTATAAAATGCCATGATCACTTCCTCCTCGATTTTTATTATGCAGCATATAAATATGTAAAAGTGTTCAAAATAAGTAGATAAGACAGAAAACCTTTACAATCTTTTCCCTTTTTAATAGACGCAATGAACTGTTCATATTATGATAGAGACTATAAGGAGCGTGTACATTCATGGAAAATAGACTCAGTGATTCAGAACAATATGTTTGGGATTTTATTCAAGAAAACATACAAAACATCCCCAACTATTCTATTGTCAAATTAAGTGAATTAGCCAACGTCTCAACCGCTACAATTGTTCGTACCATGAAGAAAAAAGGCTATGAGGGTTTCACAGCCTTTAAGCATCATTTAAAAGAAATGTCTTATAAAGATATTAATTTTTCCTCTTTAGACAAAGTAGATCAAGGAATACGAACGGCTATTTTAAAAAATGAACAAGAAGTAACTCGAACTATTAATATGATCGAAACAGGGAATATTGAAGACGCGATTCAAAGGATTAAAGCGGCAAAAAGGGTCATTATTTTTGCACGAGGTTTTTCAGAAATGACAGCTCAAGAAATGATGGTAAAATTCCAACTTACGGGAAAATACTGTGAATTACATGCGGATCCGGAAATCATAAAAACGATGAGTAAAAAATTAACTAAAGACGATGTGGTGATTTTCATTTCCCTTAACGGAGAGACAAAAGAGTTAGTTACAGCAGCCAAAAATTGTTACCAACTAGAGATTGGGACGATATTGATCACCGCCAGTCGTTATTCAACCTTGATATCTTTTATTGAAATACCCTTTGTGGGCTTTAAATCAACAGGTTCTTTTTTCCCAGATTATGAAGTAAGATCAAGACTACCTTTATCTATTTTAGCTAGAGTGTTGCTGGATTCGTATGCGTTGAGAGTAAGTCAAGATTAACCATAACATTCTACCTATACTGAAGAATATTAGAGATAAATTATAATTAGTTTAAAACTGAGAGACAATTTGATCAATTGTCATCCCATCGTAAGGTATCAACTTCCGCCAATAGTCTATCGATTGCTGTACATTATTAATAACTTCATAAGAAGTCATTGTATTAGAAGAAAATATTTCAAAGTTAAGAAGTATTTCTTTAGTTGCAGGCGGCATCTTATCAGAAAATGGTTCCAATTTATCATAGGATGCTTTAATAGATTTAAGTACCCTTTTTCCCTCTATTATTCCCTTTTTATTGTTTTCTTTTGTAAAAGGAGCATGAGGCGAACTAACACCATCTGTTTGCTGTAAATGAATAATTGGCGAGTACGGAGATAATTTTTCTAACCATTCATAGGGATTATAATTTTCTGGCGTTTCTGAAAAGAGGTAATCATATTCTTTCATAGCTCTTTGTACTTTGTCTATTTTATTTACTATGCTTTCTTTGCTATCAAGTAAATTATCCCATAAATTATATACATAATTGCCACCAAGCCATATATTCAAATTTTTACTCGTCACTTTTTCTTTTAAATTTTTCCGTAGCACCTCTGAGGTTGGTTTAGAATACTTTTTTTGTCCAATAATGTGCCCGACATCAATAGATGTATAAATGGGTCCATGCGTTTTTTCATAAATTTTTTCTATAAATTCGTAGTTTGTTTTTATTGTCCATGGGGTTTGAGCAGGAGTATACATTTGTTCAATACATACTGGCGTATTTCCATGTTTTTTTGAATACTCTACTAGCTTTGTATAGCAATTGATCACTTGTGTTTGAACATCAAAAAATCTTTGTGGGTCTTGTAATACTTTTTCAGGATAGGTATGAACCGATAATCCTAAAAATTTGTTAGTTTCTTCAAGTTTTTTTAAAACTGGAAGGAAAAAATTTAATACTAAATTATCGGCCATTCTAGGTTCGGGATGTGCAAAACCAGCGGTTCGATATGACTGGTATCCTGTATAAAATGCACGAACTGTAAAGTTGTTTTTGTTTTCGGCTCTCGTTAAACGTTCAAACCATTGATTAATATACCAACTAGGTGAGTATAAAAAATCAATTTCGTTATCAAAAGATGCTTCTCCAATATTAATTCCCATATTTTTTATAAGAGGAATCCAATCCTCTGGTTCAATCCATCTTTTAATAGCGAAACAGTTATCTACACCCAAATAAATTTTAGGATATTTAACCATTATTTTCATCCTTTCATGCTAAGATCATTCATAACAATTTTAGTAAAGGCAGACTAAATAAGGTCTACCTTTACTAACAGGCATTTAAATTTTAAAAAGAATAAATTTTTTTAATTTTTCTTTTGTGTTATACTCTTAACTATTAAGGTCATCCATACCAGGAACCCCGATTTGTTTGAAAATGAGATATTCTTTTGCGATATAAGCATTCCATTCTAGTCGTTCAAGCATATCGTATGTTTTTTCTAAAGTAGCGCCAACTACTAAAACACCATGTTTTCTTAGCAAATACGCTTTTGGTATGGTTTGATCTTTTTTTACTTCTTTTCTTACTATTTTCGCTAATTCAGGAGTTGTGGCAGGCTGATATTCTAGACAATTTATTCTGCCTAATTTTTCTGATGCTTCACTTATATTTGGCATTTCGAGTCCTAAACAAGCAAAAACCATCGAATTCAAAGCATGAGCATGTACTATGCTTCCTATATTAGGGTTTTCTTCATAACTAGCCATATGCATGTTTATTTCCCTAGTAATTCCACCTTCACCTTCTACTATGTTCTCTTGTCTATCAATGACAAGTATTTGTTCTGGCCTTAAATCACAAAGATAATTTTGAGACATTAGTGTCGGTGTCATTAAGAAATATTTTCCTCCATCAACTTTTATACTGACATTCCCTCCAGCTGAGTTTGTAAATTTCCTTTCGTACATTTTTTTTACGTATTTACATAATTTTGTTCTTTCATTTAAATATAACAAATTCTTCACCTATCCTATCTTTTTATAAATAACACGAGACTTGAGATCCTTGACTCTTTCAGTTGAAAAACCTGTACTTTTTTCCTCTTCTGCTTTAGATGCTCCAATAGCAGTCGCTAGAACACCTATATCTTCTATAGAGTATCCTTTTAACAGACCAAAGACTAAGCCGGATAAAAACGCATCACCGCTTCCTGTATCATTAATCGTTTTGACCTGAGGGGGAGTAAAAGTATAAATTTGCTCTTTTGATAGAAATACTGAACCTCCTATCCCAAGTGAAACGCTTATATGTTCAACATTTTGTAATTTCGTATAATTTTTTTTGTATGCTCTTATACAGTCTTCTAGAGTATGAACTTCTTCTCCCACCATGTCAGAAAACTCATATTGATTAGGTTTTATTAAATAAATCTTTTTTTTCAATACTTCATACAAAAAAACATCCGATACATCTGCAACAATACGTACATTTTTTTCCACTAATTTTTCTAAAAATAAACGAAACACTTCGGTTGGTGTGTACATACTAGGATTACCAGATATTATTACTGTATCTGAACTATTTAATGAATCTAAGTTTTTTAGAAAAAAACTTTCTACCATTTCTTTTGTTAAAGCAAAACCATAATCCGTAATCATAAAACTGCCTTTACCACTTTGATCAGTTAAAACAAAATTATTTCTTACCTCTTTTTGGGAAGCCGTATAGAAAGAAGCTTTAACATGATACTGTCTTAACAAGTCCATTAACACTTCAATATCCTTTTTACCTGTAATTCCCGTACAAATATTTTCTTCTCCTAGTAAAGTTAGACCTACAGAAACATGGGTGCCTTTACCCCCAACATCCAGTGTTTTTCCAGAAATACGATTGTTTTTTCCTCTTGTTAACGTTTCATTTGTTTTTATAATATTGTCTATTGCTGGGCTTAGGGTTACTGTGTAAATCATGATTTCTATTCCTTTCCAACCTTTTATCTAATTCTGAAAAAATTACATCATTTCCAAAATATCTAAAAAGTACTCCAATAATTAATGAGATTCCTGTAAAAAGTATACTTTCAGAATGAATACCATAAATAAGTAAACATGCTGCTAAAATTAATGACGAATACCAAAAAATTTTTGAATAAATATTAGTCGGTTTCCGCATAACGTTTAGCATCCTCTTTACTGCGTCCTCTGTAAAAAATAATAAATAAACCAATCCAAACGACAGCTAATAGAATGCCCCACCAATGACCTGCCATCGCATTGGCAAAAGCAAATTTAAATTCACCATTCTCAATTGTGGCCCAACCAAGCATCGTACCTTCACTTACATTTATTGCGCCTGTGTCTTGAGCTAATCGAGTGATATAGGGAGAAAAATAGGTCCCAATATACAGAAAAACTGGTGTAGTTATTATGCCATAACCTAGCATTCTCAAGATGTTTCCTCTTCCTAATAAATATGCAGCAACGATAATAGATAAGTTTATTAAACCAGCGAAAGGAAGTACTTCGTTGCCAGGTAAAATTACTGCAAATAATAATTCAAATGGTATCAACAATATAGCTAACACCCAAATTTCGTTACTTCCTGCAAGAATTGGCCAATCTAACCCGATATACAGTTCCCTATCTTTAAATTTACTTTTCATAAACTCAGAAATAGCATCTGATATAGGAGACAATGCTTGCATAAATAGTTTAGAAACCATTGGAAATAATGTTAATGCAGCAGCTGCGTTAACCCCTAAAATTAGGGCTTCAGCAATTGTATAGCCACCTATTAACCCAAGAATCGTTCCAACGATAAATCCCATGACATGATTCTCAGAAAAAATTCCAATTTTTTCCTTTAACGCAGCAACGTCCATTTGTTTATTAAAGATAGGAATTTTATCCATTAATTTATCTATCGGATATAAAAGACATGCAATAAGGGTCATATGATGTGGTAAAGTTACACCAGGTATCCCAGTTAATTCTTCAATTTCTTTAGCCCACAAATCGCCGACCTTTAACTCGACAACAACTTGTATGGCTACAACGATAAAAGCTAGATAAATATTCCCAGAAATATATGTTACCATTACAGCAGCAAAAGCTTTCCCCCAAACATTCCACATATCAACATTCAAGGTTTTTGTCCAATTCAAAATTAGCATAATTAAATTGATTATTATCGTTATAGGAAAAGCTATAAAAGAATATCTCCACGCCCAAGTTATTGACGCACCAGTTGTCCATCCTCCATCAACTGCAGTTAGGTTGATTCCAGTATTTTTTGCAAATGCCTGTGCAGCAGGGGTTATATTATCCAGCATAAAATCTACAACTAAATTTATCCCCGCAAATGCAACTCCGAAAATCAAAGCAGCACTAAATGCATCTTTAAATTTCATCCTGGCAACTAGTCCAATAGTTAGCATAATTATGGGAACAAAAACACTTGGCCCAAGATCCAAAATATATTGAAATATATTAGCTATTGTCTCCAGCATGTTTTTCTCCTCGCTTTCTTTTTACTTTTTTAACTCTTCAATCAATTTTTTAAGCTCTTCATCCATCCCCATACCCGTTAAAAATTTCACTCCATCAAATTTTGGAACTCCATAGTCTTCGTTTGTTGGTGTTATAGATACATACGCATCTGCATTTTTAATAAATGTCTTAATCGATTTAATATCAACCGCATCAACCTGAGCATTGACTCTGTTTTCCTTCAGTAACCTATCAATTTTTGACGCAACAGTTTGACTGGTTGCAACCCCACTTCCACATGCTACAACTACTTTTTTCATACTTATCATCTCCTATAATATTTTAAATAGTTCGTACAGTTCTTTTTTATCTGCTTTTTTCAAGCGTTTAACAAATCCTTTATTACTAAATAATTCTATGATTTGAGACAACAAACCTACCTGTTCTTTGGGGTCCTTAATCCCCAAAATTAATACCACCTCACTTTTTATCTTCTTATCATCAGTAGCCATTTGAATAAACTCTATTGGTTTTATAAGTTTGTACACAGCCACAAAAGATTCAACAACATTTTCTGGATCTGTATGCGGAATAGCAATTGACAAGTTTTCCAGCTGTAGTCCAGTTGGATAATTTTTCTCCCTTTTTTTTATAGCCTCATAAAAAGAACCTGTAACGTACCCCTTATTTTCAAGCGTAGCTGCTGCGTTCCTAAAAAAAACTTCTTGGTCATCAAAAAGGCAATCATTAAAAATAATATCCTTTTTGACTAAATTTTCACTCATTTTATCACCTCCTTTATTAATTTAATTTTTATATCTATTTAGTAATCACCTCCATTAAATTAGCTGATTTTTCCAAAAAAGTTTTAGAAACTTTTTTTCCAGTAATAAAAATATCTATATCATTAAAGTTAAATGCGCGTTCTATACCAATTTTATTCTCCTTTTGCGAATCTGCAATAACTACTTTAGTCTGTACTGAAGGTAAAAACTTCTGTTTGACTTCCAATGAAAGAACGTTATTTTCTGTAAATTGGTTTTCTAAAGAAAATCCACTAACACCAATGAAAGCTTTATTTGCTATTAAGCGAGAAACATCTTCAACAGCTTTTGGTCCATACATTTCTTTTGTTTTTTTATTTAACATACCTCCTAAGCAATAGACTTCAGCATTTTTTAATGCACTACATTTATCTGCTATCGGAAGACTTGTAGTAATAACACGAACCTTAATATTTTCAGGAAGATATTCAACTAAGTACAACATGCTTGTACCACCATCTAAAAAAATAATATCGCCTTCGTTTACTAGTGTAGATGCATATTTACCTAATATTTTCTTTTCCTCAACATTTTGTGTTAATCGTTCCTCAAAAGCAGTCTCACTATTTACTAGTTTTGCACCTCCGTGTACTCGTATAACTTTTTCATCCTTTTCAAGCAATGTTAAATCGTTCCTAATTGTTTGTTCAGTTACTCCAAAATTTAAAGATAATTCTTTTGTTGTAACTTTTTCCTTTTTGTCAATATAAGAAAAAATATCATTCAGTCTTTCGTAATTTTCCATAGAAATACACCACTTTATTTTCGTTTTATTTTGATTTTATTTTCGTTATAATTTCATTTTAAATTATTACTTAAATAAAGTAAAGCGTTTTCTTAATTTTGAATAAAAAAATAGCGAGTAAAAAATTGTTATTTTTACTCACTATTTTATGCTAGTAATTTTATTTATGTTTTCTAAAAAATAAAGGCCCAATTATAACTATCATTCAAACACAACCACGTTTTTCAAGCCAACCGATTTTTCAGCATTTTCCAACGCTTGTTTAAATTTCTTTAGTGGGTACCTATTGGTAATTAGTCGCTCAATCGGTACCTGTCCACTAGCAATCAACTTTTCAGATCTACGATAAGATGATAAGCTTGCTCTAGTACAGCCAAAAATCTGTAATTGCTTATAATGCAAAGTATTAGTATTTAATGGTACATTTTCGCGATCTTTAGGTAGACCTCCAAAGAAAAGTAAACGACCGTTTGTTGCCATATAATGTATACTTTCTGTTTGTGCTTGTGGTGAAGGTGCTGCGACTATGCAAAGATCCACTCCTTTTCCTTGTGTCTTTTCAGCGATTTTATCCGCTAAATCCCCACCTGATAAAGTTGTTAATTGGGGTAAAATTCTTCTAGCTGCTTCCATGCGACTTTCATGATGATCGTTTAAAATCACCTGACTCGCTCCTTTGCTAAAAGCTAGCATCGCGTGCATAATGCCGATAGGTCCTCCACCGATAATCAAAACTGAGTCTCCAGGAAAAACGCCAGCGATCTCTTGACCATTAAATACACAACTAAAAGGCTCAATTAGAGCTCCTTGTTCAAAAGAAGTGCTATTAGCTAAAAGTGTAATATTTCCTTGTTGAATGGCTTTTTCAGGGACCTTTAAATACTCGGCAAAACCGCCCGCTAAATGAATACCAAAAGCTCGATAGTTGGCACATAAATGAGTGTTTCCACTAACACATTGATCACAGTTACCACAACCAATATTTGGCGCCACAGCAACTTTTTGACCCACTTTATAAGAAGTAATATGGTTCCCTACTTCTTCAATAATTCCAGAAATTTCATGCCCCAATGTTAAAGGATGGTCTCCATTAACACCTGCAGCGCCATTTTTGTACATTCGTACGTCAGTACCACAAAGAGAAGCGACCTTCACTTTTAATAGTATTTCATTTTCATTTATGACCGGTCTCTCTACATCATCCACATGTATTTTTTCTTTTTCATAAAGCTGTACTGTTTTCATTCTACACTTCCTTTTTTGATTATAAGTATTCAATCTTGTTGTTTAATAAAGAGGTTAAACCGGTGTGAACCAATTTAACAGCCATTAAACCATCGTATCCTGTAACCAGGGGCATCGTATCTTCCATGATACAATCAACAAAAGCTTGATCTTCTTTTACATAAGCTTCTCGAAAAAGGTATGTCCAGCTATTCATGGTAGAATGAGTGATTTGGTGATTTTTATTGGCGACAAATAAATTATTTTTCCCTTGATCACCAATCAAAATACTACCGTTAGTTCCTAAAATCTCGGCACGAGCATCATAACCATATTGCACATACTGAGCGCCATCAATAGCGCCTAAAATGCCATTTTTAAATTTTAAATTCATTGAAACCGTGTCATAATAATCAGGGTACTGCCCACCCATTTCAGGTGAACGGAAATTGCCGCCAATGGCATAAATACTTGCAACTTCGTCGTTGGCAAACCACCTTAAGGTATCCAAATCATGACTGTTTACTTCACCGATTGGTCCACTACTAAGTGAAATATCATACATCCATTCTTTGGGTTTGCTTGGTCCATGAGTTAATGATTTGACTAATACAACATCCCCAATTTCTCCGCTATCAATTACCTTCTTTGCTTCTTGAAAGCTAACATCAAAGCGACGCATGAAACCGACTTGTAACTTCACGTTATTTTTTTGGGCTTCACTTATAATTTCTTTACATTCTTGTTCGTCCATAGCAAGTGGTTTCTCACATAGAATATGTTTTTTTGCCTTAGCCGCAGCAATCGCGATTTCTTTATGATAAGCGGTTGGTGTCACAATAATCACTGCATCAATTTCATCATTGGCTAAGGCCTCTTGATAATCTTGATAAGTATATTTGACTGCTAATTCTGCTTGTGCATTTTGTAAGTTTTCTTCCATAGGATCACACAAAGCGGACAGTTCTGCATACTTAATTTTTTTAACCATATTTCTGCCGTGGATCATACCAGCCCGCCCTGTCCCAATTAAACAAATATTGACCATCTAATTTTATCCTCTCTCGTTTTGGTATTCTTCAACTACCTTGACACCCGCACTCATGCCTAATCGCTCAGCTCCAGCTTCAATCATTTCTTTGGCGGTTTTCAAATCACGGATACCACCTGCTGCTTTGACTTTTACTTTATTTCCCACTATTTGTTTCATTAATTGGACATCCGCTACCGTTGCACCAGCCGAACCAAAACCTGTAGAAGTTTTGACGAAATCTGGTTGAATTTCTTTTGCTATCTCACATACTTTTTTCTTTTCCTCATCGGTTAAATAACAAGTTTCCAGAATAACTTTTGAAAGAATACCTTTATTTTTGCAGATATCTACAATAGCTTTCATTTCTTTTTCAATATAACTAAAATCGCCATCTTTCAACTTCGAAATATTAATGACATAATCAATTTCATCAGCACCGTTTTCAATCGCTTCTTTTGTTTCAAAAGCTTTGGTCTCAATAGTTGTTTGTCCTAAAGGAAAGCCAATTGCTGCACCAACATAAACCGAACTCCCCTGCAATAATTTTTTACATAAAGCAACAGGTGCCGAATTAATAGCCACCATCTTAAACCCATATTCTCGTGCTTCCTGACACAATTTCTCAAAATCAGCTTCTTGCGCGTCTGCCTTCAATAGTGTGTGATCGATTTTGTTTGCGAGTTTTTCAACGGTCATATCTACTGTCATTTTACGTCCTCCTTTTTTTGTTTACGGTTTCATCATAGCATTCACTTTTACATTGTCAATAAATAAAAGCAAACGAAAGGTTTTTGCTTTTATTCTCATTTATAACAAAAAAGAATTTTAACTGTCAGCTTAGCTAAAATTCTTTTTATCATTAATCTGTCATTAACAAATGAACCTTTTTATCTTTGAGTAACTTTTGTTGTTTTTCCACTAATTCTTCATCAACAATCAAGACATTCGCTTGTTCTGTGTTAGCAAATACTTTAAAGCTATCTTTCCCAATCTTTTCTTTAGTGCAAAGAACAATTTTCTTTCGAGCAATTTCAAATAAACCAGCTTTTAATTCAGCAATAGTGACATTAGGTGTCGAAAAACCATTCAAAGTGGTAAAAGCGGTGGTAGCAATGATTGCTTTATCTACTAAAAATGTTTTTAATTGGTTAATGGTAAATTCCCCCGCACTATATTCGAAGCCATTTCTCACGACACCACCAACAGAAACAATCTCATAGTCTGTATTTTCACTTAAATACGTAGCAATATGTAAATCATAGGTGACAATTTTAAGCTTGTTTTTTTGGGAATGCGCAAGGGCTTCAGCAAAAGTCAGACAAGAAGTTCCTGTATCGATCGCAATCGAATCCCCATCATCAATTAAGTTTACCGCAGCTTTAGCAATTTTCTTCTTTCCTTCTGTCACTTCACGAGAACCAGGAAAATCCTCAAAACTACGTTGGTTCATAGGAATAGCACCACCGTGTGTTCTAATTAATTGCTGTTCTTTTTCTAATTCACGCAAGTCCGTGCGCACGGTGCTTCCAGACACCTGAAACAATTCTACCAAGTCTGAAACTTGAACTCTATTTTGTGTTTCTAATAGAGACAGTATTTTATTTTTACGTTCTTGGGCATAAGCAAATTGATTTGTGAACACTTTTATCACTCTCTTTAGTTATATTTGTAAATAAATAGTGTATTTTCTCCATTTTAACCTAGATTGAGTAAAAATACTAAAGATAGCGAAACTAAGAATTCATTATTTCTCCGTTCTAATCAAATTTAATTAGTGTTTTAAGTGAAACATTTCCGTCTTTTCCTACATCTATTTGAGCATTTTCAAATGCTTCGTTAAAATTAACTAGTGGAAATTCATGGGTTAAAAACAGCTCGGATGGTATTAATTTTTGATCCAATAGTACCAAGGCTTCACCTAAATTACTTGGATCGAGACTGTATGTCCCAAAAACTTTAATTTCATTATTAATTAATCTCATAGAATCTATAGGAACATTATTATTATATACCGGCGCAAATACACACACAGCCCCACCATTTCTTACAAGTTCAACAGCTTCGGTTATTAGTTCTGGCACTGGAGCACATACATAAATTATATCTGGTCCAAAACCTTCAGTTAAATCCAGAACCTTCTTTTTTAGATTATTTTCTTTATTATTAATAGTGTAATCTGCTCCTATGTTAGAAGATAACTCTAATTTTTCATTAGAGATATCAGTAACTATAACTTTACCAGGTTGTTTTAACCTAGATAAGCACAAGTGTATGTTTCCAATTGTTCCAGCACCAATTATTAATACATTATCGCCCGGATTGTGATTTACTAATTTTTGAGCTCTAATACAACATGCAATAGGTTCTCCCAAAGTTGCTTTTTCTAGAGAAACATTTTCAGGAATCCTAAAGAAAGTTCTTTCTAATAAGTTAATACTGACTTTAAAATACTCTGAGAATCCACCTGGATTAATATTATATTTGTTCCATTTTTCGCATTTTGTAGTATGACCTCTTAGACACTCATGGCAAGTATAGCAAGGTGCGTGTACAGCCCCGATAACTTTATCACCTATTTGGAAACTACCCGATGAACCATTAATGTTGATAATTTTTCCAGAAAATTCATGTCCAAGCACTTTCCCAGGTTGTGCTTCTCCATTTTTTGCCCTCCCTATATCAGAACCGCAAATTCCACAAGCACTATTTTTGATTAACACTTCCCCCTCTAATAATTCTGGAATGTCTTGTTCTACGATGTCAAATTCTTTACCGTTAAATACACTGCTTTTCATAGTCTAATTGTTCACCTCATCCATATTTACTGCGAGTAGATTTAAAATTTCTCTTTTTGTTTTCGCATTTTTAACTGCACTAACATTATCAATGTCCATAAATGTTTCTGCTATTTGAGAGAGCATATTTAAGTGTTCATTATTTTTTCCAGCTATTCCCATAACTATGTGGACTGTATTACCATCGTAGTCGATTCCATTAGGGAGCTGAATTAAAGATATCCCAGAATGTTTAATTATTTTTTTAGAACTTTCAATACCATGTGGTATAGCTATATTATTTCCTATATAAGTAGAAGTACTTTTTTCTCTTTCAAACATTAAATCAATATATTCTTCTTCAACGTAACCATTGTTTACCAATATATTTCCAACAAGTTTAATCGCATCTTCCTTGTTGGAAATATTCGGATTAATTATAATATTTTTTTCATCAATAATTGGTTCCATTTAGAGTCCACCTTTTTTCTAAACCTTAGAATACGTTTGCTTATTTTTTAGAATTTTACACTACTTTATTCCATGGCTTTCTTTAATATGAGCAATAATTTTCTTGTACTCCTCTTCATCAAGGAAACTTTCTATTGTAATTACATTATTTCCATATTGATTCGTCAATGACCTCACCCTGTCTTCCAGTTGTTTATTTGTAATTATTAAATCATAGTCTTCTGGAATATTATTAATTGAAACATTTTTAATGTCTACATCTAACTTAGCGTTCTCAATTCTTTTTTTTAACATCGAAGTCCCCATGGCGCTTGATCCCATACCAGCATCACAAGCAAATATAACTTTTCTAATAGGAGCTTTCGTAACGGTACTTATATCATTAACTCCATTATTACCACTCGGGTTTTCATTGTAATTTCCTTTACTCATATCTTTGGTTTCTAATTCATTACTTACCTCTAATATTTCATCTTCTTTGTTTTGCTTTGTTGTCTTCTTAAGTATAAACGCTACTACAACAAAAGAAACTAATATACCGCCTATATATGCTAAAGAATTTGCCAAATAAGAACCTTGCGGCGTCATAGATAGAAATGTAAAAATACTGGCTGGAGCAAGGGGGCCAATTAAGCCGCCATTTAGCAAACCAGCAATCAATAACTGAGTAGTACTTCCAAGCATTGGCCCGATAATGGTTAAAGGATTAATTAAAGCAAAAGGAAATCCAGGCTCTCCTATCCCTCCAAAAAAGAAAATTAATAATGCTGCTGGGGCAGTTTTTTTAGCAACTCCTACACCAAAAAAGATATACGCTAGCAAAAGACCAACCCAACCGCCAGGTAATGCTTCCACAAAGAATAAAATAGATTTTCCAACCTCAGACGCCTCTAGGATTCCTAAAGGTATCATTATGCCATGGTTAATTGCATTATTTAAAAACAAGACTTGAGCTGGCGGAACAATTAAACCTGCTAACGGTATTAAAGACTTTTCTGTAGCCCATGTAGCACCTGCACTTAATACTGTTAGTATTACGCTCATAATTGGTTCAACTGCCATATAACCAAAAATCATCAATAACAATCCAAGAATTCCAAGACTAAAATTATCTACTAACATTTCTAAACCGGACTTGGTTTTTGGTTTTAAAAAATTGTCGGTTTTTTTCATTAACCATGCAGCTAAAGGTCCCATTATCATACCCGCTATTAACATATTAATATCAGCACCTATAACTACTCCCATTGTAGCAAGCGCTCCAATAACCCCACCGCGAAAAGAATATAAGTTATAACCGGCAGTAAAACCAATTAGTATTGGTATTAAATATTTCATGGTAGGATCAATTAGCTCTGCCAAATATTCATTGGGAAACCAACCATCAGGAAAAAATAGCGCAGTTAGTATTCCCCAGCCGATAAATATTCCTATGTTAGGCATAACCATAGAAGCTAAGGTAGATCCAAATTTTTGTAACTTTATGCGTAAAGATTTACCACTTGAGTTGTTATCCAATTATTTCACTCCTTATATTGTAAGTTTTTTTATTTCTTTTTTAATTAAAAATGCTAAGTAGTTTTCTTTATATTTCACCTTATTTTAATGAATTTGCGTAATTATTAATTCCTCTTGACCCGTTCTATTTCATTACTATCTTGATCTTTACTAATAGTTAAAATTATAGTAAGCCCTTTCATTCAATTGTTAAACAACTTTGAAAATGAAGGGTCTATTACGTTTGCTATTAATTACGTTGTTAAAAATAAAAGTAAATAGATCCCCATTTTCTTAATTACTAAAAACTACAAAGAGCCTTGTGCGTTAATATCTCATAAATGTCATAGCATTAAAATACATAGTTATTATAATGATTTAAATTCACTCACAACCTGTTCGACAGTAAATCCGAAAGCGTCCATTACTTCTTCAGGATCGCCAGAATAACCAAAAGAATCTACTGACATAATCTTCCCATCACTACCCGCGTATTCTCTCCAACCTAATTTAGATGCCATTTCAATTGTTAAGCGTTTGGTTAAATTTTTAGGTAAGACTTTTTCTTTATATTCTTCATCTTGTAATTCGAACAAGTCCCATGAAGGTAAACTAACAACATTTACATGGATATTTTCCTTAGCAAGAACGTCTTTAGCCTCCAGTGCCAGAGAAACTTCTGAACCTGTAGCAATTAATAATCCTGCAGGCTTTTCAGCCTCTGAAACAATATAGCCACCACGTCTCACTCCTTCGATCGCTTGTTCTAGTGAATGAGTTACTGGCGCAGTTGCTTGTCTTTCCAGCACCAGCATTGTCGGTTTTGTCGTTTGTCCTAAAGCCATTTTCCAAGCTCCTATTGTTTCATTGCCATCGGCGGGACGAATCACTTGAAGATTAGGCATTGAACGAAAAGCTGCTAATTGTTCAACCGGTTGATGTGTGGGGCCATCTTTACCAACAGCAATACTATCATGGCTAAACACATAAGTAACAGGTAACCCCATCAAAGCAGCTAAACGGACAGCTGGTTTCATATAATCAGAAAAAATAAAGTAAGTACTAATGAAAGGCAAAAAATGATGCAATGTTAATCCATTAGCGATAGCTGCCATCCCAAATTCTCTAACGCCAAAATAAATGTTGGCGCCGGAAAAATCAGAAGCCGTTATCGCCGGAGAACCGTCAATTGTCGCTTTTGTTGATGAGCTGACATCTGCGGCACCTCCAATGAATTGTGGAACACTGGAGTGTAATGCATTTAGTACTTTATGCGAAGCTTTTCGAGTAGCTAGTGGTTTATTATCAAAGGAAATCTCTTTAAAAATTTCCTCCCAACTTTTAGAAATTTGTTGCTTGGTAAATTCATCTAGAATTTGTGCTTTTTCAGGAAATTCATTTTTAAAGAACGAAACTGTTTCATTCCATTTTTTCTCTAACCCCTGCCCTCTATTTTTTATTTCAGAAAATACATCATAAACTTCATCTGGTATAGTGAAAGGTTCTTCATATTTCCAACCTAGATTTTGTTTTGCTTTCTTTACATTTTCTTCTCCTACAGGATCGCTATGCGCATCACTAGTCCCTGCAATTTCCGGTAAACCATGTCCAATCTCCGTTCGAACTTCAATCAAAGTTGGTTGATCGTTTTTCTTAGCTTTTGTAATAGCTTCATCAATTTTTTCTATATTTTGTCCATCTTCAACCAATAAATGCTGCCAATGGACCGCTTCAAATTTCTTTTGGATATCGTCAGAAAAAGATTGTTCTAATGCAGCGTCTAAAGAAGATTGATTAGAATCATATAGCACAATTAATTTATCCAATTGTAAATGACCAGCAAAAGAGATCGCTTCGTGACTAACACCTTCCATCAAGTCACCATCACCACATAACACATAAGTATAATGATCCATAATCTTATATTGGTCCTTATTAACAGTATCCGCTAGTTTTTTCTCAGCTAGGGCCATACCAACGCCCATAGAAATTCCTTGTCCTAATGGTCCAGTCGTTACTTCTACTCCTTCTGTATGCTCCCATTCTGGATGGCCTGGTGTTTTACTATTAAAAGAACGGAACTCTTGTAGATCCTTTTTTGAAACATTGAACCCACTTAAATGAAGTAAACCGTACAGCAACATAGAGCCATGTCCTGCTGACAATACAAATCTGTCGCGATTAAACCATTCTGGATTATTAGGGTTAATATTTAAATGTTTCGTCCATAATGTATAGGCCATAGGAGCTGCCCCTAAAGGCAAGCCCATATGTCCACTACTTGCTTTTTCCACTGCATCGATTGCTAGTGTGCGTAAAGTATTAATTGCTAATTGATCATTTTTAGTATCTGTGTTCATGTTTTTGCTCCTTTACACTTCTATTTTCTTAGATGGACGTACAGCTGAATAAATAAAGTACGCTATTAAGAGCGTTACAATTGCATAAATTCCAGACTTACCAAACCAATTAAAGAAGTAACCCAAAACTATTCCTACCACAGCGAAATCAGAATCACCAAAAGTTGAATTAGTAAATCCTAAATCGCCTAATAAAGGTAACAAAATAGCGGGTAAAATAATCAAAAGCGCACCATTAATAAGACCACTAATAACTGTTCCTCTTCTACCACCTGTCGCATTTGCTAATACACCTGAACCAGCGCCCACAAAAAATAACGGGATCAATCCTGGAATAATAACGGGTAAGTTTAGCATTGGTAAAAATAAGAACATAATAAATCCACCTACAACAGAAGCGATAAAACCAACTAAAACAGCATTAGGTCCATAAGGGAAAATAACTGGCACATCCAAAGCAGGTTTAGAATCTGGCACAATTTTTTCCGAAATTCCTTTAAATGCCGGTACGATTTCTGCTAACATCATACGTACACCTTGTAATACAATAACAAAACCAGCAGTAAAGGTAAGAGCCTCAGTAATCGCAAACATAATAATATTGTCACCGCCGGACATTTCAGTAATGACAGCATTATCTGTAAATAAGAAAGTAACAATATATATAATGATCATGACGATAGCCGTAGAGATTGTATTATCTCTAAAAAATCCCAGTCCTTCGGGAATCTTCAAATCTTCTGTTGATTTTTTCTTATTGCCTACTAATTTACTGATCCAACCTGATAACGCATAGTTTACTGCGTTAAAATGTCCCATCGCAATGTTGTCATTTCCTGTAACATTACGATAAAAAGGTTGAACAATTGCTGGAGATATCGCCATAAATGATCCTAGTAAAAAGGAACCAATGGCAACAAGTTCTGCTCCTGAAAAACCTGCTGTACCAAGTACTGCAGCTAATAATGCGGACATAAATAAAACGTGGTGTCCTGTTAAAAATATATATTTAATGTTTGTCACCCGGGCAATCAAGATGTTTATAACAAAGCCAAATGCCATAATCAAACTCATTTCAGTTCCTAACAAATTTTCGGCAATGCCAATAACCGCTTCATTGGCAGGAATAACTCCCTGAACGTTAAATGCATCTTCAAAAGCAGGGCCTAATGTTTCTAAGGCACCTGAAATAATGTCGCCCCCACTAGATAAAATTAGAAAACCAATGACTGTCTTTCCAGTACCTGTGATAATTTTTGTCACTGGTTTTTTTAATGCTACCAACCCGATAAAAGCAATAAGGCCAATGATAATTGCAGGCTGGTTAAAAAAACTATAAATAAAGTTCATCCAACTTCACTCCATTTCTTATGACTTTAGCTTTGGCAAAACGGCAGCTTTAATAGCATCTTTGTCGACAACATTATTTACAAAAACCTTATCTGCGTCAGCATCTGTTAGTTGATTTTCTAACTCAGCTGTTGAAACAATTAAATCAGCAGCAGTTCCACCTACTGAACCCAAGTCACATGCTTCTACATCACCTTTTACATTTTCTTCTTCTAAAATACTGTCGATGTTCATCTTTAAAATTAGGCTAGATCCTGAGCCCATGCCACATACTGTTAATATTTTCATTTGTAATTCCTCCTAAGTTTTTTATCTTTTATTGACTAAGCTTTCTTCTACTTGCATTAATATGATATGAAAAATAGACATTGCAATTTCTTCTACTAAATCCGAATCTTTAAATGGAAAGTCAATACATTCGTCTGTCCATTCTTTTAAAACGCCGCCATTATTGCCAAGAACAGCAACCGTATATATTCCTATCTCTTTTGCTTTTTTCAAAGCTTGTAATAAATTAGCAGAACCGGCACTAGAAGACATCACAATCAAAACATCTCCATTGTTCCCAATTCCCTCAACTTGGCGCGCAAATACTTCATCATAACCATAATCATTTCCTGTAGCTGTCATAACACTAGGATCAACGGAGATCGTCACGCCCGCAAACGCTTGCCTTTCTATTTTATAACGGCCAACAATATCTCCGGTAATATGCTGAGCATTTGCAGCGCTCCCACCATTTCCAGCAGTTAAAACCTTATTCCCATTTTTCAGCGCTTCGGTTAATATATTTGAAATTTTCTCCATTTGTTTTATATTTTCTTCACTAGCACTTTGCAAAGTAGCAATTCTATTATTAAATTCTTTTTTATAGTCCATTTCTTCACCTCTTTTACTTATTTTCCAAACTTTTATAAACAAATAACAATTTTTCAATATAATAGCTAAACTAACAAACTAACATTGATTCAAATAAGTTAATCACCTCCCTTTTTAAACATTATTTTTATTAATATATTGCAAAATACCTTCTTTATCAGAAGAAAATAACAACTGATTAAAACTATCTTCTTTTAAAGATTCTACTAATTCAGAAAGCGCTTTTAAATGTGAGTTGTGATCAATAGCAGCTAAACAAATAACTGTATAAACGGGATCGTTTTCCTTATTCCCAAAATTTATCCCTTTATCTAATGTAATTAAGCTCATGCCAATTTCATGTACACCATCTTTAGAACTTGCGTGTGCTAGAGCGATATGAGGAGCAATAACAATATAAGGACCGAATTTTTCTACAGATTCGATCATTGAATTTGTATAGGTTTTATCTATCGCTCCTTCTTTTTCTAAAATTTCTCCACTATAAATAATTGCTTCTTTCCAATCATTCACCTTAACTTGAGTCTCGATTGTATTTTCTGTTAATAACTCTTTTAGCATCGGTTCATAGCTTCCTTCCGTATATTTTTCTTCTACCATCTTTTTATCTAATACCTTTTTTTCTAATAATTGAACTTTATTGATGTCCAATTCAGAAAGAAAAGCCGATACTTCGACAAATGGTGTGTCTATATTTTCTAATGGTATGGTAGAAATAACCATATCCGCATCACTTAAGTATTCTTGTAAATAGTCATTTGTCACCACCTCCATATGGAAGTTGAAATATTGCTCTAATTTATTTTTCAAAAATTGAGAGGTTCCTACCCCCATATGACAAACTAAAAAGACATTTAAATCCCTAGTATATATGTTTTTCATTTTTTCCATTGAAGAAATTAAATGTAAGGTTACAAATGAATATTCTTTATCGTTACTTACCGAAATATTTTGCTGACTAAAGACCTTATTCATTACTTTTTTGACGATATTATATACATTTGTGTACATGCCTTGAATCTTTTTATACATTTCTTCATTAATCAAATCACTAATATCTGTGTCTTTTGTAATGGTCGTCTGAAAATGTAGTGCTAAATTTTCATAAAGTTCTTTATCTTTTGTTAAATCAACTTTTAGTTCTTTACTAATTTCTTTGATAACACTATTTGCCAGAATATTTAAGTTCACTTTAAATCCTTGATAAATCACCTCATTTTTAATAAATTTTCTTTGATAAAGTTGCTTGACTATAAATAAAATCTCTGAAGGTGTGATCGAGATATTAAAGTACTTTTCTAACAAACGACAATTTTTATCGATGATTTCCATTTCATTGATAGAATAGCCAATATTTGTTTGGTAAGTTTCACTTATATATTTGCCACTTTTTATACGTTCAATAATTACCGTGATAACAGACTCAAATGTTTGAAAACTATTATATGTCATCTGTAGCATTAGCTCTTCTTCTACTTTTTTAATCCAGTAGTTTATAAAAGACCGATCGTTTACTTCTAAGTCTTCTAGGTAATCGTTAGAATTCCTTGTTTTTTCAATGAATATAAAATAAAGTTCTCTTTTATCTTCTTCTGCACCTGTTAAATAAAAGCCATGCTTCTTTTGAAAATTTATATAAACTCCTTTTCTTTGAGTTAGCTCTCTTAGTTCTTTCAAATCGTTATTCACAGTACTTCTACTAACTAATAGATAATTCATAATATATTCGATTGTAATTCGACGTTCTCCCCAAAAAATTTTATTATATATAAATTGCAACCGAAAAGAAGGTTCTTGCCAAAATTCTTCTTTATCATAAGAAGATTCACCAGTAGCTAAAGCCTGTTCAACCAGTTTTTTATTATCTTCAAGAGAATAAGTAACTTGAACTTGTTTTTTCAAACTGTTTAAGTTCTTACTTTCCAAAAACTCGTCGATTTCTAAAAAACTATTTCGTACAGTTCGTGGTGAAACGCCTAATAGTTTAGCAATATCGTCCAATTCTATTGATTTTCTTTCTAATAAAAGGGTTAAAATCAATTGACTTCTTTCGCTTAACATTTTCTTCCTCCCTAATTCGTATTATCTAACACATCGTCACTAACTAACAGTGCAATTATTTTCCGCAAATTTGAAAGGTGTTAAATATATAAACTATGATACTATGTTTATTTAACAAAGAATTAAAAAGTAAACAAGCACTAAAAAGCTATAAACCTTTTTAGTGCTTGTTTACTAAGAATTCATTTGAGATATAAAAAATCATAAAGTAAAAAATATCCAACTATAACGTCGATCAACTCATAAGTCTTCCAAATCTAAAACCTAATTCCATAGCTGAAATCATGGAAACGTCACTTGTTGATTCCCTTTCCAACAATATCATATTTTACTTGTATAGCCTTAAAACAGCGTCATCTGTGGCTAACCAGATAACTTGGGCTAGGTGATGCGAATATAATAAAATATTCCACAATACTTTTACCAACTCCAAAAGACTAAAATTTTTCACACTATATAATAATTAATTTTCAATCAATAAATTTATTAACTGATCAAATGTATATATTTCAGCCAATTGTTCTTTTATTCCTTCTTGCTGTAATTTCTTAATTAAATAAGGAAAAATTTTTTTACTTTCCTTCTCCTTTACATTAATTCCACCAAAGAAAACATAAGATACTTCGTCATCAGACCAAAAAATAGGCTTTTTTAATTTCATAAAATAAATAAAAGATGGTTTCGATGTTACAAAGTGAGGAATTGCTACTTCAGAAATAATATCGGTCGATGCATACTCTTCTCTGTCAATAATGTGCTTGCTATCAGTTGATTTCATCAGACCTTTTCCACACAAGATATTACTAACAAATTGTATAACGTCTTCTCGATTTTCAAGTTGTACATCAACTGCAAACAAATCTTCATTAAAAAGATTCTTTAAATAGCTTGTGCTCATTGCAGAACGAAGGTACGTATGCACTGTCTCAAAATCTTTTTCCGATAAAACTGAATTTACGTAAATAACTTCTTTAGGTAAATTTTTATTGATATGATGTGTAGATATAATTAAGTCGATTTCTTTGAAATCTTGCTTATCTATCAAATAGCGTGGAATGACTTTCTTTACCTTCAAACTAGGAAATCTAGCTTCCAGTTGCATTCGCACTAATGAAGATGTTCCCACGCCATTTTCGCAAACAACAATCGCTCGGTACATTTCTTCTTCCTTTTTCTCCTCTATATAAGTTTGAAAGTGAAGAGCAAAATAGCTAATTTCCTCATCAGAGAATTTAAGAGATAACAACTTGGATAGTTCGTTAGCAAAAAAGAGCGCATATTCATAAGCTAAATAATATTTATTTTTAATCATTTCCTTTAATGGATTTTGAATGGACACATCAACTGTTACACGTTGGATACAGATCATTACATGTTTTTGTAGAATTTTCATAAAGCGGCTATTATCTAGAAAATTTTCGTTATATGATTTTTCTAGTTTTTCTAAACTATAAAAAATTGCTACTCGTATTTCACGCTCTTTTTCTTCTGTAAAGACCGATGTGCCGAAAAGGATAGATAAATAAAATAAGTCTGTTTCAGTCAACTTCAATTGAAAACTCTCTTGAATTTGTCTTGAAATATTTTTTATAATCACATAATTTTTATAGATTAGTGGCTCGTTTTCATAGTTAAATTCTGTCGTATACTGTGTTCTCAGTAATAAAACAAGGATATTTTTTAAAATTAACAAAATTTGTTCTTGAGAAAAAGAAACATTGGCTTTAATAAGTTCATCAATAATTATCTGGTAAATCTGGTTGATAAACTTTTCTTTTTGAAAGTATTCTTCAACTATTGTTCTACATTGTTCACTTTCGATATCTAGAAATTCAACCATTGCTTTACGAATCGACGACTCATTTCCCACTACTTTGAGCCCTTTTGATGAACGAATAATTTCAAGATCAAAACGATCTACTTCATTTCTCAAATTGTTTACTTTTTTAACGATAGTATTTTTGGAATAGAAAAAATAATCAGCTATATTTTCTAAAGTTACTTCATTTTCTAGCACTAAATATAAAAAGATATTATTATTATTTTCTATTCCTTCACTTGTTTCATCTGCACTTGCTAAGGCTTCAACTAACTTCATACGTTGCTCTTGTCCGATTTCAATACGATAACCATTTTTATCTGAGATAATCTGAAAGGAAATATTAAAAGTATTGAATGACTCAGGTATTACCTTCATGTACCTTTTGATTGTTCTCGGACTAACATTTACTAGTTCAGCTAATTGATTACTAGACAGAGAATGATTATTTTTCAGAAGAGCTTCCATTATTTTTGTTATTTTTTTATTCAATTGATCCACTCTTCCTTTCATTTAACATTAACAAAATAGAAAAATGTTGGTTTTATACATCATTCTCATTAGTCACTTTAGCCATTAAACGACTGCCCCGATACAACGCTCCAACACAAACAATAAACGAACCAACTACAACTGCAATGACCCAACCTAAGGGATTCGTAGATAGTGGCCAGCCCCAGATAGCAGCAGGAACACCAGTTACTGCGCTAGTACCTAGTAATGCAGCAATAGCTCCGCCGATTGCTGAAGCAATAACATTTAGTGGTATCATAAACAAAGGATCTTTGATTGCAAAAGGCATTGCTCCTTCAGAGATTCCCATAAATCCTAAAATAAAACAAGCCATACCATTTGTTTTCATCTGGTTATCATAAACTGATTTTTTTAAAACTAATTGATCTATCAAAGTAGCTAACCCAATACCAATTGCAGGAATCACTGCACCGATCATGGCTGGTACCCATGCATTTGCTCCCGTATCTGTATTTAATTGCATAGATAATGCTAATGCTGTTTTATTTACAGGTCCCCCAAGGTCAAACGCCATAGAACCAGCAATAACAGCAGCTAACGCCATTTCTCCGCCACCACCAACAAAATTAATAAATCTAGTAATCAGATCTACCAATAGCAATCCAATTGGGCCAACAACGAAATAACTAGCAACAACAACTAAAATAGCAGAAAGCACAGGGACAATAAACATGGTTTTAACAGGACGGAACGTACGATTGAATTTTATTTTATCATTTAAAAACTGAACAAGATAGCCTGAAAACAAGCCAATCGCTACTGCTCCTAGAAATCCTGACCCCATCTCATTTGCTAAGTAGCCTCCAATAAATCCTGGCGCTAATCCTGGTTTATCTGAAATACTGTAAGAAACGTAAGCAGCAAAAACTGGAAACATTAGTCCCATCATTCCTGCACCAGCAATTTGCGTAACCCACGCCACAAATTGCTGTAAAGAGTCCGTCCCTTCTAGTAAGGCAGCATCCTGTGCATCAAAACCTGATAATTGACCAATCATAATTCCTATTCCCATAATGATCCCGGCTGGAACAATAATTGGAATCATATAAGAGATTCCAGTCATCAAATGTTGCTGTAAGTCTTGAAGTTTTTTATTCGCCAATTCCGTTCTCTCCTTTTATGTATTCTCCTGAATGATACTTTCACTATTATTAATTGCTTCTTTTAATGTTACTTCTACTAATTTTTCTTTATAGTCCTCAAAACGTTCAATCTGACTGACTTTAACTGCGGTTGCAAAAATAATTAAGTCTGCATCTTGGATATCTTTGGGTTTCAATTTATCTTCAATACCACCAGCGCCTTGTGTTTCAACAGATACTTTCATGTTTAATTTTTTAGCTGCTTCTTCTATTGCATCAGCAGCCATGTAAGTATGAGCTACTCCCATCGGACATGCACATATAGCAACGATTTTTTTCATTTTTCTACACCTCTGTTTAAAATATTTTTTATTGTTTCAAATACTTCTCTTGTGGACGAAGTATTTTTAATTGTGTTTAAAAATGACTCTTTTAACAAGTTTCTAGAAAGTTTTGCTAAAATAGATAAATGATCAGAGTTTTGACTATTCGTCAAAATAGCAAAAATCATTGTTATTTTCTCATCTTTTTCCCACTGGATTTCATCATCTACGCGGTATAAAAGTACCTTTGAATCTTTAACTACTTCAGATTTACAATGTGGGATAGCTACTCCCTTTCCTACAGCGGTTGATACTATTTCTTCTCTTTGCAACAATGCTTGCAAAATTTCATCCTGCGAATCAGCTATTTGTAAACTAACAGCTGTCTCCGCAATATCTTCTAAAACTTCTTCTTTTGATTTAAATTCTTTATTAAGAAAAATTGTTCTTTCATCAATTATTTCACTCATACAATTCCTCCTTGTTTTGATAAATTAATAATACAACGCTTTCAAACAAATCACATTACATATTTTGGCACTGCATAGTGACAACAACTGATAGTGAGAATTGACATAATACTATGTATTTCATATAACCTGATAACTGACAGCGCTTCCAATATAAAAGAAAATACTGTTCCTCTTTATAGTATCCAAATAAAAAAAGGGCCGATATTCATCCGTTTAAGATGATATAGCCCCCCATTTTCATAATTAAATTTTTTAGATGAACCAATTTCATAATTCACTTTTCTAGAAAAGCAAACACTCATCCAATTTCGAATTGTGTAATTTTTTCGAAATTCTATGACTATTTCTTTTCCTTTGTTGCCTTAGCGACACGTTGATT
>NZ_BSUG01000031.1 GCF_030161475.1 Tetragenococcus halophilus subsp. flandriensis | reverse complement strand
GCGAAGCGGACGTAGTGTCCGAATTAACCGAATCACAGCGATTCAGCGACCAAAGGAAGCTGAGAGCTGATGATGAACAGTACTAGGGGAGCGAAGCGGACGTAGTGTCCGAATTAACCGAATCACTACGATTCAGCGACCAAAGGAAGCTGAGAGTGGGTGATGAACAGTACTAGGGCGAGCGGAAGCGAGGCGTAGTCATCGAATTACTTTGTTATCGGTATGAGTTTTAGGAGGAAAAATAATGAGTTATCAACGACCAAAAGGTACAAATGATATTTTGCCTGGTGAATCTGAAAAATGGCAGTTTATTGAAGATACAGCACGTAGTTTGTTTAATAATTACCAGTATCAAGAAATCCGTACGCCTTTATTTGAACACTATGAAGTGATTTCACGAAGCGTAGGAGATACAACCGATATTGTTTCTAAAGAAATGTATGATTTTTATGACAAGGGCGGACGCCACATCACTTTGCGTCCAGAAGGAACAGCCCCTATTGTGCGTGCCTATGTTGAGCATAAATTATTTGGGCCTGAATATAGTAAGCCTTATAAGGTCTTTTATATTGGACCGATGTTTCGCTATGAACGTCCACAAAAGGGTCGCTTGCGTCAATTTCATCAAATCGGCGTGGAAGCTTTTGGATCGAATAATGCGGCAACTGATGTTGAAACAATGGTTATGGCCTTAGCATTTTTCCAACAGCTAGGAATCCAACATCTGCGATTGGTTATTAATACCTTAGGCGACAAAACGACTAGAGAAAACTACCGTCAAGCGCTAATTGATTACTTTTCTGCCTATGAAAATGAACTAAGTGAAGATTCTAAAAGACGCTTGCATGAGAATCCTTTACGTATTTTAGATAGTAAAGACAAGGCGGATAAGAAATTGGTAGCCGACGCGCCTTCGATTTTGGATTACTTAAGTGAAAAAGCACAAGAGCATTTTACTCAGGTTACTACAATGTTGGACGCTTTGGAAATTTCTTATGAGATCGAGTCAACAATGGTGCGCGGCTTAGATTATTATACACATACTATTTTTGAAATTATGAGTGATAACCCTCAATTAGGCGCACAATCCACCCTTTGTGCTGGCGGACGCTATGACCAACTGGTTGAAGAGTTGGGAGGACCTGACACGCCTGGATTTGGTTTTGCTATAGGAATTGAGCGCTTGCTGCTAATTCTCGAAAATGAAGAAGTTGAACTACCTGCGCTACATCAATTGGATGCTTATGTTGTTAATATCGGAGCATCAACCAATGCTGAAGCTTTAAAAGTTACACAAGCAATACGTGATACGGGTTTTTCTGCTGATCGTGATGTGATGGGACGTAAAGCAAAAGCGCAATTTAAATCAGCGGATAAACAAAAAGCCAAATTTGTCTTTACTTTAGGTGAAGATGAATTGAACGCTGGGATGATCAATGTAAAATCAATGGCAAGTGGAGAAGAAAAACAGATATCACTAACTACAGTTTATAATGATTTAACACAAATTTTTGATGAAATGAACTAAAGGAGAAAAGAGCATGGGAAATAGAACAGTATATTGTGGTCGAGTGACAAACGACAATTTAGAACAGACAGTTACATTACAAGGTTGGGTACAAAAAAGAAGAGATTTGGGTGGCGTTATTTTTATCGACTTACGTGATCGAGAAGGGATCGTCCAAGTCGTATTTAATCCAAAAAATTCACAAGAAGCATGGGAAATGGCCGACAGTTGTCGTAGTGAATATGTAATAGAAGTTACAGGCGTTGTAAAAAACCGGGACAAAGAAGCAATTAACCCTAATATGCAAACAGGTGAATTCGAAGTGATGGCTAGTGATATTACGATTTTAAATAAAGCCAAAACGCCGCCTTTTTCAATTGAAGAAGATACAAAAGCAGGGGATGATATTCGTTTAAAATATCGTTATTTAGATTTGCGAAGAACTAATATGACTAGCAATTTGAAATTGCGGTCAAAAATCACGCGAGCAATTCGACACTTTTTAGACGATCATGAGTTTTTAGACATTGAAACGCCCTTTTTAGGCAGATCAACGCCAGAAGGAGCTCGTGATTATCTAGTGCCTTCACGTGTACATCCGGGACATTTTTATGCGTTGCCACAATCACCGCAAATTTTTAAACAATTATTGATGGATGCTGGTTTGGATCGTTATTATCAAATTGTTCGCTGTTTTAGAGATGAAGACTTACGAGGAGATCGGCAACCGGAATTTACCCAGGTTGATATTGAAGCTTCTTTTTTGACACCTGAAGATATTCAAACTTACACAGAACAGATGCTTGCTAAGGTGATGCAAGATACTTTGGGAATAGATATTGAACTACCTTTTCCTAAAATGACTTGGGATGAAGCAATGAATCGTTTTGGTAGTGATAAACCAGATACACGTTTTGCTATGGAATTGATCGATCTTTCAGAAACCGTTAAAGATGTAGACTTTAAAGTCTTTCAAATGGCCTTACAAAATGGCGGAGTGGTAAAAGCATTAAATGCCAAAGGAGCGGCTAAAAATTATTCACGTAAGGATATGGATCAATTAGGTCAGTACGCGAGTCAATTTGGAGCTAAGGGCTTAGCCTGGTTGAAGGTAGAAGAAGATGGACTTAAAGGTCCGATCGCAAAATTCTTAACTGATGTATCTGATGAAATTATTCGTCAAACGGGCGCAGAAGTGGGCGATTTAATTATGTTCGGTGCTGACTCTTTTGAAGTGGTAGCAGCAACCTTAGGCGCTATTCGCACACGTTTGGCAAGAGAGCTGGATTTAATCGACCAAAGTAAATTTAACTTTTTATGGGTAGTTGATTTTCCACAGTTTGAATATAGTCAAGAAGAAGAACGTTATGTTTCTGCGCATCATCCTTTCACCATGCCTAAAGAATCTGACATTCCTTATTTAGAAACTGATCCGGCAAAAGTTCATGCTGAAGCTTATGATATTGTATTAAATGGTTATGAATTAGGTGGTGGTTCATTACGTATTCATACTAAAGACCTGCAAGAACAAATGTTTAAGACTTTAGGATTTTCACCAGAAAAGATGGAAGAACAATTTGGCTTTTTATTAGAAGCTTTAGATTATGGTTTTCCTCCACACGGTGGTATTGCTTTAGGTCTGGATCGCTTAGTGATGTTACTAGCTGGAGAGGACAACATTCGCGAAGTCATTGCCTTTCCAAAAAATGGTAAAGCTATGGATCCGATGACTAATGCACCAAGCACGGTATCACCCCTTCAATTATATGAATTAAATATTGATGTAACAGACACTGAAGAGTAAAATTTATCGAATAAGGAAGAGCATATGAATAATGTACTGCTTTTATCCTTATTCGAATTTTTTGTTATAATGGAATAAATCGCAAAAAGAGGTTAGATTAATGAAGCAATTTCTAAAAGATTTCTTCCATGCTGACTATGTTAATCGTTTTTCTTTTTCTTTAGTCTATGCATTATTGGCTTCTGTAGCTTTAAATTTTTTCTATGAACCAGGAAATATTTATGCTAATGGTGCAACCGGACTTGCGCAAATTATTTCCACGGTATTTCAACAGTTTTTTCACATAGAATTTCCCATTGGTTGGGTACTATTATTCATTAACTTGCCATTATTTGTATTAGGCTGGTTTAAGATTAGCCGACGTTTTACTGTATTTACCGGGATCACGGTGGTTCTTACTTCCTTATTTATGGAATTTATTCCTACAGAAGTTTTAACGACAGATCCCATCATCTGTGCTATTTTCGGTGGTGTGTTAACAGGCGCAGGAATCGGTTATGCTTTTAAAAATGGTTTATCTTCAGGTGGATTAGATTTTATTACCATCTATATTCGTAAAAAAACCGGTAGAGACGTAGGCTCACTTGCCATTATTTTTAACGGTATGATCATGTTTGCGGCTGGTATATTATTTGGCTGGCAATACGCTTTATACAGTGCTTTATCCATATTTGTTAGTGGTAAAACGACAGATATCGTTTATACAAAACAGCAGAAGATGCAAGTGATGATTATTACACGTTATCCAGATATTGTGGTCGAAACTTTGCAAAATCATCTACGCCGTGGAATTACTATTATCAATAACGCTCAAGGAGCCTATACTAAAGAAGGTGAAACGGTACTATTTACAATTGTGACCCGTTATGAATTACCTTTATTACGTCAGTCTATGAAAGAATCTGATAAAGAAGCATTTGTTAGTATCGCAGAAAACGTTGAGATCCTAGGAAATTTCTATGAAGAAGAGTTGTAAAAGTTTTTATATTTTTTGAGGGAAACACTAGTTTTAATTTTTTATAAGAATTATATTACAGATTGCTTTTGTGTATTTTTTTTGGTTAGATAAAATTTGTCACAATGCTAGATAGAGTATAAGAAGGTACAAAAATCATGGAGAAAAAAAGAATTAAGAACAGCCGATATATCACAGGTATTGATGGCATCCGTACACTAGCGGTTATCGGAGTCATTTTATATCATTTATTGCCTTCTTATTTACCAGGAGGCTATTTAGGAGTACCCATTCTATTGGTTATTTCTGGCTATTTGATTACTGATTTATTACGGCAGGAATGGAAACAAAATGAGAAGATAGATGTTTTAAAATTTTATATTCGACGTCTGAAAAGATTATATCCATCTTTAGTTACGGTATTGGTTGTTTCAACTGCTTACATAACTTTGTTCCAAAGAAATTTATTAAATAACATACGAGGCGCCGTTTTTAGCAGTCTTTTATATGTGAATAATTGGTGGCAAATTGATCATGGACTTTCTTATTTTGATCGTTTTGGCAATGAATCTCCTTTTACTCATTTGTGGACGATGGCAGTTGAAGGGCAAAATTACCTGATTTGGCCGCTTCTTTTTATCCTTTTAATAAAATTTGTGAAACGTAAAGATTGGATCTTTTATATATTAACCATTGGAGGTCTACTATCAGCCATAGGGATGGCAGTTGGTTTTACGCCAGGAGAAGATCCTACAAGGATTTATTATGGTACCGACACGCGGATCTTTTCCATACTTATCGGGAATGCTTTAGCTTTTATCTGGCCAAGTACTCGCTTAAAAGAAGAAATTCCGGATAGTGCCAAAAAGATTTTGAATACTGCTGGCTTAGCCTCTTTATTCCTGCTTATCGTTTCATACATTTTTATGGATGATCGTTTTAGTTTTCCTTATTATGGAGGAATCTATTTAGTCAGTGTTGTTACAGCTGTTTTAGTTGCTGTTACGGCTCATCCGGGCGCAAGCTTGAATCGTTGGCTTACTAACCCAGTATTTAGTTATTTGGGCAAACGTAGTTATGGTATTTACTTATATCAATTTCCAGTAATGATTTTTTATGAAGCTAAAGTTAATGTGGCCAATAACGTTTGGTTGCATGTGTTTATCGAATTAGCATTGATTGTCTTATGCAGCGAGTTGTCTTATCGTTTTATAGAAGAACCCCTCAGAAAATTTGATTATAAAAAGACTTGGACAATGATTAAGGGTTGGTTTTCTAAACCAATACTTAGTAAGCAAAAAGCTGTGGGTATAGCAAGCCTTGTAGTCGTTCTTATTGCCTCCATTGGTGTTAGTATAGCGCCTAGTAGTGCTGTCAATGCAAACCAAGCAGAGTTTCAAGAGGAAATCCAAGAAAACAAACAGGCTGCCCAAAAGACTAAGAATGAGGATGACACAGATGATTCAGAAGAGGAAACACAAGATACTGCTACCGATGAAAATATTTTAGAAACTTATAGTACGGATATAGATCATGTAATGGAAAAATATGGTTTGACAGAAAAACAAGTAAAACAGGCAAGAGAGACTGAAGTGACAGCTTTTGGAGATTCTGTTTTATTAGGTTCTACTAAAAATATCCAAGAAATTTTCCCGGACGCTGTAATTGATGCTGATGTGGGAAGACAATTGTATGACAGTATGGATCTTTTACAAGAATTAAAAGATGAAGATAATCTAAAAGAAAATGTTGTTTTAGCTTTAGGAAGCAATGGCTACGCGGATGAAGCTCAATTTGATGATTTGATGAATGTTATCGGTGATCGAAAAGTTTATTTAATTAACGTTCGAGTGCCTACGCAACGTTGGCAAAACGATAATAACAGTTTGTTTAAAAAGATGGATGACAAATACAAACGCATCACCTTAGTCGATTGGTATGACTTAAGTAATGAAAATACCAACTGGTTCCGTGAAGACCAAGTTCATCCAACTGACGTCGGCAGAGTCGAATATACTTCGCTGTTAGCTAAAGAAATATTAGAATAATAAGCAAAAGCCCGTGGAATATTTCTGCGGGCTTTTTGTGTCGTAATACTTTTGCTTTTTAATGATCTTAATAGTGATTAATCTCATTATTTTCCTATTTTAATGTTCTTATCTTTTATTAAGCGCATAACTTTTACCAAGTTATGCGCTTAATTTGTCTTTTTCCTCAAATTAGCTAACTTTATTGTAAAATAATAACATGATTATAGCGTTTCTATGTGCTTAAGTCTTATCAAGCACGTAGGAACGCTTTTTTTATGTTCTTAATTTATATTTTTCGCACTATTATTTGATTCTGCTGTTCTTAAGTAATTAAAAATTATAAAAATTGCGAGCACAAAAAAGAAATGAGTAAAAATTGCGTACTTTATAGTGAAAGGAGGGTAGCGATGACAATCGAGGAGTTATCTGATGAATTAATTGGTTATGGGAGAAAACAAAAAATGCAGGATATGTATCTGTATTTGTTGAACCGGCAGGCGATAATCTATTTTCGGAAAAATGCGCAGCTATTTAAGTACAAAGAGCTTTCTTATGAACAAGCACAACAGTTGATTTCAAGGTTTAAATATTTAGGAGAAATGGATGTAGGTGAAAAGCGTAAAGCGCAACTAGGGGCTATAAGTTACTCAATCAAAGATTATACGCAAAGATTGCGCTTATCAACTGTTGGTGATTACCAAGGAAACGAAAGTCTAGTGATTCGTTTTTTGTACAATTTAAAGCAAGAGAAACCAGCCTATTTTTTCCCACAAGACGCAGAGTTAATTCAACAAAAAATCCAAAAGGAAAGGGGGCTATATCTTTTTAGTGGTCCTACAGGATCGGGGAAAACTACTTTGATGTATCACATTGCGCAATATACAAAAGGACAGGTCATCACCATTGAAGATCCTGTGGAAATCGAAGAACCAAAGTTTTTACAGCTACAAACAAATGAAAAAATCCAGCAGACATATGACCAGCTTATCAAACTGTCACTACGACACCGTCCAGACTTACTGATCATTGGTGAAATTCGCGATCAATTAACAGCAAAAGCAGCTATACGTGCAGCATTAACTGGGCATACTGTACTAGCAACGGTACATGCAAAAGGAGTGCTTGAAACAAAGGGGCGCCTGTTAGATTTAGTAGGTAGTCAAACAGAGCTGGGTGATTGTTTAAATGGGGTTATCTATCAACAATTATTTTTAGATAGCCAGAAGGAAAGTCGAGCTTTACTGGCCTACGAATTTTTTACAGGTGAGCTAGAACAAAGACAATGGACAAAAGCGTACGTACAAGCACAAAAGAAAGGGTTATTAAATATTGAAAAGAAAACATAAAAATAACGCCCTTATGCGTGAACAGTTTTTAGAAATGTTGATTAGTTTATTGGAAAATGGTTTTTCTTTACAAGAAAGTTTAGCAGTAATGCAACGTAACAAACAATTTTCATTAGAAATTTTGCAATGTTTTACAAGCGGCCTTGCTAAGGGCGCTAGTTTTGCAGAATGTTTTTATCAGGCAGGATTTAGCCTGGCAGAAACGACACAAGTACAATTGGCAGATATCCACGGCAATATCGTTGTTACGCTAAAAAACATTCTAAACACTATACAAATTTTAAGAAAACAGAAAAAAGAACTAAGTAAAGTTGCAAGTTATCCGTTATTATTATTTCTATTTGTACTTGCTTTATTATTTGCGATGCGGTTTTTTCTTCTACCTTCATTACTACAATCAGGGATGATTGAAACAAGTCATTGGAGTATTGGGTTAATTGCTTATGGTCCATTTATTATGGTGGGATTTATACTTATTATCTTATGCTTATTTATTGCTGGTTGGTGGTATGCTAAGCAGCAAACTGTGATTGATCGCGGTGTTTTTATGGCGGGATTACCGCTTATCGGCTTCTTATACAAAATGTATCAGACTAGCTATTTTGCTTTAGAGTGGGGAAAGATGTTCAAACAAGGGCTTGAGGCCAGACAAATATTAGGATTTATGGAAAGCGTTAATCCTCATTCTTTAGTTGCTAGCTTAGCTAGCGAATTAAATGATGCATTATCTAAAGGAAATTCATTAGCTAAAGAGTTAGAAGGCTATACCTTTTTACTACCAGAATTTTCTCTGATTATTTTACAAGGAGAGGTAAAAGGGAAACTCGGTGAAGAATTACTACTTTATAGCCAATTGCTGACCAAAAGAATTGTTGAAAAAATAGAAGGTTGGATCCAATGGGTACAACCGCTTGTCTTTTTATTTGTCGCTGTCTTGATTATGGCTATTTATATTGCGATGTTTTTACCTATGTACGAGAATATTGGAGGAATTATGGAATGACAAAAATACGGAATTTTCAATTAAAAGAATTGTTATATAATAAGTTTACTAATCTCAAGAAAAGTTCAAAGAAAGCTTTTACATTAATAGAAATGATGATCGTTTTATTGGTCATCAGTGTTTTAGTTTTGTTATTTATTCCCAACTTATCAAAACAAAAAGACACAGTATCAGATCAAGGGGATGAAGCTATTGTCAAAACTGTTGAAACTCAGATTGAAATTTATGAGATCAATAATAATAAAAAGGTTACCGATAGTAAGTTAAAAGAGATAGTGACGCCAGAACAATATAAGGTATATAAAAAGTATAAAAATTAGGAGAATACCATGAAATCTCATCGAGGATTTACGTTGATTGAGTCTTTGTTGGTCCTATTTGTTGTCACTTTATTTATTGCGCTTCCTTCGATCGTTATACAAGATACTAAAGAAACATTGGAAGTCGTTCATTTTTTAGATCATTTTGAAAAAAATGTTATTGCAACCCAGCAGGCTGCTATTACCTCCAATAAGAAAACAAAAATGATACAAAAAGATACAACTAGAGAATATTATTTTTATACTGAGACTATTGAAAAACTCGATTTGCCAGAAGATTTAAGAGCAAGTAAAATAAAAACACTTTATTTTAATTCAGGCTCTGGAAATAACAGCAGTTTACAAAATCTGCATTTTTATTGGGACAAGAATAAGCAAAAAATTACTTATCGCTTTTTATTTGCAAGGGGGCATTATGAAAAAAAGATTACTTCCATTAAATAACGGATTTATTTTGCTAGAATGCATTATCGCTTTAACTCTTTTAACGACGACTGTTTTTCTTTTTCAGACAAGTCAAGTTCATATTCTAAAAAAGACCAAAGAAAGCCAAGAAGAATTACAGATGTTGCGTGTGTTGTATGAAGAAACAAAGGAACGGAGAAATTATGAAATGAAAACAGCAAATTATCAGCTCGAAAGAGACGGAAGGTTTGTAATTTCTTACAAAGAAAGTCCTATGGCACAAGCAAAAATTTCTACAAAACAACAAGATTGGACGTTTGTACGTGAAAAATAAAGGTTTTACATTAATGGAATGTGCAATTGCGCTAATAGTTTTAAATTTATTTTTAATAGGAATTTTAGGTGTTTTTCAACAAAGTAAACAAGTGCAACAAGCGGTTTATGGCAGAAATATACAAGAGTGGCATGTATTTTTGATACAATTTGAAAATAAACTAGCTGAAGGTAGCTTTTCTCGCCTAGCCAAAGATAAGATTTACTATGACAAGATAAATTCAACGACAAAAAGAGAATATGAATGTCGGATCGAGTTAAATACTAATCGAAATGAGATCGCTATACGCGAAAAAAATGGATATGAACCAATTTTAACAGAAGTAAGACAGTTACAGTTTCGTAAAAATAATAGATATATTTTATTTACGGTGACTTTTTTGAATGGAGAACAGAAAAATGGGAAATGGACGATCGAGAAAATATGAGGGTGGCGTGTTATTGACCGCGGTTTTCACGGTGGTTGTCCTTAGTATTTTATTACTATTTTTAGCAGAAAACTATCGTATCCAAGCGCAATTTACACGTCGCACACGCCAATACTATGAAGCTCAAATTATTAAAGAATTATTTTTAACAGACTATCAAGCACTAGCAGAAAATAAACGTTCGAAATCAGGAGAAGTGACTTATAATCAAGGAAAGTTAAGTTATGAAAAGAAGGACGAACACTTAGTTTTAACTGTTCATGTGGATGGCCAAGCAAGAAAATTTGAAGAGACAGTAGAAAAAAGTACAGAAGAGAGCAAATAATAATACACAATAGAATAAGATGATATAAAAACAGAATGCGCACATTCTGTTTTTATTGGTTCAAAAATGAAAGCCAAAAGAAAAATGCGATAAATGGAGTTAGTTGATAATTTAGCTTAAATCAGATAAAATAAAACAGGTATATTTATTGTTATAGTAAACTAAGGAAGTGGGGGAAGACTATGTCTGCAGAAGATGTTGAAGAAAGCTTTAATTTACAACTTGAGGCCATTCAACTATTGCAAAATGCACTAGAAACTTCTTATTTAGATGCTTACATAGAAAATATAGAAAACATTAACGATCACTATCAAGTTCGTGTTGTTAATGGTGTCCCTAAGCAGCCAACGGTAGAAGAAATTCAAAGAATTTATCAAAAGCTTCAGGGAATTTCTCTAGAAAAAGAAGAAGGTCGTAAGCTTTCGCAGTTATTGCTTTTAAAAGGAATGCAGACAGAGCCGCTACAACCAAACCATCAATTAACGCCGGATAGTATTGGTTTTTTATTTGTCTTTTTATTAGAGCAATTATATCCTAAAAAAGATTCATTAAAGACGATCGCCGATCTAGCTTGTGGGATGGGGAATCTACTTTCTACGGTGCTGACAAATCTTGAAAAAGAAGGCTATGATTTGCATGCTTATGGTGTAGACAATGATGAAACCATGTTAGCTATTGCAGCTAGTAATAGCCAGTGGCTGCCGACAGATGTGACATTCATTCACCAGGATGCAACTACGGATCTATTGATGGATCCTAGTGATGCGGTCCTAAGTGATTTACCAGTTGGTTATTATCCGGTGGATGAAAATGCGAAAAAATTTGATACGGCGGCGGAAAAAGAACATAGTTTTGCCCATCATTTGTTACTGGAACAAAGCATGAAGTATGTAAAAGAAGATGGTTTTGGTTTGTTTTTAGTTCCTACAAACTTTCTAGAAACAGATCAAAGTGAGTATTTAAAAAAATGGCTAACAGATAAGGTATATTTACAAGGGATTATTCAATTACCAGAGGATCTATTTAAAAATAAGGCTGCTAGTAAAAGTATTTTGATTTTACAGCAAAAAGGAAAAACAGCGCAACAAGTACCTGAAGTGTTGTTAGCAAAAGTAGCTTCACTAAAAGAGCCGTCTCAAGTGACAGCTTTCTTTAAAGAATTTAAAGAATGGCAGGCTGCTAATTTAGCAAACTAGGTTTATTATTAATAATAAAATTTTGAAATAAGAGAAAAGGGGATAAAAATGCCAAAAACAATTTCGATTAATGCAGGAAGTTCAAGTTTAAAATGGCAGTTATATGAAATGCCAGCAGAAGAAGTCGTAGCTAAAGGAATTGTAGAAAGAATCGGTTTGAAAGATTCTATTTTTACAATTGAATATGGAGACGACCAAAAGTACGAAGTAACAAAAGATATTGATGATCATGAAGTAGCGGTTAAAATGTTGTTAGATCAATTGATCGAATTAAATATTTTAGCTTCTTATGATGAAATCACTGGTGTGGGCCATCGTGTTGTTCAAGGCGGACAATATTTTGATCAATCTGTAGTGATTGATGATGACGTTATGCAAAAAATTGAAGAACTAGCTGATTTTGCACCATTGCATAATCCAGCTAACTTGATGGGGATTCGTGCTTTTAAAGAGCTGTTACCTAATGTTATTAATGTAGCAGTTTTTGATACGGCATTTCATGCAAACATGCCAGAATCAAATGCCCGCTATAGTATTCCTATAGAATACCGAAAAGAATATGGAATTCGCAAGTATGGGGCGCATGGAACAAGTCATCGCTATGTTGCAGAACGTGCAGCTGATATGCTCGATCGTCCACTTGAAGATTTGAAAATTATTACTTGTCACTTAGGTAACGGTGCTTCTATTACTGCTGTTGAAAATGGCAAATCAGTAGATACTTCAATGGGCTTTACGCCACTAGCAGGCGTTACTATGGGAACACGTTCCGGAGATATCGACCCAGCTGTCTTACAATATTTAATGAATAAATTAAATATTGGTATCGACGAAATGTTAAATATTTTGAACAAAAAATCAGGTTTACTTGGTTTGACTGATATTTCAAGTGACATGCGTGATTTGGAAGATAATATGGATAATGAAGACGTAAAAATTGCTCTGGATATTTTTGCAGATCGTATCCGTAAATATATCGCTAGTTATGTAAGTACAATGAATGGTGTAGATGCGATTGTATTTACTGCTGGTATTGGAGAAAACGATGCAAATGCACGTGCTAATATTATTAATGGCATGACTTGGTTCGGTTGTGAAATCGATCCAGAGAAAAATGATGTACGTGGTAAGGAAAGAGTTATCTCTACTGACGATTCCAAGGTCAAAGTTTTATTGGTCCCAACAGATGAAGAATTAGTGATTGCACGCGATGTAGAATCATTACGTAAAAATGGCTAATAAAACATAAACGTTTATAAAATGAGCCCCGAGTTTTTACTCGAGGCTTTTTTATGAGGGTAAAATTATTTTTCAAATTTTTTCATCCAATAAGGCAGAGCTTGGCTAATTTTAGTCGGTAAGACGACATAATTATCATAAGCCAATTGATCAGCGATATAACTGTGTAAGTAAACCGCAGCATTGATCGTTTCAACGGATTGAGGAAATTGTGCTAAAAAACCGGTGATGATACCGGCTAAAGTATCCCCAGTTCCGCCAGTTGCCATGCCAGGATTACCTAGGGGATTTTGAAAAGCATTTTTATCATTGTAAATTTCTGTTTGATGACTTTTCAAAACGATAGTTGCTTGTAGTTCTTGCTGCACTGCTTGGTTGATTTCTTCTGTTTGATCGGCAATTTTTATACCGCTTAGTCGTTGCCATTCCATTTGATGTGGCGTGAAAACCGTCATTTCCGGATAAGGTAATTCTTCCTTTCCGTTAGCAAATAAGGTAATTGCTGAACCGTCAATGACTAATTGTTGGTCTTCAGTCTGTTTTTGAAAAACATAGGATAACAGCTCTTGGCTTTTCTCGTCTTCGCCCAAACCAGGACCAATTAATATGACATCTGCTGAGGCGATAACAGAATCGCATAATTGTCTATCATTCCAATCAACGGACATAGCTTCTGGCATACGCGCATGTAAAGCTGGATGATTCGCTGGATCAGTAATTACTGTGGTTAAACCACTGCCAGCGTTTACGCAAGCTTCTGTGCTCATTATAATCGCGCCACCAAACTGAGCGTTTCCTCCCACTAAGACTGTACGTCCAAATGTCCCTTTATGAGAATCTTGCGGACGTTTTTGGATAATAGATAAACATTCTTTTGATAAAGTTTGCATAAAAACAACTCCTTAAAAAGCATTCCTTTATTTTTATTATAACGCTTCGATTGAACAAAGAAAAATTTCTCAAGTGAAATGGCTGCTCTGTAAAACTTTTTTATCGAGAAAATAAATGGTATGATAAAAGGGAAGTTAAAATTTCGAGGGGGAATTAGCTATGGCAATTGATTGGCAAAAAGAAGTCGACGCAAGAAAAGACGACCTTTTAGATGATTTAAAAGAATTATTAAAGGTAGAAAGTGAACGCGATGATGACAAAATAACAGCAGACGCGCCTTTTGGTCCAGGACCTCGTGACGCGTTAAAAAAAATGCTTTCTTATGGTGAACGTGATGGGTTCACGGTTAAAAATGTAGATAATTATGCAGGGCATATTGAATTTGGTGAGGGTGAAGAAACCCTAGGGATTTTTGGCCACATGGATGTAGTGCCTGCAGGTGATGATTGGGATACTGATCCATACGATCCTGTAATAAAAGATGGCAAATTATTTGCGCGTGGTTCTTCCGATGATAAGGGCCCAAGTATTGCCGCTTATTACGCAATGAAAATCATTAAAGAATTAAATTTACCTTTATCTAAAAAAGTTCGTTTTGTCGTAGGTTCAGATGAAGAAAGCGGCTGGGGCGATATGGATCATTATTTCGAAAAAGAAGAGACGCCTGACTTTGGTTTTTCTCCTGACGCTGAATTTCCAATTATTAATGGAGAAAAGGGTAATGTTTCGATTGAAGTGCATATCGAAACAGCAAATGATGGAAACTATGTTTTAGAACAATTCCAAGGTGGATTACGTGCCAATATGGTACCTACAAGTGCCTTTGCTCGAGTAAAAACAGTGACTGCTGAACAGGCAGATGCAATGGATATTGCTTTTTCTGAATATCTTGGCATCAATCCAATCACTGGTTCTAGCGATCGGGATGAAAATACTATTATCTTTAGAGTTGCTGGAAAAGGTTCTCACGGCGCTAGTCCACAATTTGGCCATAACGCTGCAACTTGGCTAGCCAACTTTCTAGATAAATATGATTTTGCTGGAGGCGCCAAGAACTTTTTACATGTTGCTGGTTCTTACATTCATGAAGATTTTTATGGTAAAAACTTAGGCGTAGATTTTAAAGATCCTAAAATGGGACAATTGACCATGAATGCAGGTATCTTTGATTTTGATATAAATAAAGATCATTCATTGATCAATTTGAATTTCCGTTACCCACAAGGAACTTCAGCAGATACTATCCAAGCGGTGATCAATGATACGATCGGTGAATATGGCGTTAGTTTATCTATCGGTGGTCATCATATGTTGCCTCACTATGTTCCCCAAGAAGACCCATTAGTTGAAACATTATTGGATGTTTATGAAGAACATACTGGTGAAAAAGGTGAAGAACAAATCATTGGTGGCGGTACTTATGGTCGTTTGTTAGAACGAGGTGTTGCTTTTGGCGCAATGTTCCCGGGTGCTGAAGATACGATGCACCAAGCAAATGAGTTTATGGTATTGGATGATTTGTATAAAGCAGCAGTTATTTATGCAGATGCAATTTACCGCTTAGCAAAGTAAAAAAATCAATAAATAATCGTATATAAGCAAAAAAATTCCGAGTCAGTTTTAAACGGCTCGGAATTTTTTTATCAGATTACGGCATGACTTTATTTAAATTTAAACGCTAATCCGATTAATATCTAATACGCTCCCAGTTTTTGCGTCAGCTAAAAATTCGTAAGTGACTAGACGATTATCTTCTAAGCGAGTAATTCCACCGTTATATCCTTCGGTGTGGACTGCAAATTTACGCACAGGCTGTTTTTCAAAACTAATCCATGAGCCTTCGATGGGTCCTTCTTTCAAAAAGGCTTTTTTAATACGCTGTAAGATAAGGTCTGCGGATAAATTTTTCTTATTTTTGATCAATAATGTAGAAGCAACACCGCTCAAAAGGCCGATACCTATACCGATAGCTATGCCACCTTTAAAATTGTTTATTTGTTCTTTTTCATACATTGCCATGCCCCTTTCTTTGCATAAAATAACTTGCTTATATTTTAACATAGAATACTTCTTGTCGTCTTATAGATCTTTAACTCTTTGCTGCTTCATAATGTTTTTGTGTATAATCCATGATATTTTCAGCAACAGTATCCATATAATCAAATCCTGCCGCTTGTGAAAAATTTTGTGCTTCACTATGAAAAAAGTCTTGTGTTGCTAATAGAGATTGCCAACAAAGTTTGATACTAGAAAAATTCAATAGTTTCTCAAATGGTGTTTGTTTTAAGGGCAAAAAATTGAATAAATACTTATAATTTTTGCCTGGGTCAAGTGGGCCATTTTGTAAGACGGCTTCCCAACTTAGTAAACGTAATAGTTCTTTTTGACAAATCGTATACAGATGATCACTGGCATAGAGTAGTTCGCCTCGGGCTAGCCCTTTTACAACATAAGTGGACACCCACCAAAATTCATTGCAACATTCGTCAAATGTTGTCTGTGTGGCAGCAGACACTTGATAAGCTTCCTCTGATAATTTAGCTTCATCGGTCAACAAGTGGTATGGATCTGACAGTACTTTTACCATAGCTTCACTTTTCAGCCATTGGGAAATATATGAGATAGGACATAGTGTAAGATCAATACGATTGCCGTCTTCAAATAACATTAAGAAAGAAAACATTTGACCTAATTCATTTGGCCAAAGCTCCATTTCCTCTGGCGTTTGCATAATAAGACGTTTGCCGAATTTGTCTAACCACTGGCGATTTTTAATCAGAGGGTCAATAGTATCTACAATATAAACAATATCAAAATCTTGAAAGTTGTCTTTTGGGATATTTTTATTAGCTCTAGAACCACTCATAGCAACTGCTTTTACTTCTGGCAGCTTTTGAGCAGTCTCTAAAATTAGATCCATCATTTCATCTGCACTGCGCATAAGGCTATTCTCCTTTTTAAGGATTATATCAAAATTAGTGTGATTTTACGATCCTGCTTTTTTATAAGCGGATTTGCGTTATAATAAAAAATATAAGACACAAAAAGGAGGTAAGATTTGGCTTTTGCCAGATAATGATATGGAAGATAAAACATTTCAACGGATTAAAGAATTAACAGAATTACAAGGTACGAGCGGATTTGAACAAGACATCCGTGCTTATATGAAAAAGGCGATGACGCCCTTAGTCGATGAGGTGCAACAAGATGGTTTGGGTGGTGTTTTTGGTATTCGAGAAAATGAGGATAAAACAGCGCCACGTGTTATGGTAGCAGCACATATGGATGAAGTCGGCTTTATGGTTACCCAGATTACAGATCGAGGATTATTTGAAGTAACGCCTCTAGGTGGCTGGAATCCCTATGTCGTTTCGGCCCAACGTTTCACTTTACAAACGGCAAAAGGAAGCTATCCTTGCATCTCTTCTTCTATTCCTCCCCATCTTTTGCGAGGCACTGCTGGGCAAAAAACACTGCAAGTTTCAGATATTTTATTTGATGCAGGTTTTGAGTCTAAAGAAGAAGCAGAAGAATATGGCGTGCGTCCCGGTGACACCTTAGTTCCCGAAGTAGAGACCACAAAAACGGCAAATGGGAAAAATATTATCGCAAAATCTTGGGATAATCGCTATGGTTGTACAGTGGTGTTAGAAGCTTTGGAAGCTTTAAAAAATGAAAAACTAGGACATACTTTGATTGCAGGAGCTGATGTGCAAGAAGAGGTTGGTTTAAGAGGAGTAAAACCAGCAGTAACTAAATTTGACCCTGATTTGTTTTTTGCGGTCGATTGTTCAGCTGCTGATGATACAAAAACGACAAAAGGCACATTTGGACATTTAGGAGAAGGGACCTTATTACGTCTTTATGATCCAGGCTTGATTATGTTGCCTCGCTTAAAAGAATATCTATTAGATACGGCAGAAACCCATAATATCCCTTATCAATATTTTGTTTCTAAGGGTGGAACTGACGCAGGTAATGCCCATACTGCAAATGAAGGGATACCAAGCTCAGTCATTGGTGTATGTGGACGTTATATTCATACACATCAAACCATGTTTAATATTGCCGATTTTGAAGCTGCGCGCGAAATGTTGATTCAAGTATTAAAAGGTTTGGATAAAACGACAGTCGAAACGATTATTGCAGGAAAATAAAGAGCTGATTTTCATTAAATGTTAAAATAACGGTTTTGCATAAAAAATGTTATAATGAGATTAATATAAAGAGAAAGTTGGCGACTTATGATTATTCCAAAAAATGTTGAAGATTTAGCTAATTATGTAGAAAACGGCGAAAATGTTTTTTGTTTTATGGCAGATTGGTGTGGTGATTGTCGTTTTATTAAACCTTATTTACCAGAAATTGAAGCGGATTTCCCTGATTTACAGTTTATTGAAGTTGACCGTGATCAATATATAGAGATTGCCAAAATGTGGAATATTTTAGGCATTCCTAGTTTTGTAGTAATAAAGAATGGTGAAGAGCGTGGACGCTTTGTTAGTAAAAATAGGAAAACTAAAGAAGAAATTGAAGATTTTCTGAACAGTGTAAGATAAAAAAATACAAAGGGTGAGAAAAATGGATCAAACATATCAAACAGTTCTAGTTGGCGTGGATGGTTCTTCTCAAGCAAACGAAGCATTTGAAAAAGCAATTGAGGTTGCCAGAAGAAACAACGGACGCGTACTGGTAGTTAAAGTAATCGAACAACAAGTTCCTTCAACAATGGGTTTTGCTCCTTTGGGTGAATCAGTGCTTGCGCAAGAAGAAAAAGATGCGAATGAACTGATCGAAGAATGTAAAGCATACGCCAACTCCGTTTCCTTTGAAGATATTGAAGGATTAGTGGTCTATGGGTCAGCTAAAAATGTTTTAACTGTTGAACTGCCAGAAAAATATGGGGTAGATTTAATTATGGTCGGTCAATCTGGTTTAAATGCTGTAGAGCGTTTTATTACGGGAAGCATAGCAAGCTATGTTATCCGCCAAGCACCGTGTGATGTTTTGGTTATTACGCCAAGTAAAGAGGAATCTTAGATATAAAAACGGAAAAAATACGCTGTGAAATGAATTTTTAGGAGGAACAATTTTGATTTTTGCTTATAATCCAGCCTATGTCGGTGACACATTATTGATTGTTACAGATGATGACAAAAGAATGATTCAAGAGGTTACACGCAAGGGAAGAGTTGCACGCATTCAAACAGAAGATAAGCGCACAGTTGGATGGAATATTTTCGGTATTTCCCAATTGATGGCTTTACAAGATATTGGACAAGTGGAACTTAGTAAAGAACAAATCAAGTTATTAAATCAAGCGATAGAAGAAGCTGGATTTACTGAAACATTAGCTACAGAGCAACAAGCCAACTTTGTTGTGGGTTATGTGAAAACTTGTGAGCCCCACAAAGATAGTGACCATTTATCGGTTACTGAAGTTGAAGTTGATCAAGGAGAAACTCTGCAAATCGTATGTGGCGCGCTTAATATCCGTCAAGGTTTGAAAGTTGTCGTCGCTAAACCTGGCGCGATGATGCCAGATGGTAGTATGATTTGGCCCGGAAAACTGCGAGGTGTTGAAAGCTTTGGTATGATTTGTTCAGCTAGAGAACTACATTTACCTAACGCTTCTGAAAAACGCGGAATATTAGAGTTATCACAAGATAGCACTGTAGGAGAACCTTTTCGTGTGAATGTATAAAAAGAGCGAGGTCGCTATATAAACGACCTCGCTTCTTTTGTCTTATTCATTATTTCCGTTGATGATTGACTGATCTTCTGATAATTCGACGTTTACACTTTCTGCACTATCTTGACGATAGAAGGTCAACTTCAAAGTGTCACCTACTGATTTTTCATATAAAGCCGCACGAAGTTCAGTAGAGTCTTTTATTTCTTTATCATCAACTTCTGTAATAACATCGTATTGTTCTAGTCCTGCATCACTTGCTGGTGTACCATTACCAGGGTTTTCTACAACAACGCCATTTTCTACATCCTCAGGAATTTGTAAAACACGTTGTCTTTGTTCTGTAGGAATGGTATTTAAATCAAGCATGGAAATACCTAACGCTGGACGAGCAATTTCTCCATTTTCTTCCAATTCATTAATAATATCTGTTACATCATTACTTGGAATAGCAAAGCCCATGCCTTCAACACTTACGCCAGCTTGTCCCGAACTAGCAATTTTACTGGAGTTAATTCCAACAACTTGTCCACCAGCATTGATCAGTGGTCCGCCAGAATTTCCTGGGTTAATTGCAGCGTCTGTTTGAATAGCATTTGTGCTTACATCTTCGCCAGACTCACTTTGACTGGATACTAAACGATTGACGGAAGAAATAATTCCTTGGGTTACTGAATTAGCATAATCAGAACCTAAAGGAGAACCAATAGCGATCGCTGGTTCACCTACTTGTAATTCATCAGAATCACCAAAGGTAGCTACTGTATCTACATTATCAGAAGAAATTCTTAATACGGCTAAGTCAGTATAAGCGTCAGTCCCCACTAATTCTGCTTGTTCTCTACTACCGTCTGCCATAACTACTTCCAAGCCGCTTTGTCCGGCAACTACGTGATTATTTGTTACAATGTAAGCATCGCCGCCATCTTCTTTATAAATGACACCACTGCCTTCGCCAGCAGGCTCTTCGTCATCCTCAGAATCGTTTTCTGGTTGCTCTGTGCCAAAAATACCTCCGCTTTCTTGAGGAGAGGAGTTTTGTAAGTTGATCACTGAAACAACAGCATTTTGTACATTTTCTACAGCATCTGTAGTATCACTATCAGCATCAACTTTGACATCGCTGACCTGTACGTCGTCATTACCATCTGTCACCCCAGATGAAGAAGTTGCTTCATTGGATTGCAATGGGTTACCATTAGAAAAATAATAAAAGCCGCCAATGACAAGTAACCCACCTATTAATCCACCTAATAGGCCAATTCCGAATTTTTTTATCCACCCGCCTTTTTTGGAATCAGGTGTTTCATTCTTTTTTGCCATGATCATTACCTCCTTGGTAATTGCTATACTCCTAGTATAATATTATCAGGTAAGTTTAGTCTACTGCCAGACTTTGAAAGAATTATGAAAAACTTGGGATAAAAAAATTTGCTGGATTTTATAATGAAGTTAGCCACCTGGCTAACATATAAAAAACGCCATGTGAATTTCATGTTATATTGAAGTTACCACTAACTCTCAATAGACAGGATGAATTCACATGACGCACTCTAA
>NZ_BSUG01000030.1 GCF_030161475.1 Tetragenococcus halophilus subsp. flandriensis | reverse complement strand
CAGGGTTAGTCGGGACCTAAGCTGAGGCCGAAAGGCGTAAGCGATGGCCAACAGGTTGATATTCCTGTACCTGTTATCTTCATTTGAGTGATGGAGGGACGCAGGAGGCAAAAGAAAGCAGACGAACGGAAAGGTCTGTCCAAGCAGTGAGTCGGAGAAAGAGTCAAAGGCTTTTTCTTGTCAACGACCAGCTGTGACGGGGAGGGAAATTTAAGTACCGAAGTTCTGGCGTCACACTGCCAAGAAAAACTTCTAGCAAGAAGGTAATGGCCCGTACCGCAAACCGACACAGGTCGTCGAGGAGAGTATCCTCAGGTGAGCGAGCGAACTCTCGTTAAGGAACTCGGCAAAATGACCCCGTAACTTCGGGAGAAGGGGTGCTGCTCTAACGAGCAGCCGCAGTGAATAGGCCCAAGCGACTGTTTATCAAAAACACAGGTCTCTGCAAAATCGTAAGATGACGTATAGGGGCTGACGCCTGCCCGGTGCTGGAAGGTTAAGAGGAGTGCTTAGCGTAAGCGAAGGTACGAATTGAAGCCCCAGTAAACGGCGGCCGTAACTATAACGGTCCTAAGGTAGCGAAATTCCTTGTCGGGTAAGTTCCGACCCGCACGAAAGGCGTAACGATTTGGGCACTGTCTCAACGAGAGACTCGGTGAAATTTTAGTACCTGTGAAAATGCAGGTTACCCGCGACAGGACGGAAAGACCCCATGGAGCTTTACTGTAATTTGATATTGGGTGTCTGT
>NZ_BSUG01000029.1 GCF_030161475.1 Tetragenococcus halophilus subsp. flandriensis | reverse complement strand
CCTGAATTTGACACTTACAAAAGGTTAAAATGGCCTAAAGCCTTGATATTTCAAGACTTTAGGCCATTTATTTAGGAGACTAAAATGTAGTAATATTTCCTGATTTTGTTTGTTGTAAAATTTTTTTTACTTTTGTTGTGGGTAAAATCTGATAATCTGTTCGAAAGCCCGCTTGTTCATGTAATCGATCGGTTAAACTCGTTCTTGTATAAGTAGGAACAATACCTTCGCCTGGTATTTTAAAAAAATCCATAGCGCGTAATGTTTCAATAATATCCTCACAAGTATCTGAGGGGCTTAACCGTTTTTCTAAGAGACGAAAAATGATAATGGCAATAAAGCATGTCATGAAATGTGCTCGAATCCGATCTTCTCGACTTAAATAAACCGGACGTGCTTCAAATTCACTCTTCATGATACGAAAGGTTTCCTCAATTTCCCAACGTCGGTGATTGGTTTTGATAATTTCTTCTACAGGGTCTTCTAAATTCGTACAAACGGCATAAAAACCATCATACGCTGCTTCTTTTTCAATGGCAGCGTCATCCAGTGTAGACACTTCTTCATCGGCTTTTTCCCCTTGCCGAGTGAGATGATGCTGTTTGATAAACCGTCGAACATCGTTCGCACTTTTTTTCTTAGAGATTTTTTGTCCTGATTGAATCATCTTTTCTGCACGTTCGACTTGTTTTTGTCGGATTTTCTCTTGATACTGCGCGTATTTTAAGGAGTAAGAAACGATGATACGCTGCTCCAGCCCGTCTTCATGAATCCAACGCTCTTTAAAATAAGTTCGTTTTGTATCTTTCAAAGCATGAATCTCTTCCAGTGTATATGTTTTTGCCGTAGACGCGTTCACCACTTGCCAACCTGTTTTGTCTAAAGCCCAATCCTTTAAGTGTTTTTTTAATTTTTTTACCGACTGAGTCGTAATAAAGGCACGGCCTTGAATATTATTGAACTTTCGGTTAGCTGTTGAGGACAATCCGGCATCCGTGCATATGACCATTTGTGACGTAGAAAAATCCCGCAGGATTTTTTGTTCGAGTGGTTTAAGCGTCGTTTGCTCATTGGTATTCCCGCTTGTTAAGTCAAAGGCTAAAGGAATCCCATTACCATCCATGAATAAGCCCATTTGTACAATAGGATTCGGGCGG
>NZ_BSUG01000028.1 GCF_030161475.1 Tetragenococcus halophilus subsp. flandriensis | reverse complement strand
TTAGAGTGCGTCATGTGAATTCATCCTGTCTATTGAGAGTTAGTGGTAACTTCAATATAACATGAAATTCACATGGCGTTTTTTATATGTTAGCCAGGTGGCTAACTTCATTATAAAATCCAGCAATAAAAATAAACAAAAATTAAGCATGAAATTTCAATGATTTTTTTATGATAACGCTTTACAATAACATTGTAACAAAAATTAAGGAGGAATCAACATGAGGAAAGCATTGATTTTGCCAACCAAATACGTTCAAGGCGAAGATGAATTACTAAACTTAGGTTATTTTGTTTCGACGTTTGGAAAAAGTGCTTTATTAATCGGAAAAAATGAAGACATTGAACGGGTACGAACAAAATTGAACCAAACGGCTGATAAATATGGTGTTGAATTTTTTGAAGCAGGCTTTAATGGAGAAGCTACGCGAAATGAGGTACAGCGGTTGCAAAACATGTTAAACGAACAACCAGCTGACTGTGTTGTTGGTTTAGGCGGAGGAAAAGCTTTAGATACGGCAAAAGTTGTTGCAGACAGTGAAGGCTTAGAAGTCATTATTGCTCCAACGATTGCAGCGCAAGATGCACCAACTTCTCATTCTGCTGTTTTATATACAGAAGAACATAATTTTGATGATTATTATTATTGCAAGAAAAGTCCTGGCGTTGTGTTGGCAGATACAACAGTCATTGCGCAAGCACCAACTCGTTTCTTACTAGCGGGCATGGGTGATGCAATGTCAACGTATTTTGAAGCACGTGCAACGCACAACTCTTATTCAAGAGTCAACGCAAGCTTGCCAATGGGAACCAGAGAAGGTTACACACCTTCAGCAGTAGGTACTTATGCAGCATTACAACTTGCTAAATTATGTTTTGACAATCTACAAGAAGACGGGTTGAAAGCAAAATTATCGGCTGACAATAACCGAGTGACCGAATCGTTGAGTAAAATTGTAGAAACCAATATTTTGCTTTCTGGTTTAGGTTTTGAAAGTGGTGGTTTAGCAGCTGCTCATGCGATTTATAATGGCTTGACTGTGTTACCAGGGACACATGACTATCTTCACGGTGAACAAGTAGCCTTTACTACGTTAATTCAACTAGTTTTAGAAGACGCAGAAAAAAAAGAAATCAATACTGTACTTGGCTTTTATCACTCTGTTGGATTGCCGATGACTTTGGCAGATATCGGAGCAAATGAAGTTACTTATGAACAAGCACTAGAGGTAGCTAAAAAAGCTTGTATTCCAGAAGAATCGATTCATTCTATGCCATTTCCAATTGACGAAGAACAAGTAGCTAACGCGCTTATCGTCGCAAATCAAGTAGGAGAAGAATACAAGCAAAACGGTCCGTTATAATATCATCCTTGAACAGTTAAGCTGCAATCATAGTTTGTTAGATTGCAGCTTATTACTGTTAATCTTATACTGTTAGGAGAATGATTAGATGAAAACTAGCCTTTTGTTACTTTCTCATAGTAAAGAAATTACCGATGGCCTTAAGAAGATGATTGAACAAATGCAAACATCAAATGACGTATCTATTTATTCTTTAGGAGGCACGGTAGATAATGAAATCGGTTCGGACCCGACCAAAGTTGTGGATGCCGTCAATGAGGCGGGACAAGAAGATTGGTTCTTGGTTTTTGCTGATATTGGCAGTGCGATCCTCAATGCAGAAATGGCTCAAGACATGTTAGAAGAAGACCAACAAGAACGTTACTATCTGGTAGAAGCTCCTTTAGTGGAAGGCGCCTTTGCTGCGGCAATCACAGCTAGTACGACAAGTGATGTGCAACAAGTACTATCTGAAGCACAAAACGCTGGGAAAAAAGAGTGGTCATAAAAAATAAACGGAGGGTATAAGATGAAAAAAATTATCAATCAAACAGAAGATGTTATTGAAGAAATGTTACGAGGATTATCGGCTAGTTATCCTGGCCTTATTCATCGCATCGAAGATTCTCGTGTTATTGTAAAAAATGATACGAAACCACAAGTAGCCTTGGTTTCTGGTGGGGGCAGTGGTCATGAACCTTCACACGCGGGCTTTGTAGGCGATGGCATGTTGAGCGCTGCTGTGGCGGGGGATGTCTTTACTTCACCTACCCCCGATCAAATTCAAATCGCTATGCAAGACGCCGACCAAGGTCAAGGAGTGTTGTTAATCGTTAAAAATTATACAGGTGATAATTTAAACTTTGAAATGGCCCAAGAAATGGCAGAAATGGACGATATTCAATCTGAAATCGTAGTAGTGGATGACGACATCGCCGTGGAAGACAGTGAATTTACCGCCGGCAAACGCGGGGTCGCAGGAACCGTTCTGGTGCATAAAATTCTGGGCAACGCAGCTCGAAGAGGTGCTTCTTTGGATGAATTGAAACAACTAGGGGACGAAGTGGTGAAAAAAATCAAGACGATTGGCTTGGCTTTACACGCAGCTACCGTTCCCGAAGTGGGCAAACCCGGTTTCGAACTAGCCGAAGATGAACTGGAATACGGCGTGGGGATTCACGGAGAAGCAGGTTACCGTCGCGAAAAATTACAGCCGTCAAAAGACTTAGCCCAAGAGCTAGTGACTAAAATTTTGTCGGATTATGACAAGCCACCCCAAAAAGTGGGCGTTTTAGTGAACGGTATGGGCGGCACACCTTTAATGGAACAGTTTATTTTCATGAATGATGTGTTGAATTTGTTAAAAGAACAAAATGTTGAAGTCACTTTCCATAAAGTGGGCAACTACATGACTTCGCTTGATATGGAAGGCGTTTCTTTGACTTTGATTGATCTAGAAGATGAAACGATCAAAGAAGCTTTAGAAAGTGATGTTACGACGATTTCTTGGTAAGGAGGAAGGTTTAATGCAATTAACGGCGCAAGATGTACAAGCTTGGTTGGCAGAATTTACCGATAAAATCAAAGAAAATAAGCAGTATTTGAGTGATTTAGATACCCCTATTGGCGATGGCGACCATGGGAACAATATGGCCCGTGGAGTGAACGCTTATGAAGCATCTTTTGAGCAAAAACAACCAGAATCTATTAGTGATATTTTACAAGTCTTTTCCATGGCGATGATTTCTAAGGTTGGCGGTGCCTCAGGACCATTGTATGGCTCAGCCCTTATGAATATGGTCAAAGAAACCAAAGGGACCGAAACGATTGATTCTTATGAACAATTAGGAAACATCATTGAACAAGGATTAGCTGGCATCAAAAAACGAGGGAAAACCGAATTTGAGGATAAAACCATGGTTGATGTTTGGGAACCAGTGGTCCAAGCCTTAAAAGAAGGAAGCCTTGCAAAAGAACAAGTCGAAAGGGCTGAGGAATATACTCAAACATTGGTGGCTAAAAGGGGTAGAGCTTCCTACCTAGCAGGACGTTCGAAAGGACACATTGATCCGGGGGCCGCGTCTAGTGCATTATTTTTTGATGCTTTGGTTGATGCCATTAAATAAAAAAGCAAGCAAATAGGAGCAATATATTTAAGACGCTTGAACCGCTCATTTGTGATAGTATAGTTTCGTTTATGACTTTTATCACAGCGAGAGAATCAAGCGCCTTTTTATTACATATTTTTTGAGATAAGTTATAAAATTAACCTAAAGTAATCTGTTCTATTCTAAATCAAAAAGATCGATAATCGAATCATCCTCAATGATACGATCAGACTTTACAGAAGAAGCGTTTTCCAAGAGGGAGGACATCTTTTCTTCTACTGATCTTTTCACTAAAGCAGAGGTATCCACCCCACGTAATTCAAATAAGAGTAAGGGTTCTGAGTCTAGTTTGGCGCCCACCGCATATAGTATGGCAGAGATGTGTTTACACATATAGGCACTGTCGGGACAACTACAACTAAATTGAATTTCATTCATTTTTGGAAAGAGACCATTCTCACTTGTTAGAAACACATTCTCCAATGCTTTAGGGAATTTTCCATAAGTTAAATCTTCTAAGCTTTCGACGTGGCCGTTAATTTGTTCTTCCAAGCGTTGATCGGCAATAGGATCTATGCTAATGATGACTTGATAAAGGTTATTGCCGCTACCACTCACGGTTCCAGTAATCAGCCCTTTTTTAATAGCTAAATCAAAAACAAAGCCATTTTTGATATAAGAACGCCCTCGAGAAACGCGGTTATCATGGTCCGCATAGTATTTTAAATGATTACACCACGCTCTTCCCCAAAAGGACTTAGCGATTTTATTACCATTTATAGTGATAGGAACGGCATTTGGATGCTTTTTTTGATAGCTTTTTCTTTTGATTGCCGCTCTATCCCTTTTTTCTGCGACGCTTTCATATTCATAAAAATCATAGCTAGACATGATCAGTTCGCCTCCAAAGTAAATAATTGTTTCAATTCTTGATTACTCATTTCCGTTAGCCAATTTTCACCGCTTGTTTCAGAAATAAGATCATTAGAGAGTTGTGTTTTTTCAGTTAACATTTCATCAATCTTTTCTTCGATGGTTCCTGTTGTGACAAATTTATAAACAAAAACATTTTTTACCTGACCAATTCGAAACGCTCGGTCGGTTGCTTGATCTTCAACTGCCGGATTCCACCAACGATCAAAATGAATCACATGGTTGGCGGCGGTTAAGTTAAGCCCTACACCGCCTGCTTTGATCGATAATACCATATAAGGCGTGTAGGATTCCGATGAGTTAAATTCTTGGACATATTGCGCTCTTTTTTTGGTTGGCACGCTCCCATGTAAAACGAGACCTGATTTGCCGAAAACTTCTGCTAGAAATTCATTTAATGGTTCACACATTTCTTTAAATTGCGTAAAAATTAGTACCTGTTCATGTTTATCGCGAATGGTCTCGCATAGAGCACGTAAATTTTCAAATTTGCCACTGAGATTTGGTCGAAACTCTTGCTTGCCTAGGTATTGGTCAGGATGATTACAAATTTGTTTAAACTTGGAAATGGCAGATAGAATCAATCCTTTTCGTTGAATCCCTTCAGAGGCTTCCAACGATTTTTCAATCTCACGCTGTACGTCTTTATATAAAGCCACTTGTTTTTTCGAAAGCCCGATGTATTCTTTCTGTTCATTTTTTGCTGGTAAATCGGAAATAATCTGTTGATCGGTTTTCAAACGTCGCAAAATAAAAGGTGAAATCATTTTTCTTAAAGCGGCGTAGTCCATTCCTTTTTTGATTTGGGAACTAAATTCTTTTTTCGTGCCCAACAATCCTTGATTTAAAAAGTCAAAGACACTCCACAAATCCGCTAAACGATTTTCAATGGGCGTTCCTGTCATGGCGATTTTAGCACGTGCCTGCAAGGCTTTGACATTTTTTGTTTGTTTTGTCCCTGGATTTTTAATGGCTTGTGCTTCATCCAAAATGAGTAAGTCAAAAGTTTTTTCATAAAGCGCTGTGATTTTACTTACCATACCATAAGTCGTAATGAACAGATCAGCTGTAGCATACTGCATATCAGTTTGTTTTCCGTGTAAGATTTGCACGTTTAAATTAGGCGCAAATCTAGCTGCTTCTTTTCTCCAATTTTCGATGAGAGAAGCTGGAATGATTAGAAGCGCACGAGTATCTTGATTTTTTAAAGCATCTAATAAAGCTAAAATTTGTACAGTTTTTCCTAAGCCCATATCATCAGCGAGCAAAGCTCCGAAAGATTGGTTTTGCATAAACTTCAACCAATTATAGCCGACACGCTGATAAGGTCGTAGTTCAGCTTGGAATGTAGTTGCGGGTTCTGCCTGGTCGATTTTCCTTGGCATTGTCATTTGAGTAAATACCTGATTTAACCATTGTCCGTTATTTATTTCGATAGGTTGGTTCTCTTCAGAATCTGTATTTATTTGCTGGTTTCGTAAGGCTTCGAATAGCGTCCATTGCGTATTTTCTTGTTCTTCAAAAGTATCGAGCAAATCTTGTAATTTTTCATGATTAATTTCAATCCATTTTCCTTTTAAAAAAGCGAGTCCTTCGTCTTGTTGTAAAAGTGATTCGATCTCGGCTTTTGAATAGCGATCTTGGCCTAGATACAGTTCTGGTTGACTTGAGAGAAGAGAATCCATGCCGAGATAACTTGGCTGTTGATCTCCTAGAGTTACCTTGACAGAAGCTTGATATTCTTTTTTCCAAAAGTCAGGAATGCGACAAATAACTCCACTTTCTTCATAAATAGGCGTTTCTTTTAAAAATTGATATGCTTCTTGTTCATTAAATCCTAAAGGAGAAAATAACTCACCGGATTCAACTAACTGGGAGATAAAAGTGGACTCATCAGCAACTCGGCCCACTGCAGAAAGTAATGAGAAAATTTCAGTTGAATTTTCAAATTCTGAAAGAGCGTTTTTTAGCGGTCTATGATTCACTTTTCCATTTTGCAGTGTGGCATAAGTAGCTAAAAAAGCGAAAGGAGTGGGGCCTTGCTTACGCTCAATCAAGTGGAAATAGACTCTTCCGGCGGTTGTTAAATTTTGATTTTTTGACTGAACATAATCTGCTACACTTCCTTGGAAATTTTTCATTTCCTCAGCAAAAATGTTCGCCAATTCTTGGTGAATGGCCTGAAGCCATGAAATGGTGACAAATTCATAACCGATAACAAAAGGGACCTCATTTACTAAGGTTTGGTAAAAATGTTTCGCTGGGAAACGGAACTTACGGGTAATTTCGATTTCTCCGTCTTTTTTTAATTGGTGGACAAAGCTTTGCGCCACTTGTAATAAGTAGTCGATGGAAGGATCAGTTTTGCTTATTCTCTCTGCAAAGCCTTGTTCGTAAAGTGTGCGAAAGGGTTCATTTTTTAAACGATATTCAAATGGCGTTGTAGGTTGTTCAATAGAAAAACCTGTCTTTGTAAAAATTGCTTGTGCCACAGTTCATACCTCTTTTTGTTTTAATTATTATATAGTCATTTTATCACATTCTATTGCTAAGGATACAAGTTCTGGGCAATTTAAAAATTCTAAAAGAGAACAAACTTACTTTTTGCACCATTTTGTCATTACTAGTATAATAACTTTGTTTTGAATAGAAATGGAATACATAAATTAGGAGAGTTTATAAATGACTAAGAATTTTTGGGCAGAATTACCGAAGCCCTTTTTTATTTTAGCGCCGATGGAAGATGTGACAGATGTCGCTTTTCGTCATGTGATAAAAGAAGCTGGTGCGCCGGATGTTTATTTTACTGAGTTTACCAACTCGGATAGCTATTGTCACCCGGATGGTAGGCAAAGTGTCCAAGGTCGCCTGACTTTTACTGAAGATGAAAAACCGATCGTGGCACATATTTGGGGAGATAAACCTGAATATTTCCGTGAGATGAGTCTTGGTTTAGCCGAAATGGGCTTTAGTGGTGTTGATATTAACATGGGGTGTCCGGTTCGTAATGTGGTAAGACGCGGGAAAGGTAGTGGTCTGATTTTACGACCAGAAGTCGCTACTGAGTTGATTGATGCAGCCAAAGCTGGCGGCTTACCGGTTAGTGTGAAAACACGGATCGGCTATGAGCAAATGGATGAAATGGAAGAATGGATCACCCATTTATTGGAACAAGATATAGTGAATTTATCGATTCATCTGCGAACACGTAAAGAGATGAGTAAGGCAGATGCTCATTGGGATATGATTCCACAGATTGTAGCGATTCGTGATCGGATTGCGCCGCAAACTTTGATTACAATTAATGGAGATATCCCTGATCGCCAAACAGGGTTAGAACTCGTGGAAAAATATGGCGTGGACGGCGTTATGATAGGTCGTGGCGTTTTTAACAATCCTTTTGCTTTCGAAACACAGCCTGAAGAACACAGTGTGCAAGAATATATTGATTTGTTGCGCTTGCAACTTGATTTACAAGACTATTATAGTGAAACTGTTCCTCGCCCTGTTGCTGGCTTACGTCGTTTCTTTAAAATTTATATTAAAGGCTTTCCGGGCGCTAGCGATTTGCGAGCTGAATTGATGCAAACAGAAACAACGGATGAAATACGCGAAACTTTGGCTAACTTTTTTCAAAATACTTCTATCGCAAGTTAATGAGACGCTTCTATTTAGGAGCGTCTTTTTTTATCTAAAAGACAGGTAGAGAAATGGAAAAACGCTCCCTATCTTTACAATCTCAGGGAGCAAAACGAAAAAGTACCCCCTATCTTTGCAATCATAGGGAGTGAATTAGCATTTCATTCCCTATCTTTTCTGATTTTTGTTTGATTTTTTTACTTATTTCCATTTTATCCTTAATAACAGGGAGTGTATAAACGAAACGCTCCCTATCTTTGCAATCTCAGGGAAAAAAATGAAAAAACACTCCCTGTCTTTTCAATCACAGGGAGCAAATTCGTATTTTACTCCCTGTTCTATTGAAAAATTTTGAATTGTTAGACAATTTGTTCATGACTTTATCTTAAGCTAATGCTACAATAACGGACAAAGCAAGCAAAAGGGAGGGGAAATAGATGAGTGTGGAGTTTAAAAGTCTCTTAAACTTACCTTCTTTAAGAGAAGCAGAAGTAGTTGCAGGTGTAGACGGTCTAAAAAGGCAAGTATCTTCTATTACAGTATTAGAGCAATCAAATGTTGCCAAATTAAGGGAAGAATTATTTAATCAAGAAGATAAATACGGAAGTGAGATTGTTATTAGTGGGCTAATGACAATTTCTCATGACATTGATGCTCAAGTAGAAATGATCCAACATTTGCAACGTGAAGGAGAAATAGGCTTAATTCTTTATTATGTAGGTGTTTTTATTCCAGAAATAGACCAACGTTTACTGGATACGTGTAATAAATTAAACTTTCCACTGATTGTGATGCCAGAAGGAGAGCCGTCTTTACGTTATAGTGAAGTTATTTATGAAGTGGTAGAAGCTATTGTCAAACAAGAAATGGTCGAAACAAGTTTTTCTAATCAAATGGTGGAACAAATTTCTAAACTCCCTGCCAACCAGCGTAACGCAGATACGATGTTAAAAATGTTAACCGATCGAACACATAGTTCTATTGTATTAACGGATATGCGAGGCCAAATTATTAATGCAGGCACTTGGCCAAGTATTAGTACTTTGGATCTGTCTTATATGGTTAAACAAACAATAGGTACTAACATTCAATCGATAGAAACTGTTTCTGCTGTGAAGCGAACGATTTTTCATAGTGGGATGGAAGCTATCCAGTTTTATATGTTTAAGGAAAATCAACCATTAACTGAAAATATGGTGGAACAAGCCGCAGAAGTGGTGCAAATCTTTATGAACTTATGGGGTCAAAATTATGAAGCAGTCAACACACAAGAACTGGTCAAAGCGATTTTGAATGACGAAAGTGTCAAGATGCGTCGATTAGGCGCTGTTTTACATATAGACGTGGGAAATATTTCCAACGTGTGGTTTGTTCATGTAGAAGAGCCTACTTTACAAGCAATAGTAATGCGGCAATTAAAAGAAGAAATGACTTCACACTTTAACGTTTTACTCGTAGAATTGTTTGAACAGACAATTGCGGTATTTATGGATGAAGGAAAAACCAATGAAGGTTTTGATACGATTGCCTTTGAAGTATCTAAAAAGTTACAGCAAGAAGGGATTTGTCATACCATTGTGCAATATTTAGGCATGGGTACAACCAGTGATGTACAGGCTGCTTATAGCAAAATGAAAGAATACTTTGAGCAGGCGAAATTTTTGTATCCTAAACAAAGGATGTTTACGCAGCTACACTTTCAGTTTGTAGCAGAGTGCGAAAAGAGGATCGCTGAAGGAGAAAAATCCATTCATCAAGCACTAGGGCCGTTGCAGCCATTAATAAAACAGCCCGAATTGCTAGATACCTTAGCTGTTTTCTTACTAGATGCACAAAGTCACTATGCTAAAGCGGGTAAATTACTATATGTACACATGAATACAATCAAATATCGAATCAAAAGAATCAACGAGCTGGTGCATTATTCCGTAACTAAATTACCTGAGAGTTTAACTTATTACCGTGCTATTGCCATCTGGCGTTTATTAAAAAATACAGAAAAAAGATAGATCAAGAGATGATTTTTGTCGATATTGACAAAACATCTCTTGTTTATTTTTAGTTTAAGATAAATACAAAGCTCCCCTTTTTACGTATAATAGCAGGTATTCTCAAAAAAATTGAGGGAAATGGGGGGTTGTTATGCAAGACAACAAAGAAGAACAGACTTGGCAAAGTTTAGCTTTTATTTGGATTGGTTCTATGATTAGTGTGCCAGGGTTATTACTTGGTGGTACTTTAATTGCTGGAATGTCTTTTTGGACAGCAATTTTAACAGCTTTGGTAGGTTACGGTGTTATTGTTATTGGAATGATTTTTCAAGGTATTCAAAGTTCAGATTTAAGAAAGCCAACTGTTCAAGTGGCTTCCCAAGTTTTTGGTGAACAGGGTGCTCAAAAAATTATTGCTATTATCTTAGCCATTTCTTGTTTGGGTTGGTTCGGGTTACAAGCCAACGTCGCAGGCGTGGCGTTTTCACAATTTTTGGCATTATATGATATTGGATTGCCTGTGTGGATTTCGAGTTTATTTTGGGGGATCGTAATGTTATTATCTGCGATCTTTGGTATTAAATTACTTAGTTGGTTAAATTATATTGCAGTACCTTTTTTATTAGTTGTTATTCTTTATGCTATCGTTATTTCGGTGACTGGCGGTGGCTGGACAGCGATTGTAAACTATCAACCTGAAACACATATGCCTTTTCTAACAGGCGTTTCGGTGACAATTGGTTCGTTTGCTTTAGGAGCTATTATTGCAGGGGATTATTCGCAATATGTTCGTAAACGTTCAGGTGTAGCTAAAGCTTCAATTATCGGTGTTCTGCCCGCAGGAATTTTGATGATTGCGGCAGGTGCGATTTTTGGTGTAACTTCTGAGACTGCAGATATTATCTCGGTATTTACTCAATTAGGGTTGCCTGTAATCGGAGTGATCGCTATGCTTTTGGCTACTTGGACAACGAATGCTGTGAATGCATTTTCTGGCGGGATTGCCATTGTAAATGTGTTTAACGTGCCTAAAGAAAAACAAACAATTGCTGTCGCAGCAGCGGGTGGTATGGGAACTATTCTTGCTGTGATAGGTATTCTGGACTATTTTGTTCCTATTATGAATGTGTTATCTGCGATGATTCCGCCTGTTGCTGGTGTGATGATTGCTTCGTATTGGATTATTCAAAAAGGAAATCCTGCAAGTTGGTATGAGATTCCTAAGATTCATTGGTTAGGTGTAATTTCTTGGTTTATCGGTGCTGCAGTGGCGGCATTACCGGTTATTTTGGAATTTTTCCCTAATACACCACAATTACTTAATCAACCATTGATTGGTATTGTTATCTCATTTGTTATTTATTATGCAGGTTATCAATTTATAGAGAAAAAATCCGTGAAAAGAAATCTTGATGATTAAACAATAGTATTTTAGAAACATTGGAGGAAAAATTATGTACAAAATTGATGCAGAAGTCATTGAAAACATTGCGGTGGGTGCAGCTTTGTTAGGAACTGGTGGTGGCGGCGATCCGTATATTGGTAAAATGATGGCTCTTTCAGCGATTAATGAATACGGTCCGGCTCGTCTAGTTTCTCCTGATGAAATTGACGAAAATGCAATGTACGCACCAGCTGCTATGATGGGAGCACCTAGTGTTTTAGTGGAAAAATTTCCTAAAGGAGATGAATTTGTCCGTGTATTTCAAAAATTGGAGAAGTACTTAGGAAGTGAAATTAAAGGAGTATTTCCAATGGAAGCTGGTGGAGTAAATTCCATGATTCCTATCATTGTAGCCGCTCAATTAGGTTTACCTTTGATTGATTGTGATGGTATGGGACGAGCTTTTCCAGAGCTACAAATGGTCACTTTTCATTTAAACGGTGTTTCTTCTACACCTATGGCAATAACAGATGAGAAGGGAAATATTGGCATTATTGAAACAGTGGATAATGTTTGGGCTGAACGCCTAGCCCGAACAGCTACGGTGGAAATGGGTGCAAGTACCCTGATTAGTAATTATCCTTCTTCCGGAACTGAACTCAAACGTTCTGGAATAGCTAATATTGTTTCTCTTTCAGAGAAATTAGGTCGCATCATTCGTTCTAAAGAAAAAGATAATCAAGCTAAATTACAAAAGGTGTTAGACATTACGGGCGGCTATGATTTGTTTACTGGAAAAATAGTCGATGTATTAAGAGGAACTGAAGGAGGCTTTAACCGAGGTAAAGTGATTATTGAAGGACTAGCTGAATATACAGATGAAGAAGTTAATGTATATATCCAAAATGAAAATTTGATTGCCTTAAAAAATGGACATCCTTTGGTATTAACGCCAGATCTTATTTGTTTAGTAGATTTGGAAACTCTGACTCCAGTAACTACAGAAAGTCTAAAATACGGAAAACGTGTGCGACTACTAGCTTTACCATGTAACAAGCAGTGGCGTAGTGCAAAAGGAATTGAAACAGTAGGGCCCCGTTATTTTGGTTATGATTATGACTATGTCCCTGTTGAAGAATTAGTAAGAAAGGAGCGAGGTCAATAATGGAATATAAAATCGGTATTGATGTTGGTGGAACAAATACAGACGCTGTTATTTTAGATGAAAACTTAAAGCTGATTCATAGTGTCAAATATCCTACAACCGAAGACATCGAAAGTGGTATTTTTCAAGCATTACATTTAGTACTTAAAGAATCAAAAATTAATAAAGCAGCGGTAACTCATGCGATGTTAGGAACAACTCAGTGTACAAATGCCATTGTAGAACGAAAAAAATTAGCTAAAGTAGGTGTACTCCGCTTAGGTTATCCAGCAACTGCTTCTGTTGCTCCTTTTACTGCTTGGCCTGATACAATCGTGCAGCAATTATCTAAAACTTACGCTTTTGCTAAAGGTGGTTATGAATTTGACGGAAGAAATCTTTCAAGTTTTGACGAACAAGAAATACGTGATATTTTAACAAATTGGAAAGGAAAAGTTGAATCAATTGCTGTTATAGGAGTATTCTCTTCTTTAAAAAATGAGCAAGAATTCTACGTAAGAGAATTAGCCCAAGAGATTTTAGGAGAAAGTATTTCAGTTTCTCTATCTTCTACGATTGGCTCTGTGGGATTGATTGAAAGAGAGAATGCAACTATTTTAAATGCCGCTTTATTTAAAGTGATGCGTACAACAAGTGATGGCTTTGAAAAAGCTTTGTTACAAGAAGGCGTTTCAGATGCCGAAGTTTACCTCTGTCAAAATGATGGAACATTAATGTCCATTGATTATGCACGGGAATTTCCCATTTTGACTATTGCCTGTGGTCCGACCAATAGTATTCGTGGGGCCTCTTATTTAGCAGACTTAGAAAATGCTATTGTATTAGACGTTGGCGGAACAACTTCTGATATTGGTGTAATCGCCGATGGTTTTCCTCGCGAATCTTCTGTTGCGGTCGATGTGGGAGGTGTGAGAACTAATTTTCGGATGCCAGATATCGTATCGATTGGCTTGGGAGGCGGCTCTATTCTACGTCAAACAGCAGATGATGATGTGACTGTGGGACCAGATAGTGTGGGTTATCAATTAATAGATAAAGCGATGGTTTTTGGTGGTGATACTTTAACTGCTACCGATATTGCGGTTCGCTTAGGAAAAATTGAAATTGGAGAACCGGCAAATGTTGCACATATCGATACTGTTTTTGCTGAAAAAGCTTACGCAAAAATCGGTGCAATGACAGAAGAAGCCATTGATCGAATGAAAACCAGCGCTGGTGATGTAACCTTAATCCTTGTAGGCGGAGGAAGTGTAATTATCCCACAAGAATTAAATGGCGTAAAAGAGATCATTCGCGATGAAAAAGGAGCGGTTGCTAATGCGATCGGAGCTTCAATCTCGCAAATTGGCGGCCAATATGAACAAATTTATATTTATTCGCAAATCGCAAGAGAACAAGCCATGCAAGATGCTCGAGAAAAAGCAGATGACCAAGCGATGAAAGCAGGAGCTATTGAAGGTACTATTGAACTGGTAGAAGTCGAAGAAATTCCACTTGCTTATCATCCAGATAACGCGACACGCTTGCGGGTGAAAGTTGTAGGAGATCTAGTACAGAATAGGTAAAAAAGTTGTAGATGCTCTCTAAAACTGTGAGTATCTACAACTTTTTATAATAAAAGATTTTTATCTGTAATGTTGAGTAAGAAGACGAAGCTTCCTCAATAATGTAATGAGTTATTGTTGACTAGCTTTTTCTCAATAAAAAACCACAAACATTAAGTAAATAACTACTTAACATTTGTGGTTAACTTTTAATCAACCAATTTAAAACTCTTAAGACGAGTTTTATTCGTTGTCTGAATTATCTTTTTCAGAATCAATTTTTTGGTCTGCTTTGTCTAATTGTCTTTTCGCAAAATCACGTCCGCCGATACCAAATGCAATGGCAAATGCGACAGCTGCGGCACCTAAGATCAATACAAATGCTTGTTGTACAATAGCAGTTGCAAAGTCTAATTGTTCTAATGCCATAAAGATACCAAAGATAATTAGGGCAAATTTAAAGATTGCACCAGCTAAGCCACTTTTTGTTGCTTTGCTGATTGCATTGCCAACAAAATCGCCACCGACAAATACGGCAACTAGGATAATTGCAGCAATGATTAGGTTAGGAATATAAGCGATGATTGCTGAACCTACCATGTTTAAGATATCCAATTGTAGTGCATTCAACGCTTCAACAAAGAATAGTAAACCAACAACAAATGAAACGATTTGACCAGATAATTTAGCTAAGTCAAATGACATATTTGTGTTGTCTTCGATGGTCTTAGAATATTTGTTAATTCCAGTACCTTTAAGCAAGTCTCCAACAACTTGACCAGAGAATTTTGCAAGAACTAAACCAACACCAAGTAATACTGCAGCTACCACGATATGCGGAATAGCAGCTAAAATGGTATTTAGAACTGAACTAATCGGTTCAGCAATTGTGTTGATGTTCAATGTTTCTAGTGCAATCAACGCAATTGGAATAATAATCAAGAAATAAGTAATTCCGCCTAAAGCAGAAGCTAATGTATCTTTCTTTTCTTCAACTTCTTGATCTTCTTCATTTGTACCTAAGAACTTAGCTACATAAGAATCGATGTTTGCAGCAACTGATAAGTTGTAAACGACGCTTCTTACAAAACGTGCAACTATTGTACCAATCACTAAGATAATAATAGCGCCAAAGATATTAGGCAAGTAAGCTAGTGCTGTGTCCAACATTGTTTGAATTGGACGTCCAATTGCAGGCACACCAAAACTTTCAAATATACCCGGCAAGAAGACTAGCCAAACAATGTAATAAACCACTTTTGCTAAGCTATCAATGGCCGAATTGGCATTTTCTTCCGATTTTGCCATTCCCCATTTTGTAAGCAGGCGACTAAAGCCAACTTTTTTAAGTCCTTTTGCTAGGATATTTTTCAAGATAGAAGCAACAATCCATGCGACTATCAGTAATACAATTCCAGCTACGATTGCTGGTAATGATGCTAGTAAATTGTCTAAAGCAGTAATACCAGTATCCATAATTTCACTCCTCTTTAAAAATAATTAAATTACTATACTTTTTTATCATAACGTACCGAGTAAAAATGCACAAATCTTATGAATTTTCTTGTGGAAACAACCGGGTCTTTGACACTTAATTTTTCTTACGACTATTCAAAAGCTTGTTAAACAGGCTTTTTTTTATTGTTTTTATGTCAAATCTATTATTTTATTTGTAGTAATGTGTAGCAATTTATGGTATAAT
>NZ_BSUG01000027.1 GCF_030161475.1 Tetragenococcus halophilus subsp. flandriensis | reverse complement strand
AAGAAAGTAAGATCCCTGAGAGAAGATCAGGTAGATAGGTTCGAAGTGGAAGACCCGTGAGGGTTGGAGCGGACGAATACTAATCGATCGAGGACTTAACCACAAAGGTTTGAGGGTTTTCGGTCAGGAGAAGTTGTTTTTCATCCAGTTTTGAGGGAACCAAAGGTTCACTCAACGTCAAGTTGTGTGGTGATGATGACAAGAAGGAGACACCTGTTCCCATGCCGAACACAGTCGTTAAGCTTCTTAGCGCCAATTGTAGTGAGGGGCTTCCCCTTGTGAGAGTAGGACATCGCCACGCATTATTCCGGCATAGCTCAGTTGGTAGTAGCGCATGACTGTTAATCATGATGTCGTAGGTTCGAGTCCTACTGCCGGAGTTTTATAAAACAGTAAAAGTGGTCAAAGTACATAAATACTTTGACCACTTTTTTTAAGGATAAATTATTTTAACTTATGAATTTTTTATTTATAGATACCTTCTAGTAAAGGAATAATTTGTTTAACAAAGTCTTCTTTGGTATAAGTGTCGTCTGAAATATAAATTTCAACAAATTCAATAATGCCACTGGCGAAAAAACGCAAAAAAAGTTGGAAATCTAGTTTCTGATCTTCAATAAGTTTTTGATCAATATTTTCTTTAAGTTGGTTAATAATTAATTCTTTTAACTGTTTTTTATAGCTATTTGAATTTGGAATTTTGAATAAACGTTCAAAAAATAAACGATGCTCATTAAAGTAATCGAACCAAATTTCACTGCCTTTTTTAAGACCTATCCCCTTTTTTCTTTCACAAATCACTTCTAATTCCATGAACGCTTTTTTAACAATTGAATCAACTAAATCATATTTATCTAAATAATGCAGATAAAATGTTTTTCGACCGATCTCAGCTTCTTCAGTAATACCTTTTACCGTGATTTGTTCGAAATCATAGTGGTAAAATAACGTCATAAAACTTTCCTCAATACTACGTTTGGTTTTTTTTACGCGTAAATCTTCTTTTTCCATGATTATCTAGTCCTTTTTATAACCCATTTTTCAAAAACTGTGTAATAAAACACATATCCGCTGATATATGAATTGAAATCTATTGTTTAACTGTTATTATTTAATTATACACTTAAGAGTTATAAAACTCTAGAGTGAATTAAAAAAAAGTGAGGTCGGTATTATGAATGAACAGAAGTTTACGTTTCCTGTAAGAGAAGTAAAAACGACTGGAATCTTAAGAACACCTGATGATGTACAAGGAGCGCTTCCGACAATTGTGGTAATGCATCCTATTAGCAGTGTAAAAGAACAAACTTCAAGTATTTATGCTAAACGCTTAACAGAAGATGGTTTTGCTACCTTTGTATTTGATGCAAGTCATCAGGGTGAACTACATGAAGCGCCCGAATATATCGAAGTACCTTATTATCGTGTAAATGATGTAAAATGGGCGATTGACTTTTTAAATACTTTAGATGTTGTTGATAATGATCGTATTGGAATTGCTGGTGTTTGTGGTGGCGGTGGCTATGCAGTTAATGCTGCATTGACCGAAAAACGTATTAAAGCCGTTGCTTCATTAACAGGAGCAAATTATGGAATGTTGACACGTGAAGGTGATATGTCTCCAAGATCAGCCCTTGACAGTCTACACATGGTTGCAAAACAACGTGAAGCTGAAGCTATGGGAGCAAAAACAGCATTTACCCAATATTCACCTAGTTCTCATGAAGAACGTAAGCAAGCAGGTGCTGAAGATATTGATAGCATCCAAGCAGTGGACTATTATGAAGAACACGCACCGCATCCAAACCGTACTAACAAATATCATGTAACAGATATAGGAGAAGTTGCAGCTTGGGATGCCACTTACTTGGCAGATCAATTGTTAGATCAACCATTGATTATTTTTGCAGGTGAAATTCCAGGTACATTTGGTGCTTATCGAACAGCTTATGAATTATACGATAAAGCCTTAACGACCGATAAACAGCTTAAGGTGTTACCAAAAACAACTCATTATGATATTTATGATAAACCAGAAACCGTAGATACCATTATGAAAGACTTAACACCTTTCTTTCAAGAAAAATTATAATTTAAGTATATAAATTTTTGGTTCCCTTCAATTTTTTAAGCTGAAGGGAACTTTTTTTATTTGAATGATAAAAAGTTCCTTAATTGAAAACATAAAATGATATGCTAAAATAAAAGATAGCAAAAAGGAGTTGAAGTACTTTTGAAAAAAACGAAAATTCTATTTGATTTAGATGGGACGATTATTGATTCAAGTCAAGGAATCTTTGCCTCGCTTAACTATGCAATGAAAGAGATGAATCGTAATCCTCTCGATTCAAAAACATTAAAATCATTTATTGGCCCACCTCTAGTTGAGTCTTTCATTAAAACTGGTATGTCAGAAGAGGAGGCTAAAGAAGCGGTTGATCATTATCGTACTTTATATAAAAAAGAGGGGATGTATCAAGTTAGACCTTATGCTGATATAAAGGAAGTTTTGCTGCAACTAGCTGAGCGATACGAACTATTCCTCGCTACATCAAAACCAGAATTTTTTGCAGTTAAAATTATTCATCATTTAGGATTTGCCGAATTTTTCGAGGGAATTTATGGCGCGGACCTAGACGGTATCCGTTCTGAAAAAAAGGCAGTTATCCATGATGCTTTGAAAGCAGAAAAAGTAGAAGAACCTTCTACTGTAGTAATGATTGGAGACCGAGCACACGATATAGTAGGAGCAAAAGAAAACAATATTGATAATATTGGCGTTCTTTATGGTTTTGGCGATAAGGAAGAGTTAGTAAATGCTGGGGCACAGAAGATAGTAGCGAAACCAAGAGACTTACTAGATATTTTTTAATAGAGGCGCAATTTTGTAGAAAAAAGATGGAATGTGGTTGACAAGTACAGTTCTTTTCGGTAAGCTATATTTTGTGTTAAATAACTGCCGTCTTAGCTCAGTCGGTAGAGCACCACCATGGTAAGGTGGGGGTCGCCGGTTCGAGTCCGGCAGACGGCTTAGCTTTGGAACCTTGATATATCAAGGTTCTTTTTTATTTATCCATCAAAAATTTTCTTACGTTAAAGAAAATTGGGTCGAAATTGGGACGACTTTTCTGCTCTTCGAAAAATTTTGAAAAACGTTCTGCTAATTCAAGCATCGAAGTAGTGTGTATGATGTAGTTTGTGAAAAGTAAAAGTATTTTTAAAAATACTTTGTATCTTCAATTTATGAATTCACTTTGTTATTTTACAAGCTTAACTAATAAGGCTTTGCCTTACATTTTTTTAATTATACATAACTGTTATATGTTCTATATATGAAAAAATACGTTATTAGATAGTTAATATTTAAAAGAAGTTAGTAGCATTAGAACAATAGTGTTTCTAGCTTTTTTTTGCTTATTATCGTAAATACTTAGAATTTTACTAGTATAAGTGTAAGCAAATCAAAACATCAGTGTTCACAAATTTTTAGAAATCGTTCAAATAAAATTAGGTATTTAAAAATTTTCAATCTTAGATTTAAATCCATTTTATGTACAATTAGTTAATGTAATTTATACTTTATATTAAACAATCTATTTTTGTATTATTTAATTTTAATAAATTAAGGAGGAAATATGTATGCAAGAAATACCGAAAAAGATGAAAGGCGTATATTTAACTGGTTTTGGGGGACTAGATAAATTAGAATACCGCACAGATATTGATGTACCTAGGCCGAAAAAAGGAGAAGTCTTGGTAAAAATTGGTGCTGCGGCCGTTAATAATACAGACATCAATACACGAATAGGTTGGTATTCTAAAAATGTAACTACAGGAACTACTGTTGGTGGATCAGAAGGTTTCGAAGATGTGGACACAGATGGGTCTTGGATGGGTGAAACACTAACTTTTCCAAGGATCCAAGGGGCAGATAGTTGTGGAAAGATCGTTACTGTTGGAGACGGGGTAGATAAAAATCGTATTGGCGAAAGAGTGGTTATTCGAAATGTTCAAGAACGTCCGGCCAGTCTAAATGGTTTAGAATGTTTTACTTTTGGTTCGGAAAGTAACGGAACTTTTAGTGAATATACAACTGCTCGTTCGGAAGAAACGTTTACTATTAATAGTGAATTAAGCGATGAAGAGCTATCTGTTCTTCCTTGTGCATATGCTACAGCAAATAACCTCATTTGCAGGGTAGATGTAAAAGAAAATGATACAGTATTAATCACCGGGGCTTCTGGCGGCGTTGGCTCTGCATTAATTCAATTAGTAAAAGCACGTGGAGCGAAAGTGATTGGTGTTTGCTCTGAAGAAAATGAAGAATTAATAAAAAATATCGGTGCAGATAAAATTATTTTTCGCGGAGAAGATTATACCGAAAAACTTGATGAAATGTCAGTAGATGTTGTTCTTGATATAGTTGCAGGCGATAAATGGTCACAATTGCTGAAAATACTAAAAAAAGGTGGAAAATTAGGGATGAGTGGAGCTATCGCGGGTCCTATTGTTAACTTTGACGTTAGAGATCTATACTTAAAAGATATTAGTATTTATGGCGCCACTTATCAAACTAAAGGTTCTATGTTGCAACTCATTGATTTTGTGGAGCAAGGAAAAGTAAGGCCAATTATTGCAAAAACTTACCCTTTAAAAGATATCGTAGAAGCACAAAAAGCGTTTCTCTCTAAAAAATATGTAGGAAAAATTGTACTTAAAGTACAAGAAGAAAGTAATTTGGATGAATAAATATCACGGGAAAAGGAGATAGAATATGGGATTTAAAAGAAGTCTTGACGTAGTGCAAGCTCATTGTGGGGAACCAATGCATGTTATTACTAGTGGTGTTCCAACTATACCGGGAGAAACAGTATATGAACAATTACAGTGGATGAGAGAAAATGATGACCAAGTACGTAATTTAATTTTAAAGGAGCCCAGAGGATATCCTGCTGTTAATTGTAATCTTATTGTTCCAGCGAAAAATCCAAAGGCTGCAGCAGGGTATATTATTATGGAACAAAATGAATACTGTGTTATGAGCGGAGGCAACACTATTACTGTAGCAACCGTATTGTTAGAAACAGGAATGATTCCGATGATTGAACCAATTACAGAATTCTATTTAGAAGCTGCAGTAGGTCTAATCAAAATTAAAGCTGAGTGTCATAACGGAAAAGTAACACAAGTAACATTTACAAATGTTCCAGCGTTTCCTGTTTATTTGGATGCAGAGATTGACGTGCCAGAGTTAGGAAAAGTTAAAGTAGATATTGCTTGGGGAGGAATGTTTTATTGTTTAATTGATTCTCAACAATTTCCATGGTTGAAATTGGTACCAGAACAAGGGAAAGAAATTGCTCGCATTAGTGCCTTGTGTTATCAGTCTGCAAGAGAGCAATTAGAAGTTTACCATCCAGATTTTCCTGATATTGAAATTACGGGATCTGAACTTCATGCACCTACAAATAATTCAGATGCCGATTGGCAAAGCGTAGATACAGTGTATACAGCAGATGTTGATTTAAATAAACCAGAATCATGGACAGGCGCCCTAGATCGTAGTGCTTGTGGTACTGGCACTTCTGCTTTAATGGCAGTGAAATATGCAAAAGGTGAGTTAGAGTTAAATAAGCCATTTCGTCGAGAAGGACTTATTGGTACTATTTTTACTGGCAATGCCTTAGAAGAAGTGGATGTCCACGGTCATAAAGGTATCTTGCCAACCATAAGTGGACAAGCTTGGATAAGCGCTTTTTGTAAATATGTTTTAGAAGAAACCGACCCTTTTCCAAATGGTTTTACTGTCGGAGATATATGGTAGAAAATATCTGTATAACTAGAGCAGATAAGGTGAATTTTTTTAATATTTTATCTAGAAGGTTAACAATTTTTATGTTTACCTTCTAGATTTTTTATTTTAACTAAGAGGTACATTTTTTTTAGTTTTGATGCATAGTATTTTTGATAACGGGGATTATCTTATCTAAAGTTTTGCTATCCAAAGTGTTTCCCCAAGTACAACCCACCTTCAGTGTAAATGGACAATTTAAAAAATCTTTGGAAATAAGACGCATATCTTCGGTAATTGAAGAGGCAGGGAGTAAAGAAACTGCTAAGCCATTTTTTACAGCACTTTCGATATTTTCAGACATTGTGCTGGTAAAAACAATTTCATGGTCTATTTTTGCTCTTTTTAAACAATACAATGTATAAGTATTTACAATACAGTCGTCAGAAAAAAGTGCAATTGGAAGGGAATTTTTTCTTTCTATATCAAAATCTTTTGAGCTTACCCAATATAGAGGTTCTTCCCAGAGTAGGACATCATCAGGATACTGTAATTCCATTGCTACTATCGCGAAATCAATTTTCCCTTCTTCGATTTGCTTACGAATAACACGACTTCTCGAGCAAGAAAAACTAAAGTGAAAGTTAGGAAGTTTCTCACGAAGGCTGGGATAAATAGTTGTTATAAATGAATTGGAATAGTCTGTAGGAATACCAAGAGAAATATTTTTTGATAGATGCTGATTTTGTAAGGAATGAAATGCTAAAGAATTACTATCAAGCATTACTTTTGCGTGTTCTAGCAAAATCTCTCCTTGCTTGGTTAACGTAAGCGTGTCTTTATTTCGAATAAATAATTTTACTCCGATTTGTTGTTCTAATTTTTTTATCTGGACACTGACAGCTGAATGGGAAAGATAGACAATTTCTGAAGTAATATTTAACTTTTTAGTTTCAGCTGCGATAACGAAAGTATTGAGATATTCAAGACTGAAAAATTGTTCTATAGTAATCTCCTCCTTTGGTTTAAACTTATTAAACATTCTACTATAAAAATTTTAGTTTTTAGTAAAAGAACTTTTCATTTGTTCTAAAAAAGTTTGTGCTGCTTTTGTAAATAATTGATCTTTCTTCCATACTAAATATAAACCTGTTTCAAATTTGGGTTCTAAAGGACGAAAACAGAGTCTAGAATCACCAGAAGTATTGATCAGTTTATCAAAAGTAAAAGCATAGCCAATACCTTCTTCAATCATTATAGCGGGATTTGTTATGAAATTGAAAGTAAATACAATGTTCAATTGGTTAATATCTTCTCCCAACCAGTCAGAAATATCATTAACATCTAACATTTGTCGAGAGCAAAGCAAAGGCTTATTTCTTATATCTTCAGGACGGATGACTTCCAATTTTGCTAGTGGACTATCTTCTCTCATTAAAACACCCCAAGTGTCAACAGTAGGTAACTTTATGTGTTCAAATTTTTGTGGGTCAATAGGATCAACTAGTATCCCAAAATTTAAAAGTCCCTTGTCTAACTGTTCGGTTACTTCTTTTGTACTTCCACTAAAAAAATGGTAGAGAATTTGAGGAAATTTTTCTCTTAATGTTTGGATTTCATGTGCGATTAAACGCATGGCATGTGTTTCTGCAGCGCCTATAAATACTTCACCATGGACTGTTTCATCAAAGGAAGTAATGTCCGTTTCTGTTCTTTCTAATAGTTCAATAATCTCTTCAGCTCTTTTTTTCAAAAATAACCCCTCATCAGTTAAGGTCATTTTACGACTGCCTCTATAAAATAGCTTTTTTCCAGTTTCTTGTTCCAATGTTTTTAATTGTCGAGATAAATTGGGCTGTGTAAGATGTAATTGTTTGGCTGCTCCAGTAATACTTTCTTCTTGAGCAACTGTAAGAAAATATTTCAAACTTCTGATGTCCATAGATAAGCTCCTTTCCGATCTTAAAGTTATTAAAACATAAATAAAAAGTATGGTAAAGTATAAAAGATAAGTATTTGTAATTTAACTTTGATTTAGTCATAATAGATATAGAGTCATACACTCTGTAAATTTTTTAAATTAAGGTAAATGAAAGGGGTTAACTCATATGATTTTAAATGAAGTTTTCACACTTCCTAATGGAGTAGAAATTCCTAAAATGGGACTTGGAACATGGGAAATTGCTGACGAGAAAGTTGCTGAAGCGGTAAAGGAAGCAATTAAAATAGGCTACCGTCATATTGATACGGCTCAAGGCTATGGAAATGAGCGCGGCGTTGGTGAAGGTATTCGAAATAGCAATGTTTCGCGTGAAGAATTGTTTGTAACAACAAAATTAGAAGCTGATATTAAAGAATATGACGCTGCTGTTCGTGCCATTGAAGGCTCATTAGAAAAATTGGATATTGACTATATAGATCTTTTAATTATTCATAGTCCACAACCGTGGGCAGATTTTCGCGGAGAAAATCGTTATTTTAAAGAAAATTTAGAAGTATGGAGAGCTTTGGAAGAGTTTTATAACGCTGGAAAATTACGTACTATCGGTGTATCAAATTTTGATCAAGAAGATTTGGATAATTTATTAGAAAATGCGTCAATTAAACCAATGTTGAATCAAATTTTAGCGCATATAAGTAATACACCATTTAATTTAATTGAACATTGTCAAAAAAATAATGTACTAGTAGAAGCTTATTCACCAATTGCTCATGGAGAGATTTTAAACCAAGAGGAAATTATGGCAATTGCTGATAGGTATAATGTAACAGTTCCACAATTATGTGTTCGTTATTACCTAGAATTGGATTTATTACCTTTCCACAATTATGTGTTCGTTATTACCTAGAATTGGATTTATTACCTTTAGTTAAATCAGAAAACCCAGACCATATAAAAAGTAACGCAAAAGTGGACTTTGAAATTTCTACAGAAGATATGAATAAATTAAAGAATATTAATCCAATTAAAGATTACGGAGAAGCTAGCGAATTTCCAGTCTACCAAGGGAATTTAAATCAATCATAATAAAGAATATAATATTTAATATGTGATAAGTTAACAGTCGTTTGTATGAACTTTGTACAAGCGATTGTTCTCGTTTATACGGTTAATCGAAAAAAATAGTAAATAAAGTCATTTTAAGGAGAGATAATTTGGTAAAACAATATTTGTATTTAATGAGACATGGAGAAACGTTTTTCAATCAGATGAGTAAAATTCAAGGATGGTGTGATTCTCCATTAACTAAAAAAGGCGTGGAACAAGCATGTATTGCAGGGCATTATTTTGAAAGAGAACAGATTAACTTAGATGCTGCATATAGTTCGACCTCTGAACGTGCATGCGATACTCTAGAAAAAGTTACTGATATGCCTTATAAACGAGTGAAAGGATTAAAAGAATGGAATTTTGGTCGTTTTGAAGGAGAACATGAATATTTGAATCCTGAACTTCCATATCGTGACTTTTTTGTGCAGTTTGATGGTGAGGGTGAAGACGAGGTGCAGAAACGTATCTCTGATTGCTTATTGAAAATTATGCAAGGAGAAGACGGAAAAAATGTATTAGCTGTATCTCATGGTGCAACTTGTGGAAGATTTGCAGCTAATTGGGCTCACAAGAGTAATGTTTTTAAAAACGCTCCTGTCGCTAATTGCTGTGTATTTGTTTATGAATTTGAGAATAATGAATTTACTTTATTAGAAATTGTTAATCATGATTTTTCAACTATAGACGGATAAAAATTTAGCATAAGGTAAGATTGACATGTACATGTGTGGCAAGTTTAATTATGCTAAACTTAACTAGAGGAAAGAGTATGATAAAAAGAGAGGAAAAATATATGAGCAAAAATTTTCCAAGAAACTACCGTAGTCTATACAGAAAGTGGCTTTGCGTAAGTTGATGATGATCGATAATGCAACAAGTGTCAACGATTTGAGAATTCCACCAGCCAACCATTTAGAACAACTAGCAGGAAATCGACAAGGACAATATAGCATTAAAATTAATGCGCAATACCGAATATGTTTTTCGATAGAAAATCAGAATGATTTTAACAATGTTGAGATTGTAGATTATCATCGTGGATAGGAGGAATACTTGTGAACGAAATTCCAACACCTAAAAGTAGTGAAATTTTAAAAGAAGAATTTATGGAGCCATTAAATCTTTCGGCTTATGCATTAGCTAAATATATCAATGTTCCTACATCAAGGATTCAAGATATTTTACATGACCGTCGTCAAATAACTGTAGATACATCTGTCAGATTAGGAAGATTTTTTGGTGTATCCGATCGTTACTTTTTGGACTTGCAAAACGATATTGATATTCGTAATGTCGAAAAAAATCATGGTGATGAATATGGACAAATAAAACAGTATCAATTAAATTAAATTAATTTTTAAAAGTGCTACCACTGAGTGTATATTTGTGGTTAGCACTCTTTTGATACATCATTATTAAAAAACGTTACAAGGAGGGATGATCTAGTGTGCGTGAAACGTTAAAAGGATCACCTGAAGAACTAACAGCTCTAGCGAATGGAAAGTCTAATGAAATTGAAATTAGAAGCTATAATTTGACTGAAGCTCCTTCTTTTACTGGACAAGACATTAAAGATATTCGTAGTAAAGTTGGCGTTTCAAGAGCAGTTTTTGCAGATATTTTAGGTGTTTCTACTCGTGCAATTGAAAAACGGAAATTAATGGCGCAGAACCTAATGGAAGTGCTAGAAGGTTGATGTAGCTACTTGAGAATAATCCAGATGAAATACTTGAAGAAATTAAACAAGTTGGTTCAGCTTAAATATAGAATAGCTTTTTATAAAAGTACAGTTCGTACTTACTTGTGTTACACGTTATAATAAATGTATTAACTCTTAGGAGCGTGACAAATGGATAAGGTAATAGCTAGGAAACAAGGCGATACAATTCTGGTTATATTAGCTAAAAAATTTAACGTTTCTAAAGGACAAGAATTTTAAAAGAAATTCTTGTTAAAAAAGAGGACAAAGATGAACATCAAAAAAGATTAGAGACGGTCATGGCTAAATCTGTGCAAAAACATGATGAGCTATACAAGAATTTGGTAACGAGATGAACATATATTATTTAACAGTGGAAGATATATACGATGAATGCTTTTCAAATGACAAAATATTCTCCTGAAGAACAAACAGGCATGAAGGGTTTGAATGCTTTGAAAATGGTAATTAGTTGTTTAATTATTTTTCCACTTTACGTGAAGTTTTTGTTATTTCAATAATTTTTAAATTCATTTACTTATTGTACTTAATGTAGTACAATAATAAGTACAAGGAGGCGATGATTATGACAGTTGCTTCAACACAAAGTGACTTTAGAGCGCATATTAAAGACTATTTAGACCGTGTGAACGATGATGACGAAACGGTGTATATTGCACGGGCTAATAATCGAGCCGTAGCAGTGATCTCACAGGAAAAATTAGATTGGCTAGAACGGGCTTTACGGGCTAAAGAAGGTTCGTTAGAATATGCAATTGCACGTGATCAGCTTATTCAGCGCCATGTTTTGCCTGATGATGAAATTATAGAATCAAATGATGAGTATTGGGGACAGTTCGATCAATGAAAAAGTTAAAATTTAAACCACGTTCAACTTTTAATGCTGATTTAAAACGTTTGGCTAGTATTGATCGGACAATTATTGCTGAAGTGCGAGAAGCAGTCGATTTATTGTTAGAAACAGGGAAACTACCTGAAGAGTTTGGAGATCATGAACTAAGCCGCCGTATGGCAGGCTATTATGAATTTCATTTGCGGGATACACCTCAAGGAAAGCAACCTAATGATACAAATGATGTGCTGGTAGTTTATACGATTGACGAAAATGAATTAATTTTAATTGGCATACGTGTCGGTTCACATGATCGTCTTTTTCCAGATCAGAATAGTTCAGCTGGATATCATAAAAAGTAAAAACATATCTAATATAAAACTAGCAAATTTCTTCCAAATCCAGGAGTTATTTTGCTAGTTTTTTGGATTCATTCGACCCTGACGGATTTCTGGAGAATTAAAATGTTGACTTAAAAGTAAAACATAAGGTCTATTAATTATGGTGTGGAACTCGGAATTCGGACATTAAAATAAATAATCGCTTTTAGTTTCTGTCTATCATTGTTGATAGGCAGTTTTTATTTAAAACGATAAGATACTTCATTGCATATTTAATAGAGCTTAAAAATATTAGTTTTTGCTAGGTTTTGCTATAATTTATATAATAATAGTTTTAGTTTTACTGCGGAAAATATTAGTTGTTTTAAAAGAATGAGTAAATTTTTCTTAGCGCCTCTTACCTGTGTAGAAATTCGTGTAGTTTCATTGAGTATATACTTGTTTTGTTTAATTTGTTTTTTGCATGGCGATACACATAAGTTTGCTTGGAGGTGTATGATGTTTAATATCTTTTTACTACTTTTTATTGTGGGAAACAGTATTATTTCAGGGATTTTCTTCAGTTTTTCTAACACTATAATGAAAGCTCTCGCAAAAAGTACACCTAGTAATGGCCGTCAAGTCATGAACGATATTAATCGTGTCATTATCAATCCAGTTTTCATGTTGCTGTTTTTGGGTACGCCTTTATTAGCCGTTCTTTTATTATTTGTTGGTGGTTTTTCTAACCTTTGGATAAATTTAGCGACGATAAGTCATATCGTAGGCTCTTTGGGGGTAACGATTACACAAAATGTGCCCAGAAATAACCGACTTGAAAAAGCGAGTGATTATTGGGGTACTTATTTAAAAAAATGGACTTTTTGGAATCATATTCGAACGATTTTTACTATTTTAAGTACAATTTTAGCGGTACTCTATTTATTATAGATATTTACAGTAATAAATGTTATTGAGAAAATTGAAGTAAATTAAAATAGGCGAAATAAAATAAAATTAAATAAAAAATAATAGCGCTAACATGCTGATTTATGGTGAAAAATTAAGTCGCAGAGAATCAGTTATTCATATTATGGCTATTGAGTTAGTAAAAAAAATTGTGATAGAGTCTATAAAGGTTAAATAAATTTATAGGATGGAAGAGGCGCACAATATGCAATTTGTATTTTTGCTAACGGGTTTAGCTTTGGTTTTTATCATTGGTTGGTTAGTCAGTAGTGATCGTAAACATATTAAGTTTAAAAGGATGGGGTTAATGTTTGCTTTACAATTGCTTATCTCCTTTCTTTGTTTGAATACTTCCGGTGGTGTTCATTTAATGGGAAGTATTTCAAACTTTTTTACTTGGTTAATGGAACAAGCTGCTGGCGGTGTTGATTTTGTCTTTGGCGGTTTAATGGTTCAAAAAGGAGCGTCCGTGTTCTTTTTGGATGTATTAATGCCGATTGTTTTTATATCAGCACTGGTAGGGATTTTAAACTATCTCAAAATTTTACCTTTTATTATCAAATGGACAGGTTATTTCTTGAATAAACTAGCTGGAATGGGTGAGTTAGAAAGTTATTTTGCGGTTTCTACGGCTATTTTAGGACAACCTGAAGTATTTTTGACCATTAAAGAAAAAATTCCTAAACTGGATGAAAAGCGTCTCTATACAATCTGTGCTTCCGCTATGAGTGCTGTTTCTGCGACAGTTCTAGCTTCTTATATGCAGTTAGCTCCGGGAAAATTTGTTGTAACGGCGGTCTTTTTAAATATTTTATCTGCTTTGATTGTTTCGTGTATTATTAATCCCTATGAAGTTACTGCTGAAGAAGAAATTGCGGTAAATACGACAGAATCACTAGATATTTCTAAAAAACCTTTTTTTCAGGTACTAGGGGATTATATTCAAGATGGATTTAAACTAGCCATTACGGTAGCTGCGATGTTGATCGGTTTTGTGGCTTTAGTTACTTTTTTAAATAGTACTTTTGCAGCGATATTTAATATTGAATTTACCACGATCCTAGGTTATATTTTTGCACCGATCGCTTTTTTGATGGGTGTTCCAGCAGAAGATATTACTCAAGTAGGGAGCCTTATGGCAAGTAAGATTTTAACCAATGAGTTTGTCGCTTTAGGACAGTTGAACAATGTTGCAGAAACCCTAACACCTAAGGCAAATGCGATTATTTCTTCTTATTTAATTTCTTTTGCCAATTTCGGTGTTGTAGGCATTATTACTGGTTCAATCAAATCAATCAGCGAAAAACAAGGTGGTTTTGTTGCAAGTTTTTCCATGAAACTTTTATTAGGTGCAACTTTAGCTTCTGTTTTAACAGGAACGATTGTTGGGTTGTATTTTTAAAATAGTATTTTCTCGTTGGCTTTAAGCTGACGGGATTTTTTTAATACTCTTGAATTTACCCAAAAAATTTAAGGATGTCAGTTAAAGATAAAACCGCGTCGTTATCCCCAGTGGAAAACAGGGAACGGACGCGGTTTTTGGGTATCCACAGATTGAAATCTGTGGATAAAAATAGCCTTAAGTTATGTTATGATGAAGTCGACAAAAACAAACCATAAATAACGAAAGGCTGGGTTTATTATATCATGAACACAACAGATAAAACAGACATCTATCAAACGAAACGAGACCTCGTTCAATTTACAGAAAAATTAGCGGTAGGGTTGTCCCAACCTGATCGAAAATTTTTGTTAGATATGATTTATGGGCTCATCAAAAGTCGTTCTCCTATTCTCACCGAAATTGCGCGTGCTTTGGAAGAAAGCACGCGCCTGCTTTATACCGTAAAACGTCTGTCTAATCGTGCCGCTGCTTTTTCGGATTTCTCTCGTTTGGAACAAAATTTTTTAAACGCGATCCAACCACAACTTCGTGACGACATGTACGTGATCGTAGATAACTCAGACATTACGAAACCCTATGGTCAACAGTTTGAATACTTACAGCGGGTTTATGATGGTTCTCGCGGGGGCACCGAAAAAGGGTACATGTCGGCCAATATGGCTATTGCTTCTACAAAAACGAAGCACCCCATTCCCGTTTACTCTCATTTGTTTTCCGCGGCTGAAGAATACTTTGACAGTACCAATGTCGAAACCTACAAAGGGCTCAATAAAGTGCAGAGGCTCTTTGGAGACAAAACTTATACGCTTGTCATGGATCGCGGCTACGATAGTAATGACATTTTTAAATTTATGCATAAGCAACAGAGGCAATTTATTGTTCGACTCCAAGATCAACGTTATCTAAAATATCAAAATAAAAACTTCCTTGTGCCGGAACTTGCGCACCGTCGTAAAGGTAAAATTGCCATGACATCCACGATTAAAGGTGAAAAATATCAGTTGAAAATTTCTCATATCAACGTAACATTGCCTTGTTTACCCAAAGTTCCTCTTCGAATGGTGGTTGTTTATGGCTACGGTCAAAAACCTATGAAACTATTGACCAACTGACCCATCGAAAGCAAAGAAGATGTTTTATCCATTGTCAAAGGATATATTACACGCTGGCGAATAGAAGAACTTTTTCGTGTACAAAAACAGGAATATCACTTGGAACAGGTGCGAACATTAAATTTCAATAGTTTGCGTTTCATCTATCGACTAGTGAATGATTTAATCGGACATCATACGCTTTTATTGGAAAAAGAACATGCCTATACCAAGCAAGTGCTTCATCGATCGAAAGCGCTTTTTGATGAAACAAAGATTCGTTTTAAGTTATACCGTTTGATTAGAGGACTGGCCGAAATCTTAAAATATGATCGTGCCGGGATCTATGCCTATAAAAAAGTTAAACGACGGCCGCCTTGTCAACAACTTACTTTAGCTGTGTGAACAAGGAACGAAATATTTAAAAAAACGCATGTCATACATGCGTGCTATTTGCGTGGCCGCAAACAGCTTAGCAAGTTCAAAAAAGGTAAATCCTACATTAAAAAGAAAAAATAACGTCCTTTTTTACTTTCTCAATGTAAATTAGGTAAATTCAAATTAATACTAGGTTGACAAAGTAAACCACCATAGCTATAATGAAAACGTAATCAATGAGAGTCACTCTTCGGGAGGCTTCACCACTGTTACAATTTTTTGCTAATCTTAGCTAGAATTTTGTTATGTGATGACTTCCGAAGAGTTTTTTTGTCGTCATATTTCAAAAGTGACGGAGGACTTTGATGTTTAAAATATTTAAAAAAAATAAAAATGTGGACCTTTACGCTCCAGTTTCTGGTGAACTGATTGCCCTAGAAAGTGTTTCTGATCAAGTTTTTTCATCTAAAATGATGGGTGAAGGAGTAGCTTTTGAGATAACGGAAGATTTTATTTATGCGCCTTGTGATGGGACCATTAGTCTGTTACCTGAAACATTACATGCTTTTGGATTAACAGCCAAAAATGATGCAGAGATCTTGATACACATAGGGTTAGATAGTGTAAATTTAAACGGTGAAGGTTTTACTAAATTAGTAAGCCAAGGTGATCAAGTGAAAAAAGGAACGGCGATAATTCAAGTAGATCGTCAATTATTACAAGAGAAAAATATTGTGACAACAACACCTATGGTTATTACTAATAGTGATGCTTACCAAAATTTTAAACAAGTTGAGCAAAATAGTAGTGTTAAATCAGGTGAAACGATTGTCATGGAATGCGTGAAAAAGTAAAGGACCTTTTACTGTAAGGAGAGATAATGTGGAAGTCATAAAGAAAATCAACAATAATTCAGCTGTGTGTATTGATAGTGCTGGAAATGAAATTGTGGCTATTGGTACAGGCATTGGCTTTCCATCAGTCCCTTACACTTTAGAAGATCTAAGTAAGATACAAAGAACTTATTATGATGTTAGTCCAATGTATCTTGATTTACTTAATCAAATTCCTGAAGAAGTTTTTGATGTTTCTTCAACGATAGTCGAATGGTTTCGAAGTAATGCGAATACTACAATTAGTTCTAATTTAGTTTTTACTTTGGCTGATCATATCAATTTTGCGATTGAAAGGGAAAATAAAAACATTTTAATTGAAAACCCCTTACAGTATGAAATCAAGCACCTTTATGAAGATGAATATGAAATTGGTTTGAAAGCGATAAAATTAATCTATCAAGAATTAGGGGTAAGGCTACCTAAAACAGAAGCAAGTAATATCGCCCTCCATTTGATGAATGCCAAAACAACCCTGGGTTCAGAAAATAAGAACTTTCATTTTGAAGAAGTGCTATCAGATGTGGTTGAAATCATAGGGAAACATTTTCGTATGTATATTGATAAAGATAGTGTAAGTTATTCGCGTTTTGTTTCGCACTTTCAATATTTATTGAAAAGAGAACAAGCAAACAAACATATTTCGAGTGAAAATTATAAACTATTTCAATCAGTAACGAAAGAGTATCCGGATACCTATCAATGTGTTTTAAAAATCCGAGATTACCTGGATAAGGAGTTGGATTTTAAACTAACAGATGAAGAAATGTTGTATTTAATATTACATGTAAATAGACTTTGTGTCAGAGAGGATTGTAACTGAAGAAGGCATCACCCCAGCACAAGAAAATGACTAGAGTATTGTTTTCTAGAAGTTTTCTGCTGGGGTTTTTATTTTGAAAAAAAGTTTATAATAACTAGGAGGAGTACAATGGATAAGAAATATACTAAGTTAGTGAATAATCTTATTGATTTAATCGGTGGAAAAGAAAATATATCTTATTTCACTCATTGCGTAACTAGATTACGTTTTAATGTTAAAGATAAAGGGTTAGTAAAAGAAAAAGAATTAGATGATTTAGAAGGTGTAGTAGGTCATCAATGGGCAGGAGAACAATTACAAATTATTGTAGGAACTTCGGTTGGTGAAGTTTACAATGCGATTGCTGAAAAATATGGTTTTGAACAGGATAGTTCTGTTAATAATAACGGGGGGCAGGAAAAAAAGAAAAAGTTTTCTTTTATGACCTTAATTGATACGATTGCAAGTTGTATTACCCCTGTACTACCTGTGTTAATTGGTGGTGGGATGTTAAGGGTTATTTTATTAATCTGTGAATTAATAGGTGTACTTACTACTGAAAGTCCCACATATGTCACTTTAGATTTTGTTTCAGAAGCTGCTTTCCACTTCTTACCTGTATTTGTAGGAGCTGCTAGTGCGAGAAGATTTGGCATGAACATGTGGATTGGGATGTTTTTTGGTGCAGTGTTAATTAGTCCTACATTTTCAGCGATGATTGAAGCAGGAGATGCTGGATCAATTTTTGGATTACCTATTTATGGCGCTACCTATGCTAGTTCAATTTTTCCAATTATTTTAACTAACTATTTAGCTAGTCGTATTGAGAAATTTATAACTAGAGTATCGCCTGACTTCTTAAAGATGATGTTAGTTCCGTTGGTAACTATCTTAATAACGACGCCAATTATGTTGTTGCTATTAGGGCCGCTCGGTGCGTTTATTGGAGACTATCTAACGATTTCTATACTTTGGGTCTATGATAAAATTGGTTTCTTTGCTGTTGCTTTAATGGGCGCATTGATGCCTTGGTTGGTCATTACAGGAATGCACCATAGTTTCAATCCTTACTCTTTTCAAAGTATAGCTACAAGAGGTTATGAGCCGTTGGCATTGGTTGTTACTTTTATCAATAATTTAAATCAAGGAGCTGCCTCTATGGCTGTAGCAATTAAGTCAAAAAATAAGGATTTAAAAGCCGTGGCAACTACAACTGGAGCTACCGCTCTTATTTCAGGAGTGACAGAACCTGCTTTGTATGGGGTAACTTTAAAGTATCGGACGCCTCTTTACGCCGTAATGATTGGTAACGTTGCTGGCGGGATTGTTGCTGGTCTATTCCAAGTTGTTATTTATGCATTTGCTGGAAGTTGGGGAATATTTGGCTTACCAGCTTTCATCGGAGGAGAAGGACTTAGTAACTTTATTTATATGATTATTGCTGTGATTGTTGGAATCATCGTTACCTTTATCGCTACTTTAATCTTGTTTAAAGATAATATCGAAGAAGAAGAAACAATAAATAAATTTTAGGAGGAGAAAAAATATGAGTTTTCCCAAAGGATTTTTGTGGGGAGGGGCAGTAGCCGCAAACCAAAGTGAAGGTGCATATAACGTTGATGGTAAAGGATTATCTACAGCTGATATGATCACAGGAGGAACTGTAGATAGGCCTCGGATGTTTTCACCAAATTTGATTGAAGGAGCTTATTATCCCAGTCATCAAGCAATTGATATGTATCATCATTACAAAGAAGATATTGCTCTTTTTGCAGAAATGGGGTTTAAAATTTTACGTATCTCTATTAATTGGACACGAATCTTTCCAAATGGAGATGATCCGGAACCAAATGAGAAGGGCTTGCAATTTTATGATGACCTTTTTGATGAATGTAAAAAATATGGAATAGAACCCTTAGTAACTCTTTGTCATTATGAGATTCCTTGGAACATCGTAACGAAATATAAAGGTTTTTATAGCCGTAAAACAATTGATCTATTTTTAAAGTATGCGAAAACTTGCTTTAATCGTTATAAAGGGAAAGTGAAGTACTGGTTAACTTTCAATGAAATTAATATCGGGACCATGCCTGATGGTGGGTTAAACGGTATGGGACTGGTTCAAGAAGAGGATTTGAAGCGAAGTGAACCTTGTTCAACAGAAGAATTAAAAGATGTGCCACAAGAACGCTATGAAGCACTACACAATCAATTTGTAGCCTCTGCTTTAGCTGTTAAAGAAGCACATAAAATCAATTCTGAATTCATGGTTGGTTGTATGATTTGTCATATTACTTGGTATCCATTAACGCCTAATCCAAAAGATATGCTTGCTTTTCAACAAAAAGATCGGTTATTTAACGACTTTTGCGGTGATGTAATGGTAAGAGGATCGTATCCTAATTATATTTACCCTTATTTTAAAGAGCAAGGGATTGATACTTCCTTTATTACCGAAGAAGATAAAGAGATTTTATTATCCGGGACAGTCGATATGTATACTTTTTCCTACTATATGACAAATTGTGTGTCGACAGATCCAGATGTCGAACAAGTAGGTGGGAATTTAATTGGTGGTGCTAAAAATCCTTATTTAGAGCTATCTGATTGGGGATGGCAAATCGATCCAGATGGTTTAAGGTATACGTTAAATTTACTCCATGATCGTTATCCTGAAGTGCCATTAATGGTAGTAGAAAATGGGTTTGGTGGTATTGACGAAATTGACGAAGATGGAAGTATTCACGATCCTTACCGAATCGATTATCTTAGGGAACATATCCAGGCAATGAAAGGGGCTATTAAAGATGGTGCGCCTTTAATAGGCTATACAAGTTGGGGCCCCATTGATATTGTAAGTGCTGGTACAGGACAAATGCATAAAAGATACGGTTATATCTATGTTGATCGTCATGATAATGGAACTGGTGATTTTACTCGAAGCCGTAAAGATAGCTTTTATTGGTATAAAAAAGTGATTGAAACTAACGGTGAAACTTTAGACTAATTTATAACTAATTACTTAAAATTCCATACTAAGATTATTTTGCTTAGTATGGAGTTTTGTATACATTTTTGGAGGGGGAATTATGCTTTTTAAAAGGTGTTATTCGTTATTAATTTTGTTTTTAGGTGTAATTGTGCTTACTGGTTGTCAGTTAACTAATACAAGTCAGACTGAGACATCAAATCAGGAAGAAAAGGAATTATCTATTTATATTATGCGTCATGGAGAAACAATGCTTAACACTACCGATCGTGTTCAAGGTTGGTCTGATGCTGTTTTAACACCTGAAGGAGAGGAAGTAGTTACTTCAGCAGGTATAGGGCTTAAAGACATTGATTTTCAATCAGTTTATAGTAGTGATAGTTTAAGAGCTACTCAAACAGCAGAGTTAGTCCTAGATGAAAATTCAAGTAGTGAAGATGTACAAGTTCAATCAGATAAACGCTTCAGAGAGTTTAACTTTGGTAGTTATGAAGGGGATTTGAATCATAATATGTGGCAAGATATTTCAGATGAAATGGAGATTTCTCTGGATGATTATTTAGATGTTATTACTCCTGAAGTACTTTCTAACCACGTTTATGAATTAGACAAAGAACGCAAAAAAGATTCTGATTTAAATACTTGGCCGGCAGAAAATTTTGAACAAATTCAAAATAGACTAACTGCAGGGTTAGAAGAAGTAGTGGAAAAAGAACAGGAAAAAGGAGGAAGTGGAAATATATTAATAACAACACATGGACTAAGTATCGAAGCTTTGATGACCACTTTGTTTGGAGAAGAATATGGAAAGCCAGACGAAGGATTTAAAAATGCCAGCGTTTCTATAATTAAACATGAGAATGGAGAATTCACTTTAGAAGAAGTGGGGACGTTGGATTTTATTGAGAAAGGAGAAGCGGGCTAAAAAGTAGCTACATGAACATAAACGTAGGTTATTATAAACACAAACAACTGGCATATTTTTATTAAAAGAGCAGGTGTTAAAAACCAATTAATAGTTGCTATACTAATTGGTTTTTAACACTTTTAACTCTGTAAGAAATTGTTCTTCTTTTAAAGAACTAAAATTAATAGGGAGGGAGACTTGGTAAACTTTTCCATTAGTCTGGATGTGATTAGTAGTAATATAATTGTACAGTTTTTTATAATACGACAAGTAATTGTTAGTAGACCAGTCAAAAGAAATACAAACATATTCTCCTGCAGGTATGCTATCCAGGCAAACTTCGTCTTCTATTAAATCTATTTTTTCTTCTTTATTAATGGTCGTAAAAATGCAGTTACAAGAGATCTCATCTTGGTCAGTATACGGATCCAGGTGATAAATATATCCATAGTAATTATCTATTACGTCACCTCTTTCTTCTAGCATTTGAGCTAATTTTCGAAAGTAGAATTCAGCTTGATTGAAAGAATCCGTTGTGGCAGTTTCAACTCTTACTATAAACTGTTTCGGCATCGTTCGTGTGTATACGGTGTTTTCTTGTTTTTTTGTCCAGATGTCTAATTGCTCTTTTAATTGACTTTTTCTTCTATCCAATAGTCTTTTAGAACGTTCAAGTTGTTCTCTTTCGTTTTCGATAACAGTTTCTTGTTCTGATAAAAATGAAAGCATTTGTTCAGGGTTCCATGTAATAATATCTTTTATTTCATCTAAAGGAGTACGAATGTATTTTAGGTATTTTATAATATCTAAATAAAAAAATTGTTTAATGTGATAAAAACGGTAACCGTTTTGTAAGTTAATATAAGAAGGCTTAAAAATCCCAATTTTGTCGTAATAACGTAATGTTTGGATCGTAATATTATTTAACTTAGCTGTTTCACCGATTGAGTAATATTCTTTCAATATTTTTTCTCCTTTTTCATATATGGTTCGAAAACCTATTCGTATACTTCTATACACTTATATTGACCCTATAGTAACAATAGAGTTTATAATTTACAAGGTAGATCGAAGTTAACTTACTAATGAAAGGTGTATGAGATGGAAAAAGTCAATCGAATTTGTGACTTACTCAATATAAAGTATCCGATCATTCAAGCCGCGATGAATTGGATCACAGATGCTAATATGGTAGCAGCTGTTTCAAATGCAGGAGGGTTAGGCGTTTTAGGCCCAAATGCTGGTGCTAAAAGTAACTATGGGAGGAAAATAAATACAGAAGATAGATATCGCAATGAATTGCGTAAAATTAAACAAAGAACGGATAGAAGTTTTGCGGTAAATATTATTTTGCCAGAAGATGAGGATGACACTTACGCACAAACTATTATTGATACTGCTCTAGCAGAAGGGGTGAAGGTTTTTGTAAGTGTGGGAAGTGTGAATAAAGCCTTATTTCAAAAAATTAAAAGTAATCAAGCGTTACTCATTCACCATGAGTTAACGCCATCTCTAGAAAAAGTAAAAGCAGCTGAAAAAGCAGGAGCAGATATTCTTATTGCAACAGGTTATGATGAAGGTGGCGTTCTACCGCAAAATCAAATAGGGACATTTTCAATTGTTCCAACGATCGTTGATACAGTTGATATTCCAGTTTTAGCAGCAGGTGGTATTAACGATATTCGTGGCGTTAGAGCAGCTTTTGCTTTAGGAGCAGAAGGAATATATGTAGGTACTCGTTTTATTGTTTCCCAGGAATGTCCAGCTTCCATTAAAACAAAAAATGATATTATTCAGTCAAATGGAGAAGATTTAGTTTTTGTTTCTTCTATTCAACGATCTACCCCTCATAAATTATCTTTGCAGTTAGAAACAATGTATAAAAACGGCGATTCTTCTGAAGAGGAAATGAGTTTGCAACCTGGAATGCTGAAAGGACAATTAGATGAAGGAATTGTTTCGGTAAACACAGCAGTTAATCTTATTACTCGAATAAAAAGTTGTGAAGATATTATAAAGGAATTGATGGCTGATTTTATAGAATAATAATAAGCAAAAAAAGGGGGAGGCGCTATAATTTTGAAGGAAGGAATATTTAAACCGCTTGAATTTCCCAACGGTCTTCAAATCAAAAATCGTTTGGTTATGGCTCCTATGGCAACAAAGTCATCATTTGAAAACGGCATGGTGACATTAGATGAACTCGAGTATTATAAAAGACGTAGTGAAAACTTAGGAGCTGTTATAACATCAGCGGCTAAAGTGGAGGAACAAGGAAGTGTGCCTGGATCTATTAGTATAGCCACAGAACGACATGTAGCCAATCTTACGAAATTAGCTTCTACTATCCATAAGAACGGAACAAAAGCGATTATGCAATTGTTTCATGTAGGACGATCACAAACTAGCGCTGATTCTAAAGGTTATCAAGCTGTTAGTGCAAGTGCTATCTCTAGTGGTAAGCCAGGCGCAGAAGTTCCTCGTTCTTTAAGTCAGGAAGAAGTCTTAGCTATGATTGATAAGTTTAAAACAGCGACCATTCGCGCGATTAAAGCAGGTTTTGATGGTGTTGAAATACATGGCGCTAATACTTATTTAATTCAACAATTTTTTAGCCCTCATTCCAATCAAAGAGAAGATAGATGGGGAGGAAATTTGAATAAACGTAGCAGGTTTCCAATTGAAATCATTAGAGCTGTAAAAGAAGCTGTGAAGGAGTATGCTGATAGACCTTTTGCCATTGGATTCCGTATTACTATGGAAGAACGTTACGAGCGAGGGATTACTTTTGATGATTCGATTTATTTGTTAAATAAAATAAAAAAAGAAGGCATTGATTATATTCATTTATCCTTAGATGATTATAAGCAGTCATCTAAAAGAGAATTAGATAATACTATTTCGATATTGCAAAGAACAATTGCAGCTATTGGTTCAAACATTCCAATTATTGGTGTAGGAAATGTACATGATAGTCATGATGTAAGAAATATTTTCAAGCAAGGGGCGTCTTTAGTTGCTGTTGGACGTCAACTTATCATCGATCCTGACTGGGCTTGGAAAATAAAAAATGATCAAGAAAAATTGACACGCACAGTATTGTTAGAACAGGACAAAGAAAATTTAAAGATCCCTGATAAAATGTGGGAATATATGAGAAGTCGTCCTGGATGGCTTCCTATGAAAAGTTTTGACGAGCAATGAATAAAAGAATCTCATTTGTTAGAGTGATATTTTAGTTAAATGTAGTTAAAATTAAAAGTAAGAGAGGAGTTTAGTGTAGATGGTAAAACTTTTTTCACCTGTTGAATTTAAAGGCGTTAGATTAAAAAATCGTATCGCTATGTCACCAATGTGTATGTATTCTTCTGTAAATGAGGACGGCATGTTAACGCCTTTTCATGTCAGTCACTATGTATCTCGTGCTGTGGGACAAGTTGGTTTAGTTACCGTAGAAGCAACAGCTGTTCAACCAGAAGGAAGGATTTCAAAACAAGATCTGGGTATTTGGCAAGATGAACATATTTCAGGCTTTAAGCGTTTGAACAAAGAGCTTCACCAGTATGGGACAAAGACTAGTATACAACTAGGTCATGCTGGAAGGAAAGCGGAATTGGATCCGCCAATTTATGCTCCTTCAGCTCTGGCTTTTGCTGAAAAATCGCTGACGCCTGTTGAAATGAGTAAAGAAGATATTCAAAAAACGATTTCTTCTTTTAAAGAAGGCGCAAGAAGAGCAAGAGAAGCTAATTTTGATATCGTTGAAATTCATGCAGCACATGGTTATCTGATTAACCAGTTTTTGTCTCCGTTAACCAATCAGCGTATTGATGAATATGGAGGAAGTAAAAAATCGCGTTATCGTCTGTTAAATGAAACTATTAAAGCTGTCAAAAAAGAATGGCAAGGTCCGTTATTTGTTCGTATTTCTGCTAATGAATATCATAAAGATGGAAACACAAAAGAAGATTTTGTTTATTTTGCAAAACAGATGAAAGCTCAAGGTGTGGACTTGGTTGATTGCAGTTCGGGTGCGGTTGTACCAGCAAAAGTTGAAACTTATCCAGGTTATCAAGTCAGATATAGTGAAAAGCTTCGAGAAAAAGCAGAGATAGCTACTGGTGCTGTTGGCTTGATCACAACAGGGATCCAGGCAGAAGAAATTGTACAGAATCAGCGGGCAGATCTTGTTTTTATTGGTCGATCTTTATTAAGAAACCCTTATTGGGCTAAAGCGGCAGCTGATGAATTAGGCTATAATATAGAACCACCTGAGCAATACGCTAGAGGATGGAATAGAAAAAAATAAAAAGATAGGTTCTAAATTTTAAGGAGACAATGTATGGTTAGTACAAATAAAACGGTTCGTCTATTATTTCCTCAGTGGCAAGGAGGAAATAATCCAGATTATGCTTTTGGTGCAGAACTTTTATCGCATATTGTGCCGCAAAATGAGTCGGAAGAACTTTTTCGTGTGCCAGTGAAAGAAAACTTTACGGAGAAATTAACAGTTGAAGAAGGCATTGAAGGAGAAGGAGTTCTTTTTTCTCAACTAACAAAAGCTAAAGAAATCTTGAATAAAGAAAATCCTGATCGTGTAATCACATTAGGCGGAGATTGCGCTGTTTCTCAGGCACCGTTTGATTATTTAAAAAGAAAGTATAAAGAAAACACAGGCATTTTATGGTTAGACGCTCATCCTGATATCGCCAGGTTAGAAGATTCTAAAAATAGTCATGAAATGGTGCTTGGAAATCTTCTTGGACGGGGAGCGCCACAGTTGGCGGAAAAAGTAGAAAACCAATATGCTCCAGAGCAAGTCTTTTTAGCTGGTTTACAATATGATGAACTGCGCGATATTGATCAAGATGTCAATCGTTTAAATCTAAGTTATGCAAAACCTGAAGAATTAAAAAACGGTTCATCAAAAATATTAGAGTGGATGAAAGAAAACCATATTGAGCATTTAGCCGTTCATTTTGATTTAGATGTTCTTAGTCCAAGAGATTTTCGTTCGATTTATCCTGGAGAACCTTATCTAGAGTCTTTTGATGAAGCAGCTGTAGGAGATTTAAAACTAAAAGAAGTTGTTAGAATTTTAGCAGATGTTTCTACAAAAGCAGATATCGTAGGTTTAAGTATCACTGAACATATCCCATGGGATGCCATTAATTTGAGAAAAGCGTTATCGAACATTTCAATTTTTAATTAAAATCTTTCGCTTTAATATATGAAAGCAATTTGGGGGTGGTTATAAACCGTTTAGTTGATTGTTAGTATAAGATAGAAGGAAACCGTAAGCAGTAAGTAGGAAAGCTTGTTAAAACTTTAGAAAGAGGGATAAAAATGACAGAGGTAAAATTTACGAATCAAAAACCAGAAGATGATTACGCTCAAGCAGTACGTATCGGTGATCGTGTTGAAATTGCAGGTCAAGGAGGCTGGGATAAAGACTTTAACTTTCCTGATGATTTAAGAGCAGAAATCAGACAGGCCTTTGAAAATATAGCAGATGTGCTCGGTCGAATGGACTCTAGTTGGGAAAAAGTCATCCATGTGAACTCTTATCATGTAGGATTAGCCGGTCATCAAGATGAAATGAATGAAACAATGGGTGCATTGTTTAGAGAGTATATGCCTAATCATAAGCCTGTTTGGACAAATGTAGGGGTTACTGCTTTAGGTCATCCTAGAATGCGTGTTGAAGTTCGAGTGACAGCGATTGATTAACTGAAGAAATAAAGGAGAATAAGTCATGGCAAGGCAGGATAACATTGTCGGTCGTTATATTTACCTGACAATACAAGAGATTGAATACCGTGTATACTATGAGGAAGCTGGCCAAGGAATACCGATCTTGCTTGGACATACAGCAGGAGCCGATAGTCGTCAGTATAGACATTTACTATCTGATGAAGAAGTGACTAAAAATTTTCGCTGTATTGCATTTGACCTGCCTTACCATGGCAAATCTCTTCCACCTTATGAGAGTAAAGTTGCAGTTGAAGAATACTATCTAAAGAAGCAGTTTTTTATGGATTTTGTAAATACGCTTGCAAATGCGCTAGAACTTGTGCAACCAGTTTATATGGGAATGTCTATTGGCGGGTATTTAGCGGCTGACTTGGCCTTGCATTATCCGAAAAAGTATCGGGCGGTTATTGGCATTGGGGCTGCTCTAGCTTCATCAGAGGAGTATGATCCATCAAAAAAAGTAGAAAGTCCAAACGCTATTATTGATGATATAAAGCTTAATATTTCACCATATACAGCAATAAAAGATACAAACGAGCTTTTATGGATCAATCGAACAAACACCCTAGAAATTTTTTATGGAGATCAGTACTATTATAATTACGAGCACTATATAAGAGAAAAAGAGGCAAAAACTATAAATACAAAGGAATGTATGTTTTATTTATTGGCGGGAGAATACGATCAAGGAACGCCTCCTTTAGCTACAGAGAAACTTGCTAATTTAATAAAGGGAAGTAAATTTTGGCAAATGGATAAATTAGGACATTTTCCTGTGATAGAAAATTATTCAGAATTTAGAAAGTATCTGCTAAAAGTTCTTAATGAAATGGCTAGTTCATAAATATAAGATACGCTCAAAATTGTTCTGACTTTTATGACAACTAATAGATTGTAAAATATTTAACAATTAAAATAAAAAAAGTGTTGTAATTGTCTGATTATTCTGTTAATATAATCTCAATTAAACGAAAGGGGTAGGTATCATGGTTAAGTCAATAAGTCAAAAAATCGTTGAAAAACATGTGATTTCTACACCTTTGTCACATCAAGAATTATTATTATTAGTTAAGTAGCCAGGATTCTACCAATTTTAGTAGAGTCCTATTTTCGTGGATTGGGGGCTCTTAACTCAGGCGGCGGCCCCTATGAAGCGGGGTTGCCGCCTTATTTGCTGTGAATCACTACGATTCAGCGACCAGAGGAAGCGGAGAGTAGATGATGAACAGTACTAGGGCGAGCGAAAGCGAGGCGTAGTAACCTTATTCTCCGAAGAGTTCGAAGTGTTGAACAGTATTAAGGTAAAAGTGCAAATGGAGGTAGTTTTTGAATTATCTGAATTAATTGAATAATTTTAATTTTTGGTCGTTTAATAAATGAAAAAGTGGGAGGAATATAAGATGAAAATGAAAAGATGGCTTTTGGGAGTGGTGAGTTTTTCAGCGGTGTTTATCTCGGCATGTTCGAGTGGTGGTGAACGACAAGAAGAAGGTAATGCTGCTGAAGAAGATGAAGCGATCAATATTGGTTCGATGTTTGAATTAACGGGTTCTGCTTCGGCTTATGGTAATACCCAAGCGAATGCCGTACAGATGGCCGCAGATGAAATCAACGACGATGGTGGCATTGATGGTCAACAGATTAATATCGAAGAATATGATACACAATCGGATGAATCAGAAGCAGCTAGTATCGCCACTCGTTTGTCTACACGGGATAATGCGGTCGCAATGATCGGTCCAGCATTGACAGGCCCTATGCAAGCTGCGATTCCAAATGCAAATGATGCTCAAGTACCGCTTATTTCACCAAGTGCTACCGATGATGGTGTTTTAACAGATGAAGATGGTAATGTGCAACCTTATGCTTATCGGACAGGTTTTACCAACTCTTTTCAAGGCGGCGCATTAGCCAATTTTGCTAATGATGAACTGGATGCAAAAAAAGCGGTGATCTTAGGAGATAACTCGAGTGACTATGCTACAGGTCTAACAGATGAATTTACGGATGCTTTTGATGGAGAGATTGTCTCTGTTGAGAACTTTTCTGAAGGACAGAACGATTTTAACGCTGAGTTAACCAATATTGAGCAAATGGATTTTGATGTCCTTTTTGTTCCAGGGTACTATGAAGAAGGCGGTCCTATTATTAATCAGGCGCGTGAAATGGGCATAGATCAACCAATTTTAGGCCCTGATGGTTTTGGCAATGATATTATCTACGACCTGGCTTCTCCAGAGAATATGAATGATATTTATCATACATCACATTTTGTACTTACTAGTGATGATCCTGATACACAAGATTTTGTTTCTAACTATCGTGAAAATTTTGATACTGAACCTGATATGTTTGCAGGGCTTGCCTATGACACAGTTTACTTGTTGAAACAAGCAATTGAAGAAACAGGTTCTACAAATTCAGCCGATATCAATAAGGGACTTGAAGATATTGAAGACTTTGAAGGGATTACAGGAACCTTTACCTTTGATGAAATGCATGATCCAATCAAAACGGTTAGCATTATTGAAGTCCAAGATGGAGAAGAAGTGGGCACTAGTGAAGTTGAACCCGATGAATAAGGGTAATATTTTGCAGATATCATAACATAGTGATGATTCCTAACTTTTATGATACTTTTTAATACTATGTTTTGTCACAATTGTTAAAAAATATGAAAAATTTATTGAAAGTTCTAAATAATCTGTTTTTTAGCTTGTGACAAAACTCCTTTAAAAAGGTAAAAAATATAAAGAAAATCGAAACCTTGGAAGGAGAGTCAAAAAAATGGAGGCTTTTATTCAACAGTTAATTAATGGCCTTTCTGTAGGAAGCGTTTATGCTTTGATTGCACTAGGATATACCATGGTTTATGGGATTATCAAATTAATTAATTTTGCTCATGGGGATATTTATATGATTGGGGCATTTGTAAGTTATTTTATGTTCTTGAATTTAGAATTGAATATCTTTGTGACACTAGCGCTAACAATGTTGGTTACAGCTATTTTAGGCGTCATTATTGAAAAAGTTGCTTATAAACCCTTAAGAAATTCACCGCGTATTACCGCCTTGATTACAGCTATTGCGGTGTCTTATTTATTACAAAATATTATGATTTATGTGGTAGGACCTGAAGCAAAATCTTTTCCTCAAATCATTCAAAATAAGCAATATACGATTGGTAGCGTAAGTATTGGTCAGATGGAGATTTTGCTGTTGGGGACTTCTCTTGTACTTATGGTTTTACTGCAGTTTATTGTACAAAAAACCAAAATGGGTAAAGCGATGCGTGCAGTAAGTATCGATTCAAAAGCGGCTGAATTAATGGGGATTAATCCTAACACCATTATTAGTTTTACCTTCTTATTAGGATCTGCGCTGGCAGGTGCTGGTGGTTTACTAGTTGGGATGTATTATAACACCATCAATCCAATGATGGGTACAGCTCCAGGATTAAAAGCCTTTGTTGCTGCTGTTTTTGGCGGGATCGGTGTGATTCCTGGTGCGATGGTCGGAGGTCTGCTTATTGGCACGGTTGAAGTCATGATTTCTGCTTATGGCAACTCTATGATACGTGATGCTGTTGTTTATTTTATTTTGATTTTAATCTTACTTATTCGTCCATCTGGTCTTTTCGGTAAATCAAATAAAGAGAAAGTGTAGGTGGATCGGATGAAAATATTTAACAAATTAAGCATTATTTGGCTGATTATCACTTTGTTAGGATTTTTTGCGATCGATTCACTTGTCTTTTTTGGTATTATCGATCCTTACTATGAGATCACATTAGTCAATGTATTGATAAATATTATCTTAGCTGTCGGGCTGAATTTGATCGTAGGCTATTCTGGACAGTTATCCTTAGGTCATGCAGGATTTATGGCTATTGGAGCATATGCTACAGGGATATTAACCACAGAAAACCAAAGTATGGGTGCCTTTTTAATAAGTTTAATCTTTGGTATCTTATTCGCGGGAGTGGTTGCTTTAATTGTAGGTATACCGACTTTGCGTTTAAAAGGGGATTATTTAGCTATTGCCACATTAGGTTTTTCTGAAATTATTCGCATACTTATTCTTAATATGACAGACTTTACAAATGGCGCAGCAGGTTTAAGTGGTATTCCTTTTTTTGCGGATTGGCAAATGGCTTTTGCCTTAATGGCTATTTGTATTATTTTGATTGCAAATTACACCCGAAGCAGTATTGGTCGTGCGACGATTGCTATTCGTGAAGATGAAATGGCCGCAGAATCGATTGGCGTAAATACTTTTTATTATAAACTGATCGCTTTTGTTATCGGTGCAGTGACCGCTGCGATTGCAGGTTCCATTCATGCCTCTTATTTTGGAATAATCAATCCAAGTCAATTTACCTTTAATAAGTCGATTGATATTTTGATTATGGTTGTATTTGGCGGAATTGGTAGCTTAACAGGAAGCGTCGTAGCTGCTACTGCTTTAGGTATTTTAAATATGTATTTACAGCAATTTGGCGCTTTGCGTGTCATTATTTATTCATTGGTATTGATTTTGATTATGATTTTTAAACCAACTGGATTATTTGGTACAAGAGAAATCAGTCTAGCTAGGATTTTTAAGAAAAAGGCAAATCCAATATCAGAGGGGAAAGAAGGGTAATTGTGGCATTACTAGAAGTAAAAAATTTAAGCAAAAATTTTGGCGGTTTAACAGCTATTCAAAATGTTGATTTAACGTTTGCTAGAAATGAACTTGTCGGCTTGATTGGACCTAACGGCGCAGGAAAAACGACGCTTTTCAACTTGTTAACGGGTGTTTATAAACCAAGTAAAGGCAGTATTAATTTTGAAAAAAATAATAAAGTGATTACCATTGGCGGCAAGAGAACAAGCGATATTGCCTCTCTTGGTATTGCTCGTACGTTTCAAAATATACGTTTATTAAAAGACATGAGTGTATTAGAAAATGTGACTGTAGGAATGCATAATAAATATTCAGCGGGATTTATTTCGACCTTCTTACGCATGCCAAAATTTTATCAAGCCGAAGAACAAATGATAGAAAAAGCTAGGGAATTATTAAAAATTTTTGGTCTAGAAAATATTGCTAATGAAAAAGCAAAAAATCTATCTTATGGAAATCAAAGAAGGTTGGAAATTGTAAGAGCACTTGCTACTGAACCTAGTATTTTGTTTTTAGACGAACCAGCGGCTGGGATGAATCCTATTGAAAGTGACAGATTAACTAAGTTGATTTACCAGATTCAAAGAGATTTTAATTTAACGATTGTGTTGATTGAACATGATATGTCTGTTGTGATGCAAGTCTGCCAAAGAATTTATGTTTTAGAATATGGCAAAGTGATCGCACAGGGAACACCCCAAGAAATTCGTCAAAACGATAAAGTCGTGAATGCTTATCTAGGGGGTGTGTAGTATGTTAGAGGTGAATAATTTAACTGTACATTATGGTGTAATCGAAGCTATTAGAGATGTTAGTTTTGAAGTTAAGGAAGGCGAAATCGTTTCCTTGATCGGTGCCAATGGCGCAGGAAAAACCACGATTTTGCAAACTATCTCAGGACTAAATAAACCTTCAAATGGGTCGATTTATTTTAAGCAAAAAAACATTCGAAGTATTGCACCGAAAAAAATAGTAAAAAGTGGCATTTCCCATGTTCCTGAAGGAAGACATGTTTTTAGTGGCTTGACGGTAAAAGAGAATTTAGAAATGGGTGCATTTTTACGCAAAGATAAAGAAGGCGTTAAAAAAGATATGGCAATGGTGTTTGAACGTTTTCCTGTGTTAGAAGAACGTGTCGGGCAAGATGCGGCTACTTTATCTGGTGGTGAGCAGCAAATGCTAGCAATGGGAAGAGCATTAGTATCGCAACCCAAGTTACTACTTCTTGATGAACCTTCTATGGGACTTGCGCCATTATTTATTCGCGAGATTTTTAGCATTATCGAAGATATCAATCAAAATGGCACTACAATTTTGTTAGTTGAGCAAAACGCTAAGGTTGCTTTGGAAATTTCAAACCGTGGTTATGTGCTGGAGACAGGAAAAATTGTTACTTCAGGAGCAGGAGAAAAGCTATTGGAAAGCGATGAAGTTCAAAAAGCTTATTTAGGAGGGTAATTTTTTGAATATTAAACATTATATGACACCAGATGTTATAACGATCAAACCCGATACTAGAGTGACTGAAGCTGTTGATTTGATGGAAAAACATGACTTTCACAGTCTGCCAGTTATTAAAAATGATTCATTTGTTGGTCTGATAACAGAAGAACTGATTAAAAATAAGACCTCTTCTGCGGCGACCAGTTTGAGTATTTATGAATTAAATTATTTATTAGATAAAACAATTGTTGAAGACATTATGGAAAAAGATGCACAGACAGCTTCAAAAGAGCTGCAGATTGAAGAAGCAGCGCTATTAATGGTTGATAACAATATTACTGTTCTACCAATTATTGATGAGAATAAAAAAGTAGAGGGTATCATCACTTATAAAGATATTTTTCGAGCCCTGATTGAACTTTCAGGTTATCAAAGTAAGGGAGATCGTTTAGTCATTGAAATCGATGAAGATAAGGTGGGCGTTTTAGATAACATCACTTTTGTTTTAGCAAGTGAAAATATTAGTATCTCACATATTTTTGTAAATCGCATTGAAAATCGGATTGAAATTACGGTCCAAATCAGTGAAAAAATAGGGGAGAAAACTAAAAAAGCACTAGTAAAAGCAGGTTATGAGACGCGCATTATTACTTAAATCATATGTTATTATATCGATTATTATTTATTATCTTCTTAGTTATTTAAAAGTGCCAAGTGTCTGGTAGATAAAGTGTTGTTTGCTTTCTTGTTTAACTCAATGGTTTTTATTTTACAAATTTAAACTGAGATATTATATTGAAACCAGCGTTTTTTTATAATAAATATTGCGCGGAAAGAAGGCAAACTATTAATATGCAAAAATTAGTTACTTTTCCAAATGCAACATTAAACTTTGACGACAAGGCAGTCATTACTTTGACTATGCCGCTACACGTAACAGACGTTACTTCTGATAAAGACACCATTCAATTAAGAAACCTTTTGGACGAAGCTTCTAAAAATCTTAAGGAATCAGATGTATTTGATCGTGATGAATCCTTAACATTAATTGACCAAGTGGAAGCGACTCGTGAATACGAAGATGAATTAGTGGATTCAGATGGTGGCTTAATTTTATATATCACGACTGATAATGCTTATTATTATCATGTTGATGTGGCACCTATCAATGGGGTAACTTATGATCATCGACCAAATATTATTCCTTTGGTCAAAAATTATCAATATACTAGAAATTATCATGTATTGCTTTTAAACCAGGAAGGCGTCCGTCTTCTTGAAAAAAGTGGTGGTCAGTTATTTGAAATTGATCTAAAAGAAAATGATGAAGATACTACTGCTACACAAAATGAAAGCTTAGGTGCTGATGCTACAGATACAAGTCTTGAATTTGGTTCTCAAGACACTTCTAATGCGGGTACAGGAGAGTTTCGTTCCGAGCACAATGATAGTATCTTTGAAAAACAATATGATCTTAAACATTATTTTAGTGCGGTGGATCATTATATTGATCGGAACTATTCAAGGAAAACGGCTTTCCCATTGATTTTATTTGGCACCAAAGAGAATCAAGATCTCTTTTACGAAATTTCAGAAAATGATTACTTGTTAGATGAAAGTATCGATGAGTCTGCTTCACAACTTCATGATGATCAAATTGAAGAAAGAGTTAAAGAAAAAGAAGAAGAGATCGTTCAAAAACAAGAAGATGAATTAATTCAACGTTTTACTGAAACAACACCAGAATATCGTATTGACGATATTGCCCAAGATTTAGCTTTAAGTGGAATGCAAGGACAAATTGAAGAATTGATTGTTGAAGAAGGGTACGTACCAACAGGATCTATTGATGGTAATGGCACTTATCAAGACAATGATCGCACGGATTTTCTTTATCAATTAGTCAACTTCGTGTTCAACACTGACGGCAAGGTATATATTTTACCAGAAGATCAAATGCCTGATAATGTAAAGTTGAGTGCGAGACTACGTTACTGATTTAATTGAACTTTTGTAAAACAAAATAAGTAAAAGAGGCTGATAGCAGATGTCAGCCTCTTTTTTTAGGGATTTTTTATAATATTATCGGTGCTCCGGGTCCTAGTGGGAAATCAAATAAGTACCAGGCGCTAAGTAATAAGAGCCAGCCGATAAGAAAAGCAATAGAATATGGCAGCATGGTTGAAATAACTGAACCTATACCAGCCTTTTTGTCATATTTTTGGAAATAAGCAATAATCATTGGGAAAAATGGCATCAATGGTGTAATAACATTAGTGGTTGAATCACCGATTCGATAAGCAATTTGTGTTACTTCTGGCGAAAGACCTACTTGTAAAAACATTGGAATGAATATAGGCGCCATCATCGCCCATTTTGCTGTATCAACAGGCATAATGATATTGATTAAAGCAGCGACGATGACAAATAATAGTAATAATGGCAACCCCGTCAACCCAATATTTATCAGTAATTGTGCACCGTTTACTGAAAGAATCGTCCCCAAATTTGAGTATTCAAAAAAAGCAGTAAATTGCGCTGCCCAAAAAATTAACACGAGAAAGTTTGCGATACCTGAAATACCATCAGACATCAGTTTAGCCACATCATGTGTATTTTTAATAGAACCTTGACCGATTCCATAAGCTATTCCTGGGAGTAAAAACATCAACATAATAAATACGATGATTCCTTCCATAAAGGGCGATTCTAATAAACTACCCGTTTCTGGATCTCTAAGAATACCGTTTTCTGGGACGATTGTTATTGCGATAAGAATGACATAAATCAAAAATGTTATTCCGGCAAATCGTAAACCTCTTCTCTCATCGTCGGTAATTGTTTCTACAGCTTCTGATGAAGTAAAAGAATAAGCGGATAGTTTTGGTTCTACAATTTTATCCGTAATATAAGTACCGATTAGCGTAATCATAATAGTAGATATAATCATAAAAAACCAATTTCCGGTTGGTTGAACAGTGTAATTTGGGTCTAGAATATTTGCTGCCTGGGTAGAGATTCCTGCGTATAAGGGATCGTTTGATCCAATCAGTAAATTAGCAGTCCAGCCGCCAGAGACGCCAGCATAAGCAGCAGCTAGACCAGCAACAGGATGCCTTTTACTGGCTAAAAAGATGATAGCCCCCAGCGGCAATAAAACAATATAGCCTGTCGAAGAAGCGATGTTTGAAAGAATTCCTAAAAACACAACCATACCCGAAATAAGTGCTTTGGGTGTTTTAGAAACAATTCGCTTTAACAATACAGAAAGCATTCCCGTTCCTTCAGTTACGCTCACACCAATAATAACGGTGAATACAGTTCCCAAAGGAAAAAATCCAGTGAAATTATCAATAATGTTTGTCACCATATATTGGAAACCTTCGACTGAAAGTAGATTATTGACGGAAGCTGTAATCGTTTCTATTGTCCCAGTTTCTTCATTAAAACCTTCATAAGTTACCGAAAGATTAAAATAGGCTGCTATCGCTGAAGCAATAATTGTCAAAAGGGTTAAAAATATAAATAAAAAAGAGGGATCCGGCAAGCGGTTACCCGCACGTTCAATGAAATTAAGAAAACGAAAGTTCTTTTGTTTATTAGCCATTGTTTCACTCCTTTAGAGGATTGAATACAGGAAAATGATAATAAAATTTCCAGTTTTGAGACATTTTAGATAAAGAAGGGTCAGCAAATGATTCCCCGACCCAAGTCTGGCAAAGAAGGGTTAGCAAATGGAGTTTCCCGACCTAAGTACAACAAAGAAGGGTTGCCAAATAAGATTTCTCGACCCAAGTTCGGCTGAAGAAGGGGCCAAAATTTTGCCTCTTGGACCAAACTCAAGCGATGTAGGGACCAACTATTTGGCATTTGTCCCTAGGTCAGGCAAAGTAAGGGCCATGAGCAAAGTAATTGGTCCAAAGTTTTGCAAAGAAAGGGACAACAATACTGATTTTGTCCCTAAGCCCAGCAAAAGAAGGGCCAAAAATGCAGCTATTACAGCAGCCAATCAATCACTTAAACTTCTTTATTGCAAACTCGGAATTTGTTTATTATAATCACCTAATTTAACTATGAATATAAGTGAATTATTAGGGATTGTCAAAAGGAGTGTTTTGCTGGAAGACAGTTTCATTTACGATAACAAGATATCATGTTATATTTGTAGTATTGCTTTTAATTACTGTATGCTTAGTTTATATGACTTTTATTTGCTGATTATCAAAAAATAATAAATATCGTTTTTTACAAATCTTTTCACTACAAAATTATAAAAAAGTTTTGTAAAATATATAAGTATACACTTGAAGAACAAGAATATAAATTTTAAAGGTGGAGTGTTTTTAATGTTAGAAAAGAAAACGTATGATAAGCTTTTAGGTCATGCTTTTGATATTCCAGTAAAGGTAGAATACTGGGATGGAACAAGCGAAGTTTATGGCGAAGGCACGCCTGAGACTGTGATCCAATTAAAAAAGGCGATCCCTATTAAAGAGCTAACTTCACTTCCTACATTAACTTTAGGTGAAGCGTACATGAACGGCGATATTGAGGTGAAGGGTGATTTACAAGAACTCGTTGCTTCTGCTTATCGAAGTGTAAACAGTTTTGTAACAGATAATAGTGGATTTTTAAAATTTTTACCGAAAATTTCTCACTCAGAAAAAAATTCCAAAGAAGACGTGCAAAGCCACTATGATATCGGGAATGATTTCTACCGTCTGTGGTTAGATGACTCCATGACTTACTCTTGTGCTTACTTCAAAGATGAAAATGATTCATTAGGACAAGCGCAAGAAAATAAGATTCGTCATGTGTTAACAAAATTAAATCCAGAAGCAGGAAAAACTTTAGTTGACATTGGCTGTGGTTGGGGTTCATTGCTTTTTATGGCAGCTGAAGAATTTGGTCTTAAAGCTACTGGGATTACCTTAAGTCAAGAGCAATATGACCAAGTAAAAGAAGAAATCAAAGCAAAAGGTTTAGAAGGACAAGTTGATGTTTATCTAGAAGATTACCGCGAAGTTGAAGAAAAATTTGACTACGCAACATCTATTGGTATGTTTGAACACGTTGGTAAAGAAAATCTTCCGAAGTATTTCGAACAAGTGCAAAAACTACTTGTACCTAATGGACGCGCGTTGATTCATGGAATTACTGGTCAGCATGAGGGCGTAGGTAGCGATCCATTTCTTGCTAAATATATCTTCCCAGGTGGATATATTCCAAATGTTGCTGAAAACTTAACAAATATCATGAACGCAGGCTTGCAATTGACAGATCTTGAACCATTAAGACGTCATTATCAAAAAACACTTGAAATTTGGTATCAAAATTACTTAGAACAAATTGACACGGTTGTTGATCGATATGGCGAACCGTTCTCACGTATGTGGTCATTATATCTTCAAGCTTGTGCAGCTTCATTTGAAGCAGGCAATATTGATGTTATGCAATACCTATTGGTTAACGGAACAAGTGGTTACGGCCTACCAATGACTAGAGAATATATGTACAAAAATTCGTAAGTTGGTCATAATAAAACTTAATTAAGCAAAGAGAGTAGCTAAGCAAGGTCATTGTTTAGCTACTCTCTTTGTATTAACTCTGCTAATAAATCAGCATAATAGGGTTTATGATATAAAAGATTTACTCTTTGCAAAAAGTAGTTTTTTGTTCCAGCTTAGGAAACGTTTTAATTGCACTTTTTCTAGTAACACGTTAGCCTTTTTAGTAGTAAGAAAACTATATCATTTATTGTATTCAATTAATTGGAGGGAAGTATAGTGGATTTAGGAATCAAAGGAAAAGTGGCTTTAGTCACAGGTGGTGCATCAGGTATAGGATTGGCGACAGCTCGAACTTTATTAGAAGAAGGCGCAACTGTTGTAATAATTGGTAGAACAGAAGAAAAGCTTAAAGATGCTGCGCAAGAGCTAAATAGTTCTAACCTTTATTATTATGCAACAGACATTACGAAGCTTGACGAGTTGAAATCGTTGCACAATTTTATTGCAAAAGAAATTGGTGAGATTGATATTCTTATTCAAGCTGCTGGAACAAGTGGTGCACAAGGACTCTTTGATGAAATAGATGATGACGGTTGGGTTGATACCATCGAAGTTGATCTTTTAGGTCCTGTACGTGTGGTTCGGGAGTTTTTACCTGACCTTAGAAATGGTAATTGGGGTAGAATCGTTTTTGTATCTTCAGAAAATGCTGTTCAACCTTATAAAGATGAGCTCCCTTATGATGCTTCAAAAGCAGGTATGTTAGCTTTTTCTAAGGCCCTTTCTCGGACGTATGCCACAGAAGGTTTACTGGTCAATACGGTTTCGCCGGCTTTTATTGAGACACCCATGACAGATGAAATGATGAAGAAACGTTCAGAGAAATTAGGTGTATCTTTCGATGAAGCTGTTCATTCGTTTTTAGATGAAGAGCGTCCTCATATTGAATTAAAACGCCGCGGACAAGTAGAAGAAGTTGCTTCTGTTATTGCCTTTGTATGTTCTGATCGTGCATCATTTGTTAATGGCGCTAATTATCGAGTCGACGGCGGTTCTGTCGCAACAATTTAATAAACCACTTAATATGAGTAATAACTAAAGTGAAGTCCTCACTATTTGATTTATTTCTAATCAAATGATGAGGACTTGTTTTTACTTTTTGTTATTATAGTGAAGGAATTCCTTCTAAAGTTTTTAAGAAGCCCCTCTTCGTAATTGTATAAAGGAAATTTCTTTGCGTAGATTTTACCTGCTCTTAAATTATTCATGAAAAAGCTGGATTTGATTCAAAGCATTGTGCAGATTAATCGCATCCCAAGGCACATGCTCGGTAATAGCTAGCCCCACTAGTGAAGTTTGTTTTTCAATATTTGCGATAATTTCTGAAACCTGTTGTACATGAAGCAGTCCATGAGGTGCATCGATCGGTTCGCCGTAAGGATTGGCAAACAAATTGTTATGAAAATATTCCGGATCTAATACATCCAAATCAAAATGAACGTATACAGCCTCAAATCCCTGTTTGTCGATCCAATCATGTATCTTATGATTGATGGTTGCAGTATTTGTATCGCGAATATCAATAAAAGGGTAATTTTCCAATTGTTCATTTTCAAAATCACTTGGTTCATTTAGACCGATAAATGCGACTTGCTCGGTTTTGATCGGATGTTCAACAAGTGCAGCAAGTTGATTGTCACCATCGCCATATAAATTTCCTAAAACCATGGAATGGGCATTCGCTTGAATTGTTCTATTTGAAACATCCGGATGAGCATCAATCCAAATAACACCTAATTTGTTCCCATATTTTTGGCTCAGATAGTCCACAGGCGCTTGGCTTACCAGACAGTCACCACCAAAAACGATTACTTTTTCTGGATTTTTTTCAGTTAAAATGTTTTTGGCTTTTTCCATTTGTTCTGTCACTACTGAGCGAGAATTGATTCCTTCTTCTAATTTCACATTTTGCTCTGTGGAAATAGGAACTTCAATGGTTTCGGCTTGCTCAGCAGTAGGCGCTAACCATTCGAGCGCTTTTCCGCCAAAGTAATAGTTAAAATTGTTACTTCCTTGCCATTGGGGCATACGCAAACGTAATGTTGTCATTTTATCACTCCTTATTAAAGAGTATAAATCAATTTTACTTGTAAAATAAGTATGCACATTTTTGTTCGTCAGTTACGTAGATGTAACTGATGACTAACTTTTTTTCATAGAGAACTCCATTGTTCGCCCCATTTACATATCTGATCCATTAAAGGATAAAGTGAGCGTCCTTTTTCTGTTAATGAGTATTCAACTCTTGGAGGAATTTCGTCGTATTGGGTGCGCATAATAATGTTGTCGCTTTGTAGTTCTTTTAATTGTTGCGCTAGTGTTCGATGAGATATATCCCCAACTAAACGTTGCAATTCATTAAAACGAATCGTTTCATATTCAACAAGCCAGTACAAAATAACCATCTTATATTTACCACTGATTATGGATAAAGTGTAACCAAAAGGTGTATCTTTAATACTTTCAAATAGCTCCATTTCTGATAAACTCATTAATTTTCTCCTTTTTCCTTTGTTTGAACACTTTATAAATCACGCTGCATATAAATAGAATCTTCTATCGGGCTGTCATTATAGCTTTCTATTTCATAAAAACCATGTTTTTTATAATTGATAACTGCTGCTTTTAAAAAGGGCAGTGTATCTAATAGTATATATTGATAACCAATTTTCCGCGCTTCTTCAATCGTTTTATCGATTAAATGAGATCCGATATGCTTTCTTCTAAAAATGGGTCTGACATAAAGTCGTTTCATTTCACAATGTAGATTATCCAATTTTTTTAAGCCGATACAACCTGCTAGTTTACTATCATAGTAAGCTAAGTATAAACGACCCTCAGGTAAACCATATTTTTCTTCTAAATTTTTTAATTCATCGTTGTAATCTTGCATGGCTAAATAATCTTTTATTTCTTCATTTTGTGTTACTAACATATTCGTATATTCAGAAAATAGTTTTTTTATTTCATATGGCCGATCGTATGCAGGTATGATTTTAATTGCCATTGTTGTTCACTCCCGGTTGATTATTAGTTAAATGCTTTTAAATAATGAATTGTGCCTTGAATATTTACTAAACTTTTTCCATGAAGTTCTTTGATAAAATAGCTGTTATCCGACACAGGAAATGGTGGATATATCCCATAACGACTGGCTAATTTATAGTTAAATTTTGAATAGTAGTCAGGATGACCCAAAATATTGATAAACGGATAACCTTTATTTTTGGCTCGTGCCTCTAATTCCTTTAAAATTTTAGCACCGATCCCATGCTGTTGCTCTTTTGGTAAAACCGCTAAAGGTGCTAGACATAAACCCGTGATTAATACTTTGTCATCTTTAAAAACATAGACTTCACTCAAAAGACCATGGCCGACAATTGTACTATTTTTTAAAGCAACAACTTCAAAGTAACTCCGATAAGTTGGATCTTTTCGTAAGTTAGCAACGAGTTCGGCTTCGTTTCCGTAACCTTCTTCAGTATTTATAAATGCATTAAAAATTAGTTTTTCTACACCTTGATAATCAGAAGGTTGAATGGTTCTTAATGTAATCATCACTGACTCCTTTATCTAACAATTTACTGCTTATTTTACTAATTTTTGCCGAAAAATAAAAGCCATACAAGAAAGTGTAAAAGTTATTAAGACTTTATAGTAACAGAAGTAGTTTTCTTAACTGAAAAAATAATTCGTTTCTCCTCATATATTCCACCAATATTCTTACAGATTGGAGGTACGTCTTTGTTATCGCGCTAATAGCGCTGGTATTTTTCAAATGTAAAGAGCTAGTTTTCACCTTTGTGGTCAGGGAGCTTTGTTAAATTGCAAAGCCTATAACTTGCCGTTTAAAAAGTAATTTGTTATATTATTCTTGTAGAGATTCCGACATAGCTTAATTATATACCTCATAGTGGTAAAAAGTTGAGCTTAGCTGCCAGAATTAATTATTCAGTAAAGGAGAGAGAAGCAATGGAAATGAAAGATTTTTTGAAAACAAGTAAAAGCGTTATTCATGATTTTATCAGTGAACAATATTCAGATAAAAATGAAGAAATGCCAGAATTTCATATCCACACAGTGTGGGCTTCAAAGACATTGCAAAACAATAAGGCTTTATTAAGTACAACCTTATCAGATGATATGTATTATGAGTCTACTTATGATGGAGATAATGGTGAAATTTACGTAGATGCCTATAATAAAGTTAAAACTCTCTCTCGTAAGGTCTAGTTTATTTGTTTAAATAAAAGATCAGAAGTAAAGCAGGAAGAATGCAAGAAGTCTTGTAATTCAAAACTGTTTTACTCCTGTTTCTTGTTTTTGTTAAAGATGGTTAAACTTCTATCATTCCGGCATAGCTCAGTTGGTAGTAGCGCATGACTGTTAATCATGATGTCGTAGGTTCGAGTCCTACTGCCGGAGTATTTTGACAGCGCCCAGGATTTTGGACGCTGTCTTTTTAGTTTTTATTTAGTTCGCCGTTAAAATTTTTGATGTTTTTTCATAAAAATGCAACTGAATTGCAATAATCTTCAGGTATAATACAGATATAATAAATAGTTTGTAGAGAAGTTGGTGATTGAGTTATATGGCAGAGAAAAAACGAGACCCTTATTTTGACAATGCCAAATTTTTATTAATGATCTTAGTGGTTTTTGGGCATATGATGCAACCTTTTATTGAAAATGAACAATGGAATCATGATTTGTATTATACAATTTTTTCTTTTCATATGCCGGCTTTTATTTTTATTTCAGGTTTTTTCGCAAAATCATTTGATCCACAAAAAAAAGCACCTGTAGCAACGAATTTTCAAAAGTTTATTGTACCCTATATATTCTTCCAATGGCTGTACTCGCTTTTTAACCGCTTATCAGGAGCAGAAGAACATTTTACTTTTCAGCTTGATGTCCCCAATTGGTCATTGTGGTTTTTAATTAGTTCTTTTTTTTGGCAAATTTCTTTGTACTTTTTCAGAAGAATACGCCCAACAGCTGGTATTACTATCAGTATATTAATTAGTTTACTTGTCGGCTATACACCATTTATTGGTCGTGAGCTGACTTTACAGCGTACGGCTGTTTTCTTGCCGTTTTTTATTATTGGTTATTATCTTCCTAAAGGTTTTTTCGATTGGTTTAAAAACTTTAAGTATAAAAAGCTATTTGCAGTTGGTTTTGTTGTTATTTATGCTTTAGTGAACTACTTAAACGAAGTAAATAAGTACATGTTTTTTGGTTCAAAGCCTTATGATGATTTCTTGAATTTCCCAGAATGGGGCTTTTTAGTGCGTATTGTTACCTTTATGTTGGCAATTATAGGCATGTTAGCTTTCTTCTCTTTGGTACCGACTAGAGAAACCAGTTACACTAAAGAGGGGAAATATACATTAATTGCTTACCTTTTGCATGGTTTTTTTATCAGATCGATGCGTGCTTTTGATTTAGAAGATATCCATTTAGGTTTTCCAGGATTTATCGTATTAGCTTTGGCTAGTATTATACTGACCACTGTTTTGGCGAGCGAACCAGTAGGAAGAGTCTATAATAAAATTGAACGTTACTTTTTGGGAAATAAGAAAAAAGCGAATCCGTCCTATAATAAGTCTTAGTTGTCTTTACTAAAGGGAAAGAGTAAAATAAATAAGTAAGTTTTAAAAGGAGATGAACAAATGTCTGAAATAACAAATGAATTAACAGCAAAATTTGCTGCAGAATTTAAAGAAAACGATAAACAACAAGTAGTACAAAATGCTGTAGTTAAAAATGGTATTACCAATTCAGCGGAAAATATCGTGGCCCAAAGCAATAATGTGCCTGTATTTTCAATTGATTTAAAAACGGGAAATGTATCTAATCAAAAACAATCAGGTCGTTGCTGGATGTTTGCAGCGCTTAATACTTTTCGTCATAAGATTTTAGATAATTTTGACTTGAAAGACTTTGAATTATCACAAAATTATACGAACTTTTGGGATAAGTATGAAAAGTCTAATTATTTTTATGAAAATATTTTAGCAACAGCAGACCAAGAAGTAACAAGCCGTAAAGTGGCCTTTTTACTAGAAACACCGCAACAAGATGGTGGACAATGGGACATGATGGTTTCACTATTTAATAAGTATGGTGTCGTTCCTAAAGCAGCGATGCCTGAAAGTAGTAATTCATCGAATTCCCGTGATTTAAACAATTATTTGAATAAAAAACTTCGTAAAGACGCAGCGATTTTACGCCAATTAGTAGCTGATGGTGCTTCTGAAAATGATATTCAAGCTAGAAGAGAAGATATGCTACAAGAAGTGTATAATATTTTAGCTATTTCATTGGGCACACCGCCGACTACTTTTGATTTTGAATATCGTGATGAAAATAAGGAATATCATATTGATCGTGATTTAACACCGAAGTCTTTTTATGATAAATATCTAGGTGTAGATTTGGACAATTATGTTCCTATCATCAATGCACCAACTGATGACAAACCTTACAATCAATCTTACACAGTAGAAATGCTAGGAAATGTTGTGGGTGGTAAAAAAGTGAAATATTTAAACCTTGATATGGACACCTTTAAAAAATTAGCGATTGCACAATTAGAACAAGGTGAATCTGTTTGGTTTGGTTGTGATGTCGGTCAATCTTCGAATAGACAAAATGGTATCCTGTCACTTGATACTTATGACATGAACGAGTTATTTGATATTGACTTTACTACAACAAAAGCGCAACGTTTAGACTATGGCGAAAGTTTAATGACCCATGCAATGGTATTGACCGGCGTAGATATCGTCGATGATAAATCTACGAAATGGAAAGTTGAAAACAGCTGGGGCGATAAAGTCGGCGATAAGGGATTCTTTGTAGCAAGCGATGCTTGGATGGACGAATACACTTATCAAATCGTGGTTAGAAAAGATTTACTAACTGATGAACAATTAAAAGCCTATGAAAAAGAGCCAACTGTTTTAGCACCATGGGATCCTATGGGTGCATTGGCGTAAAAGTCGATTTAGAATAAAAATAAAAAAGCCGAGCGTTTCTTCAATTGCTGAAAGAAACGCTCGCTTTTTTTATTTTAGATGATGATTGCCTAGATAGCACAAAGAAAACAAAAAACAATGAGGAATTTGTCCTGATTGCTCAAAGAAAACAAAAATCAGTGAGGAATCTGCACCGATTGCTCAAAAGAAAGGAAAGTCAATGAGGAATCTGCACCGATTGCTCAAAGAAAACAAAAAACATTGTTGAATCTGCTTCAATAAAGCTCATTAATCTTGTTTTTTAAAAACAAGAAAATGAAAAATCATCGCTAATAGTTGAAAGGTTAGAGCGGTCAAAGTGACGCCGATCCAACCAGCTTGTCCCCACATTGTTGTTCCTAAGAAAGAACCAAGTGCTCCTCCTATAAAATAAGAAAACATGAACACCGTATTATTACGGTTGCTGACTTGCTCTCCTAAATTTTGTACTCGTGTTTGGTTAGCCACTTGGCCAAATTGATTGCCGATGTCTAATAAGATAATAGACAAAATTAATGGGAGAATACGCGCAGCAAAAAAGTGCAGAATAATAAAACTAACTGTCTGCATGATAATACCCATCCACACGATCGTTCGTTGTGCGTATTGATCGGATAGTTTTCCGACAAGCGGTGCTGCTACAGCTCCAGCTAAGCCAAAAATAGCAAGTATTCCTGCTTCAAAAGTTCCCCAATTGTAAACAGGACTGCTGATATAAAAAATCAATGTAGACCAAAAAATTGAAAAAGTTCCGAACATAAAAAATCCGGAAACAGCTGCTTCACGAAGGACCCTTTGTTTTTTTATTAATAAAGGGATACTTTTCAATGAATCCATATAAGAAAGGGTGGCATTTTTAACTGGATCTTTTGGCATTTTAAATGTTAGTAAAATGGTCAACAGGATAATCAATAGTGGCGCAATGAGGTAAATAGAACGCCAAGGCAAAAAACTAGCTACAACACCAGAAAATGTTCGCGATAATAAAATTCCTACCAAAAGTCCACTCAAAAGTTTTCCCATGACTTGACCCCGTTTTTCAGGTCCAGCCAATACTGCGCCATAGGGAATAATAATTTGTGGAACTACTGAAAGTAATCCAATAATAAAAGCTGCAAGGATAAATAATTGAAAATTTGGCGCAAAAAAAGCTCCTAATAATGATAAGGAGGATAGGGCAGCCATTGAGATAATGAGCCTTCGTTTATTTAAAACATCTCCTAAAGGGACAATTAATAGTAAGCCTAGAGCGTAGCCTACTTGGGTTAGCATCGTTACACTGCCGATCGAGCTGGTACTTACCTGAAAACTTTCAGCGACCTGAGTGCCGATCGGTTGCACATAATACATATTAGCAACAACAATACCGCAAGTTGCTGCCAGTAAAAAAATGAACTGTTTTGTTAAATAATTGGATTGTTTTTCCACAAAAAATGCCTCCTTTACTGCATGCTTAACTACTATAGCACAACTTTTCAATAGCTAAAAGTTGCTAACTTACTAAATACAAGAACAAATATTAGACATTAAATACCCTCGAAGTTATAATAAAATGGTCACTAATGATTTTTCACACGCATTTTCATTAGAGTGTACTGTTGAAGAATGGTCACTAGGAACCTTTACTTCCTTTGACGGACTTGTCATTATAAACGTAGAAATATGAAGGAGGAAGTTAAATGACAAATCTGCTCACTGTAATTGTTATACTTTTATTTGTTGCAGTACTCTATGCTTTGTATCGTATGCACAAAAAGCACGTTAAGTTCTCAACTCGTGTCTTTACAGGTCTATTTGCCGGCATTTTATTCGGTGGTATATTACAACTTATTTTTGGGACAGAAAATGCAGTTGTTGATCAGTCACTGGAATGGATTACATTAGTCGGGGATGGCTATGTTGCTTTTCTTCAAATGCTCATCATGCCTTTGGTTTTTGTTTCCATTGTGAGTGCATTTACTCGAATGAAGGAAAGCTCAAAGATCGGAAAAATCAGTTTTTCAGTTTTAGCAACACTTTTAGGAACTGTTGCTATTGCGGCATTAATCGGCGTTTCAATGGTAATGCTGTTTAATTTAGATGGCGCGCAATTTGCACAAGGTGCTGAAGAATCCAGTCGGATCGCTGAAATTACTGAACAACAATCAGAAGTTCAAGACTTATCGATTCCTGAACAAATACTTTCCTTTATTCCAACGAACGTATTTGCTGATTTAGCAGGTAGTCGAGATACTTCTACGATTGGTGTTGTGATCTTTTCTGCTTTTGTTGGTATAGCTTATTTAGGTGTAAAACGCAAAAACCCTGAACAAGCAACTGTATTTAATCGTATTATCGAAAGTTTGTATAGTATCGTTATGCGTATTGTGACACTTGTTTTACGTCTAACTCCATTTGGCGTATTTGCTTTGATGACTGACGTATTAGCAACAAGTGATTTTGGTGCAATTGTTAACTTAGGTACATTTATTATCGCTTCTTATGTAGGATTGATTATTGTGTTACTTGTACATAGTTTATTGCTAGCTTCTGTACGAGTTAACCCACTGACTTACTTTAAAAAGTCATTTCCTGTATTGAGTTTTGCTTTTACATCTCGCTCAAGCGCAGGCGCATTACCAATGAACTTGCAAACACAAACCAAAGCATTAGGTGTAGAAGATGCAACAGCTAATTTTGCCGGTAGTTTTGGTATTTCTATTGGACAAAATGGTTGTGCAGGCCTTTACCCAGCAATGTTAGCAACTATTGTAGCACCCAATGCAGGTGTTGATATTTTTGATTGGCGCTTTATTTTAATGTTGATTTTGGTTGTAACGATTAGTTCATTCGGCGTAGCTGGTGTTGGTGGTGGTGCAACATTTGCCTCTCTTATCGTACTAAGTTCAATGAACTTGCCAGTAGCTATTGTCGGATTAGTTATTTCAGTTGAACCATTGATCGATATGGCTAGAACTTTGGTAAATGTTAGTGATAGTATGGTAGCTGGTGTTATAACCAGCGCAAGGCTCCATGATTTAGATCGCGATACATTAAATGATTCTGATCAAGTAGTTACTGAAAATGAAGCATAATCAAATAGTAAAATATAATTCAAAGAAGAGTGCGTGTGCTCTTCTTTTTTTTTGATTAAAAAGACAAAAACAAGGGGAAAACAGACGTATAAAAAATTTTCTGTTATAATTGTTTTGTTGAATGTTTAATAGCTATAAAGGAGGATTGTTGGTTTGGGAGCAAAATATACAATTCCGCATGAAGTGACTTATTACGAGTGTGATGTAAACCATACAATGAAACTTTCGACCATGATTGCAATTGTCATCAAGGTATCAGAAGAACAAAGTGATATGTTGAACAGAGGAAATGATTACATACATCAATTTGGTGTAACATGGATTATCACACATTATGAAGTTTTCATTGCTCGTTTGCCAAGGGTAAATGAAAAAATTCAAGTGACAACTCAAGCAATGCAATATAACAAATATTTCTGTTATCGAGATTTTTGGATTACCACAGAATCAGGGGATGAGTTAGTTCATATTGAATCTATTTTTTCATTAATGAATTATACGACCCGTAAAATTAGTAGTGTGACAGAAGAAATCATTGCACCATTTGAGAGTGAAAAAATTACTAAAATCAAACGTGCACCAAAAGTTGAATCTTTAGAAAATCCAAGCAGTGCTTCATATAATGTCCGTTTTTATGATATCGACAGTAATCATCATGTCAACAATTCCGTGTATTTTGATTGGTTGATTGATGGCTTAGGATATGACTTTTTAACCACTTATGAACCTAAATATATCAATGTTCGTTTTGATAAAGAAGTTGAATACGGCAATCAGGTGGAAAGTCTTTATGAGATCGTGGACCAGGAAAATGGCAAGAGGACGCGTCATGCGATTAAAATTGCAGATAAAAAATACTGTGAAGCTCAAATTGAGTGGCAAGAAAAATAAAAGTTATCCCTTGTTAACTAGCACAAAAACTAATTAACAAGGGATTTTTAATGTTGCATAAAGTCGACCAATTCGTCTTTTTTTAGTTGGAGATTATTTGCGATTAATAATTTTATGTGGACTTTTTGACTATTAATATTCGGAGAAAAAACTACGCCCATTTTTTGTAACTCGATCCCACCGCCTTTGTAATCGTAAACAGCTTCAGCAATCCCGTTAAAGCAACGTGAGACTAAAACAATTGGCACTTGAGCATCCAATAGTTTTTGTAAAGGCGCGATATTTTCTGGAGGCAAATTACCTGCCCCTAAGGCTTCAATGACTAAGCCATCTAGCGATAGATGAGATAAGCCTTCTAATAATTCACCGCTCATACCAGCATAAGCTTTTAGAATAGGGATAAAGCCGGATGCTGAGGAGATATCTGTATATTGTGAATGCAAAATTTTTTGTAAAAATATCACATTATTTTTATTTATCATACCGATAGGACCGATAGAGGGAGTGCGAAAAGTCGCGACATTTGTGGTATGGGTTTTGGTTACATAACGAGCAGCATGTATTTCATCATTCATCACAACTAATACGCCTTGGTCTTTAGCATCAGGTGAAGCTGCTACTCGTATAGCACTGGCGAAGTTATATAAGCCATCGCTACCTAATTCGTTACTTGAACGCATTGCACCAGTAAGAACAATCGGAAGCCAATTACCGATCGTTAGATCTAAGAAATAAGCTGTTTCTTCCAAAGTATCAGTGCCGTGGGTGATGACTACACTATCTATACCCTCTTGATAAGCCTTTTGTATACGTTCTTTTATTTTAAGCATATGTTCAGGTGTAATATGCGGGCTAGGGAGGTTGAAAATATTTTCTGTGATCAAATGGACATCTTTTGGTAGGATAATCGGTGCATCTGTTAATGGATTTTTTGAGTCCGGACTTACACTTCCAGTAGACGGATTTTCTGTCATGGCGATAGTGCCACCAGTATGTAAAACAAGGATTTGTTTCATTGCTTTCACCCTTTCTTTTTTAGCTAGTCTATCAATTTTATCGTAAAAGTGAGGAAAAGAAAACACAACAAATTATATTTTGTTGCGTCAGACATTTTTTCTCTTTATAATAGATTAAACTTTAAAATAAAGAGGGAAGTAAAATGATTCAGATTGGCTGTACAAGTTTTAAGGAACATACATATTTGACTGGGAAAAAAGAAAGTAGTTTATTTGAATACGCTGCTTACTTTCCGTTGGTCGAAATGGATACGAGTTTTTATGCTATTCCTAAGCAAACTTATGTCAAAGAATGGTTAAAACAAGTACCTGAGAGTTTTCAATTTATTATGAAATTACCCAAGGTTTTTACTAAGCATGAGGAACTTGCAGAAGGTGGATCGTTAAAAGAACTTGCGCAAGAACTGCTAGAAAGCTTAAAACCTATGATTGAGCAAGAAAATTTATTCTGCTTATTAGCGCAATTCCCACCTTATTTTGATTGTAAGCGCGAAAATGTCGACTATTTGAGGATACTTCGTCAATTATTTCCGCAAATACCGATTGCTATTGAATTGCGTAATAACAGCTGGTATGATTCAGCTTTTCTGGCACAGACTAGAGCATTTATGCAGGAACAGAAATTTTCTTTAGTTATCGTTGATGAGCCGAAAAAATTATCGACCACGATTCCTTTTGACACTTATGTGACCAACTCATCTTTTGTCTTTTTCCGTTTTCATGGGCGTAATGATATCGGCTGGAATGCTACTGGTCCAGATGCTAAACGCTTGCGTACCAATTATCGTTATAGTAAGGAAGAATTAGAAGAACTGCAAGAGGCTGTTGCTGCGGTTAAAAAAGAAAGTAAGCAAGTTGCTGTTATTTTTAATAATAACGCTGGCGGTGACGCAGCGGAAAATGCGTTACAGTTTAAGGACCTATTACAACTTGATTTTGAAAATCTAAACCCTAGCCAATTAGGCTTGTTCTAAGAAGTCGGTGAAAAAATGATAAAGGCGATTTTTTTTGATATTGATGGAACACTTTTGACCAACAAGGGAAGAATTGCTAAAACTACGAAAAAAGCGATTAGAGATTTACATAAAAAAGGGATTGTTTGTGGTGTGTCCACTGCTCGTACGCCCAAAAGTGTCGCTCATATTTTAAAAGATTTGCCTTTTGATTTATTTATCGCCTGTAATGGTCAACTAGTTTATACTAAAGAGCAAATGATTTATGAGCGCGCCTTTGAATCAGAAGCTTTAGCTGAGATCGTTTCTTATGCAGATCAGCATTTTCGTCAAATGATCTTGTGTGGAAAAAATCATTCTGCAGGGAGCTGGACGATGCGCTTTGGCCAATCTCAGCTTTTATTACACTTTATGCGTTTTGTGCCCCATTACTTTCCTATCCGGAAAATGAAGCGGTTTTTACAAAAGTATAGTCCTAATCGACGCAAACAAAGATATAGTGGTCTTGCTATTTTAAAAGAACCTATCTATCAATGTGTAATGTTGAGTCCGGAGTATGAAACTGCAAGTTTGGCAGCGGCTTTACCTCATTGTGATCTTAAACGTTCGAATCCATATTCAGTTGATCTCGTACCTAAAGGAAGCTCAAAATTAATGGGACTTAAATTTTTGGTTGAACACTTAGGGATTAAACTGGAAGAAACGATGGTTTTTGGTGACCATTTAAATGATATTGAAATTATACAAGGGGCTGGCACGGGCGTTGCGATGGGGAATGCTACGATAAAGACAAAACAAGCAGCGGATTATGTGACAACAACAAACAACCAAGATGGCATTATTGCTGCTTTGCGATATTTTGAGTTAATTAAGGAATAGGAAGGAAGATTTCTTTGGAACCATTTGAAATGGCAAAAGAATTTCATGCAACTTTTAATCCCGAGCAACCTGATAAACCAACCGCTTTTACTAAAAGCAAAGCACTTCATCGGGCAAGCTTTAAAGTAGAAGAAATTGTTGAATTATTGTACGCTGCAAGTCCAGATAATAAGGATGATTTTTTTGAACTAGTAGATGGTTTGCATGAAGCAATTGAACAAGCAAAAGAAAAAGTTTTAAGTAAACAAAAAGCTGAAACCAATCCGTTAGTCGCGCAAACGGATGCCTTAGCAGATATCATGTACTTTACTTATGGGTCTTTTGTATTACTTGGGGTTGATCCTAAACCGATAATGGATATCGTCCATCAAGCAAATATGGGCAAAGTATTTCCAGAGGGCAAGCCACATTATGATAAACAGACCAATAAAGTGTTAAAACCCGCGAACTGGGAAGCAGATTTTGCGCCCGAAGGCAAAATTGCAAAAGAATTACAACGACAAAAAGAAGAGAAGTAAAAAATGTTTCGCTAAAAAATCCTCCTGATAAACAATTCAGGAGGATTCTTCACGTGAAGGTGGTGAGTTATTATTTAGAGAAATCACGTGTTTCTTGGAGCTCACCATTTTCTTTATAAATTTCCAAAGTTGTTTCTTTATTCTGCGCGATATATTTTGCGCGTTCAATGGCTTCTTCTTTAGTGTCATAAACTTCGCTTGGTTTTTCAGCACCTTTTGATATAACTTGCCATTGTTTGTCTGAGTAATTCACTTTAACATCTGCATCTATTAATTTTTCGCTTCTTTTTGAGGTGTCATGAGAATCACTTTTTTGTGGTGGCTTTTCTTGGCGAAAGGATTCTTTTTCTTCTGAACTTGCATTATCATACCATTGTTGCGCCTGTTCTGTAGCGATTGGAATAGCACGACCTTCTGGATAACCATCTTGTAGCAAAGCATTAGCGATATCGATAGCTTTTTTGCGAACTAATGAATCTAAATTTTTCATTGTTGTTGGATAATCCTTCATATCCCAAACCATTTCTTATCCGCTCCTTTCTTGATTTTATTATAAGCGATTTCTTTGTTTTTTGAAAAGAATGCGGTTTCTTTTCTCTGTTAAAATTACCATAAAAGCTTAATTTTTTAGATAAGTTAGAAAATAGAGAATTTTTTGAAAATTCAATTGCAAAACAATAACAGTTTTTGTACAATATGATTCATATCAAGAAGTTTAACTTGTGAAAAAGGAGTGTTTGAATGAAAAAGAAAAAGTTGTTTGGGCTTATGTTGGTGAGTACGGTACTGCTAACTGCCTGTACTACAGGAAATACAGCAGAAAGCGGCGAAGCAGAAAGTGAGTCACAAGAATTTAATTTGTCGGTAGTACAAGAAATGCCTTCTGCTGATTTATCGTTAGCAATGGATACAATTAGTTTTACAGCGCTTAATAATGTTTACGAAGGGATTTATCGATTAGATGAAAATAATGATCCTCAACCAGCTGGAGCCGCTGAAATGGCTGAGGTTTCAGAAGATGGATTGACTTATAATATAAAACTTAGAGAAGATGCCAAATGGTCTAATGGCGATCCAGTGACAGCCGATGACTATGTTTATGGCTGGCAACGTACTGTAGACCCAGAAACTGCCTCAGAATATGCCTACCTTTATGGTTATGTTGAAAATGGAAATGAGATTATTGAAGGTGACAAAGATCCTTCAGAGTTAGGAATTACGGCAGTAAATGATCATGAGTTAGAAATCAAATTAGATACGCCAACGCCGTTTTTTGATAATCTATTAGCGTTTGCTTCCTTTTTCCCGCAGCCACAAGAAATCGTTGAAGAAAAAGGAGAAAATTATGCCAAAACAGGGGATGACTCGGTTTATAATGGCCCATTTACCTTAACTGAGTTTGAAGGAGCGGGTTCTGATACTGAGTGGAGTTACACAGCCAATGATGAGTACTGGGATAAAGATAGTGTCAATTTAGATAAAATCAATGTTTCAGTGGTTAAAGAATCCTCAACAGGTTTGAATTTATTCCGTGATGGACAAACTGATGATGTCGTACTTACGGGTGAATTAGCACAACAAAATGCAAATGATCCAGAATATCAATCTGTAAAAGAGGCACGTACGTCTTATGTTGAATTAAATCAAGAAGAGGAAGATTCTCCGTTTAGAAATAAAAATCTTCGTTTGGCATTATCTTATGCTATTGACCGACAATCTTTAGTAGATCAAGTTCTTGGTGATGGTTCTGTTGCTTCGACAAATTTACTTCCAGAAGAAGCTGGCAAAGAACCGGAGACTGATGAAGACTTTACTGAAGTTTCGGGCTCTACGCTGGAATACGATCCAGAAAAAGCACAGGAACATTGGGAAAAAGCTAAAGAAGAACTAGATATTGATTCATTAGAATTTGACTTATTAGCTGAAGACACAGATTCTACCAAAAGAGTAGGAGAATACATTCAAGGTGCTTGGGAAGAGCTAGATGGAATGAAAGTTAATTCAACCACGGTGCCATTTACAGTTCGTATCGATCGCTCTACTGAAGGTGATTTTGATGCTGTTGTTGGTGGTTGGGGAGCTGATTACGCAGATCCTAGCAGTTTTACTGATTTATTTGAATCAGGAAATTCATATAACTTTGGTAAATGGAGTAATGATGAATATGATAAATTAGTTGAAGACTCAGCAACAACTCACGTAAATGATCCTAAAGAACGCTTCCAAGATTTACTTGACGCTGAAAAAGTTATCAATGAAGAGATGGGCGTTATTCCTGTTTATCAAAAAGCAGAAGGACATATGGTTTCTGATAAAGTAAAAGGCATTGTGTCTCATAGTGCCGGTGCGAAGTATGATTATAAATGGGTATCGATAGAAGAATAAGGATAAAAACCGGCTGAATTTTTCAGTCGGTTTTGTTTTAAATTTCGTTACTTAGCATTCATGTCATCAATAAACTATTGCGCTTAACAAGACTCAATTTAATATATTTCCACTTGTTATTCCAATTAAGCTCATAACTCTAACGTTTTTATGAGACTATTTTCAAATACTAACATAAGTTTTTTATTCTTACGTGCTAAAGGCTAATTAAGGACATAGCTTTGCTTAAACTATGTCCTTATTGGCTGTTGTATAAGAATTTTATTCAAAAAAGGTATAGTATAATGTTCGGATAGCATCTTGCTCGCGTTCTTTATGGATACCAAATATAATACTAACCTCAGATGCCCCTTGACTGATCATTTCAATATTGATTTTTTTTCTAGCCAAGGCTGCCGTACTTTCGGACATACTTCCGATTCTTTGTTTCATCCCTTCACCGACGATCATAACCATGGAAAGATCGTGAATAACACGAAGCTCGTCAGGGTCAATCACATAGGCGATCTTTCGTAACAAATTTTCTTCTAATTCAGGATTCAATTGATTTGCTCGCAAAATAATGGAGATATCATCAATTCCTGAAGGCATATGTTCGTAATTTAAATTAAATTCTTTAAAAATTTCTAGCACTTTTAAGGTGAATCCAACTTCTCGGTTCATCAGGTATTTATTAAGATAAATCATACTAAAGCCATCATCACTTGTGATACCGACGACAGGTTGTTCCTTATTTTCTCGTTCATTAGTTATCAAAGTTCCCGGATGCGCTGGATTATTTGTATTTTTGATAACCACCGGGATTTTAGCGCGATAAGACGGCATTAGAGCTTCATCATGGAAAACGGAAAAACCGCCATAAGACAGCTCCCGCATCTCACGATAAGTAATTTCACGAATCGGTTCTGGATGATGGATATAACCTGGATGCGCTGCAAAAATACCATTGACATCAGTGAAATTCTCATACAAATCCACATTCATTGCGGAAGCGACGATCGCTCCAGTAATATCTGAACCGCCGCGGGAAAAGGTACAAATCTCGCCTTTTTCGGTATAACCAAAAAAACCAGGAATAACTAAGACTTCAGAACTGTTACGCCAATTTTTCATAGCTGGATAAGTTTTTGATAAAATACGTGCATTTAAAGGTTCATCTGATACAAAAATCCCCAGTTCCTGCGGGTTGATATAACGAGCATTCACACCTTCTGCTTGTAAAACGCCAGCCACAAGTTTGGCGTTATTATTTTCGCCATTGGATAAAATTTCATCAAAAAAATGAGGGTTATTTGTCATGGGCAAACTTTTTAAATTTTCCAATGACTGATAGATTTCAGTTAAAATATTTTTTTCGATTTGGAACTCTCGGCTGATTTCTTCATAGCGTGCAAAAATTTTAGTGATTAAATCATCTGTTGCTTCATTGTTGATTCTTTTTTGATAAAGATCAACCAGCAAGTCAGTCACTTTTTGATCTCTTGCAGATCTTTTTCCAGGTGCAGAAACCACTACAAAGCGTCGCGTATTATCTGACTTGATAATTTCTGCGACTTTTTTTAATTGGGTTGCATTCGCTAAAGAACTACCGCCGAATTTTGCTGTTTTCATACATTATCTCCGCCTGACTAATTCAAAAACTTTTTTAATAGCGTACCTTTAAATGGATTATAAATCAAGTGTTGTAGCGTAGTTCTCTTAAAAAAAGAAACAAATAATTGAAAAAATTGGCACAATAAAGTATTATTTTTTTAAGGATTCATAGTGATTGACAACTGTCTTTATGCTATAATCAAAGCTAGATGTCTTTTTTAAAAGAATGAATCTCTATGGGATATAATGATCAAGTAAATAAAATCATCTGTCTTTTATTACAGATTGATGGATAGGATCAAAAATGGAGGCAGCTAAATGGGAAGTAATCTGATTTTAGGAATTGTTATAGCGATCGTTGTGCTTGCAGCGGTTGTTTATGGCATAGGGTTTTTTATGCGCAAGAAAAATCAGGAAAAGTTGAAAGCTTTAGAAGACCGGAAAAAAGCATTATTTGACTCATCTATTAAAGAAGATATAGATGCCATAAAAAAAAGGCATCTTGTAGGCCAGAGTCAAAGCGCTTTTAAAGAGTGGGAACAAAAGTGGGAGCAACTTTCTACTGATAAATTTGCGGAGTTAGAAAGTCAACTTTTCGAGATTGAAAACTTGAATGAAGCCTTTCGTTTTGTAAAAGCGAAAGCAGCAGTGGAAAAAGCACAAAAAACGATGGATGACATTGAAGAAGAAATAGGTAAAGTCCGTCAAGGCTTTAAAGAATTACGTGAAAGCCAAGAGCGCAATTCAATGAAAGTCCAACAAGCAATGGATGTTTATGAAGAAATGAAACAAGCGCTAAGAGATAATGGTGATCAGTTCGGACCTGCTTTTGCTGAAGTGCAAAAACAAGTAAAAAGTGTAGAAAGTGAATTTACACAGTTTATTACATTAAATACTTCTGGTGATCCAGTAGAAGCTCGAGATATTCTAGAGTCAGCTGAAAAACATACCTACGAACTAGAAGAGCTGATGAGAAAGATTCCTGATGAATATGAAAAGCTGCATAAAACATTTCCTGAGCAATTAGAAGAAATCGAAGAAGGATATCAAACATTAATGGAGCAAGAATATGTGCTTCCTGTAGGAAATTTTGCACAAGATATCCAGCAAGTGCGTCACCGCGTTGAGAATTCTTTAGAAGATTTAGAAAAAGTCGAAATTTCAACCGTGGAAGCTGCAAACATTGAAACGGCCGATCAAATTGATCAATTATACGACGTAATGGAACGTGAGATCGAAGCTAAAAATTATGTCACAAATAATCGTAAAGCAGTTGCGGATTACATTCAACATGCGACAAGTAATAATCGTCAACTATTGATTGAACTTGACCATACTTCGCAGACTTATACGTTGAATCATAATGAATTGGCACGAGTACGTGGTTTCCAAACAGAAATCGAAGAAGTTGCTCGTCGGAATGACTCAGTGGATCCTCAGCTTGAAGCTCATGAGATTCCTTATTCTGAAGCCCAAAGCTTTTATAAAGAAGCGTACAGGATTTTGGATGGGGTCGAAAGTGAACAAGTTGAGATCGATCAAGCGATCCGAGAATTACGTAAGGGTGAGAAAGTTGCGCAACAACAAGCAGAAGATCTTGAGTTTGATTTACGTAACTTGAAGCGCTTGGTAGAAAAACAACGCTTGCCTGGTTTGCCGGGAGATTATCTTAATTATTTCTATGGTGTAACTGACCGATTAGAAGAATTAGATGATTCATTGAACCAAATTCGAGTGGACATGGATGAAGTCAACGAGATGGTTGCCCTTTGTAAAGAAGATCTGAGTGTTTTAACAGAAAAAACGCATGACATGATTGATGAGGCTGCTTTAACTGAACAAATGATGCAGCACGCTAATCGCTATCGTCATTCTCATGCTGAAGTGAAAGCTTCGATCGAACGTGCTTTTGACCTGTTTTATTATGAGTATCGTTACAAAGATGCTTTAGATGAGATCGGTACAGCACTGGAACGAGTAGAGCCAGGAGCTTTTAAACGGATTGAAGACTTTTACTACGAAAATCGAGAAGAAATAGTTTAAAAAGCTGGATTTTGAACTTCTTTAAGTTCATACCAGCTTTTTTGCTGTGAATCACTACGATTCGGCGACCAAAGGGAGCTGAGAGTAACTGATGAACAGTACTAGGGCGAGCGAATGCGAGGCGTAGTGTCCGAATTAACCGAATCACTACGAATCAGCGACTAAAGGAAGCTTAGGTCTTGATGAGACTGTGGCGTAGTGAACGAATTATCCGCATTACTGAAATTTAGCGTTTGCTAAATGTTGAGTTTACTGGAATACTTTGCTATACTGAAAATGAAAAGAGGACGTATAACTAATACGCTCTCCAACAGCACCGCTTAAGACGGTGGCGAAATTAATTATTTGTGAAAAATAACCGTTACTCGCCAAAGTATGACGGTTATTTTTTATTGCTGATTTTTATCAGCTCAACAACTAGTGCAATTAAGGCAACGGTAAAAGTACCGAAACCTAACACCAGTTGTAAAGCGTCTGAAATAAACACCTAGGCCTCTCCTTTTTAAAGTTTTTGATAGTACGATCATACGCACCACCTCCCTTTCATAAGGATAGCCACCGTCATAAACTTTACTGTTATAAATATAATAACTTACAAAATGTTTTTTCACCCATTAAAATTATTGGTATTCTAAATTTTTTTGCTATGCTATAGAAGATGCCCCACTTATAAGTGTTTTTGAGTGGTCACTATACAAATTGATTTTGAATTATTAACATTTACGTCTTAAACTAGTAAAGTAGTCAAACAAACGTTCAACTTGAAAGCAAGCCCAGTTGTGGATATAATGAAACAGTATTTTTATAGAGAGGATCTTATATAAATGATCTATTTTGATAATAGTGCAACAACGGCAATTTTGCCTGAAAGTTTAGATACATATGTAAAAACCAGTAAACGAGTATTTGGCAATCCTTCAAGCTTACATTATCTTGGCACGCAAGCGGATCGCTTGTTAACGCAAGCTAGAAAACAAATTGCGGATATGCTGCAGGTTTCTTCTGAAGAGATTGTTTTTACCAGCGGAGGAACAGAGGGTGATAACTGGGTGTTAAAAGGGACTGCTTTTGAAAAACAACCTTATGGAAAACATCTAATTATATCAAGTATTGAACACCCTGCTGTGAAAAAAACAGCTGAACAATTGGCTGATTTTGGTTTTGAAATTGACCAAGCACCGGTAACTTCAGCAGGCTTTGTAGATGTCAAACAACTGGCTGAACTCATTAGAGAAGATACTGTTTTAGTTTCTGTAATGGCAGTTAATAATGAAGTAGGCACAATCCAACCTATTAAAGAAATTAGTGAACTACTGGAAAACTATCCGAAAATCCATTTTCACGTGGATGCTGTTCAAGCAATTGCTAAAGTTGATACAGATGAATGGCTGACGCCACGCGTTGATTTTGCTAGTTTTTCTGCTCATAAGTTTCATGGACCACGTGGTGTAGGTTTTATTTATTGGAAAAAAGGACGACGCATGCAAGCATTAATGACAGGCGGTGGCCAAGAAAGAGAACAGCGTAGTGGCACAGAAAATGTACCGGCTATTGTAGCTATGGCTAGGGCTTTACGAGTTGTTTTTGAAAAAAAAGCACAACGTCCCGATCACTTAGCCAATTTAAAAAGAGCGCTTATAGACGGATTGCGTTCTTATAATAAAGTGACAATTTTTTCAGCCGAGGAAAACGGTGCTCCCCATATTTTATGTATAGCATTAAAGGGTATCCGTGGAGAAGTACTCGTTCATGCCCTAGAGGAAAAAGAGATCATCGTATCGACTACAAGTGCTTGTTCAAGTAAAAAAAATACGGAGTCAAGCACGCTTGCGGCGATGAATGTTTCCAGTGATTTGGCGACTTGTTCGATTCGGATCAGTTTAGATGAAAGTAATACGATGGCAGAAATTGAACAGTTTATGATTGTATTTGAGCAATTGTATCAAAAGTTTTCAAAAGTTAATTAAGAGGTGTTTTTGTGAAATATTCAGAAATCATGGTTCGTTATGGCGAACTATCGACAAAAGGAAAGAATCGACGTTCATTTATTATGCGACTGGCTAAAAATGTACGACAAACCTTGGTTGATTTTCCTCGATTAAAAATTCATGCAGATCGTGACCGAATGCATTTAGTTTTAAATGGGGAAGATAGCGATTTGATTATTCCTAAATTAAAAATGGTGTTTGGTATCCAAGGTTTTTCACCGAGTATACGAGTAGAAAAAGATATCGAACAAATTAAAAAATGTGCCCAAAAAATGGTCAGTGAAATTTATACAGGAAAAGAAAGTTTTAAAGTGACTGCTAAACGTAGTGATCATACATTTGAACAAACGAGTAATGAATTAAATGTTACAGTAGGGGATGCAGTTATTGAACAATTTCCTGAGATTAAAGTACAAATGAAAAAACCAGATATTAATCTACGGGTAGAAATTCGTAGTAACGGTGCCTTTTTATCTCATGAAACAATTCCAGGTGCGGCTGGCTTACCTGTTGGTACAAGCGGCAAGGGGATGCTGATGCTTTCAGGGGGGATTGATTCTCCAGTAGCAGGTTACATGGCCATGAAGCGTGGCGTGGAAATTGAGGCAGTTCATTTTGCTAGTCCGCCTTATACCAGCGAACAGGCTTTACAAAAAGCCAAAGACCTAACAGCAAAAATTGCCCCTTATGTGGGACAGATTCAATTTATCGAAGTGCCTTTTACTGAAGTCCAAGAAGAAATTAAAAATCGAGTACCTCAAGGATACTGGATGACGATTACTCGACGAATGATGTTGCGTTTAACAGATAGTATTCGTCAATTACGACGTGGATTAGTTATGTTAAACGGGGAGTCTTTAGGACAAGTGGCTTCTCAAACTTTACAGAGCATGGTCGCTATTAATGAAGTTACCAACACGCCGATTATCCGTCCTGTAGCGACAATGGATAAATTGGAAATTATTGATACTGCTCAAAAAATCGATACTTTTGACCTATCGATTCAACCCTTTGAGGATTGTTGTACGATTTTTGCACCACCTCAACCTAAAACGAAGCCTCATTTAGATAAAGTTCATCAATACGAAGAAAGATTAGATATTGAAGGACTAGTTGAACGAGCTTTGGCAAATATTAAGGTAGAAGAAATTGTGCCAGAAAGTGCACAAGAACAAGAAGACGAATTTGCCGAATTATTATAAAGCTAGAAAAAGAGTAAATTTATCCTTCAGTGGATGAGTTTACTCTCTTTTTTAGTGAATGAGGATAATAAAGTAGAATTTCCAGACCTAAGTCTAGCAAAGAAGGGGACAAACTGTGCTCTTTTATCCCCACACCAAGCCGAAAAGGGGGCACAAGAGCAGTGTTTGTCCCAGAGTCATCTCAAGAAAGGGCCAACAGTTAGGTTATTGTCCCCAAGTACAGCTTTAGTTTGGGCCATGAATAGAATAGTTGGCCTAAAGTTTAACAAAGTTAGGGCTACAAAAAAGCCTCTCATCTAAGTTTAAAAAACAGGCAGTTGAATATCTTTTTTAATAATACATCAGAGAAACCTTCACTTTATTATCTTATATTGTGAAAAAATGTGAAATTTGTGCTAATAAAAAGTGTACTATTGCTAAAAGACGGGAAGAGTGATACACTTTTATGTGAACGAATTAACAAGGAGGCTGGCAAGTGAAAGATTATAATAAGGAAAAAATACCGCGCGCTACAGCTAAAAGGCTACCGTTGTATTTACGGAATCTGACGATTTTAGATACAAAGGGTATGACACGAATTAAATCAAAACAACTTTCTGAGATCACACAAGTTCCTGCTGCTACGATACGTCGTGATTTTTCTTATTTAGGTGAACTTGGTCGTAGTGGTTATGGTTATGATGTTAGTTATTTGATTAAAGTCTTTAGTGATATTTTAGATAGCGAGGAAAAAAGTTGTGTAGCTATCATTGGCTTTGGTAACTTGGGTAAGGCGTTAGCCAATAATAACTTTCGACGTAATAAAAACCTTACTATTTCTTGTGTGTTTGATACAGATCCAGAAATTATTGGTAAAACGATCGCAGGTTTTTACGTTTATAGTATGGATGATTTTAAACAAATCGCTCAAGAAAAAAATATTAGAGTTGTAATATCGACTGTGCCCAGTGAAAATGCGCAACAAGCCATTGACGTAGTCGTTGATAGCGGAATCACTGCAATATTAAACTTTGCGCCTGATCGTGTGGAGATACCAAACCATGTCAGTATACGCTATATTGATTTAACAACTGAACTGCTAACTTTGCTCTTTTTTGATCGTCATTATAAGGACTCACCCTCAGTTGTTACTTCATAAGCATATTTTTTTATAAATTTTTCTGACTACTTTATACTAACAGTATGTTAAAAACTTTTGTAAGTTATAAACGTTATTTCTAGTGATAAATAGTTAAGGAGAGAAGAAAATTATGATTATTACACGTAAAGGTGAAGAATTAGAAGTACCTGGACAACAACCTGCAGTCGGTGAAAAAGCAGCATCCTTTTCGCTGCAAGATTTGCAAGATCGTACGTATACTTTGGAAGATTTTGATAACGGAAAACCTACAATTTTGAGCGTTGTTCCTGATATCAATACCCGCGTATGCGCCCTACAAACTAAACGTTTTAATCAAGAAGCTAGCCAACTTGAAGACGTTAATTTTGCTACTATCTCAAATAACACAAAAGAAGATCAAGCTAAATGGTGTGGCCAAGAAGACGTGGATATGATTATGTTACACGACCCAGAAAATACTTTTGGTAAAACATATAATCTTTATATTCCAGAAGCAGATAAGTTTACTAGAAGTATTTTTGTGCTTGACCAAAATGGCACGATTACTTATGAAGAGTTTGTACCGGAAATGTCTGATGAACCAGATTATCAAAAAGCTTTACAAGAGGCAAAAGCTTTAATTTAAGTTGACTTTGAAAAATGCGCATTGTAAAATAAAGCGGACGAGGGTCAAGAGGAGTAACTGACTGAATTGTTTTTAGAGAGAAAATTCTGGGCTGTAAAATTTTCAACAATAAGCAGTGAAGGTAGCTTGATAGTCTTTGGTTTGAAAAAAGTAGAGCCAAACGAGTCGTGATCGTTAATTCACTTAGAAGCGGCAGTACATAAAGACTGCAAATTAGGTGGTACCGCGTAGATAGCGCCCTAAGATGTAAATACATCTTAGGGCTTTTTTGTAGTCATTATAAGTGAAGGTGAAACACTCTAAGAAAAAATGAGTCGAACAAAGTGTAAACTAGAATGTCATCTATAAGGAGGAAGTAAAATGTCAGAAAATCAGTTATCAAAAAAATACGCACCGCAAGAAGTTGAAAGCGGCCGTTACCAAGAATGGCTAAAACAGGATTTATTTAAAGCAAGTGGTGATCAAAAAGCAAAGCCTTATTCAGTGGTTATCCCACCACCTAATGTTACTGGAAAATTACATTTAGGCCATGCTTGGGATACAACTTTACAAGATATTATTATCCGACAAAAGCGTATGCAAGGGTTTGATACTTTATGGCTTCCAGGAATGGACCACGCTGGGATTGCGACTCAATCAAAAGTGGAAGCCCAATTAAAAGAACAAGGGATTTCTCGTCATGATTTAGGACGAGAAAAATTTATTGAACAAGTTTGGGATTGGAAAGAAGAATATGCCCAACATATCAGAGAACAATGGGCAAAATTAGGTCTTTCTCTTGATTATGAGCATGAACGCTTTACCTTGGATGATGGATTGTCAGAAGCGGTACGAACAGTATTTGTGAAATTATATGAAAAAGGTCTTATCTATCGAGGCGAATACATCATTAATTGGGATCCGCAAGCTCAAACTGCTTTATCGGATATTGAAGTTATTCATAAAGAGGATGAAGGTGCCTTTTATCATATGACTTATCCTTTAACAGATGGTTCTGGGGTGGTAGAAATTGCTACAACTCGCCCTGAAACTATGCTTGGTGATACGGCGGTAGCTGTGCATCCCAAAGATGAACGTTATCAAGAATTGATAGGAAAAACTGCTATTTTACCTTTGATGGACAGAGAAATTCCAATTGTAGCAGATGAATACGTTGATCGTGAATTTGGAACAGGTGTGGTAAAAATTACGCCTGCCCATGACCCTAATGACTTTGAAGTGGGTAATCGACACGATTTACCACGAGTAAATGTGATGAATGATGACGGAACAATGAATGAAAGCGCCGGTAAGTATGCTGGAATGGATCGTTTTGAAGCTAGAAAAGCTATTGTTTCAGATTTGGAGCAATTAGGACGTTTAATCAAAGTAGAAAAAATGGTTCATAGTGTGGGGCATTCTGAACGTAGCGATGCAGTGGTAGAACCTCGTTTATCTAAGCAATGGTTTGTAAAGATGAAACCTTTAGCACAACAATCAATTGAAAATCAAGCAACAGATGACGCGGTAAACTTTTACCCGCCACGCTTTAACCAGACCTTCTTACGTTGGATGGAAAATATCCATGATTGGGTAATTTCGCGTCAATTATGGTGGGGACATCAAATTCCAGCTTGGTATCATAAAGAAACAGGAGAAGTATACGTAGGCATGCAAGCTCCTGAAGATAGCCAAAATTGGGTCCAAGACGAGGATGTTTTAGATACCTGGTTTAGCTCTGCCTTATGGCCATTTTCAACCCTAGGCTGGCCGGATACTGATAATGAAATGTATCAACGTTATTTCCCAACGAATACGCTAGTAACGGGTTATGATATTATTTCCTTTTGGGTTAGCCGTATGATTTTCCAAAGCTTAGAGTTTACTAATGAACGTCCATTTGAAAATGTTTTGATTCATGGACTGATTCGCGATGCAGAAGGTCGCAAGATGAGTAAATCACTAGGAAACGGCATTGATCCGATGGAAGTTATTGATCAATACGGCGCTGATGCACTACGCTGGTTTTTATCAAATGGTTCTACTCCTGGACAAGACGTCCGTTTTAGTTATGAAAAAATGGATGCTGCTTGGAACTTCATTAATAAAATTTGGAATGCAGCTCGTTTTGTTTTAATGAATGTAGAGGAAATGACTGTAGATGATATCGATCTTAGCGGGAAAAAATCAGTGGCGGATCGTTGGATTTTAACACGCCTAAACGAAACAGTAGAAAGAGTGACAGAATTATTTGATCGTTTCGAGTTTGGAGAAGCGGGTCGCCAGCTATATAACTTTATCTGGGACGATTTTTGTGACTGGTATATCGAAATGAGTAAAGAAACACTTTACGGCTCTGATAAACAGGCACAACAAATGAACAAGAGCGTTCTTGTTTATACTTTAGACCAGATTTTGCGTTTATTACATCCGATTATGCCTTTTGTAACGGAAGAAATTTGGGAAAAGATACCACACGATGGTACTTCACTTGTGATAGCATTATATCCAGAGGTTCACCCAGAATTTAATGATAAAGATGCAGCACAAGGCATGAATGTGTTAATGGAATTGATACGTTCAGTACGCAATATTCGTGCTGAAGTGAATACACCGATCTCCAAACCAATTACACTGCTTATTCAAACGAGTGATCAAGGAATTGAAACATTTCTAAAAGAAAATAAAAACTATATTGATCGCTTCTGTAATCCGGAAAAACTTGTCATCGATAGCGAATTAGAAGCACCTGAGTTGGCGATGACGGCTGTTCTGACTGGCGCAAATATTTATTTACCATTAGCTGGTTTAATTAATATTGACGAAGAGTTGAATCGTTTGGAAAAAGAATTGGAAAAATGGGATCAAGAAGTAGCGCGTGTGAAAAATAAATTGGCTAACGAACGCTTTGTTGCCAACGCACCTGCAGAGGTAGTTCAAAGTGAACGTGACAAACAAACAGATTACCTGGAAAAACAACAAACAGTAAAAGAACGGATTGAACAATTAAAAAAAATCAATCAATAAATTGCTAGCTACTTTTTGGATCGTGTATCATAGTACGTGTTGAATCGATTTGTTATAATAACTTTTGAGGTGAAATATCGTGATAAAAACAGCAGAAGAAGCGACCCAGTTTATCGAAAGTCGACAAAAGTTTGGCTCAAAACCAGGTTTACAACGCATTAGCGCCTTATTAGATGCGTTGGATCATCCGGAAAAAGATCTTTCAATTGTTCACATTGCTGGAACAAATGGGAAAGGTTCCACCGTAAGTTTTTTATCTACCATGTTGCAGGAAACGGGATGGTCGATTGGGACCTTTACCTCACCTTATATTGAAGCACTTAATGAACGAATTGCTATCAATGGACAGCCCATTTCTGATGATGCATTGACAAGTATTGTAGCCCAAATACAAGCTATTATTGATTCAGCCGATGCTGCTAGTGATCTTTTTGAGATCACAGAATTTGAAGTATTGACTGCTGCTGCCTTTCTTTATTTTAAAGAACAAGGTCCTGATATGGTAGTGTTAGAAGTTGGTTTGGGTGGTTTGTATGATAGTACGAACATTATCTCTCCTTTGCTTACAGCTATCACTACTATTGGGATGGACCATGAACAAGTATTGGGCGATACGATTGAAAAAATTGCTGCGCAAAAAGCAGGTATTATCAAAGATAAGGTGCCTGTTGTGACTGGAAAAATTCCTCCTGAGGCACTAAAAGTCATCGAAGAAACGGCTGAAAAAAAGCAAGCAAAGGTTTATCATTTTAATGTGGACTACTCTATTGACTATAAAGGACCATATCCTGACTGGGGCGAGCAATTTGACTTTTATAATGAAGCGGGGAAAATTCCTAAACTAATCACTTCTTTACTTGGAAAACATCAGACAGAAAACGCGGCTGTGGCTGTTCAACTTTTCTATCTAGTGTGCCAATTTAAAAAAATTCCATTTGATGAAAAAAACGTAAAAAATGGTTTGTTAAAAACAGCTTGGCCAGCCAGAATGGAAAGAATCAGTCAAGAGCCTTTGATTATATTAGATGGTGCGCACAATGAACAAGGGATCAAGCGGTTAGCAGAAAATATCAATAATGAGTTTAAAAATCGTCATATCTATGTAATTTTTTCAGCTTTAGAAAGAAAAAATGTTGAAGGAATGCTTGAGCAATTATTGGAAATTTCTAATGCAGAAATTTATCTGACAAATTTTGATTATGCAGGGGTTATGCGTTTAGAAAAAAATTATCAACGAATAGATGAAGATCGAATCAATATTGTATCTCTATGGCATTTTGGTTTAGCAAATATTTTGGAAAAAATTTCTGATGACGATATGATTTTAGTAACAGGTTCTCTTTACTTTGTGGCAGAGGTACGTAAATTAATTAAAGATCTTATTTCTTAATCAGGAGGAGACAATGCAGAATATACAAGGAATTATTTTTGATATGGATGGATTGATGTTTGATACTGAGAGCCTTTATTATAGGGCGACACAAGAAGTGGCAGATAGAATGGGCTTTTCTTATGACTTTGCCATTTATGAGAAATATATAGGGATTTCTGATGAAGAAGTTTGGCAAGCTTATCATGAAATGTATGATTCGCTTTTTGGCCAACAAACAGTAAATACTTTTATCAACCGTTCTTTTGATCGGGCAGTGGAGTTATTTGAATCAGGTGCTGCTGAAGTAAAACCTGGACTAAAAGAGTTATTAACGTATTTACAAGAAGAAAATATTAAACGTTGTGTTGCTTCTAGTAATCAGCGTAGAATCATCAATATTCTTTTAGAAAAGAACAACTTGTCAGAAGAATTTTCTCATATTGTTTCCTTTGAAGACGTTACAAAAGCTAAACCTGACCCTGAAATTTTTGAAATAGCGGCTGATCGTTTCGGCTTACCTAAAGAGAATCTGCTTATCTTAGAAGACTCGAAAAATGGCATATTGGCAGCTGATCAAGCGGGCATCGATGTAATTATGGTACCCGATTTGGTTAAGCCTACTTCTGAAATTAAAGAAAAGACTTCAGCAGTTTTACCGACATTAAATGAAGTTTCGACAATTTTAGAAAAGTAAATGTAACCTTTTTGCGTACTTATTAGTATAAGGAAGCAAGGAGGTTTTTTTATGGAAAAAAATAAAGTACCTTTAAGTTCACTTCCCCGTGAGCGATTATTGGAATATGGTGTACAGGCACTTTCTAATCAAGAATTACTGGCTATTTTGTTACGAACAGGTTCAAAGAAATATAGTGTAATGGAACTTTCTGCTAGAGTTTTAACACTGTTTCCCAGTTTATATGAACTAAAAAATGCTAGTTTAACTGAGTTACAACAAATTTCAGGAGTAGGACAAATTAAAGCAATCGAATTAAAGGCGATGATGGAGCTGGGTTGTCGTATTCAACGCGCAAACCAACCCAAGCTTGGTAAAGTAGTGACAAGTTTTGATTTGGCCCATCAATTAATGTCTGAGATGAAGGATTTTTCGCAAGAACATTTGATTTGTTTATATTTAAACACCAAAAATGAAGTGATTTTTCGTAAAACTTTGTTTGTAGGATCGGTTAACCAATCTGTCGCGCATCCACGTGAGATTTTCCGCGAAGCTGTTCGTTGTAGCGCGGCACGCATAATATGTTCGCACAATCATCCTAGTGGTGATCCGTCACCTTCAGAAAATGATCGTCAGTTCACCAAGCGTTTGAAAGAATGTGGAGAAATGATGGGCATTGAGATTTTAGATCATTTAATTATTGGTAGCGAGGAATATGTCAGTTTAAGGGAAGAAGGATTTTGGAATTAATCAATTTACAGTAATTTTTACTTGCAAAAAAACAGCCACGAGAGTAGAATAGTGTTTGTAATTTTGTTTGGAAAATGGAAGTGGCACTCAGTTACCTGTCTCTAACGTAGTACGAGCAATGTTACAATTTTATAAAGTGCTAACGCACGAGGAGGAAACTTGAATGGAACAAGGTACAGTAAAATGGTTTAACGCAGAAAAGGGTTACGGGTTTATCTCTCGTGAAGACGGAAGTGACGTGTTTGTCCACTTTTCAGCAATTCAAGAAGAAGGCTTCAAAACTTTAGAAGAAGGACAATCTGTGTCATTTGACGTTGAAGAATCAGATCGTGGTCCTCAAGCTGTTAATGTTGTAAAAGTATAGTTAAAAACTAGCAATGCTTTAAAAACCAAATTCACAAAAAGGGCGTTCGTAATGAAAGTTATGAACGTCTTTTTTTTATGAAAAAATAGCATAAAAAAGAAAATTAATGCTGAATGAGTAAAGATAGCCCATAGAAACGCGAAACCTATGTTAAATGAATGGAGATAGCACATAGATAATTAAAACCAGTGTTGAATATGTAGAAATAAGGATGTAAAAAAAGCAGCCATTTTTCAGGCTGCTCTTTCTATTTATTATCTGGTGTCATAATCATAGATAAAATCATTGGATGACGCTGCGTTTGTTCGATAAGAAATGGTTGTAACGCTTGGCTCATGGCTTCTCTTAATTTATATTCACTAGTATCTTGTTGATTTAGTGCATCACGTAATGCATTATAAAGGATGTTTTGTCCTTTTTTAATCAAATCACCAGATTCACGCATATAAACAAATCCACGCGATAAAATATCGGGTCCTGCTAGGATTTCCTTTTTACTTTTATCGATAGTTGCGACAGCGATCACTAAACCTTCTTCAGAAAGAATTCGCCGATCTTTTAAAACGATATTTCCGATATCGCCGATACCACTACCATCGATATAAGTGTCGTCTGCGTTAAAGTGACCACATGGGCGAGCTGAATCTTGGGTTAAAGCTAGCATGTCGCCGTTTTCCATCAAAAAACAATTTTCTTTAGGAATTCCAGTATTTTCAGCTAATTGGCTATGAATTTTTAACATACGAAACTCACCATGAATCGGCATGAAATATTTAGGCTTCATCAAGCGCAACATCAATTTTTGTTCTTCTTGCCCACCGTGACCAGAAGTATGAATGTTGTTGATCTTACCATGAATGACTTCAGCGCCTGATTCTAATAACGAATTAATCAGGCGATTTACACTAGTCGTATTTCCAGGAATCGGTGAACTAGAAAAAATCACGGTATCGTCTGGCTGAATTTGGATTTGTCGGTGGGTGCCATTAGCGATCCGACTTAAAGCCGCCATCGGTTCACCTTGAGAACCTGTACATAAAATCATTGTTTTATCTGCCGGCAAAGAGTTCAATTCGCGCGAATCAACAAATGTTCCATCTGGGACATTGATGTAGCCAAGACGTTGTCCATTGGCAATCGCATTTTCCATACTGCGACCAAAAACGGCAATTTTGCGTCCGTAAGCAACTGCAGCTTCAGCAGCTTGTTGCAAACGGAAAATATTGGAAGCAAAACTAGCAAAAATAATCCGTCCTTCCACCTTTTCAAAAATTTTAAGGATAGAAGAGCCAATCGTTTTTTCAGATTTAGTAAAAGTAGGAATCTCAGCGTTTGTACTATCTGATAGTAAACAAAGCACGCCTTCTTCGCCAACCTTTGCCATTTTATGAAGATTTGCTGGTTCGCCAACTGGTGTAAAGTCAAATTTAAAATCACCAGTTTCAACGATATTTCCTGACGGCGTCTTCACAACAATCCCTAAAGCATCCGGGATACTGTGGGTTGTTCTAAAGAAGCTGACAGAAGTCTTACGAAAACGGATTACAGTGTCTTCATTGATTTCATGAAGTTCTGCATCGCGCAGTAGACCATGTTCGTCTAACTTGTTTGTAATCAAAGCTAAAGCTAACGGTCCGGCATAAATAGGAATATTTACTTGTTTTAGTAAATAAGGAATTCCGCCAATATGATCTTCATGACCGTGTGTAACGACTAAAGCTTTTACTTTTTGGATGTTTTGAACAATGTAACTATAATCAGGAATCACATAGTCAATGCCAAGTAATTCGTCTTCTGGAAACTTAATTCCTGCGTCAATTAAGACGATTTCATCTTGGAATTGTACCCCATAACAGTTCTTCCCGATTTCACCTAATCCGCCAACAGCGAAAACACCTGTTTCGTTGTTTTTAAGCGATTGTTTCATGTTAAAACTCCGCTATATGGAAATCAGCTTGTTCTTTTTCATATTCTAAGTGATTTCCAGTTAATTCTTGTATATATTCGATATTATATGGGGTATTTTCTTCGACGATGTGACGAGCTTTCACTACATCGTCAACGTCCACGTATAAAGAGTGTGTTTGTTCTCTTTTAGGGTTACGTTCTTTTGTTTCTTGATAATAAACTTTGTAGATCATGTGTATGTTCTCCTTTATTGCATCTTTATTTATTTGACTTTTTACTTAAATTTATAAGTGAAGATTGATCCAAAATAGGTCCGTTTTTGGCAACTTAATCATCTATAATTGTTGAAAGTAGTTAGCAATTATATCTTTTTAAGTTATAACCAATTATCCATTGATAGTTTATCACACAAATAAAAATAAGTATAGAAATGCGCCGGCAAAAACAAGAAAATTACATGAAAATATAAAGTCCCTTATGAAGAAAAGGATGGTGTATTTTTATATGAAAAAAGGTTTGAAAAAACTTGTTAAAAACGCTTCTCATTTTCTTTACTTTTTTCATATCTATATGCTATCTTTAAAGTAATTGCTCAAAAAAAGGAGGGATAAATTTGAAATTAATGTTGCATTATACTTTGAAAAACAAAGGGTTATTATTCTTTAATTTCATTTGTGTTTTCGGGTTTATTATTATTGAACTAGGATTGCCTACATTGTTAAGCCAAATGATCGATGTGGGAGTCGCCAATAATGATGATGCGTATATTAAAAAAATAGGCTTAATCATGTTAGCAGTGGTCGTTGTTGGTGTATTAATGAATATCTCTTTGGGGTATTTTATGTCCCGTATCACTACTAATGTAACAGCCTCCATTCGTCAGGATCTTTTTGAGAAAATACAAGGATATTCTCATAATGAATATGAACAACTAGGCGTTCCGTCATTGATTACTCGTGTAACTAATGACGCTTATCAAATTATGTTGTTTATGCAAAACCTTTTACGGACAGGCTTTATGACACCGATGATGTTTATTGCAAGTCTGGTTATGGTTATACGAACGAGTGCAAGCTTAGGTGCTTATGTCTTAGCGGCATTGCCGTTCTTGTTGATCGGTGTTGTAGCGATCGCTCGTTTTTCTGATCCATTATCCAGAAAACAACAAGGAAATTTTGACCGGTTGAATAATATTTTACGAGAAAACTTGTCAGGATTACGTGTCATTCGCGCTTTTGTTAATGAAGATTTTGAAGAAAAACGTTTTGGTAAAGTAAATGATGCCTTTGAAAAAAGTTCTAAAAACTTGTTTCGTTTGATGTCTTCAGCGCAGCCAGGATTTTTCTTCCTATTTAATATCGTGATGGCTTATATCATCTGGCAAGGAAGTATCCAAATTGATGCTGGAACATTAGAAGTTGGGAATTTGATCGCTTTTATTGAATATATATTCCACGCATTGTTCTCATTTATGATGTTTTCTACAATTTTTATGATGTATCCAAGAGCGGCAGTGTCAGCTCACAGAATTCAAGAAGCAATGGATACTGAACCGATTATAGAAAATAAAGAAAATGGTGTAACAACGACAGAAACGAATGGCTACTTAGAATTTGACGATGTTACTTTTGCTTATCCAGGACATGCCGAAGCACCTGTGATTCGTGACGTGAGTTTTTCAGCTAAGCCTGGCGAAACAGTCGCTTTTATCGGAAGTACCGGTAGCGGAAAATCTACTTTAATTCAATTAATTCCTCGTCTTTATGATGTTAGTGAAGGTGAAATTTTGGTAGATGGTGTCGATGTTCGTGATTATGACGTTGACGCTTTACGTCAGAAAATTGGCTATGTGCCTCAATCAGCAGTGTTGTTTTCCGGGACTCTTAGGGAAAATCTACTTTATGGTAGTAAAGATGCAACGGATGAAGAGTTGTATGAAGCTATAGATATCGCGCAAGCTAGCGATTTTGTTTCTGAATTAGCAGATGGCTTAGATACACAGATTGCTGAAGGCGGATCTAACTTTTCTGGTGGACAAAAACAACGTTTAGCCATTGCTAGAGCTGTTGTAAGAAGACCTGATATTTATATATTTGATGACAGTTTTTCTGCTTTAGACTTTGCTACAGACGCAAAATTACGTGAAAGAATCGATAAAGAAACAACGAATGCAACCGTATTGATTGTCGCTCAACGAGTGAGCACGATCATGGGCGCAGATCGAATTATTGTATTGAACGAAGGAAATATTGTCGGTGTAGGAACTCATGAAGAGTTATTAAAATCTAGCTCCGTTTATTACGACATTGCTTCGTCTCAATTAACGAAGGAGGAGTTAGGACAATGAATACTTTTTCTTCTTTAAAACGTGTAGGGCAGTATATAAAACCATATAAATTTAAATTTATTTTGGTTATGATTCTTGTGGTTGCAACGGTTGGTTTTAATACCGCCTTGCCTTATGTTACAGGACTTCCAACCACAGAAATCAGTCGTAATATTTCAAATGGTGATCCGATAAATTTTGCTTATATTAAACAAACAGTGATTGCCATTGTTCTTATTGGTATTGGCTATGGGGGTTCACAATTAGCTGCTGGTTTGTTAATGACTGGTGTTGTACAAACTGCAATGAAAGATTTACGTACAGATATTTCGCACAAAATCAATCGATTGCCAGTTTCTTATTTTGACACCCACCAACAAGGAAATGTGTTCTCGCGTGTGACTAACGACGTGGATGTTGTTAGTGGAGCCTTGCAACAATCATTAGTCCAATTAGTGAATGCTTTTTTGAGTATTGTACTATCTGTTTCAATGATGTTTTATATTAATGTTTATATGGCATTAATGGCTATGCTTATGATCCCTGCTTCTTATTTTATTTCGCGTTTTATCATTTCAAAATCGCAAAAATACTTTAACGGTATGCAGAATTCCTTAGGTGAAATGAATGGTTTCGTACAAGAGCATATGACAGGTTTTAATGTCATTAAACTTTTTGGACGTGAACATGAAACATCTGAAAACTTTAGGAAAGTAAACCGCTCGGTTAGAGGAAATGGATTTAAAGCACAATTTATTTCAGGTCTTATGATGCCATTGGTTCAGTCAACAGCTTATTTAGCTTATATTGTGATTGCAGTTTTTGGTAGTTTAAATGTCTTGAGTGGTGTGATCGTAGTTGGGCAATTACAAGCTTTCATCCAATATATTTGGCAAATTAGTCAGCCAATGGGAAACATCACACAATTATCTGCTATGCTACAAAGCGCTTCTGCTTCTTCTCGCCGTGTATTTGAAGTTTTAGATGAAGACGAAGAAAAAACAAGTGAAAATGAAGTAGCTTTGCCTGAACATGTCCAAGGTGATGTTGAATTTGATCATGTTTATTTTTCTTATAAACAAAATGAGCCATTGATCGAAGATTTGAACTTGAGTGTAAAAGCAGGTCAGACCGTAGCGATCGTTGGTCCGACTGGTGCTGGGAAAACAACCATAATCAATCTGTTGATGCGTTTCTATGATGTAGATGATGGCGCGATAAAAATCGACGGTATTGATACTAAGGAAATGAATCGAAGTGATGTTCGTTCATTATTCGGTATGGTATTACAAGATGCTTGGCTCTACGGTGGGACAATTGCCGATAATATCCGTTTTGGTAAGTTAGATGCCACCGATTATGAAGTGGTAGACGCAGCTAAAACAGCTAACGTTGACCACTTTATCCGAACTATACCAGAAGGCTATGATATGGAAATTGCTTCAGAAGGAGATAATGTTTCTCTTGGACAAAAACAATTATTAACGATCGCAAGAGCGATTATTTCTGATCCTGAAATTCTGATTTTAGATGAAGCAACCAGTTCAGTAGATACCCGTTTAGAAGCATTGATTCAAAGAGCAATGGACCAAGTGATGAAAGGCCGAACCAGTTTCGTTATTGCCCATCGCTTGTCAACCATTCGTGATGCTGATTTGATTCTAGTTATGGATCATGGTTCTATTATCGAACAAGGAACGCATGATACTTTACTTGCTAAAAACGGTTTTTATGCAGAGCTATATAATAGCCAATTTGCAGACCAAGAATAAGAAAAAAAGCGGCGTTAACTACAAAAGTTGGCGTCGCTTTTTATTGCTAGTAATTATTGTGATATACTTTAAAAAAAGGGAAGTTAAACAAAGGAACCTTCATTTTAGTTAAAAAGAAGGGAAGTTTAGTAAAGGAACCCTGATTTTATTCAAAATCAAGGGAAGTTCGATAAAGAAACCCTCATTTATCATTTTAGATCATTATTTTAATCGGATTAGAAGGGAGAAAACATGGAAAATTTTATTGCAGAAAATGCTACGATCGTCGGAGATGTCACTTTGGGCAAAGAGGTAACTGTTTGGTTTAATAGTGTGCTTCGTGGTGATTACGCGCCTATTTTTGTAGGAGACCGGACGAATATTCAAGATGGAACAGTGATTCATGTTGATCATGATATTTCTTGTGTCGTCGGTGATAATATTACTGTAGGTCATCAGTGCTTGTTGCATGGCTGTAAAATTGAAGACGGCGCTTTAATCGGTATGGGCTCGATTGTTATGAATAACGCAGTAGTAGGAGAGAACAGTATGATTGGTGCCGGTTCTTTAGTGACTCAAGGAACAGTTATCCCGCCAAATTCTTTAGCTTTAGGACGACCAGCAAAAGTGATTAGAGAACTAACGCCAGAAGAAATTAAAGGCAATAAAGAAAATGTAGATCATTATTGCCAATTAGGGAAAGATTATTTGGAAGGCAAATATACTGAATATGAAAGTAATTAGGGATGAAAACTATCATTAAAATAGCTTGATATTATTTCCGTGAACTATTTCTGGAATCGATAGCCCACACCCCAGATAGTTTCAATAAATTGTGGCTGGGAAGGGTCCTTTTCGATTTTTTCACGAATTTTACGGATATGAACTGTTACTGTTGTGTTATCACCCATAGCGTCATAGCCCCAAATTTTTTCAAATAAATCATCTTTTGAAAATACAATATTTGGATTCATCGTTAAAAAATATAGCAGGTCGTATTCTTTTGCGGTCAGTATTTTTTCTTCTTTTTCTATAAAGACGCGTCTAGCTTCAGCATCAATTTGCATATTTTTTACTTGAATTACTGGACTTACAGATTGTTTGCTTGTTAAACGGTCGTATCTTGTGATATGTGCTTTTACTCGGGCCACCAGTTCGCTTGGATTAAACGGCTTGACGATATAATCGTCCGCGCCTCGGTTAAATCCGCGGATTTTGTCAATATCTTCTTTGCGAGCCGTTACCATTAAAATAGGAATGTCTACTTGTTGGCGAAGACGTTCGCATAATTCAAAGCCGTCGATATTGGGCAGCATTAAATCTAGTAAGATCAACTGATAGTTATGCTTATTAATAAGTTGCAAACCATCTTCACCAGTTGTAGCGATATCGCTATCAAAGCCATTCATCTCTAAATAATCTTGTTCTAATTCAGCAATATTTTTCTCATCTTCAATAATCAGGATTCTTTGCATTTATACCGCCTTCTTTAATGTAAAATAAATACTACTTCCTTTATTTAACTTGCTTTTTGCCCAGACAGTGCCACCGTGCGCTTGAATAATTTTTTTTACAATCGATAAGCCCAGACCACTGCCGCCAGTTTTAGAGTTTCTTGAAGCGTCTGTTCGATAGAAACTATCGAAAATAAATGGAATATCTGCTTCATCCATACCACTACCGTTGTCTTTTATTTCCACAACGACCTCGTTTTCTGCGTTTTCCAGAGATACTTGAAGCTTCTTTGGTTCTTCTTGCATATACTTCATGCTATTTTGAATAATATTTAATACAACACGTCTTAATTTCTCACGATCTGCGTGAACCATATAATTTTCTGTTTTTTTGGCAGACAAGTTGGCTTGGCCATTCTTTTTTTCTAAAAAGAAGGACATTTCCTCAATAAAATCCACAAAAAAAGCATAGAGATCTACTTCTTCGAGCTGTAACTTTTCTTCTTGCAGATCCAGTTTTGAATACAAAAACAATTCGTCAATCAGTTCATTCATATCATTGGCTGTTTGATAAATTGTCTCTGTGTAGTGTTCTAATTTTTCCGGCGTATTGGCAACGCCATCTTGAATACCTTGAACATATCCTTTAATGGAAGTTAAAGGGGTCTTTAAATCATGGGAAATTTGAGCAATCAACTCTTGTCGGTTTTTTTCATATGCTTCTTGCGCTTTTTCTGCTTCTTTTAATTTTAGACGCATACTTTCGAAGTTATTTGAAAGCTCGCCTAATTCATCTTTTTTGTCAGATTTTATGCTGTATTCCAAATCTCCTTCACTAATTCGTCTAGCCGCAGTAGATAGTTTGGAAATGGGTCGAATGATACTTTTTGAAACATAGTAGGTAAGTATGCCATTTGTCAAAATTAGGACACCACCAATAGCAGTAAAACGAATCTGCATAAAGGTACTTACGCTTACTTCATCCATATTTCCTTGAAAAGCTACAAATAAAATATAACCAATAATGATTTCTATAAGAAATAAAGAAATCACTGGTATCAAAATCATCGCGATATTAGACAGGATCAAACGTTTACGAATAGACATCAAAGACATCTCCTTTTCATTCGCTAATACATGAAATTTATATCACAGGACTTCTTTATTTTATCATGCTTCTTACTTTTTCCGCACTCTTTTAAGAAAATAGATCATAGAGGCAACCGCGCCACTAATTACACCAACTAAAATTCCTGTTGTCAAACTACTAAAAAAGGCAAACACGCGAATAATCATCGATGAAATAAGAGGGGATAGACTACTCAGATTCCCACCTAATTGAATTGACGTATTAAAAGCTGTATCCCAAAATATTTGATGAGTGATCGCTAAAAAGATTCCATAAAATAAGCCGATGACAACTAATGATAGAAAAGGTCTTTTTACATTTCGCCAAATAATATAGCTGATCCATATTATAATAGGAACAAACACAAATAAATTGTTGGTCAAACTACCTTCTTTTATGAATGATAAGTCATGCAAGATCACGCGAGGTACTCCTAGCAAAGATAGTCCAAGTAAGGTATTTAGTGAAATACCTAAATCATTATTCCATTTTTTTATAGACAATGGTAACACTCCTATTTGTTTATTCTTTTGCTAAGTATCATGGCTGCAATATTTCCTGTAATTAATCCCCAAACAACATTGGTGAAAAACACGCTAATAAGTGCTACTGGATTACTCAGAGGACCTTGTAATCTTCCATCTAACAGTGGTGACAAAATGCCACTAGCTATTGTGACCAATATTGCATAACAAACGCCAGCACCAACTAGTACTTGTACAGGATTTTCTAACTCTTTTTTTACAGTGATTATAATCCATACAAACGAAATCAATAGTGTCATGATGATACTGCCTACTGCTTCATTGCCAAATACTTGAATCAAGCCAACTATTTTCATTAATGGGCGTGTTAACGCTAATAGACCCAAAACTAACATAAAATTTTTATTTTGCATCAGACAACGCTCCTTTCTTATAAACGAATGTAAAGGATAGTTATTATTGATTCCTAATAGATTTCTTAAATGATTATTAAATACAAAAAAGCCATTGCCTTTACCCAAAATAGTAAAGACAATGGCGCTTTTAATGATTATTTATTTGTTGGTCATGATGTCATCTATCAAGCCATATTCTTTGGCTTCTTCAGCAGTCATGTAATTATCACGATCGGTATCGCGTTTAATGACATCAATTGGTTGACCTGTACGTTCAGCCAAGATTTCATTTAAGCGATCACGTGTTTTCAAGATGTGACGAGCAGCGATTTCAATTTCAGTAGCTTGACCTTGTGCACCGCCTAATGGTTGGTGGATCAAGATTTCAGCATTTGGTAAAGCAAAACGTTTGCCCTTGGTACCAGCTGTTAATAGGAAACTTCCCATAGATGCTGCCATACCTAATACGATAGTTTGCACGTCAGCTTTAACAAAGTTGATTGTATCATAAATAGCAAAACCAGCTGTCACACTACCACCTGGCGAATTAATATACAAATAGATATCTTTTTCAGAATCTTGTGCATCTAAAAATAGTAGTTGTGAAATGATGGAGTTAGATAGATCATCGGTTACTTCACCACTTAACATAATAATACGATCTTTTAATAAACGAGAGTATATGTCATACGCTCTTTCCCCTTGGGGTGATTGTTCAATTACTGTTGGAATCAAGTTCATTTTATGTTCCTCCTTTTAAATCATAGAAAATTTGGACGTTTAAAAGACATTATAGCACGTCCAATCATCTTTTTCTAATAGCTAGTATACACACTTGGTCAATAAAGGTCAAATATAAAACCTTGGCTATGATAAAGAAAATTTGGTAGAATAAAGACATCAATTATTTTTTTAAAGGAGGAGGCATAGTTAGATGCAAGTTTTTATCGCAAGCTTATTAGGGGTGCTGATTGGCGCGCTAGTTGTAACGGTCGCATTTAATTTACGTATACGATATGATCAACGTAAAGATGAAAAAAGAAGAATGCTAGAGCATAAAGTCAAAGAGATTGAAACTTTAGTGTTATTAAATAAAAAAATAGTAGAAATTTTGGATAAACGGGTCATTATGATGGAGCAATATACCAGCTTTAACGCTTTTGATGATTGTTATATTACGGTAGATGATTATATTTACTTACATTCTTTTGCAGCTCAAAATAGCTTTTATTTACCTAATTATTTTTTGGATGAGTTTTTTAAAAGAATCGCTACTCGTAAGGTCGTTTTATCTCCGGAAGAAACTGTTCAAATTGGCGGTTATACATTTAAAGGTGCGCGTATGCTAGTCGAAGAACTTTCCGATGAGTTAACAGAAATGATTTATGAAAAGAAAAATCAAATGAAAAAAGTCAGCGACGAACCGTTGACCTACTTTACCAAACCTCTATAATAAGCTAAAAGAAGAGACAAAGCACTGTTTCTTCTTTTTTTGTTGATTTTATCGTTACATGTTACAATATCTCTGATTGGAGTGAGACCGATGAAAATTTTTGCTCATAGAGGAGCCAGCGGAACAAGGCCTGAGAATACTTTGCCTTCGTTTGCTGAAGCAATTCGTGCAGGAGCAGAAGGTATTGAACTAGATGTTCAACTAACTAAAGATAATGAGCTAGTTGTCATGCATGATGAACAAGTAAATCGCACGACCAATGGTAAAGGTGCTATTAAAGATAAAACACTTGCAGAAATAAAAGCATTGAATGCAGGCAGTTGGTTTGACGAAAAATATGAATCAACCAAAGTGCCTACCTTAAAAGAAGTGACTGATTTACTGATTGCACGAAATTATCGAGGAATCGTAGAAATCGAACTCAAAACAAATGTGGAAGAGTATCCGGGTATTGAAGAAAAAGTTTCGAGTCTTATGAACAGTCAAGAGTGGCCGTTTACTTATTGGTATTCCAGTTTTAATTTAGATACATTAGAACGTATTCATAAACTTGAGCCTAAAACGCGTATTGATTTAGTGATGAAGGATTCAGAAGAGGCAACGAATATGGCGATGGATCGTTCATATATCAAAGGCATCCATCCAAGTGTTGATTGGGCCTTGGCACATGATGCAGAAGTTCCTAATTATACGATTGACGTTCGTCCATGGATAGTCAATGATGAAGAAAGCTTAAAAAAAGTTATGGATTTACAAGTTGCCGGTGTGTTTACTGATTTTCCAGAAGAAATACAATTAGCTAAGAGAAGGAATCAACAAAAAACATGAAAAAAGTATTGGTCATTACAGGACCGACAGCTGTTGGGAAAACAAGTCTAAGTATCCAACTGGCTAAATATTTTGCTGGTGAAATTATAAGCGGTGACTCTATGCAAATTTATCGTCAGCTAGATATCGGTACAGCTAAAGTTACCGAAGAAGAAAAAGAGGGGGTCCCTCATCATTTGATCGACATTTGTGATATAGGAGACCGCTATTCCGCAGCTGATTTTCAAAAACAAGGACGGCAAAAAATTACTGAAATTTGTAATAGAGGGCATTTACCTATTATTGTGGGAGGGACTGGATTGTATATTCAATCCCTCCTTTATGATTATCAGCTAGGTTCAACGCAAAAAGAGCAGGACCACACGCTTCGCCATAGATATGAAGCTTTTGCAGAAAGAGAAGGTTCACAAGCACTTTTTGCATTATTAGAAGAAAAAGACCCTTTAGCTGCTAAAAAGATTCATATGAACAATCAGCGTAAAATTATTCGCGCTTTAGAAGTAAAAGAAAAAACCGGAAAGAGCATTCTTGCTCCAGAAAAAGTTCCTGAGCCATTATATGATAGTTTTATGATCGGGTTAACAACAGACCGTTCGCTTTTGCATGAGCGCATTAATATACGTGTGGATCAGATGATGCAAAACGGGCTGCTAACAGAAGCAGAGTTAGTAAAAAAATATCCTGACAGTCAAGCAGCAAAAGGAATCGGCTATAAGGAGTTTTTTCCATACTTTGCCAGAGAATGTGACCTTACAGAAACGGCCGAACTTATCAAAAGAAACTCAAGACGCTATGCCAAAAGACAGTTGACTTGGTTTAATAACCGGATGTCTTTTCATTGGTTCGACTTGGTCCAAAAGCCACAAGAAATTGCACAGATAAAAAAAGAGCTTACACAGTGGTTGGAGGTGTAGCATGGTAAAAAAAGAACGAGTGATTTTAGTCGGGGTACAGACGCCGGAAAATCATCATAATTTCGCAGAATCTATGGTTGAATTGAAAAATTTGGCACAAACAGCTAATGGCAAAATCATTTCTTCTATTGAACAAAATCGAGAACAATTTGATCATCAAACCATTATCGGTAAAGGAAAGTTGGAAGAATTAAAACAGACGATCGACAAAGAAGATATCGATCTGGTGATTTTTAATCATGAGCTGACACCAAGACAAGGACAAATTATTGAAGAAGCATTAGAGGCGCCTGCCATTGATCGGATTCAATTAATTTTAGATATCTTTGCCAAACGTGCACGTTCAAAAGAAGGTAAACTGCAAGTAGAATTGGCACAATTAGAATACTCCTTTCCTCGAATCATTGGTCAAGGTAAAACCTTGTCGCGACTTGGAGGCGGTATTGGAACCAGAGGCCCCGGGGAAACTAAATTAGAAACGGATCGTCGTTTAATCCGCAAAAAGATGACAAGCATTCGCCGTGAGCTAAAAGAAGTTGAACAACATCGGCAAAGAACACGTCAACAAAGAAATGAACAACAGGTATACCAAATTGGTCTAGTTGGCTATACCAATTCTGGAAAGTCGACCTTACTTAATCTATTGACAAGCGCAGAAGCTTATGAAGAAAATCAATTATTTGCAACGCTGGATCCACTTACTAAAAAATGGCGCTTGCCAGAAGGCTTTGAAGTCACGATCACAGATACAGTTGGTTTTATTCAAGATTTACCTACACAATTAATCGACGCTTTTCATTCAACTTTAGAAGAAAGCCAGAATATGGACTTACTATTGCATGTGATCGACGCCTCTGCTGAAAATCGACAACAACAAGAGCAAACGGTTTTAAAGTTGATGGACGACTTGCAATTGCGTCAAATTCCAGTTTTGGTGGTTTATAATAAAGCAGATTTGATAGATAAAGATCAATTTGTCCCCACATTGTTTCCTTATGTTTTAGTTTCAGCAAAAGATCCTGCTAGTAAGGATAAACTTGTTGAAGCGATCAAAACGATCATGATGGAAAAATTACAGCCGTATACTTTAACTTTAGCGCCGGATGAAGGACGTTTGTTAGAAAAATTAAAACAAAATACACTGCTTGTTTCAACCGACTTTGAAGAAGAAAAACAACAGTATGTAGTGAAAGGTTTTGCTAAAGAAAATTCCTTTGCTATTACTCGTATGGAGCAAGCAAAGTAGGAGCAGTGGAGTTATCTCACTGCTTCTTTTTTTGTGTTAGCTTTTATAACATAAACTGTTGACAGCAATAACATAAATTGGTATAGTTGCTAGGTAGCTTGAACGAATTAAGGAAAGAGGAGTAAGCCTATGAGTGAAAAAGAGCTGCGGCGTTCAATGTCGGTTTTCCCAATTGGTACAGTCATTAAATTGACGGATTTAAGCGCGCGTCAAATTCGTTACTATGAAGAACAAGATTTGATTCATCCTGAAAGAAGCGAAGGTAATCGACGTCTATATTCCTTAAATGATATAGATATACTGCTGGAGATCAAAGATTATCTTTCAGATGGCTTAAATATGGCTGGCATCAAGCATGTTTATAAGATGCGAAAAGAAGAAGAGAAACAAGCAAAAAATAAAAAGCCGTTAACAGATAAAGATGTCAGACGTATTTTTTACGATGAGATTTTATCTCAAGGAGGACTCAACCCTAAAGGTCCTTTTGATTCTCAACGTCCTAAGCTATAGTTTTACCGTACTTACTTGTCTCTTTCTACAAACCGCCGTAAAGGAAGGAAAAATAAATGCCGAAAGTAGATTATACAGCAGAACAGATCAAAGAGATTGCCAAAACAGAAAATGTTCGATTTTTACGACTAATGTTTACCGATATTAGTGGTATGATAAAAAACGTAGAAGTACCAATCAGTCAAATAGATAAAGTATTAGATCATAAGATGATGTTCGATGGTTCTTCTATTGAAGGATTTGTACGTATTGAAGAAAGTGATATGTACCTATATCCTGATTTAACCACCTGGATGATTTTTCCCTGGGAAGCTGAACATGGGAAAGTGGGTCGTTTAATTTGTGATATTTACAATTCTGATGGCACACCATTTGCAGGCGATCCTCGTGGAAACTTAAAACGTGTGTTAAGCCACATGCAAGAATTAGGATTTTCTTCTTTTGAACTAGGCCCCGAGCCAGAGTTTTTCTTATTCCAACTTGACCAAAATCAAAATATCACTCAACACTTGAATGACCATGGCGGATACTTTGATTTTGCCCCTATGGATTTAGGGGAGAATTGTCGACGCGATATTGTGTTAGAGTTAGAAAAATTAGGCTATGAAGTAGAAGCTTCGCATCATGAAGCGGCACCAGGACAACATGAGATCGATTTTAAATATGCGGATGCAGTTGATGCTTGTGATAGTATACAAACCTTCAAGTTAGTGGTTAAAACGATCGCTAGAAAATATGATTTACATGCGACCTTCATGCCTAAACCGATGGAAGGAATCGCTGGTTCTGGCATGCACTGCAATATGTCTTTATTTAAAGGAGAAGAAAACGCCTTTTATGACGAAAGTGGCGAGTTGGAGCTAAGTAAAACAGCTTATCAATTCTTGGCTGGTTTAATTAAACATGCGCGAGCATATACCGCTGTTTGTGATCCGACGGTTAATTCATATAAACGCTTAGTACCAGGATATGAAGCGCCTGTACATGTGGCTTGGTCAGGACATAATCGCTCACCACTGATTCGTATTCCTTCTTCACGAGGCTTGTCTACTCGTTTAGAATTGCGTTCAGTTGATCCTTCAGCTAATCCTTATCTGGCGCTTGCTGCTTTGTTAGAAGCCGGACTAGATGGTATTCAAAATGAAATGATAGCGCCAGAAGGTGTAGATCGCAATATTTATGTGATGAGTGAAGAAGAACGTGAAACGGCACAAATTTTTGATTTACCTTCCACACTTCATAATGCACTTAAAGAATTAAGAGATGATGAAGTAATGATTAATGCGCTAGGGACTCATATCTATGAAAACTTTGTTGAAGCAAAACAAATGGAATGGGCAGCCTTTAGGCAAACTGTATCAGATTGGGAAAGAGATCAGTATTTAGAACTTTATTAATAAAATTGTTTTTTAACGATTGACTTTCTTAAATGAACAAGGTAATATTTTGCTTGGGCGCTCTTATATTAAAGAGCTATGATCGTTTTAGAAAATAATGCTCCCTATTCAAACTGAATAGGGAGTTTTCTTTTATTTCTAAAGACAGCACCTGAAAAAAGGATAAGGAGTTTTTGTTATGACCAAATACATTTTTGTAACTGGCGGCGTTGTTTCGTCTATCGGAAAGGGGATTGTAGCGGCTTCTTTAGGTCGTTTATTAAAAAACCGTGGATTGAAAGTAACGATCCAAAAGTTCGACCCTTATATTAATGTGGATCCAGGCACAATGAGTCCATATCAACATGGGGAAGTATTTGTAACAGATGATGGCGCAGAAACCGATTTGGATTTAGGACATTACGAACGGTTTATCGATATTAATTTAAACCAGTATTCTAATGTTACTACGGGAAAAGTTTATTCAGAAGTGATTCGTAAAGAAAGAAAGGGCGAGTACTTAGGCGCTACGGTGCAAGTAATCCCGCATATTACTAATGAGATCAAAGAAAAAATTATGCGCGCAGCTAATATGACTGATTCAGACGTCATTATTACAGAAGTTGGCGGAACTGTTGGTGATATCGAGTCCTTACCTTTTTTGGAAGCACTACGTCAAATGAAAGGCGACGTTGGTTCAGATAACGTTCTTTATATTCATACTACCTTAATCCCATATTTAAAAGCAGCAGGAGAAATGAAAACTAAACCTACCCAACATAGCGTAAAAGAATTGCGAGGTTTAGGTATTCAACCTAATATTTTAGTGGTACGAACTGAAGAGGCCATTTCTCAAGGGATGAAAAATAAACTAGCGCAGTTTTGTGATGTTGCGCCGGAAGCTGTGATTGAATCTCGTGATGTTGATACACTTTATTCTATTCCGTTAAATTTACAAAAACAAAAAATGGACAAAATTGTTTTGGATCATCTGAATCTGGATGCACCAGAAGCAGATATGACAGAATGGCAAGGTTTAGTTGATCGTGTATTGAACTTACAAAAGACTGTTCGTATTGCTATTGTAGGAAAATATGTTGAGCTACCAGATGCCTATATTTCCGTTATTGAAGCCTTAAAACACTCTGGCTTTTGTTATAATTCAGACATTGATGTTGAATTGATTAATTCTGCTGAAATTACTGCTGAAAATGTAGAAGATATATTAGGAAATGTCGATGGTATTTTGGTTCCTGGCGGTTTTGGGGATCGCGGAATTGAAGGAAAAATCGAAACTATTCGTTATGCAAGAGAAAATGACGTCCCATTTTTAGGGATTTGTTTAGGTATGCAGATGGCTTGTGTTGAATTTGCCAGAAATGTGATCGGCTTAGAAGGCGCCAATACCACCGAAAGAGATCCAGAAACACCATACAATGTTATTGATCTTATGACTGATCAAGAAGGAGTAGAGGATTTAGGTGGAACGCTACGTCTGGGACTTTATCCTTGTAAGCTGCAAAAAGGCACTAAAACAGCACAAGCTTATCAAGAAGAAGAAGTGGTACAAGAACGTCATCGCCACCGTTATGAATTTAATAATGACTTTCGCGATAGTTTTGCAGAAAACGGTATGGTTTTCTCTGGGGTATCTCCGGATAATCATTTAGTAGAAATTGTAGAAGTTCCTGAAAATAAATTCTTTGTCGGCTGTCAATTCCATCCAGAATTAATCTCTCGTCCGAACCGCCCACAAAAATTAATTAAAGGTTTTGTGGAAGCTTCGTTGCAAACAAAAGAAAATTAAAGTGTCTTATCTCGAAAAGTAATCTAACGACTAGAAATTTAATAATAAGCAAAAAATTACCTCTACAAGATATTGTAGAGGTAATTTTTTGTTTGATCTAATCTTTATTGTTAAGAACAAGTAAAAGGTAATGGAAGAAAAACATTGTTTATTCAGCAGTCGAATGAACAATAAAACGGCAAAACATTGTTTATTCAGTAGTCGAATAAACAATAAAACGGCGAAACATTGTTTATTCAGTAGTCGAATGAACAATAAAACGGCGAAACATTGTTTATTCAGCAGTCGAATGAACAATAAAGCGGTAAAACATTATCTATTCAGTTATCAAATATGCGATAAAACGATTAAAATAAAAAAACGAGTTAAAGTTTCTTTTAGCTTTTCGAGTTTTTTTACACAAAATAGTAAAAACTTTTTCTACAGACTTCAAGAAAAAGAGAAAAGCTCGTTACTTTTCTGAAAATTTTCTTATGATCTGGTGTTTAAGACGCGAAAAAGTTGGAAAATCGACAGAATCCTCTAGATTTAGTAGAAAAAATTTGAATAATTTGCTAGAATAAAGATGTTGACTAAGTAAGACTTAGTAAAAAACGTTCAATTAAAACTTAGGAGGAAACAATTATGCCATTAGTATCAGGATCAGAAATCTTTAAGGCAGCTCGTAAAGGTGGTTATGCCATTGGCGCATATAACACAAATAATCTTGAATGGACACAAGCAATTCTTCAATCCGCACAAGAAAAAAATGCACCAGTATTAATTCAAACTTCTATGGGCGCTGCAAAATACATGGGCGGTTACAAATTAGTTGTTGATATGGTCAATAACTTAATTGATTCAATGAACATTACCGTTCCTGTTGTTCTTCATTTAGACCACGGTGAATATGAACATGCATTAGAATGTATCGAAGCTGGATATACTTCAGTAATGTTTGACGGTTCATCTCTTCCTTTTGAAGAAAACTTGGCAAAAACAAAAGATGTTGTAGAAAGAGCACATGCAAAAGGCATGTCTGTTGAATGTGAAGTAGGAACAATCGGCGGCGAAGAAGACGGAATCGTGGGTACAGGTGAATTAGCTGATATCGACGAATGTATTCAAATGGTTAATACAGGGATCGACTTTTTAGCTTGTGGTATTGGTAATATCCACGGTGTATACCCTGAAAACTGGAAAGGTTTAGACTTTGACCATTTACAAGCTATCACAGAAGCTGTAGGTAAAGATGTTCCATTAGTACTACATGGTGGTTCAGGTATTCCACAAGATCAAATTGAAAAAGCTATTACAATGGGAATTTCAAAAGTTAATGTAAACACTGAATTCCAAATTGCATTTGCTAGAGCAACTCGTCAATACATTGAAGAAGGCAAAGATCAAGAAGGTAAAGGCTTTGACCCTCGTAAATTATTGGCACCTGGTAAAGAAGCAATCATCAAGGAAGCTAAAAACCATATTGATTGGTTCGGTTCAGCTGATAAAGCTTAACTTATCCTTTCGATAGCTCTCACGGACCAAAACATTGGTTCGTGAGTTTTTTTAGCTTTTTTCAAGTTTCTTATTATGGTAGAATAAGGTTCGTATGTATAAGTACATTAAAAAATAATTAATAGGTGAAAAAAATGAAAAAATTTGTTATTCACGGCGGTCAACCGTTGTCAGGTGAAGTAGCTGTTAGCGGAGCTAAAAATAGTGCCGTCGCTTTGATCCCCGCTGCAATTTTAGCAGATTCTCCGGTTACACTAGAAGGAGTACCCGACATTCAAGATGTACATTCTTTAATTGAAATCCTCGAAATCATGGGTGTAAAAACCACTTTTGAAAATAATCAACTTGAAATTGATCCAACTCATATTGTTTCCGTTCCGATGCCAAGTGGAAAAATTAATAGTTTACGTGCTTCTTATTATTTTATGGGCGCGTTGTTAGGCAAGTTTGGTGAAGGTGTAGTGGGTTTACCAGGCGGTTGTGATCTAGGTCCACGGCCGATCAATTTACATATTAAAGGTTTTGAAACCTTAGGCGCGCAAGTGACCAACGAGCATGGCGCCATGTATTTACGTACGACCGAAGAAGGATTGCAAGGAGATCGTATTTTCTTGGACATGGTTTCTATTGGAGCTACGATTAATGTTATGTTAGCTGCTGTAAAAGCTAAAGGACGTACGATTATTGAAAATGCCGCACGCGAACCAGAAATTATTGATGTAGCTACTTTGTTGAATAATATGGGCGCTAAAATTCGTGGGGCTGGTACCGATGAGATTCGTATTGAAGGTGTTGAAAATTTACATGGTTGCCGTCATGCGATTATTCCTGATCGAATTGAAGCAGGAACTTATTTGGCTATGGCAGCTGCTTGTGGTGAAGGCGTTAAAATCAAAAACGTTATTTACGAACATTTAGATAGTTATATTTCTAAATTAGAAGAAATTGGTGTGGAGCTAGACATCACCGAAGATGCCATTTATGTACCTAAGACAGAAAACTTACAAGCAGTATCTGTAAAAACCTATCCTTATCCAGGTTTAGCTACTGATTTACAGCAACCACTTACGCCACTTTTACTAAAAGCAAACGGGAGTTCTGAGGTTATCGATACGATTTATTCTAAACGTATTAATCATATCCCAGAATTGGTTCGTATGGGTGCCAATGCTTCGATTGAAGGAAATACGATGATTGTCAATGGCCCTAGTCAATTACATGGTGCAGAAGTAGAAGCCTCCGACTTGCGAGCAGGTGCTTGCTTGGTCATTGCCGGTTTGATGGCAGAAGGCACTACAACTATTGGTGGAGTTGAATATATTTTGCGCGGTTATGATCATATTATCGAGAAATTAACAAATTTAGGAGCCGATATAGAAATGGTAGAGGATGAAAAATGAGCGACTATTTAACAATGGCGGAATTAGACAATATGACGCTAAAAGAAATCTATAATTACGCACGAGATTTTAAAATTTCCTATTATAGTCAAATGAACAAAAAGGAATTATCTTTAGCTGTTATTCGGGCCCAAGCGGAAAAACAAGGCTTCTTTTATATGGAAGGAATCTTGGACATTATTTCGCAGGATAGCTATGGTTTCTTACGTCCCATCAACTATGGACCAAGTGCTGAAGATATTTATATTTCCAATTCACAAATTCGTCGTTTCAGCTTAAGAAATGGGGACAAGGTTGCAGGTAAAGCACGTCCTCCTAAAGAATCTGAACGTTATTATGGTTTGATGCATGTTGAAAGTGTTAATGGCAAAAATCCGGAAGAAGCCAAAAAACGTCCCCATTTTCCAGCTTTAACAGCACTTTATCCAGAAACGCCGTTTACATTAGAAACCACACCAGGAAGAATTTCTACAAGAATTATGGATTTATTTTCCCCCGTTGGCTTTGGGCAACGTGGGCTGATTGTTGCGCCTCCTAAAGCAGGGAAAACTAGTATTATAAAAGAGGTTGCCAACGGGATTACAGAAAATTATCCTGATGTAGAGTTAATTGTGCTCTTAATTGATGAGCGCCCTGAAGAGGTTACTGATTTAGAACGAAGTGTAGATGGTGAGGTTGTCTATTCCACTTTTGATCTGCAGCCTAATAATCATACACGTGTTTCAGAGTTAGTCTTAGAACGGGCAATGCGTTTAGTTGAGGATAAACGTGATGTCGTTATTTTAATGGACAGTATTACGCGTTTAGCACGTGCGTATAATTTGGTTGTGCCACCCAGCGGACGTACATTAAGCGGTGGGATTGATCCAGCAGCTTTATATAAACCTAAAAAATTCTTTGGCGCTGCCAGAAATATTGAAGAAGGCGGGAGTTTAACCGTTTTAGCCACGGCTTTAGTAGATACTGGCAGTCGCATGGATGATGTGATTTATGAAGAATTTAAAGGTACAGGAAATATGGAAATGCATCTTTCCCGTCAATTAGCCGAACGACGAGTATTCCCGGCAATTGATCTGAAACGCTCTAGCACTCGTAAAGAAGAATTGTTAATGAGTTCGGAGCAATTAGAAGAAACTTGGCGTTTGCGTAATAATATGTTGGGTGATTCTTTAGAGTATACGGAACAATTTATAAGCTTCTTGAAAAAAACAAAGACAAACCAAGAGTTTCTTGACTCTTTTCATGATGTTTCATTTACGGATAAAAAATCAAAACGATCAAATAAAAGATAGATCTGACAAACAGTTGGGTTTCAAATAAATTAGCGTCCTTGATTGCATTAAGATCTAAAAAATGTTAATATGTTACGTGTTGTAAAGAAACACTCTGATTTAGCAAATAATTCAGGGCAAAGGAGAGTAATAATATGAGACAAAATATCCATCCAGAATATCATCCAGTTGTATTTATGGATTCAACAACAGGTTTTAAATTTTTGTCAGGTTCAACAAAAAATTCAGAAGAAACCATTGAATGGGAAGACGGCAACACATATCCAGTTGTACGTGTTGAAATCTCTTCCGATTCACATCCATTCTATACTGGACGTCAAAAATTCACGCAAGCAGATGGCCCAGTGGACCGCTTCAACAAGAAGTATGGTTTCAAAGACGCCAACGCAGCGGAATAAGGAAAAGGCTGAATTACCAGCTTTTGGGGGGTATCCTATGCCGAGGATATCCTCTTTTTTGCGTTTTGACCATACTTTTGACCATGCTTTTTAAGTAGTGCAAAAGGCTATCAGTTTTTGAATGAACATTTTTCAATAATTTTTAGTAGTTTACACTAGTGACAAATTTAATGGGACATTTAATATATTTTGAGTAGGAGTGTTTCTATGAAACCGGAAAAGGTTTTACCTTATAGGATACGCTTGTGTTATTTTCATCGTGGATAATCTTATTTTCCATGATACAAACTCTTTTAAATTTATTATAAAAATCATAGGTTTCTCTATTTTTTTAATTGTGTTAGATAAACTTGGTTCATTTTTTAATAAAAAATAATATGAATACTCCTTTCATATACATAAATGTTTATGTACTTTTGAATTTGCTAATAATCTTTTTGCTAGATTAATTCCTCATCTGTAATTTTTATAGGAAAAAGCTAATTCTTTACTTTTTCTAACTGTTAAGTTATTATTAGAATGAAAATTATGAAGGAGGGAAGTATACTATGATTGCATCTATGAGATTGCGCTTTGCACTTTTGAATCAATAATTAAATATAAATTCAAAAGTCTTAGGAATAGCGATTTCAAGGGATGAGTGTATACTTTTCTATAAAATATAAACTGAAATGGCAAGGATAGTTCCGTAGAAGACTATCCTTTTTTGTGTACTCATTTTTTTCCTTTTCCTAAGTAAGAAAGGGAATATATCATGGAAAAATTAACAATTCAGTTAAAAAATATACAGCAAAATTTTGGCGCAAAAGAAGTATTAGCAATTGATGAATTATCTGTTTATGAAAACGACCGCATCGGTATTATCGGTGGAAACGGAGAAGGGAAATCTACGCTCTTAAAAATCATTCATGGTGATTTAAAACCTGAAGGCGAAATTCAAAGAGAAGTAGCATTTAACTATTACCCGCAAATAGCAGAAGTGGATGAATTATTTAATATCGATGCACTTGATTGGGCATTGATGAGTCAGTTTGATGTTCCTAAAATTAATTTACAGACATTAAGCGGTAGAGAAAGCTCGAAATTTTGGCTAGCACAAATACTTTCAGTGTATCAAATGGGCCTTTTGTTGGACGAGCCAACGACTCATCTTGACCGGGAAAGTGTAAAAAAATTAGTGGAAGAATTACGTTATTACTATGGAACGTTGCTGTTTGTGAGTCATGATCGTTATTTTTTGAATCAATTAGCCGATAAAATATGGGAAATTCAAGATGGTAAAGTTGTTGAATACGAAGGCGATTATGATTCTTACAAAGAGCAAAAAGAACAGGAACATATAAAAAATGAACGTGACAAGGAAAACTATTTACAAGAGAAAAGACGTTTAGAAACAGCGATTGCTAAAAAGAAAGAACAAGCAGAAAAGGCAAGCAAAGTATCTAATAAGAAAAAACAACAGAGTATTCGTCCCGATCGTCTTTCTTCTTCAAAACAAAAAGATACGGTGCAAAAATCGATGCAAAAGTCTGCTAAGTCAATGGAATCACGTTTGTCTCAGCTTCAAGAAGTCAGAACAGAAACCAAAGAACAAGAAATTCATTTTCCTACGCCAAAATCAGTAGAAATTCATAATAAATACCCTATTCGTGGAGAAAATCTACAATTAACTGCCGGAGATAAAATTTTATTAAAACAAACGGACTTTCAATTTGCTTTAAATAAGAAGATAGCGATTGTAGGGGAAAACGGTAGTGGTAAAACAACTTTACTGGATGCTATTGTTAATGACAGAGAAGGCGTTGTTTTATCACCTAAGGTGGCTTTTTCTTTTTACCAACAAATGGATTATAAATTATATGTCGAAGAAAGTATGCTAACCTTTTTAATGAAACGCACGGTGTATCCAGAAAAACTGGTTCGTAGTCTTTTAAATAATTTAGGTTTTGCTCAATTAGAGATTAATAAACCGTTGTCTGCTTTAAGTGGAGGAGAAGCAACCAAACTTGCTATTGCGCTATTGTTTGTACGACCTTCCAATGTATTAATATTAGATGAACCGACGAATTTTATCGATATCAAAACCATAGAAGCTTTAGAAAAGTTGATTGCAAGTTATGAAGGAACGGTTCTTTTTACTTCGCACGATCCTTATTTTGTCGAAAAATTAGCCGACGAAGTTTATGAAATAAAAGATAAACAATTGCGGCTTATTTCATAACGGTTTAAAAAGCGTATCCCACAAAAAGGATACGCTTTTTAAGTTAGCTATTATCTTGCAGATATTTATTTAATGCATCTAATTCTTTTTTTACTCTTAACATGGCAACAAACCAAATAACTACATAAATAAGAAGGAAAGTAAGTGTGAATCCTAATAAAGTTCCTAATTTTAAAGAAGTCCAACCGGCTATAGTGGCTAAAGGTAGGAAGGTCAAATAGGTAATAATTAAATGAACCAAGGTCATTTTAGTGACGCTCCAATCGGTCTCTGAATAAAAGAGACTAGCCAATGAAAATATGCTGCCTATAGCTGACCATAAACCAATTGCTCCTAGCATGGCTTGTATTTCATTAGAAAAATAGGACATAAACGCTGGCGTTACTGGCATATACTCTGTTTGACTGTAGACTAATGAAGCAATGACTGATAAAATTAAACCGATGAATGTGCCAAATACGATACCGATACCTAAACAAGCTGCAATTTTTTTCATCATAATAGGCGCTCCTTTACTTTCTTTAAATATCTTTTTGAGGAACTTGTCATATGTCCATTTGACAAACGAATTAAAATTAAACCGCTTTTACTAAGCTGAAAATAGTGGACGTAATCTAGGTTAATAATTTCGGTATTGGAAATACGGACAAAAGAATGAGGCAACTGTTCTTCTAATTCATATAAACGATAGGAAATAATATATTCTTGATCTTTTGTGTGACCGAAGACTTTTTTCTGACTGGAATAAAAGTTAACAAAATCATTAATCGCTATTCGATAGTTTTTGTCTTGTTTTTTTCCAACTAATGGTGTGGACTTTTGCTCGATATAGGCAACAATTTCCTTAATTTCCGATGACTGTTTTTTTGTTTTTAAAATAATCATTTCTTTGTCCAGATCTTGGTCTAATTCTAATTTTACTTTCATCTTCTTTCCCTCCTTCAAATTAAGCATAGTGGATTTATTCATAAATGTATATAAATTATGGATAAGTGGGCGTTTGTAGCAGATAGGTGGTATTAGCATAAAAAACTTGAACCTAAAATAAGGTCCAAGTTTTTCCATCATCTATAACCAATTTACAAATCTTTATACATAATATACATATCAGAATAACGACCATCTTTTAAACGAAATCCTGCAGGAATGGTCCCCACAGTAGTAAAACCATTTTTTTGATAGGTATGAATGGCAGGGAGATTGCTCGTTACCACAGCATTATACTGCATTCCGATAAAACCTTGCGCTTTTGCTTGTATTAGTGAATCTTCTACGAGATTAGAGAAAATTTTTCTTCCGCGGTAAGATTTATCTATGCAATAGCTAGCGTTAGCAACGTGACTACAACGACCGATATTATTAGGATGAAGAACATAGAAACCAGCTAACTTCTCCTTAATTATCATACATCGAACAATGGTTTGTTCAGCTACATAGGTTTCAAATTCCTCTTCAGTGAATAATTCTTCGCCTGGAAAAGCATCGCCGTCTTTTAACACATCGTTCCAAACTTTTGTCATTTGAGCGAGATATTTTCTTTGATAGTTTTCAAAAGTAAACAATTTATTACTCCTTTTTTTATAATGTTGTCGCAATTTCTGAATCAATAATTAAGTGATCGATGATAGGTTGTTTCAACAAATGTTGGATACTAGGCGCTTTTTCTTTTCCAGAAGCGACAACGACGACTTCTGGAACATTCATAAGGTCATCCAAATTAACACCAATCATTTTTTTTGAAATATTTGTTGGAACACTCTCGCCGTTTTTATTGAAAAATGTGGCTAAAATATCTCCAATAACATTCTTTTCTTTCATTTCACAAGCGTCTTCTTCACTAAAATAACCTAACTTTCGATAGGAGGACGATTCAATCGGATTGCCCACTGCAGTAATTGCCATATCAACATTTTTTCCTTTTTGGATAATATCACGAATAAATTGTGATTGGTCAAAGGCTTCTTTCATCTCTAAACTTTCTGCAATGGCTGGCGCATAGAAATAGTCTATATGACAATTATATTTTTGCGATAAGATAAAAGCTAAGTGGTTGGACTGGTTTTTAACATTTGATACATCAACACCACCGATAAGCGGTACGATCGATAAATCTTCAAAGTGATGATAACTGGCTGCTTCTGCAAACTTATTTAAAGTAGATCCCCAGCCAATCCCTAAATTTTTAATACGTTTTAAATTATTTTCTACAAAAGTAGCACATAGATTGCCGACTTCTTGTTTGGCTTCCTCCTCAGAAGCAGTAGCGGAGGAAATAAGAACAGTTTTTAGACCATATTTTTTAGCGAGAATTTCTTGTTGTTCAAAATTCATAATTTCTGAGTCTTGAATGGAAATTTTAACAATACCGCGATCTACAGCTTCTTTGAGTAGCGTCGCCACAGTCGGACGAGAAACATTCAATTGTTTGGCAATCTCTGTTTGATTGACATTTTCTTTATAAAAAAGGAGGGCAGCTTGTACGATCATTTTATTTCTATTGTTCAACTTGATCACCTGAATGGATTAATTTTATAAGTGCTTTTTATTATAACATAATTGTTTTAACAAATGCTAAATGTGTTTTCAATTGGAAAACTATATATTGACAGGGTTTCTTGTGAAAGTTATACTAAATTTATCAAATGTAAATAATTTTTACAAATGGAAAGGAAGAGATCGATGAAATTGCAAGCACCTTTTTTTACTTTTAATCCGAAGTCTTATTTTTATGGTAAGAAATTATTGGAATTAGCACAAAAAGCTGACACATTAGCCCAAAAGTATCCCCATTTAACGATTCTTATAACTGCGCCTTATGCTGATTTAGCAAATATCGCAAGTCATACGCAACATATTATCGTTACAGCGCAACACATGGATGGCATTGACCCAGGCAGAGGAATGGGGGCAGTATTACCAGAGTCTATTTATCAAGCAGGCACTCGAGCAGTCTTTTTGAACCATGCAGAACATCCTTTGCAATTAACAGAGCTTGTTCAATCGATGAAAAAGGCCAAAGAACTTGGGATTAAAACAATTGTATGCGCTAACTCTTTAGAAGAAGCTCGTTCAATTGCTTTACTTAAACCAGACGTTTTGCTTTGTGAGCCCACTGAACTCATTGGAACGGGACAAACAAGTGATGAAAGTTATATCCAAGAAACAAATCATGCCATAAAAGAGATTGACCCGGATATCTATATTTTACAAGCAGCTGGGATAAGCACAGCTGCAGATGTGTATCGTACACTTAAATTGGGCGCGGATGGTACGGGATGTACCAGTGGAATCACCGAAGCAGATTCGCCTAGTCAAATGTTGGAGGAAATGATTGAATCAGTGCAACGCATCTATGAAGAAAGAAAGGATGGAAAATAATGATGAAAATTGAACATGGGTCATTAAAAGTCGAATCTAACGGATCGAAAGTCACATATTCCGACATTACCGATCAAGTACGACAAGAAATTCAAGAAGCGGGCGTGCAAGATGGTTTATGTGTCGTTAGTTCACAACATACCACTTGTTCAGTGATTTTTGAAGAATTTGTCCATGATAAAGATTGGAATGGGGATGAATTATTACAAGTTGATCTTAATCGTATTTTGGACAAACTGATTCCCAGACAGTTAACAGAAAGTGATTATTTATATCCAGGACAAGATCACGTACAGTTTTTAGAAGAACTCTCCCAGCAAACACCGGAATACCCCAACGATTTAACGACCATTTTAAATGCGGATGCTCATTTAAGGGCTTCTCTGTTTGGTTCAAGCCAAACATTGATCATTAAAGATGGCCAACCTTTAATTGGTTCTGTAGGTTATATTTATTTTGTTGATTGGGATCAAAATCGAAAACGTCATCGAACATGTAATTTATTAATAATGGGCAATTAAATAAAAGCGCTTTTACAAGAAAGATATTTAAAAAAGGAGATAAACGATGTTAGTAAATTCTAAAAACGCATTACTTACTGCTAAAGATGAAAATTTTGCCATACCAGCTACTAATTTTATTGACTTAGACAGTGCACGTTCTTATGTGAAGATAGCAGAAGAAAAAGGCTTGCCTTTAATTTTAGCGTATGCACAATCACACAGCGAAATATTAGCTATTGAAGAGGCAGCACTAATCGGTAAATTTTTTGCAGAAAAAAGTCATGTGCCGATTATCCTTCATTTAGATCATGGAGAAGATACGGATTTTATTTTCAAAGCGATTGAATTGGGCTTTACTTCGGTCATGATCGATGCTTCAAGAGAAAGTTTTGCAGATAATATTGCGATAACTAAAAGAGTTGTAGAATATGCTCATCAATTTGATGTGACAGTAGAAGCAGAATTAGGGCATGTGGGGTCAAATGATTTTTCCGAATCTCCCACACTTACTGATTCAATCTATACAGAAGTAGAAGATGTGCTTGCATTTGTTGATCAGACAAATGTGGATTCATTAGCGATTTCTATAGGAACAGCTCATGGAATTTATAAAGGGGCCCCCACGATAAACTTTGAACGACTTGAAGAAATAGATGAAATGACAACGATTCCGCTAGTGCTTCACGGCGGTTCTTCTAGTGGAGATAGCAACTTAAATCGTTGTGCAACACATGGTATTAGTAAAGTGAACATCTTTTCCGATTTTATCAATGATGCTTTTTATGCAATTTCTAAGGAACAGTCGGAAGATTATTTAGCGTTAAAAAAACTTGTTAATCAAACGATGTCTTCTGTATTAAAGCATTATTACGATGTTTTTGCGACACAGCCAATTTCGTTATAAAACAAAGGAATGAAGAAAATAAACTCGAAACGAATTGATCTTAGTTTCGAGTTTATTTGCCGTGAATCAAAACGTATATAGTTTCCGAAGGTTTTTTAGATAAAGAAGTGCTCTAGTGATTCACTATTTTACTCCCGCAAATGAAAATACTTTATAAAAAAAGGCCTTTATTTTATACTTATTTAGTTACTTAGAGTTTTGTATAAAAAAGGGGGAGTTATTAATGGATATTGTCAGTATTTTAAATGCTGTGGGTTCAATTGGGACGCTTATTATGGCGTTTTTTTATTTTGTTTCAGTATCGATTCAACTATACCAAATGCGTTTGGGGTTTTACCCGGCGCTAGGTTTTGAGCAAACATTTATCATTCATGAAAACGGCAAGTTTAAGCTGCAGAATGCGGTGGATTTATTAAAGATAGGCGAGGAAAGTATTGACTATTTTAGTTTGTATAACTTAGGCGGAGGAACCGCTAAAAACATCAATATAGACATATATTTAGATAATGAACAATTACAAAACAAATATGTGCATATCTTACCGGGCAACGAAAGTTACTTGCTTCCGGTAAATGATAAAGTACATGATGGCTTGAAACAAGCGCTAATCGAAAAAGAGCAAACCACTGAATTGACGATCGATATGCAATACAAAAGTAGTATTAGACAAAAGTGGCAGCACGTAACATTGATTGCGCAGTTTGACGCCTTTAATGATAATAGCGCAGAAAAAACCATTTTTGAAGTGCAATTTGTCAATACTGATAGTGAAGATCATAATGACAACGATACAGATAATGATGATGACGACGAAAACCATAATAACGATAGCAAAGAACAAAATAACGAATCAACAAATAACTCGCGATCTTAATTGGTTGCGAGTTTTTTAGTTTTATTTCTTGATAATTATATTTCAATTATTTTTTTTATTTATTATTTACTTAGGGAGGGTAAATAGATGAAAAATATAATTGAAACAAAGCAACTCACAAAAACTTTTAAACGCGAAACAGTATTAGAAAATATCTCTATTCATGTACAAGAAAACACGATTTATGGATTGCTTGGTCCTAATGGTGCGGGAAAATCAACACTTTTAAAATTATTAACGGGGATTTTCAAACCTAACGCAGGTCAGATTTATTATCAGGAAGAGCCTTGGCAAAGCAAAAATTTAAAAGAGATTGGCGCTATGATTGAAGGACCAGCTATTTATCCTAATTTAACAGCGCGAGAAAATTTAAAAGTATTAGCGACACTGTTGAACATCCACTCAGATAAAATCGAACAAGTCTTGCAAACAGTCGATTTAAAAAATACAGGCAATAAAATTGTCCGTCATTTCTCACTCGGTATGAAACAGCGACTGGGTATTGCGATGGCACTTTTAAATGATCCTAAGTTGTTGATTTTAGATGAGCCGACTAATGGTCTAGATCCTCTAGGAATACAAGAGTTGCGAGAGCTGATTCGTTCATTTCCGGGACAGGGGATTTCTGTTATTTTATCCAGTCATATTTTAAGTGAAGTGCAACAAATCGCTGATACGGTAGGTATCCTCCATAATGGTCAGTTGGGTTATGAAGATAAAAATGATAAACAAGAAGCTCACTTGGAGAAACTATTTATGGATATTGTAAAAAGAGAGGGGGAATAAAATGACTCGTCAAATAAAAGCGGAGTGGTTAAAAGAAAAGCGTACAGCAAATTATAAATTGTTATTAATTGCGCCTTTGCTTTTTGTCTTACTTAGTTTTTTACTTGTATTACTTATGGGAACCAGTCCGGATGGCGAACATAGTTATATCGTAGCAGCAACCTTTAATTGGTATTCTTTACTGATCTTACCGGTTATTATTACTTTAATGGTGACAAATAATTTAAAAAAAGAAAAAGAGGTCAACCAAGTATTTTATCATACGACAGGCGCTAGTCTTAAAAAACAAATGATTGCTAAAAACCTTGTGGTTATTATGGAACTATTTATTATATTGCTGCTGTCTACGATTCTCGTTTTTCTTTTAGGAAATATCTTATTAGACGAAAAACTTTCGATCCTTACTTTAATGAGCGCAGTATTTTACCTATTAATTGGCAGTTTACCTATTATAGCTATTAGTTTTATTTTATATCACTTTTTTAATCGTATCCTTACTTTATTGCTTAATTTTATTTTAGGAAATATTGCAGCTGCTATCGCAGTAGAGACTTGGTGGTGGTTATTTCCTTGGAGTTATAATTTGCGAATGATGGCACCAGCTTTAGGTGTTCATCCCAATGGCACTTTTTTATCTTCTGGAGATCCCTTACTTAATCAAAATGCACTGATTATCGGTGTGATCATGGGACTGCTTAGTTATTTTATTCTGCTATTTCTACAAATTTTATTGACTAGGAGGCAAAAAGGAAATGCTTAGGCTAATACATGCACATTGGATGAAAACGAAAAATACTTCTGTACGAATACTCTGTGTAAGTTTACCAGTGATTTATTCATTCATTCTTTTTTTCTATTTTTATAGCCACCAACAATTGAATTTGACAGTATTTGATGAATATAGAATGTTCTTTTTATTTTTTACGATTTGCGCTTTGTTTACATTAAGTATTTTAGTTCCGCTTTTGTTAACACCTGATATTCAGGCAGGGAATTTAGCCAATGAATTACGAATCGGCGTTTCGCGTACTAAATTATTTATCAGCCGTTTTTTATTCACCCTTTTTTTAGTGATTGCTATCGAATTGTTGGCGACGACATTATTTTTCGTTTTAGAGTTCATACTTCTCAATCATTTTATTCATAGTTTTCAAACGTTTGTTTTCATGGGAACGATTGTTCTGTTTTTATGTCCTTTAATTCTTTGTTATCAATTATTGGCTTTGCGATTTTATTATTCAGGAACGCTCTTGGCGGGTATTTTCTTTACTTTGACTGGAATTTTACTCGGTACGACGGGTCTAGGAACTTTTATTTGGCAGTTTTTACCTTGGGTTTGGCCTATACGTTTAATCTACTATGATATGTCAGAGATTGATTTTAATGTATTTAGTCAACATTGGGAACTTACGATAAGTTCATTATTACTTACATTTTTACTTATGGTCCTTGCTATCATTTGGTATAATCGATGGGAAGGCAAAATGAGTTTGGAGGATTAGGGATGAATACAATTTTAGTGATTGATGATGATCATGACCTATTAAGATTGATTGACCAAGCACTTCGCTCAAGTTATCAAGTAACGCTTGTCGATAATGTCACACAAATCGATCCGGCAAGTATGGCCAATTACGACTTGCTTATTTTAGATGTGATGATGCCGGAAAAAGATGGTTTTGCTTTTTTAAGAGAAAATCGTAGTGTCATTGACGCGCCAGTTCTTTTTTTGACAGCTCGCGATTTTGAAGAGGATAAATTAGAAGGATTTGCTTCTGGAGGCGATGATTATATTACCAAGCCTTTTTCCATAAAAGAACTGCGGGCGCGGGTAGAAGCACACCTACGTCGTGAACAAAGAGAAAAGCATTTACGACTTGTCGATGGAAGTATAGCATGTGATTTGATACAAAAACAGTTTTTGGTTAATCAGCAAGCAGTCACTCTGACAGCTTCTGAATATGAAATTTGCCTTTTTCTTTTACGTCACAAAGGACAGGTATTTTCTAAAGAAGACATTTATACAGCAGTGTATGGTTTTGATGCGCAAGGAGATAGCCAAACTACCATTACAGAACGCATGAAACAAATCCGTCATAAATTTGAAGTGCATAAAGTTAATCCAATTCAAACTGTCTGGGGAGTAGGTTATCAATGGCAAAACACGCGACTTTAAGAAGGATCATTACTAAGATGTCATTATTAGAACTTTTTTTCAGCGTTTTTGTTTTGTTAGCGCTTATCTTTGCTTTTAATCTATCTATCCAATTGGATTTTATTTACCCTGCAAATCATGCAGAAAGACAACTAACTACTTTAGAAAAAAATTTTTTTAATGGAAAGCTCACAGAAGAAGACATTCCCTTTTACTACGACTACCAGTTTATAGAAAATGGGCATAGGAGCCAGACTATTCCTGAAAAATTCGCTCCTTTGATCAAAGAAGCAAAAAGAAATGGATACAGTCAAACGGATAGTTTTATTGCAACTAAGATTTTTACTAGCTATGAACAAGGGGATCGTGAACTGGTACTGAGTTATCGCTTGATGGCGACTTTTGTTTCAGAAAAGTTAGATCGCTTACTTCCACCTCCGGAAATTCTATATGCTGTCACTTTTCTTTTATTATGGATTAGCGGTTTTTTACTTATTATTCGGCATTACGTAGGCGTTATTCATTCGGAGTTAGCAAAAGTAAATCAGACCAATGAAGAAATCAAGCAGATGAATTTAGACTATCCGAGAGCATCGAGTCGCCTGAAAGAAACGCAAGAAATACTTGATTCACTGGATAATATGAGTAAGCAGTTAAAACAAGCCTTAAAAAAACAGTGGTCTAGTCAACAAAAACAAAAAGAACTGGTGCAATCTGTTACGCACGATATTCGAACACCAATCACCTTAATCAAGGGAAATCTCGAATTATTGGAAGAGACGCAATTTTCGACCGAACAACAAGAACAGTTGGCAGATTTAAAAAATGGCGTGAAACGCCTAGAACAATATGTAGAGCAGTTAAAAGCCATCAGTGGGCTGATTGAAGAAGACGTAGATAAGCAAGCTATTGACCAAGCACTACTTGAAGAATGGCGGGATTTGCTTGCTGATTTAGCTAAAACAAATCATATGAAATTTGAAATAGTAAAACAGGATAAGAGTGATTTAACCGTTGCCAAAAAACAGCTAACCAACGCTTTACAAAATGTATTGCTAAACAGTGTGGAACATTCTTTACCCGATACTTGCTTGACGGTATCTTTTGCAGATCATTCTAACGAATATCGAATTACAGTAGAAGACCAAGGTTCCGGTTTTAATGAGCAAGCTTTAAGAAAAGCTAATCAACGTTCTTTTTCCACAAAAACAGATGCTAGTAATGAACATTATGGTTTAGGCTTGTCCATTGTGGAGGAAATATTGACTTTGCATAATGGTAAATTAGAATTTGAAAATATTATAAATGCTGGAAAAGTTGAAGGGGCAAGAGTCATCATGCATTTATATAAAAACAGTGAATAGGCTCTTCTTTTAGATGAAATGTTAAAATAATCAAAAGAGGAGGTTTTTCATGTACACAAAAGAAGACAAAGGACAATGGATCAAAATCATCAATAAAAATGGCGCTAACTTAGGGATTGCAAAAAATTCTCCCGTTGAACTATTAGAAGACGACGGATTTTTATTTAAAGACTTGAATCAAAATGGTAAGTTGGATCCTTACGAAGATTGGCGCCTCTCCTTGGATGAGCGAATAGAGGATCTAGTTGAGCGATTATCCATTGAACAAATCGCTGGATTAATGTTGTATAGTTCCCATCAAGCAGTTTCATCTGGAGAGGATGCATTCACTAAAAACTATCGCGGAACTTATCAGGGTAAAGAGTTTGCAGACTATGACGGTAGTATTTCAGATTTGAGTGACCAACAAAAATCTTATATAAGTAAAGAAAATATTCGGCATTTTTTACTTACTGTCGTAGATTCGCCTGAAGTTTCAGCTACTTGGTCGAACAATTTACAAGCGGCTGCTGAAGTTAATGATTTAGGGATTCCAGTAAATATCAGTAGCGATCCTCGACACGGCACTCAGGCGGATACGGAGTTTAATGCAGGAGCTGGCGGTGATATTTCCAAATGGCCTGAACAATTGGGTTTAGCAGCAACTTTTGACCCTAATGTTGTCAAAGAATTTGCCGATATCGCCAGAAAAGAGTACCGTGCATTAGGGATTACAACAGCTTTGTCACCACAAGTTGATTTAGCGACCGAACCTCGGTGGATGCGATTTGATGGCACCTTTGGCGAAGGTGTAGATTTAGTTACGGCTATGGCCCAAGCTTATTGCGACGGTTTTCAAACAAGTAAAGATACGAATGCTTGGGGACCAAGTAGTGTCAATACTATGACCAAGCATTGGCCTGGTGGTGGAACAGGCGAGGCCGGACGTGACGCTCACTTTGGTTACGGTAAGTATGCTGTCTATCCTGGGAATAACTTTAATCAACATTTACAACCTTTTTTAAATGGTGCGTTTAACTTACAAGATGGCACGCAAAAAACAGCGGCGGTTATGCCGTATTACAGTATCTCTTATCAGATTGATCAGCAAAATAAAGAAAATGTAGGAAATGGTTATAGTAAATACTTAGTCACGGATCTCCTGCGAGAAAAGTACCATTTTGATGGAGTTATATGTACTGACTGGCAACTGACTGATGACGCGCCTCGTTTAGATGATTTCTTTGCTGGAAAACCATGGGGCGTAGAAGACTTAACGATTGCTCAACGTCATTATAAAGCACTATTGGCAGGCGTAGATCAATTTGGCGGTAATAATGAATTAGCCCCCGTTTTGGATGCTTTTTATCAAGGAGTGAAGGACTTTGGTGAAGCTGCTTTTACTAAACGCTTCCGTGCATCTGCCAAACGTTTATTAAGAAATATCTTTCAAGTAGGTTTGTTTGAAAATCCTTATGTTGATGTAGAAAAATCGCGTCAACTGGTAGGAAATCCTTCTTTTATGGAAAAAGGCTATAAAGCGCAGAAAAAGTCTATTGTTTTATTAAAAAATCAAGGAACACTTCCTATTCAAAAAAATACAAAAGTCTATATTCCTGAAAATCAGTTGGAAGAACAAGAAGATTGGTTCGGTAATACAATACCGGCAAGAGTCGAAGATCCTGTTCAAACAGCAAGCGTGAACCAATATTTTGAACGCGTAACAAATCCAGACGAAAGTGAAGTTATAATTTGTTTTATTAGTTCACCTATGACACCTTCTTATCAAGAGGGGGAAGGCTATCTACCGATCAGCTTACAATACGGTCCTTATCAGGCAACAGAGGCACGCCAAAAGCCTTTAGCTGATGAAAGTAGAAGTTATTTTAATAAAGCCACTAAGGCTACAAACCTTCAAACAATGAAACAAATTAACGATTTGAAACAAAAATATCCGGAAAAGAAATTAGTGGTCGTTATGAACTTAAAAAATCCAACGATCGTTGCAGAATTTGAGGCTTCTGCGGATGCTATTCTGGCAGAATTTGGCGTCCAAAATCAAGCAATTTTTGATGTCTTATCAGGTCAATTTTATCCACAGGGCCGCCTTCCTTTTCAGATGCCCAAAAATATGTCAACTGTTGAAACACAAGCAGAAGATGTTCCTTTTGATATGGATGTGTATATCGACAGTGTTGGCCATGCCTATGATTTTGGTTTTGGTTTGGAAATGGAATAAGCAGTAAAAAGCGAGAATTTCTCGCTTTTTTTTTTATAATATTCTTAGCTAGGTTAAAGCCTTATACCAAGGGATATTTCTAAAATGGCACTTTTTTGTTAAGTTCTTCTTTAATCGTAAATGAGTGGAGTATTTCTAAAAATTTTCTAGCAATAATTATCAGTGATAATGGAAACAAAAATTCCTTCTTCAAGTAGTTATTGCTGGCAGTTTGAACAGCTTTCAAATATAATAAGGATAGAAAAAAGTTACTTTATTTTATTAGTTAATGAAAGCAACGATAGCTATTTTTTGAAAATTTTATTTGTTTTAGATAACATGGATGATATAAAACGAGGAGGAATAAGTGATGACAACAGAGCAAACTTCAACAGAAAATAATTTTTCTCAGCCAAGTAACGATAACGCTCAAGCTTCAGGAGAGCTAACGTTTAACGATAAAGTGGTTAAAAAAATTATCGGTATCGCGATGGAAGAAATCGATGGACTATTAAACGTTCAAGGTGGTTTCTTTTCGTCAGTTGCTGATAGAATAAGCAATACAGAAAATGTTACAGCAGGGATCGATACTGAAGTAGGAAAAAAACAAGTGGCTGTAGATATGCAAATTATTTGTGAATATGGTCGTGACATCTCTGAAATATATAAACAAATCAAACAGGTCATTACTACAGAAGTGAAGAAAATGACTCGTTTAGATGTTATTGAAATCAATGTCAATGTAGCAGACATTCAAACACAAGAAGAATACGAACAAAATAAAGAAACACTAGAAGATAAAGCAAATGAAGTTGCTGATTACACTGCAGAAAAGAGTGAACAAGCAACTGGAAAAATAAATGAAGGCCTAGAAAAAGCCGAAACAAAAAATAGACCCGAAGTTCAGTAAATGTTTTTAAATAGAAGTGAGCACCATTATATAGTAAAGAAAAAAGTAGGTACTCACTTCTGTTTCTATCAGAGAGGGTGAAGGGATGGGAAAAATAAGGAAACTTTTATTTAGTGTTGTACTGCTTGGTTTACTTATGACATTCTTTTTTGTTTTGATTGAAAACCAGCAAGCAATTTATTTACCTGTTTATTTTATTTCAATGGATGATTATCCTGTGGTTGGCCCTTATATTCAAACCATACTTTTCTGGTTGAGTGTATTTTTTATCGGTTTAGCGATTCTCCTTTTGCTTATAACGATTTTTTACCCGAAAAAGAGTAATACGTTAATTATCAAAGGTAAAAACGGTAGTCTAAGAGTCCAAAAAAGTGTTGTAGAAAACTTTGTATTAGAAAGTGTCAAAAAGGAGCCTTCTATTGAAAATCCTCGAGTAAAGGTTAAAATGAGTAAGAAAAAGATTAAGATCAAAATTGCCGGAGGCTTACGTAAAACCATGCGTACAGCTGAGAAACAAAATGAATTAATTGAGCAAATACGTCATGAGGTTTCTGACTTGTTAGCAACAGATGACGCTATCAAAACAGAGGTTTACTTAAAGGACGAACAAGAAAACGCAGCCCAAAGAAATAGAGTAGAATAGGAAGGATGTCAAAATGCAAGAATTATTTCAGCGCTATCGGTATGGCATCATTGGCGGAGGAATCGGGTTAATATTGGCAATTCTTTTGCTGACTATCGGATTTTCCGAAACTTTATTAATTATTATTTGTATCTTTTTAGGTGCTTTTATTGGTATTTATTTAAATACTATGGGATTTTTTGATCGTTTTAAATAAAAATTGTATAAATTGGGGGAAAAACAGATGGAAAATCAAGCAAATAATACTTCAGTACAACAAATATCAGGAGAACTAACTTTTGCAGATAAAGTGATCAAAAAAATTATTGGACTTGCTTTAGCCGATATTGACGGTTTATTGACAATCGACGGAGGATTTTTCTCAAATATCGCCGAAAAATTAGTAAATACCAATGATGTGACTACAGGCATTCATACTGAAGTTGGTACGAAACAAGTCGCTGTAGATATGGATATTGTTGTAGAATTTGGTAAAGATGTTCGGAAAATCTACGATGAAGTTAAAACAATCATTTCTAGCGAGGTTAGCGACATGACACACTTAGAAGTCATTGAGGTTAATGTAAATGTGGTCGATATTAAATCGCAAGAACAATACCAAGAAGAAAGTGAGACCGTCCAAGATAAAGTAAGCGGCGCTGCTAGTTCCACAGGTCGTTATCTTTCAAAGCAAACGAATAGAGCAACGAAAAAAGCCAAAAACGAAGTACAATCAAGAACCGAACCAAGAGTTGAATAATAATTGAATTTAAACTATGCTAAAAACGCGCTCTGTGATATTTCACTAAAGAGCGCGTTTTTTGTTTATGTTAAAAAGAAACTATATTTATTCCTCCAAGTAAAAAATTAGTAAATTTAGGATAAGTTTGCAAAAGAAACCCTAGAAATTATAAAACTAGGGTAAGTTTAGCGGATGAACTCTAGAATTGGCAAATTTAGAGTAAGTCTAGTGAATGAACCCTAGAATTGATAAATTTAGGGTAAAATTACAAAAGAAACCCTAGAAACTATAAAACTAGAGTAAGTCTGGTAAAGTAACTCTAATTTTGCATTTATTGGATGAAAACTTACTAAAATAGGATTTACTTTCTAGTTTAACTAGCTTGATTATTGAGAGGGCTCATATTCATTTTCAATTGTTTTACGTAATTCTTGCAAAAATTCTTGCGCTGCTGTAGAGAAAAACTGGTTTTTCTTCCATATGATGTTAAGGCTTGCTTCTAACTTAGGAGTCAGTGGTTTAAAGACTAAAGAACTATCAATGGAAGTATCGATCAATCGATCAAGACATAAAACATAGCCGAGTTTTTCTTTGGCCATTTGTGCAGCATTATAAAGGAGATTATATGTGCCGACAACATTCAAGTTGGTAATTTCTTGTCCTAACCAACCTGAAAGTTCACTATCAACGGTCGTTTGTCGGGAAATAATTAAAGCTTTATTGTCCAAATTCTCAGGTCGAATCTCTTCTTTGCATGCTAGTGGACTATCTTTATGCATTAATACACCCCAAGTATCACTTTCTGGTAAATGCATGTAATCATATTTTTGTTTGTCGGCAGGTTCAATAACGATCCCAAAATCCAGCAAGCCACTATCTAATTTATTCATAATATCATCAGCGTTACCGCTGTATAAATGGAATTGAATGTCAGGGTGATTTTGTAAAAGCTTTTTTAAAGCTTGAGCGACAACTTGTATTCCCTTAGTTTCCCCAGCACCAATATAAATTTCCCCGCTTAAGGTTTCATCTTTTTGCTTAAAATTTGCCGTCGTTTTATCAGTTAACTGGATAATTTCTTTGGCCTTTTTTAACAAAAACTGTCCGTCTGTGGTTAAACTAATTTTACGATTGCCTCGAATAAATAGTTTTGTATCTAATTCATTTTCAAGTTCGCTTAGTTGTCTGGATAATGTAGGTTGTGAGAGGTGGAGCTGTTGAGCAGCCGCAGAAATGGTCTGCTGGCTGGCAACTGCTACAAAGTAACGTAACAATCGAATTTCCATTAGTTTCCTCCTATAGTTAAAAAACATAGTTATGTATTTGCTATAAGCATTTGCTAATTGAATCATATCATTTTATGATAGAGTGGCAAAGATATTGTTTATTAAAAATATAAAAATGATTAGTGAGGAATGAGAAAAATGGAATTAACAGAACTTTTAAGCAGATTTGCTGAAGATCAAGTGATTTATCCCAATACAGAAGTTCATCATGCGATGACAAAAGTATCCAACGAAGCACGTCGCCTTAGCATGAAGCTCAATACTGGAGTATATACAGATGAGCAAATTAAAGAACAAGTCTCTCAAATTACAGGACAGAATCTGGATGATGGCTTTTCCTTATTTCTACCCTTTACGTCTGACTTTGGTAAAAATACCAAAATCGGTAAAAATGTATTTATCAACTCTGGTTGTCGCTTCCAAGACCAAGGTGGTATTACAATTGGTAATCAATGTTTGCTCGGCCATAATGTTGTTTTGGCTACGATTAACCATGATTATCATCCAGAAAAGCGAGGGATCATGCACCTACGTCCTATTGTTTTAAAAGAAAAGACTTGGATTGGTTCAAATTCTACTATTCTTCCAGGAGTAACAGTGGGGGAAAATTCAGTTGTGGCCGCAGGATCAGTAGTGACCAAAGATGTACCTGCAAATACGATTGTAGGAGGAAATCCGGCAAAATTTCTTTCTAATTTGGCAGACAAAATAGAAGAATAATGGCTTTAATATGCCTTTTAAGTATAGGGTGTATGTAATATAAGTATTTGTTTGCTGTGATATAGCTGGTTATAATTAATAGTAGAAAAAGGAGGACGTGAACATGGCAATTAAAGATAAAGTAGTGATCATAACAGGCGCTTCTTCAGGAATCGGTGAAGCAACAGCAAGACTGTTAGCAAGTCGTGGCGCTAAATTAGTTTTAGGCGCGCGCCGTGAAGACAAATTACAAGCGTTAACTCAAGATATTAAAAATGACGGCGGACAAGCTGTTTATCAAGTAACTGATGTAACTAATGTAGACGATAACAAAAAAATAGTAGAATTGGCGAAATCTTCCTTTGGTCAAGTGGATGTTATTTTCTTAAATGCTGGACTTATGCCGAATTCTCCATTATCCGCCCTTAAAAGTGACGAATGGAACCAAATGGTTGATGTCAACTTAAAGGGAGTACTTAATGGTATTGAAGCCGTTTTACCTGAGTTTAAAGAACAAAAGTCAGGGCATGTAATTACGACTTCATCAGTAGCTGGCTTAAAAGCTTATCCAGGTGGTGCGGTTTACGGTGCAACAAAATGGGCTGTACGTGATTTGATGGAAGTGCTGCGGATGGAATCTGCGCAAGAAGGAACGAATATCCGAACAGCTACCATCTATCCGGCTGCGATTCGCTCAGAATTACTGGAAACTATTACAGACGAAGAAACCGCAGAAGGTGCTAATGCAATGTATGATCAATACGAAATTGGCCCTGACCGTGTGGCAAATGTTGTAGCTTTTGCAATCGATCAACCAGAAGATACAAATGTTAATGAATTTACTATTGGTCCTACAACACAGCCGTGGTAAGAAAAAACTTTATAAAAAAATCACTGCAGTAAAGGTGCAGTGATTTTTTTGTGTAAAATAACTATTAGTAATAGGTGCTTTGTAAGCGCTTGTGTTAAAATAGAGGTGAAATGAGAGTCAGTTGGTACTTTTAATAACAATGGAACGTTGTTCAAGCTAAATACGAATGCAGCATGAAATCTGGAAAAGGAGGTTTTTCAGATGCAAAAAATTGTGACGAACTTGTGGTTTGATACTCAGGCAGAAGAGGCGGCGAAGTTTTATACTTCTTTATTTGAAGATGGCGATATTCATAATATCACTTATTATGGTCCTTCAGGCGCTAAAGTATCTGGTATGCCAGAGGGGACCGTATTAACGGTAGAATTTTCACTAGCTGACCAGGAATATATTGCGATTAACGGTGGTCCGGTATTTAAATTTACGCCTGCAATCTCACTAATGGTTAACTGTGATACTCAAGAAGAAATAGATCGGTTATGGGAAGCTTTTTGTGAAGAAGGTCAGCCAGAAGAATGTGGCTGGTTAACAGATAAATACGGGCTTTCTTGGCAGATTGTACCTAGCGAATTAAATGAACTACTCAGCAATCCAGACCCGGAGAAGGTAGAAAATGTTAACCGTGCTCTGTTTTCTATGAAAAAATTGGACATCGAACAACTACGTAAGGCAGCGATGAAATGAAATTAGCAATGTAAAAGTTTACGATTTTTATGGACGATCGTTGTTGTTCATAAAAGTCGTAATTTTTTATATTTGCTATTTTCTCCAAAAGATAAGATGCAAAAAGCAGTTATACAAAATACGGTAGTTTAATTTACATCACTTAAAAATACAAGCTAACCGTCGTGTCAAGTATTTGTAGCCGAAGTAGAGTAAGGAAAAGCTTTTGCATAAAACTTGGGTACTCTCTTTAAACATGATAAAATAAAACAGATAATTTAAAGGAGCGTATTACAATGAAAAGCTTAAAGGTAACAACACTTGTCTTAGCATCAACCATGTTATTAGCAGGCTGTACACAACAAACGACCACTGAAAATAATGAAGATAACGAAGTTGCTGCTACTTCAGAAACAGCAGAATCAACTGAACAAACTTCAACTGAAACAGAACAGTCTTCTTCGATAAGTTCTGACTCAACGGAAGAGTCCACAGAGGATACAGAAGAAGAAACGGACGAAAGCTCTACTGATGATTCACAAACTTCGGACGCAGTAGACAGTATTGCTGATTTTGAAGAAGGCGACACTTTGCAAGATACCGTTGATTTGGAAGGCTTAACCATGGAAACAGCCACTGATAATCCAAATAAAAGAGTATTACTGTTTTCTAACGATGACGGACAAAAAGAATACAAAAGTGTATTCATTAAACGAACCAATCGTTTGAAAATCATTGACACAAAAAATGACGATCTATTGCTGAACGAAGAACTTGATGTATAAAGAAATAAAAGTATCACTTGATATTAGAAATACGGGGAGTGAAACAGAAAAACATTACCCGATATTAAAAACATGGGGAGTGGAACAGAAAAACATTCCCTGATATTAAAAACATGGGGAATGAAAAACGAAAACACTCCCTGTTACAATCATTAATAAAAAGCCGGATTTACAAAAAATAATAAAGTTTGTAAATCTGGCTTTTTTACTCCAAAGGCTTAAAGTGGTCTAAAAACTAAATTTAGATGAAACATGTTATAATATAGATATATTTGGAGGCTTATGCGATGGAATATATCAAAATAAAAAACGCTAAACAAAATAATTTAAAAGATATTACAGTGGAGATCCCTAAGCATCAGTTAACCGTGGTTACAGGAGTTTCTGGTTCAGGAAAATCTTCTTTGGTATTTGATACTTTGGCGGCTGAGTCAAGAAGAGAATTGAATGATACTTTTAGCAGCTATGTGCAGGCATACTTGCCTAAATATGGACGACCTGAAGTAGAGAAAATCGAAAATCTGCCGGTTTCAATTATGATTGAGCAACAAAAAGTTTCAGCAAATTCTCGTTCGACTGTAGGAACATATACGGACATATATACTTTTTTACGTTTGTTATATTCTCGTGTTGGGAAACCATTTATTGGTTATTCTGATACATTTTCTTTTAATCATCCTGATGGAAAGTGTCCAACGTGTGATGGCTTGGGAAAGGTTACCGAAATTCATTTGCATCAGCTGGTTGATTTTAATAAGTCTTTAAATGAAGATCCTATCGATTTCCCCACTTTTCATAAAGGTAAATGGCGTTGGAAACGTTATGCTGATAGTGGCTTGTTTGATTTAGATAAAAAAATTAAAGACTATACGCAAGAAGAAAAAAAGTTATTATTCTATGCCCCACGTCAACAAATAAAAAATGCACCCGCTGAATGGCCGCATACGGCTTTATATGAAGGCATTGTGCCACGTGTGCAAAGAAGTATTATTCACTCGGATGAAGGTCGACGTCATCAAAAACAACTAGACCGTTTTGTCACTGTAAAAGAGTGTCCAGATTGTCATGGTAGTCGAGTAAATGAGAAGGTTAGAAGTTGTAAAATTTCTGGTAAAAATATTGCTGATGTTGTCAGTATGTCGTTAGAACAGCTAAAAGAATTTGTCACTGCTATTTCTGATCCTCTAGCTGTAAATGTAAAATCAGAAATTATGTTACGTGTACAAGCTTTAATCGACATCGGCTTATCTTATCTAACCTTGGAAAGAGCGACTGGGACCTTGTCGGGTGGCGAAGCACAACGAATAAAAATCGCGAAATATATCAATAGTTCCTTAAATGATATTATGTATATTTTAGATGAACCTAGTGCAGGACTGCATCCGCAAGATATTGAGCGTGTGAGTCAAGCATTGACTGCAATAAAAAATAAAGGAAACACAGTCATCTTGGTCGAACATCACCCGCAACTTATTCAAATGGCGGATTATATTATAGACATTGGACCTAAAGCTGGGGAAAATGGCGGAACTGTACAGTTTGCTGGTCCTTATAATGAATTCTTACAATCAAATACGATAACGAGCCGAGCACTTCATGAAAAGGTACCATTGAATGTTTCACCAAGAACATCAGAAAATATATTATCGATAAAAAATGCTGACCTGCATAATTTAAAAAATCTTTCCGTTGACATTCCATTAGGTGTTTTGGCTGTTATTTGTGGGGTTGCCGGTTCCGGAAAGTCTTCATTGGCGAGTGTGATTTATCAAAAAGTTATCCAGCAAAATAAGGAAATGGTCTACATTTCACAAAAAAATATCGGCGTGAATTTACGGTCCACACCGATGACTTATTTAAATATTTTTGATAAAATCCGTTCATTATTTGCCAAAGAAAACAATGTAAGCCCAGCTTGGTTTAGTTATAACTCCAAAGGCGCCTGTCCAAGATGTAAAGGTAAAGGAATTATTGTTTCGGATATGTCCTTTATGGAAGACGTCACAACGATTTGTGAATTGTGCCATGGGACTCGTTACAATGAAGAAGCAACACAATACTTCTATCAAGGAAAAAACATTGTAGATGTGTTAGATATGAATGTGAATGAAAGCTTTGAATTCTTTAAAGATCAAGCTTTTGCCAAAGAATTAAAACAACTCTTAGATGTGGGATTGGGTTATTTAAAATTAAACCAATCATTAACGACATTATCTGGTGGTGAATTGCAGCGTTTAAAATTGGCAGATAATTTACATCGCGAAGGGACGATTTATCTACTAGATGAACCAACAGATGGCTTACATTTAGATGATATTCAACAACTCTTAGACTTATTTGAACAAATGGTAGATGAGGGCAATAGTATTATTTTACTAGAACACCACATTAGTGTCATTAAACGAGCAGATTGGGTGATAGAAATCGGTCCTGAAGGTGGGGATAAAGGTGGTTATCTTACTTTTTCAGGAACAGTTCAAGAACTAGCAAAAACTGACAATACAGTTACTGCCCCTTATTTAGTCAATTAAAAAGGAGTGTCCATTGCCTAAGAATAGACTAACATTTCATACAGTAAGAGAATTAGATGGAGAGCTAGAACAAGCGATGCAACTATTTGTTGAAACATTTAAAACTGAAACAATCACTGCTTTGACCTATAATTTTACAAAACAATCAACAACTAAGCTTTTTTATGAAGCATCCTTGCTAAATGCTAAAGTTTATCTGGCGCAAGGAAATGACATTATTATCGCAAAAATCGACAAGGAAATTGTAGGTGTCGCAAGTATAAAAAAAGAGGGCAAGATTTCCTTCATACATTTATTAAAAATTATTTTTCCAGAAGCCTTCAAGTTATTACCATTATTAAGCAAGATAAGATATAAAAATGCGACTGCTCTAGCGAAAAGTATGAGATTATCAAAGCCTATACAAGAAAAGTCTATTACTTTGTCAACTATAGCAGTTTCTGCAAATTACCGAGGAAAAGGCATTGGCAAGCAATTTTTAAACGAAATTCACCAATATTATAAAAAAGATTTTGCGGCTGTCTATTTGTATACTGCTGATAAAAAGAATAAAGAGATTTATTCACGTGCTGGTTATAAACTTATTGAACATAAACAAATGAAGAAATACGATATGTATCACATGTTATACTTATTAAAATAACAAAATTTTAAGGAGGACGAGTAAATGAGAAAGTGGGTCGTTTGGTTATTAAGTGTCGTTGGTATTGAACTAACTGGCATTATTTCGGGCTTTTTTGCAGGGGACATTCAAAGTGTTTATCAACAATTACAAAAACCGCCCTTATCTCCACCTGGAAACATTATTGGCATGATTTGGACCATTTTATACGCGTTGATGGGGACAGCACTATTTTTATTGATTATCTCTAAAGTTTCAAAGAAGATGAAAGCTTCAGCGATCACCTTGTTTGCCATACAACAAATTTTGAACTTTTCCTGGAGTATTTTGTTTTTTGGCGGCAGCCACTACTGGATTGCTACGCTGGTGATTATCGTATTAATCGCTATGATTATTTTCTGTATGCGCGTATTTTATTACATTAATAAAGCAGCCAGTTTCTTATTTGCCCCTTATTTAATCTGGTGTTTGTATGCGGGATATTTATGCCTAGGGCTTGCGATTTTAAATTAAAAAGGAAGAAAAAAGTCTTTTATGAGGCTTTTTTCTTCTTTCTTATTGGTTTACTTCTTTTTCTTCTAATAGATTTAATAGATGATCGATTAATTTTTTCATATCTTTGACATTATCAATCATATTGGAAAAATAATAATAGTTTTTAGTACCTTCACTACGGATAGATACAATATTTGCTTGTTTTAAAATATTTAGATGGTGGGAAACAGCGGGTCTGGATAGTTGTGTAATTTCGGTCAGGTCGATGACACGTAATCCTTCACAAGATTCTTGTTCTAATAAAGCCATAATAATAAGTTGTCGTTTTTCATCACCTAAGGCTAAAAGAAAATCTCTAGTATCAGCAAATGCTGTTTTTAACTGTTGTAAATCTTGTTTTTCCATATTATCTTCCTCTTTGGTTTATTTGTTCAATCAATTAAACCATTCTTTAATTTTATTGTCAATTTTCGCTATTATAGCAAAATTTATTCAAACTAAAAAAAAACAAAGTCATTGACTTATAATCGAAAAAAGCCTAAGATAAATTTCGTATATTTAATGGTTTAAACCTTTAAACGATCAGGAGGGAAAAGTTTGGGACAAACAATGAAAGCGATGGGGATTTCAGAATATAAACAGGAAAAATTAGAAGAGTTGACATTAGCTATTCCTGAGATTTCGGCGAATGAAGTATTGGTAGAAATTGTCGCTGCTAGTATTAATCCAATTGATTTGAAAATCCGTGATGGAAAACTAAAAATGTTGCTAAATTATGACATGCCACTAGTTTTAGGCAATGATTTTGCGGGGCGAATTGCAAAAGTGGGAAAGAAAGTGACGAAATTTAAAGTAGGAGATGAGGTTTACGGTCGACCACAAAAAACAAAAATTGGGACATTTGCTGAATATCTTGCGATTGACCAAGGAGATATCGCCATAAAGCCTAAAAATCTAACTTTTGAAGAAGCGGCATCAATTCCGTTAGTGGGACTCACAAGCTATCAGGCTTTACATGATATTATGCAAGTACAAGCTGGAGATAAAGTCTTAATTCAAGCAGGTTCGGGTGGTATTGGTACAATTGCCATCCAATTAGCTAAATTAATGGATGTCTATGTTGCTACCACAGTCAGTGATCGAGGGAAAGATTTAGTCACTCGCTTGGGTGCAGATCAAATCGTTAATTATCGTAAAGAAAACTTTGCGGACGTATTGAGTGACTTTGATGATGTTTACGATACTTTAGGTGGACAAAATCTAACCGACGGCTTTAAAATTTTAAAGTCAGGTGGCAACATCGTCACTCTTAGTGGCACACCTAATGCTCGTTTTGGCAAGGAATACGGTGTAGGTTTAAAACAATGCTATTTGGATTAGCTTCATTCAAATTGACACGTCTAGAAAAGAGATATAATGTGAACTATCATTTTCTATTTATGAAACCAAGCGGTGCGCAATTAGAAATTTTACGTAATTATATTGAAGCTGGAAAATTAGAGCCGATTATCGACCGTGTGTTTTCTTTTGAACAGACACAAGAAGCAATAGAGTATTCAGAATCTGGTCATGCTAAAGGGAAAATTATTATTAAAATAAAAGAATAAAAGGTAGGAGTGCCAAATGAAAAAGATCCTTGTCGTATTAACCAATACAGTGAAATATGGTGAAAAGAACGCTGCAACGGGCCTATGGTTGGGTGAAACTACTGAATTTGTCGCCGAAGTTCAAAAACAAGGTTTTGAGATCGACTATGTCAGTCCACAAGGCGGTTTTGTTCCATTAGATCCACGTAGTATAAAATCAATTAACGACGAATCTTTTGCTATTTATGAACAAGTGAAATTTCAAGAAAAAGCACTTGCTCATTCGTTAAAACCGTGCGAAATAAATCCTAATGATTATGATGGAATTTACTATACGGGAGGCCACGGTGTGATGTGGGATTTTCCGAATAATGCTGAACTAGAAAAAATTAGTTTACAAATTTATCAAAATAATGGTTATGTAATGTCGGTATGTCATGGCATTGCAGGCTTATTATTTATAAAGGATAAAGATGGAAAATACTTTGTAAAAGATAAGAAAATTACCGGCTTTACGACTGCTGAAGAACATCTTAGTGGGAAAAGCTCAGTTGTACCTTTTTACAATGAGAAAGTGGCTGAAGAACACGCGCAAAATTTGTAAAAGCAAGAGCATTTAAATCATTTGTAGTACAAGATGGACAGATAATTACTGGTCAAAATCCATTTTCTGCCAAAGCTGTCGCACAGAAATTTTTGGAGAATATGTAAAATAAGCTCATTACACATTAAATGTTCAATGATAATCGCGATATTGGTGGGACATCAAGTGATACAGCGCCAATTTAAAACATATTGGAGGTACATTATCCAACTTGCTACCAATATTTTGCCTACTGGAGGCACATCGCTCAACTTACCACCAATATTTCAAGTCTAGAAAGTAACCGCCAATAATTATAAATAATGGTGGGACCTATGAGAAAAATACCATCCCTTTTGTTTATAACACTTAAGGAATGGTATTAATTTTAGTTAATTTTTTGGCACGATCGCGAAAACTTCTGCTGGGAACCCGGGTGCTTTTGCGATATGAGGCATTGTGGTGAAAATAATGCTTCCCACAGCCGGTACTTTGTCTAGATTGGCTAATAGTTCGTTTTGATATTTATCTTCAGTTAGCCAGTATTGTTGGGCTGCTAAAAAGTTAGCCTCTGCTGCTTCTGGGCCGCTATCGGTATTTAATGTTTCATGTCCGATGGCAGTGACCTTTCGTTTGCGACTTAGAAATTCTAAGGCTGGAATTGACCAACCAGGTGTCTGCTCGATGCCATTTTCATCTTTATTTAAAAAATCTTCTTCATTATCAAATTTTTTATACCAACCACTTGAAAAAGCAACAAAACTATCGGCAGGAATCTCTCCATGAGTTTCTTCAAATTCTTGCAAATCATCAACCGTTACCGCATATCCAGGATTTTCTTTTACCTTATCTTCTAAATGCAGAACATACAAAGGCAGGACACGTTCTTTTTGCGGAATATCTAATAAATCTCTTTTTCCGTCAGCAAAATGATTAGGTGCATCAATATGTGTACCATGGGAATTACCGATACTATACTCAACTGAATAAGCACCGGTTTCTTTAATAGTTGAGATCGTGGTTTCTGAAAGTGGGTTGAAGGTTTGATAAACGGGAATATCTTTAGTAACCTCGTGTGTCAAATCGATCCATTCATAATCTTTTAATTTAGCAAGTAGTTCATGTAATTCATACATTTTGCTCACTCCTTGTTTTGTTGTTAATTTTACTGTATCAACGAAAAAGCGCTTTTGCATTAAATACGCTTATAAAAATGAGAAAATCTTCATCAAATTTTTCCTTTATTTTGAAGACAAACTTCTAAAATCATTTGATAATAAACTAAATGGGAAATTATTATCATTTTGCTATAATAAAAGTTGTCATATCCTTTATAATAAGAAACAAGAGGTGGGGAAGATGGAACCATTAAACTTATTATTAGTAGAAGATGAAGAGAGCTTGGCTAGTTTTATTCAAAGTGAACTACAATTTGAAGGTTATCAAACAAGCTGGGAAACGAATGGAGAGTCGGCACTAGAAACTTTTTTACAGCAAAAAGATCAATTTGATTTGATTTTGCTGGATTGGATGTTGCCTGGTTTAGATGGGATCACTGTAGCTCGTCGTATCCGTAAAGTAAGTAAGGTGCCCATCATCATGATGACAGCTCGCACCCAAACCACAGATATCGTGACTGGCTTGGATACTGGTTTGGATGATTATATAACAAAACCATTTGAAATCGAAGAACTTTTTGCTCGTATTCGTGTGATCGAGCGACGTTTACAAGAGCAAAGTGAGGATAGCAATGTATTAGAATATCAAGGAATCAAGATGGATTTAGCTAGACATCAAGTTTTAGTAAAAAATGAATCTATCGAGTTAACGCCTAAAGAGTTTGGTATCTTATATCAATTAATGAGAGAACCTGAAGTGGTGAAAAAACGGGATGAATTATTGAATGAAGTTTGGGGCTATGATTATTTTGGACAAACCAATGTTGTTGATGTCTACATTCGTACTTTGCGTAATAAGTTTAAAGAAGTGGGCGCGGAGGACTTGATCCAGACAGTGCGCGGTGTTGGTTATGTATTGAGGGGTTCTTATGAAAACTAAACAAACAGCTAAACGGCAGCTAACAGTCCGCTTTATGGGACTGTTTGCTCTTATCTTACTTTTAATGAATATTGTTTTTGTGGGCATATCCATAGCCTTTGTGTATGATTATATTTCTGATCGCAGTGAACATATTTTTGAAACGATTGAAAAAGGGGCATCTTCAGAACAAAATTGGGCGAATTTAGTCGATCGTTATGTGATAGAAGATGAAGGAGAAGCATTGCGCGTTCGTCTACCCCATGGTGAGACTTATTATTCTGAAGATGCTGCAGAAAAGTTTGCAGACCTTGCAAAAGGACGAAGTATTCCTTTTTTAGAACATTTAGTTTTTATAGATGACGATCGTTATTACTATGAAGAAAAAGAGATGGGCGATGTTCAGCTAGCCTTGATCATTGACAGTGAAGCTATTACAGACATTGTAACAAGCCTTTTGATTGTCAACTTATTATTGAACCTTACTGGTTTAATCATAGGAGCTCTGCTAATTTATTGGATGGTAGGGCGTTGGAGCCAGAAACTAGCCAAAATGTCGACTGAATTAAATCAGTTAGATGAAAATCAAGGATTTTTGACGGTTCCAGAAGATCCGAAAGAAATCTATCAAGTTGCCACAGCATTTAATGCATTATTAGAAAAACAAAGAGAAGCAATAGAACGGGAAAAACAATTTGTTAGCGATGCTTCACACGAGTTGCGTACACCAATTGCAGCTATTCGAGGCCATGTTAATTTGATTCAAAGAAGAAGTGATGCTCATCCGGAAGTTATTCCACAGTCCTTGGCATTTATTGATAAAGAATCAAAACGTATTGAGCAATTAAGTGAACAGTTGCTGACTTTAAGTCGGACAGAAAATAAGAAGCAGTTGGAGAATATTGATTTTTCGAGCCTTGTCGCTCAAGAAATTGAGCAGTTGCGGGCGGTAAATGAACGTGAAATTAATTTGCAAATACAGCCAGATGTTCATTTCAAAGCAAGAGCGTCAGATCTACAACAAATCATTCAAAATTTATTGGAAAATGCCTTAAAATACGCTCCAACTGGTGAAATCAACGTTTCATTGCAAGAAGATGAAGTTATTTACTTACAAGTTGCCGATCAAGGGATCGGAATCGCAGATGACAAAAAAGGAAAAATTTTTGAACGTCTTTATCGTATCGACCAATCGCGAACAAGTGAAGTGAACGGTTCAGGGATCGGGTTAGCTATTGTAAAAGCCCTTGTTACTAAATACGGAGGTAGTATTTATGTAGAGGATAATCAACCGAAAGGAACAATTTTTACGGTTATACTTCCTAAAAAATGAAGAATTCTTCATCTAATTTATGCGATATTTTGATTTTTCTAAAGGAAATCCTTGCTAATATAAAGATAAGAAAAGAAAGGAAGGGACAGAAAATGAAAAATTTACGCAAGATAATTATTGGAAGTATTGTAGCTGCAGCAGTTTTTGTTCTAGGTGGAAGCTACGTTTGGGCTTCAACCAGCGATAAAGAGCTCGACAATTCTGATACTAGTGAAATTAAGGTAACAGAAGAAGATGCGCTGGATACATTTTCCGACAAGTACGATAAAAAAGTAGAAAGTATAGAATTAGAACCTACTCGTGAAGGATATGTGTATGATATAGAAAGTTATGATGAGCAAGTCGAATACAATACAAAAATCGATGCAGCTTCTGGAGATATTACTGATAACAAAAGTGATAAAGATGATGACGACGATGACGAAGAAGAAACTCGTTATGAGTTAAATCAAAATGATGCTATTAGTCGAAAAGAAGCAACTAAAATCGCGGAAAACGAATCAGATAGCGGAAAAGCGCGTGAATGGAAATTAGAACGTGTTTCTGATGATACCCAAACTTGGGAAGTCAATGTTTTAGAAAAAGATAATGAAACTGAAGTAACTATTAATGCAGACGATGGTGAAGTATTAGAAGTGGAACAAGATGATGATTAAAATAAAAAAAGGTTCATTGCTGATAAATTAGCAGTGAACCTTTTTGTCTACTGGAAAGAACATGAGGAGTGAAACGGCAATTTATTATCTATGTTACAAGAGATGGATAATGTTTTACTATTTCATTATCTGATATTTCAAAGATAGACAATGTTTTTAAGATTCATTATCTATCTTTGAAAAGATGGGGAGTGTTTTGATTTCATTACCCGATATGCCAAATATGAGGATTGTTCGTCTGTCACTCCCTGTCTTAACTATAAAAATTATAAATAAGCTTCAAATTTCTCATTCTTTTTTCTTTAAAACAATATCTGTATACAACCAGACAGTAAGCAGATAATAAAGTAGATATAAGATAAAGAAAATTAAAAATGGAATCCAGATACCAGCATAAGGCTCACTGAGCAAGGAAGTAAACATTTTTAAGCCGAACAATACGTGAATGGCACCTAATATACCGGGTGCTAAAAATAAAACGGCGATTTCTCTTCTGATAGATTTTTTCAAAAGACTCATTCTAGTTCCAATTTTATTTAGCATTTCATAACGAGCCACATCACTTGCAGCTCCTGATAAAATTTTAAACATTAAACAACTTGCTAGCATGGTCAAAAAGGCAATCCCCAGGAAAAATCCCATAAATTCAAAGCCAGAAAACAGTCCATTATAGGTCGTATAAATATCAAATTTTTGATTCATAGCAAATGGATCTTGACTTAAAGAAGGGTTTCGTTTTTCGTTATTAGCGGCAAATGATTCGATCTCTTCTTTTTGCGCCATAAAATCTTTTACTTGAAGAACTTGTAAATTACTCGACTGCTGATTTAGCTGTGTAAAATCTTCTTGGGCCAACATATTTATTTCCTTGTCACGCTGTTTAGGTAACAGTAAAGTACGTAGGCTGTCCATTTTTATTTCGTCATCAGCTAGTTGGTTTCCTGAATAAGTTACTTTTTTAGGAGTTGCATCAAAAGCAATCGCAATTAAAGGATCCTTATTAAATTGCTCTTTGTTAAAGTAAATCGTATCTTCGTCTTCTTTCATTTGATAGCTAATATCTAAAGTAGGGTGTAAACTATCGATTTTATTTTGATCAACATCTTGGGCGTTATTTAAAAGCAAATCATAAGTAGAGAACTGTTCGGTCATTTTAGGGATTTCATTGCGAAAGCCTAAGCCGACAGTTAGCGCGCCCAATGCTAGAGCAAAAATCATCGCCACCATTGAAAGCATCTTGGTATAATCCTGTATGCGAAAGCTTAATTGAGATAGCGTGAAATTATTTAACTTTTTCAATCTCAATCGATCAAAATGTTTCAAAAAGGCTAAGATAAAAATCATAACGGAATGAAAAACTAAATAAGTTCCTAAAACAATTGTTACCAAAGCAATCATAAGAGCTAATAATCCCAAATTCATGACGTTATCCATCATATAATAACCTACAGCTAATGAAATTAGACCGACAATCACTTCTAATAATAAGGCGATCGGTTTACGACGCGCTTGGGTAGGCATTTCGTTGGCTTTTAATAAAGTTAAAATCGGCCGTCTAGTAATTGAAGAAGCGTTGATTGTGGCTGCTAATAAAAACATTATGGTAAAAAAGACAAGAGTGATCAGCAAAGCCTTAAGATTTAATGGTGAAAAATGAGTAACTTGTATATCTAGTTGCTGGGTCAATAATTGGTTTACAATAGAGGTTAAACCAACTCCGATTGCTGAACCTAGTAGACTGGCAAAAAGTCCAATTGTAAAAGTTTCAATAAAAATTAATAATGCAATTTTAGCTTGTTTTGCACCTAGCATCATAAACATTGCATAGTCTTTTTGCCGCATACTCATTAAAAAGGAGTTCGCGTACAAAATATAAACTAAAGTGATAATACCAAGCAAAACAGAGCCTAATTGAAAGATAATACCCGTCATAGCAATGGTTGAATTATTGGCTAAAAAATCCTTATTACTGGCCATTGACTGAAACATATAAAAGATACCTGCTGCAATCATCAGTCCTGAAAATAAAACAAAATAATCACGCCAACGACTTTTAAGACCGGTTAATGATAATTTAAAAAGCATTTGTATCCCTCCTATTGTTCTAAAGTACCTAGAATCGTCAGTATTTGTTTATAAAAGCTTTCGCGACTTTGATTTTCTCGTTTTATTTCTTCTTGGATGATGCCGTCTTGGATAAATAAAATGCGTTGGCAATAACTAGCTGAAAAAGGGTCATGAGTCACTAGTAAAATCGAGATTTGATCGTTCTGGTTTAACTCTTTCATGGTATCCAACAAATCGCGGGAACTTTGTGAGTCAAGAGCTCCTGTCGGTTCGTCTCCTAATAAAATAGAAGGCTGAGTGATTAGAGCACGTGCGGCTGCGACTCTTTGTTTTTGACCGCCGGAAATTTCAGCAGGGTATTTGTTAAGAATATCGCTAATTGATAAACGTTGCGCGATTTGATCGACTCGTTCTTTGATTTCTTTTGCTTTAACCCCTTGTAGTGAAAGTGGGACAGCAATATTTTCAGAAGCTATCAGATTTTCCAATAAGTTAAATTCTTGGAAGATAAATCCCATTTCTTGGCTGCGAAAATCAGCTATCTGATTGCCCTTTAATTTTGTTACATCATTATCATTAACAGTAATCGTACCGTTTGTTGGTTTATCAAGCGTTGCTAGTAAATTTAACAAGGTAGATTTTCCCGAGCCAGAAGGTCCCATGATACCAATAAATTCGCCTTTTTCTACACTAAAAGAAATTTGTTTTAATGCTTCTGTTTTTTCTCCTTGAGCTTTGCCATAAACTTTTCTCACATCTTCAACATTAACTATTTTTTCCATTTTAATTCCCTCCATCTAATTTTTCTTTTGCTTTTGTTGGAATTTCATTTTCTTGTACCTGCTTGTAGGAAGTTACGCCTCTTTTTTGGTTCCAGGTTACTTTTAAATAAGCGCCCTGGATCAAAGGACGATCTTTAAAAGCGGTAAAAGACATTTCTTTTTCCTGTCCATTTTTATCAAAACCGATTAGCGAGTAATCATAAGAAACCATTCTTTCACCGCTATCACTTTTTTCTGCTTTTTTCTCGCCTGTATCAGTGATTTGTAAGTAGTAATCCTCTCCAGACATTACGATAGCATCAGCAATCCTCAACCCGCCAAAAGTTAGAACAACCATAAATACTATAGCTAATAAAACTTTTTTCAAAAGAAGTCCCTCCTTTTTCTATAGTACTTATATTAGTAAGAGAAAGTTTCAAATCTCTTTCGCAATTCTTACAAAAGTCTTACATTGCAAAAACTAACAAAAAAACAACTACAAAAAATTTTTGTAGTTGCTTCCTCACTTCTTATGACAATTTAGACTTTTTCTCAATTGGCATTACATTTCAATAAAACCATCATAATCTCTTAATAGCGTAATATCTTCGCCATTTGTTTGCGCTTTTTTTATCCGTTTTTCTCCCCAAATAGACATGGAAACTAGAATATCTCGTAATGTCTTTCCTTCTTCTGTTAAAGAGTAGACGACTTTAGGAGGAACTTGGTTATAAACTTCTCTAGCAATGATCTGATCTTTTTCTAGCTCTCTAAGTTGTTGTGTTAGCATTTTTTGCGTAACGTTAGGGAGTTTTCTTTTTAATTCTCCAGAACGTAGGGGGCCATGTCCTAAATTACATAATATAATAGGTTTCCATTTTCCACCGATAACATCTAAGGTAGCTTCAATACCCATTTGATATATTTTACTCATAATAAACCCTCTTTTCTTCCAATAGGAACTTTTTGGTGCCTATAGCACTTTATAGTGCGTACTTACTTTTTAACCTTTATACTTATATACTAGCATATGTAAAGAGAAAAAACAGCTCTTTACAAAAAATAAGGAGCGTGGAAATATGCAAAAATATCAATTCTTAGAACCTTTTCAATTTAATAATGGAGTTTTGCTAAAAAATAAAGTGGTAATGGCACCTATGACTACAATGTCTAGTTTTTATAATGGCAAGATTACCCAAGATGAACTTAATTATTTTGCAGCCAGAGCTGGTGGCCCGGGAATGGTTATTACTTCAGTAGCTAACGTGTCTGATAATGGGAAAGGATTTGAAGGGGAGCTTTCTGTGACAAATGATGACATGCTGCCTGGACTCAGACAACTAGCTACAACGATTAAAAAAGATGGCGCAAAAGCGGTCTTACAGATTTTTAATGCAGGGAGAAAATCGACATCACAGGTACTACGAGGAGAAACACCTGTAAGTGCCAGTGCGATTGCAGCAGAATTTCCTCCAGGCTTGGAAACACCGCGAGCATTAGAAGCAGAAGAAGTTGAACAAATTATTACAGATTTCGGTGCTGCAACAAGACGAGCAATTCAAGCAGGTTTCGATGGGATTGAATTACATGGCGCCAATACTTACTTATTGCAACAATTTTATTCACCAAATTCTAACCAACGTACGGACAAGTGGGGAGGAGACCTGGAAAAACGAATGAGATTTCCACTTGCAGTTATTAAAGAAGTTACTGAAACGATTAAACAGTACGCAAGCGATTCATTTTTATTAGGATATAGAATTTCACCTGAAGAAGTTGAAACGCCAGGGATTCGTTTAGAAGATACTTTATATCTGGCAGAAAAAATTAAAGATCAAGTAGATTATATTCATTTATCCATGGGAAGCTACAAACGTACCTCATTAAATGATGCAACAGAGACGACACCTATTTTGGAAAAATTCGCTAAGAGAATCGCAAATGAAGTGCCCCTGATTGGTATAGGCTCAGTCGAACGACCAGAAGATGCCGAAGAAATGTTGACTGGCGGCGCTGATTTAGTGGCGATCGGACGTGAACTTTTACGTGAACCACAATGGGTAGAAAAAGTAATGATGGGCGATGAGGCAAGTATTCGTACCACGATGAGTCTTGCAGACATGGAAGAATTAAGCATTTCAGGTGCTATGCAAACTTATCTGAAAGAGTCGTTTGGCAGTGTAATGAATTTCACGCCTGATGGTAAAAAAGCCGAAGATTACCAAAATCAAGCGGCGCCAATGGAAGGTTTTGAGAAGAAACTGTAAACTGAAGTAGAAGATTTTAAGTTTATAAACTATGTTATGGAGAAAATCAAATGGCCTTTTGCTCTTTACTTTTATTCTATGTAGATTATAGCCGCCTAAGTATAAAATCTATTGAGGCTTTATAGTAACAGGGGAAGTTTTCTTAATTGGGAAAGTCATTCGTTTTCCCTCAGACATTCCACCATTGTTTACAATTATTGGAGGTATATCGCGAAAGTTACCACCAATAACTTAACGATTGGAGGTACGTCGAGGGAGTTGCCACCAATAACTCGAGAATTGGAGGCACATCAAGGAAGTTGCCACCAATCTGCAAAAATATTGGTGACACATTGTTTGATATCCCACCAATAGTGTTGTTATTTTTTTCAAACAGAGCGCTAGATTTGCTTTCGTGTGCGGCGATCATTACGATTGTAGCACTTTTAATTGAAGAAAACGATTTCTTGTGCTATACTTTGTTGTATTAAGACGGTGGCTAATGAAACTAACTATTAGGCTTAGTGCTTTAGCAATGGACAAACGGCTTCTCCTTTCTAAAGATTTTAGCACTTACTTTCATAAGCACCACCACTTTTCAAAAAGATAGTCACCGTCTCAAATTTTTACTGTCTCATTTAGCATAATATAAAAAGGCTCTATAATTTCTAGTGTTGGTAGACAAGAATGATTTTCTTGTAGCCCATACGAGTTTTTTTATGTTTTCTGAGCAAAATAGAAAACAGACACCTTGAAAACTCGTAGAATAAAGGTACCAA
>NZ_BSUG01000026.1 GCF_030161475.1 Tetragenococcus halophilus subsp. flandriensis | reverse complement strand
CAATATGTTGTCAGTGCATTATTGCCACTCTCTATTTTTAATGATTCACAGGAATAAAAACTTAGTAGTGCAGTACCTATATGTCGATGGTATTGCACTACTATTTTGGTGCGCTCGGCATGGGCGATAACTTGGTGGTGAAAGTCCACTACAGGCTTGGCAGTAGGAACTGTTAGCCAAAAGCAAGGGTGTCCACTGCGAAGTGGAATCTGAAGGAAGCTGGAGGCAAACACTCGCGCTGACGAACAGAAACCTCATAGGAAGGCTGGATTGGGACGGATGAGCTTGCCAAACAAAGCAAAGTCCAATACTGCCCGAATCCCATACAGTAAATGAGGCAGCGGCATGAGTGGAAGGTTATCACTCCTTACCCGAGGATATCTATCTAGCGACAGCTGTCGTAGTAATAACGAATAGATAGAAGTCAGCTGAGGTCATAGTAGGGAAAATGTACCGAAGGACCGAACAATATTCATACAAAGTATAGATTGGAGGTTAGAGGAAGCAAAGAAGACAGAAAACAACCATAAGGTTGGCAATCTACAGAGGGATAAGGTGGAACCTGAAAGCGTATGTAGATGTGTCGAGTTATCCTCTAGGAGAAATGAAAGAAATGTATCGTAAGTCTTCATCTTTGATGAAGTCCGTTGTAAGAAAAGAAAATCTTAAGACAGCCGCAACAAGGGTCCGACGTAATAAAGGAGCCGCTGGTGTCGATGGTATGGCTGTGGATGAAGT
>NZ_BSUG01000025.1 GCF_030161475.1 Tetragenococcus halophilus subsp. flandriensis | reverse complement strand
TCCTTTGGTCGCTGAATCGCTGTGATTCGGTTAATTCGGACACTACGTCCGCTTCGCTCCCCTAGTACTGTTCATCATCAGCTCTCAGCTTCCTTTGGTCGCTGAATCGCTGTGATTCACAGCAAATAAAAAAGCCCTTGTTTTTACAAGGGCGAATCAGTCGCGGTACCACCTAATTTTGAAAGTCTTGCTTTCCTTTGACGAATAACGCTCGTTTAAGCGGAACGGCTTTTGGCTCGCTCTCCTCCGGAATGTCTTTACATCTAGCATTTACTTAAACTATTTTCAGCCAAGATAGTTTCTCTCTAAAAAGTTTTTTACTAAATGTTTGTTCCTTCTCAGGCATTTTTGTATTAGCTTTAAATTACAAGAAAAGCCTTGAAAAGTCAAGCTTTTTAGCAAGATTATTACTGAAAATTTCCTTTTTATTTTCTTGTAATTCAAATAGAAAAATTTTAGACTGTAATAAGAAAGAGGTGAGAATATGTACCCTGGCTATTATCGTAAGCCTCATTACTATGAAACAGATCAGATGGGCATCGTTCATCATTCAAATTATATTCGTTGGTTTGAAGAAGCTCGAGTTGATTTATTAGAATACTTAGGCCTTGCTTATCAAGATATGGAAAAAGCGGGTATTATCGTTCCTGTATTAGCAGTTGACTGTCAATACAAAGGTATGGTCCACTATGGAGAACAAGTAAGGATCGATCCTTTAGTCGCAAAATATAACAATACACGATTGGATTTTTCTTATACAATAATCAATGAAAAAAGTCAAATAGTAACCACTGGAAGCAGTAAGCATTGTTTTTTAGAACAAAATACGAATCATTTTATACGTTTAAAAAAAGATTATCCTGATTTTCATCAAATATTTGCCAACTATCAAAAAATTAGCTCTTCTGATTTTTAATGCTTTGATTAAAATATACAATCTCTGGTGGATGGGTTAAATAAAAAGTTAATATTTTCATTAAATGTGAGCGTTTTTATTGCTTTTCTACCAGTCTTTCGTATAATCAAGGTTACATTAGAATAAAGGAGGACTTTTTATGTATGTAGTAAAAGTTTTTCATGGATACATTTCTAAAGATGGTCGTCGAACACGTGATAAAACACCGAGAAATCTGTTAGTGTTTTATACAAAAAAAGATTCCGAAAAATTTGCGGATAAAATCGGCGGGCGTGTTAAAAAGTTAGAAGAAATAACAAAGGCTTGAGTTTTTTCCTGTAAAAGGAAAACTCAAGCCTTTGTTATTTTACCTATTCCTTCTTTTCCAAACATAAAATGCCAGATCTATGTTACTCTTATAATGAGGTGGTTATATAGTGAAAAATAATTTTTTTAAAGATTTATTGCATCTACATAAGCCCAGATTCAACGCAGTGCAGCTTTTCGGGACAATTCTTTGTATGACTTTTATATTTTTTATTGGATACTTTTCGCATAATATGTCTATTGCAAGTTTCGGCTTTTTGGGCATTTTTATTCTTATGTATTATGAAAACATTCCTTTAAAAAACTTACTCCATCGTTTCATGGCCATCACTCTTTTCATCCTAACAAGTTTTTTAGCAGGCATTTTGACTTCTTCTAATAGCTGGATCACACCCATCATTATTGGACTTATTGCTTTTTTTGGTCGAGTTTTTTTCCGACTCTATGATATCAAAAAACCCGGAGTATTTTTTTGTATTTTAGTTGCAGCTATGGGAACAAATATCAATGTCCCCCTTAAACAAGTGCCTATTTTATGTAGTTATTATGTATTGGGTGCTGTTATTGCTATGCTTATGGCAATTATTGTACACTTTGCGGAAAAAGAAGCTCCAGAAATTTTAGAGGAAAAATCTATTTCACAACACGTTTATGAAGATCCTGGTGTTTTTATCGATGGTATTTTTTATGGTTCAACATTATTTTTAGCTGTCTATTTAAGTGCTGGATTACAGTTACAAAATCCTTATTGGATGGTTATTTCCTGTGCAGCTATTTTACAAGGCGATAACTTAAGAGCTATTTTGCAACGCAATATCCAACGTATCCTAGGAACAGTGATCGGTATCGGCATTGCCGCTGTACTTTTGTATATACCTTTAACAATTCTAGAAATGATATTTTTGATTATCTCACTTTTTACAATATCACAAATCGCTGTACGTACGAATTACGGTTTATCTGCTTTTTTTACAACACCTATGGCCTTACTACTGGCAAGTTTAACTAAAGAAATAGATGTAGCTTCTTTATTACAGTATCGATTTATAGGGATCGCTTTAGGATCCTTGCTGGGAGCTTTTTCTGCATGGTTGATCACAATCGGACTCAAATTTTACAACCGCTCATTTCATTTACATGAAAGTTTTGATAAGGATCCCAATTGAAACAAGCTTTGCGATTTACCGATGAACTAATAATACCAACTTATGCTCGTTTCACAATGAGCACTTAACGCCCCCGGGAATTTACCTAGGTGATACCTAAGGATTGCCGAGGGTTTCTTTATAATCATTATTTTAAATAAAAAAAGACCTATTCCAATGAATAGACCTTTTTATTATTACCATTTAGTTGTCGTTTAATGCAGATTTTGCTTGTTCTACCAAGGCAGTAAAACCACTTTCGTCATTTACTGCAATATCTGCTAACATTTTACGGTTCACATCGATGCCAGCTTCTTTCAAACCATGCATCAATTTTGAATAGCTGATATTATTCATACGAGCCGCTGCGTTAATACGTGCAATCCATAATTTACGAAAATCGCGTTTTTTCTGACGACGATCACGATATGCATAACTATTTGATCTCATCATTTGTTCTTTTGCTTTTTTATATAAAGTATGTTTAGCTCCGTAATAACCTTTTGCTAATTTAAGCGTTCTTTTACGACGTCTACGAGTTACTGCTCCACCTTTAACACGTGCCATGTTTAATTCCTCCTAAGTAGTTCTTTCATTTAAGTGAGTATGCGACATCTGCGCAAACCTTTTATTTCATTTTAGCTATTTGTTGGCTGATGCGTTTTTGGTCATCAGCTGAAACCATTGCTGGTTTGCGCAATTGACGACGTTGTTTTTTGGTTTTACCGTGGAAACGGTGACTTGTAAACGCACGATGTCTTTTTAAACCGCCATTAGCAGTACGCTTTACACGTTTAGCTAATCCGCGATGTGTTTTTTGTTTTGGCATAACTAATTTCCTCCTCAAAATCTATATAACCTGACTGTTATCTAATTTTCCAGCAAGTTATTTTTCCTTGTCATTTTTAGGCGCAAGCATCAAATTCATACTGCGACCATCCATTTTCGCTTTTTGCTCAACTGTTGCAACGTCTTCTGTTTCTTGAGCCAAACGATCTAAGACTTCCTGACCAATTTCTTTATGGGTAATGGCGCGTCCTTTAAAACGAATAGAAGCTTTCACTTTATCGCCTTTTTGAAGGAATTTACGTGCATTACGTAGTTTCGTATTGAAATCATTCTCATCGATCGCTGGACTTAAGCGGACTTCTTTTACGTTGATCACTTTTTGTTTTTTACGAGCTTCACGTGCTTTTTTCTGTTGTTCAAAACGATATTTTCCGTAGTCCATAATTCGCGCAACGGGTGGTTTTGCTTTCGGTGCTACCAAAACAACATCTAAGTTTGCTTGTTCAGCTATCTCCATCGCTTCCGCTTTTGTTTTGACGCCAAGTTGATCTCCGTTTTGATCGATCAATCGCAACTCACGTGCACGAATGCCGTCGTTAACCATCATATCTTTTGCTATGGTCATTCACCTCCAAGTTTTTTGAGAGAAAGAAAGATTTATTGAAAATCACCATAAAAAAACGAGTTCTTCTATAAGAACCCGCACGTATCCACACTAAGCTCTAATGAACTTTTTGTGTAAAAACTATTCTGCCCAGTCACAATCTGTCACTAAGGCGAGAAGCGGGTGCTTCTACTTCCATTTCTCAACTTATATACTATACCATATAAATCTACCCACGTCAATTATTTATACTATTTTTCTTTATTATTCGCTATTTTCGTCAGTTTCTTTTTCAACATTTTGTCCTTTTGTTCAAAATAACCAAATGCAGATCGTTCTTATTGTAATTTTTAACGGTTCTTTCTCTTATCAATTATGGTAAATTAGCAATTACAAATATTTTAAATTATCTGATAATTCAGAAATTTATTTATTTATAAAAAGGGGATGAGAAAGTGAAAGCGAAAAAATTAACATTATTAGGAGCTATTTCTGCTACATTACTATTAACAGCTTGTCAAGGAAGTTCAACAAACCAAGACACCCAAGGAGATAGTGCTGAACAAACTCTCGAATTAAGTTCTGCAGCAGCTATATCTACTATGGAACCTAGTCAAGCTGGTGACACAACTTCGACTTTGGCTATGAGTCAAGTTTTTGAAGGCCTTTATGTTTTAGGACCAGATGATGAATTACAACTGGGAGCCGCTGCTGAAGAACCTGAAATCAGTGAAGATGAAACAGTCTACACATTTACTTTAAGAGATGATGCCGAGTGGTCTGATGGCACCCCTGTTACAGCTGATGATTTTGTCTTTGCTTTTCAAAAAATCACTGATCCAAAATATGCAGCACCCAATGCTGATGTACTTTTTGATGTCGTGAAAAATGCCCGAGAAATCAACTTAGAAGATGGCGATATTGACACATTAGGTGTTAAAGCAATTGACGATAAAACATTGGAATTTACCCTAGAGCGGCCCGTGCCTTACTTCAAGTCACTGCTAGCCTATCCGGTATTGTATCCGCAAAATAAAGAATATGTGGAAAAGCAAGGGAAAAAATACGCTACTGATTCAGATCATTTAATTTATAATGGACCATTTAAATTAAGTGATTGGAGCGCTTCTGGTGATGATTGGGGTTACGAAAAAAATGAGAGCTATTGGGATAAAGATGAAGTCAAATTAGACAAAGCAAATGTCACCGTAGTAAAAACACCTTCTACAGCAATTAATTTATATACGACTGACGCTTTAGACATGATCGATAAACTAAGCAGCGAATATATCCCAACTTATAAAGATGACCCATCGTTTGAATCCGTCGAACAATTTACCACTTTCTTTTTGAAAATGAATAGTGAGCGAGATGGCAAAAAGAACGCATTAGATAATGAAAACATTCGTAAAGGGATTGCTCAAGCATTTGATAAGGAAAGCTTTGTAAAAAATATACTACAAGATGATTCAAACCCAACAGATCACTTAATTCCAAAAGGGCAAACTAAATCTCCTGATAGTAAAAAAGATTTTACTGAAGTAGCAGATGAGAGAAACGACTATCTGTCATATGACCCCGAAAAAGCCAAAGAAGCTTGGGAAAAAGGGAAAGAAGAACTAGGTGTTGATAAAGTGGAACTTGGTTTCTTAACTGACGACACCGAAGAAGCCAAGAAAAATGCGGAATTTTTCCAATATGAACTACAGGATAACTTACCTGGTCTAGAAATAACTGTTGAACAAGTTCCTTTTACTGTTCGTGTGGATCGTGATTCAAACAAAGAATATGATTTAGAATTAGCAGGCTGGGGAACTGATTATCGTGATCCACTAACAGTAATGCGTATCTTTATGTCTAGCAGTGACTTAGGAGGCGTTACTTACAGTAATGAAGATTACGATAAATTAATCCAAGATACAAGAGAAGATCATGCCGCTGATAAAGAAGCACGTTTTGATGATTTTGTTGAAGCACAAGATATTCTAATTAACCAAGATGCAGTAATTGCGCCTATCTACAATAGAAGCCTTTCTACTTTAGTCAATCCAAGTGTTAAAGACTTACACTGGCATGCCTACGGACCAAGTTATAGTCTGAAATGGGCTTATAAAGAATAAGTCGAATTGTAATATAGCGCCTTAAGTAATAAAATATCCGAACGAACAAAAGATTGTTGCTGCAATAAGCAGGTCTTGTCTAATGTAGTTCGGATATTTTTACTTATGATATAAACTCTGGAAATCACTCTAGTTCGTTTTCCTGATAGAATTTTAACGCTAGTTGTAATGACAAGGCAATATTGGGTTCAGTAATATCAATGCCCAAAATATTTTCAATGCGTTCAATACGATATATCAATGTGTTGCGATGAATATAGAGCTTTCTTGCGGTAACTGCAATATTTTGGTGATTAGCTAAATAACTTGCTAAAGTTTGTAGTAAATTTAGATGATTCTTTTGGTCATAAGCAATAAGTTTGTGTAAATAATGTGCAGAGAATTCAGTAGCAGCTTGGGTGGAAATTTGTTCTGATAAAAAGGTATCTAGATAAAATTCGTTTAAAAAATGAATCCCAGTTTGTTTTGCAGCGATCGTTTTTAACATATTAGTTGCTTCAGAATAACTTTTAGCAACGGATAAAACAGGCTGACTAGAGCCTACTACAACCGAAAAGTGTAAGGTCCGGTTAATTTGTTGCTTTAAGTACTTCAACAACCTTTTTAATATTTTACTTTGCTCAGCTTGAATGGCCGCCTTTTTTGTCTCTTTCGCATTACCTAGTAATCCTATCAACTGATTGCCTTGTTTAAACACATTTGAATCTAAGAAATTATTTTGAATATAACGATGTAAAGCTGACAATAACATCTGCATCGCCTGTTCTTCGTACTTACGTTGTTCAAAAAGTGTTTTATCCGTAAGTTTGGGAAAATACACTGAAATAATATAAACAGAATATTCCAGCTCTACGTTGATGTCTATGTTAAAAGACCTTAAAGTTTCAACATCTGTTATTTTACCCGCAAATAAACGAGCAAAGAAATCCCGGTAAACCTGATTATTCACCCGCTCTTTTTCAATTTGGTGAGCGACTTCTAAAGCAATAGACATGGTACAACTTTCTAGAGCAATATGATCCGTATTCACTAGCAAACGGTTCGTTAAATAAACAATAATGTAACCATAATTAATTTGATTAAAAAAAATCGGCATCACACAACATAAAACTTCTTGCTCATTTTTATATAATTTACGATAAAATGGATGTTGCAGTTGCTCTACATTTTTAGGAAGGTTTTGTAAATTTTGTTTGGGGAAATGATACTCTTTTCCTTGCTTCATTAAACTAGTACGCAATTCATTTTCAAAACCTGTTAAAGACAAAACCTCCCAATTAGATGTAGTAACAAGTACAGGATTTTCTACGATTGCTCTGAGTTTTTTAGCAATATAATCGATGCCGCCATTATTTAAAGAAGATTCGAAAAATTGCGAATAAATATCTAATGTAAATTGTTGTTCACTTACTAAATCGGAAGATAATTGATTCATTATCATCTTTAAAATTTTTGAAAAAGCAATCCCATAAGGTATTTCAATCAAAGGAATCTCTAATTGTTGACTAAGTTTTATAAGATCACTCGGGATTTCTTTAAAAAACTGACCTGTTTTAATACAGACTGCGGCAATATTTAATTCCTGAAAATGTTGAAAATAACGTTTTTGCTGGGCGTAGTTTTCATAGAAAAAGTAACCTGATGTAATAATCAGTTCTCCTGCTGTCAGCCAATCATCCGCCTTAGGATTATCCAAGATATTAGCGCCCGTAATGTTATGATCCATCCCTAGATCATCACCAGTGAGTAATTTAAAGTTATGCGCCATTGGTAATTTCAGAAATTCAGCAATATTCATGGCAAACACTTCTTTCTTTAATAATTTGTATAAGTATATATGATTTAAAAGATAGAAACAATAAATAAACCAATTTTTAAGGAGTGAAAAAATGAAACAATTGATCCGAAACGCTCGACTAGAAACTAGTTATCAAACAAAAGATGAAGTAGTGATAAAAACAAACACTGAAATAACAGACCTATTAATAGAGGAAGGTCGCTTTACCAAAATCGGTCCTCATTTACAAGAAGCAGCGGATGTCACGGTAGACGCTAAAAAGCAGCTATTACTACCTAGCTTACGTGAAATGCATATTCATATCGACAAAACTTATTTTGGCAATGGTTGGCAAGCCCCTATTCCGGCAAAAAATGGTATCTATACTCGTTTAGAAGAAGAGCAAACATTATTGCCAGAACAATTAGAAGTTGCTGAACAACGTGCCCATGCTATGGTACAACATTACATTCGGCTCGGACACACGCACATCCGTACGCACGTAAACGTAGACCCGCAGATTAAAACGAAACATGTACAATTGGTTAAGCGTGTTTTACAGGCTTATGAAAATCAGATTACTTATGAAATTGTTGCTTTTCCTCAGCACGGATTGCTACGTAATGGTTCAGAATTTTCAAGTGTCTTAGAGGATGCATTAAAATTAGGTGTTACTCACATTGGTGGCGTAGATCCTGCTTCTTTAGACCGCAATATCGGCGAGGTTTTAACGACAACTTTTGCTTTAGCCGAAAAATATAATGTTGGCATTGATATGCATCTACACGATCGTGATACACTAGGAGCTTTTGAAATCCATCGTATCTTAGATTTTATTGAGCAAAAAAACTTCTCTCAACCAGTCACTCTGAGTCATGCATTTGCTTTAGCAGGTGTTAATGACAATGAATTAGATGAATTAATGCAACGGATGGCTAAAAATAAGGTTGACGTCACCACCACAGTGGTCATTAGTGATGAAAATCTTACCCTTCCAGTTAAAAAATTATACGACAACGGTGTCGCTGTTTCTTTCGGTCATGATAGTTTAACAGATCACTGGTCTCCTTTTGGTACTGGCGATACGATTCAAAAATTAAATTTATTTATTGAACGTTGCGGTTATATCAACGAATACCAAATCAGCCAATCTTTAAAATATGCTAGTGGCGGGATCACTCCTTTAAATGAATACGGAAAACAAGTTTGGCCACAAATCGGTGATCAAGCAAACCTTATCTTAGTAGATGCCGTAAGTAGTGCTCATATGATCGCCCGCCAGTGCCCTATCTCAACAGTAGTTTCTGCTGGTGAAATCATTTATCAAACAGATATTGCATTGAAAGGAGCTTACCGCGGATGAAAATATTAAAAAATGTGCGCTTAGAAACCGGAGAATACTTTGATAACCGGCATCGATTACAAACAAAGACAGAATTATTCGATTTAAGAATCGACGACAAAAAAATTACACAAATCATACCGACTAAGCAAAGCTCAGAAGAAGCTGGTATTGATATGAAAGGACAACTGTGTTTACCAGCCTTCAAAGATATGCATAACCATTTAGATAAAACCTACCTATCCTTGCCTTGGAAAGCTTGTATACCTAGTAAAAATTTAGCACACCGCTTAAAGTTAGAAGCAGAAGAATTAACGAAATTAGCGGAAACCACTGAACAACGAGCTTCTACAATGATAGAAAAATATTTGGCTAGTGGCGTAGATCACATCCGTACCCATGTTAATATTGATCCTTTCATCGGCTTAAAAAACCTTGAAGGTGTTAAAAAAGCGTTGAAAAAATATGAAAAATATTTAACAGCTGACATTATCGCTTTCCCTCAACATGGTTTGCTTGCCCATCCTGAAATGCCTGATTTATTAAGGAAAGCATTAAATTCAGGGGCAAGCATGTTGGGCGCTTTAGATCCAGGAGGAATTGATCAGGATATTGAACATTCTTTACAAATAACGATGGACATTGCCAAGGAATTCCAAGTAGATGTTGACACGCATTTTCATGATCCTGGTCAATTAGGCTATTATACAATGGATAAGTGGTTAGACATGGTTGAAGAACAAGACTTTAAAGGAAAAACAGGCTTTAGTCATGCTTTTGGTTTATGCGACTTATCCAATAAAGCATGGGAAAACATCTATCCACGCTTACAGGAGCACGCAGTTCAGATTCTTACAACCATTCCTATCAGCATGAAGAAAAAGCTCTTACCTATCGAAGCCTTACAAAAGGCTGATATTTTTGTGGGTATAGGATGTGATGGATTTTATGATTCGTGGAGCCCTTATGTATCAGGAGATGTAGTAGAAAAACTACGTAATTATTGTGATTATACTGGAAAAAGTAATGAGCAAGCTTTAAGGCAAAGTTTAAGTTTAATTACCAATAATCTTACACCCCTTGATGAAAATGGACAGAAACAGTGGCCCGAGGTCGGTGATACAGCCAGTTTTGTCTTTACTGATGCTATATGTAGCGCGCAAGTCGCAGCTCGCATACCGGAAAAAAGAACACTAATGCATGAAGGAAATTTTTATTCTTCTAAATAAATTTTCAATACCGTATTTGAACAAAAAAGCTAGCAAGTAAGAAGGAAAATAGACATTCCTCTTACTTGCTAGCTTTTAATTTTAGTTCATAATTATTCAGCAGCTAGAGCGGCTTTATTAATATAATTATATGGTTGGTTGAAATGTGGTAAGAAGAATAAATCAAGCATACCCAATTCGTCAATCGTTACTTGGCGTTCAATCGCTAGCGAGAACATATGAATCGCCATAGAAATATCTGTTGTTGTCGAAGACATTTGCGCGCCTACAATACGTCTAGATGTCGTTTCATAGACAATACGTAATTTTACCGAGTCATTTTCTTTCATAAATTCTGGTTTTTGTGTGTCTTCAATATCTGTATATTTAACATCTAAATTAAATTTAGCTGCCGACTCCACAGAATAACCAGTTGATACCATATGATGTCCAAAGATTGAAATACCGTTTGATCCTTGAACTCCTGGCGATTCTACAGGATTGCCAGCAATATTTTCACCAGCAACAATGCCTGTACGTAGAGCATTTGATGCTAGAGCAATATAAGTCGTTCCCTGTAAAGCATTTGAGTAAACAGTCGCACAATCTCCTACTGCATAAACATCCGGATCACTTGTTTGTTGATGACGATCTACTAGATAAGCTCCGTTTGCAAACAATTCTAAATGATCTTTTGCCAATTGATTGTTAGGTAAAAAACCGATCGCGTTAATAACTAAGTCAACGTCATATTCGCCTTTTTCAGTCACGATCTGTTCCACTTTGTCTGAACCTTTATATTCCTTTACTAATTCATCATAGTGCAACTCAATACCATGATCAGCCAAATTTTTATCCATATCATCAGTAAACCAAGTATCATAATAATTAGGTAGACAACGGTCTAAGGCATCAAATAACAATACATTTTTATTACGACGTTTAGCAGCTTCTGCCATTTCTACACCGATATAACCAGCGCCAATAACTGCGATATTTTTCACATTTTCGTTTTCAAACATTTGGTCTATATTTTGACCTTCTTCATACTTTTTCATAAAGGTAATGTTTTCTAATTCACGACCAGGCACCTTAGGAGAAATCGGAATAGATCCTGTAGCTAAAACTAGTTTGTCATAACTTTCTTCGACTTTGTCACCTTGTTGTGTTATTGCGTGAACAACTTTTTTGTCAAAGTCAATATATTCAACAGTTGTTTGTGTTCGTACTTTAGCCCCTTTAGCTTCAAAGTCTTCACGGTTAGTATAAAATAAGCCATCTACACTATCAATTTGTTTACCTACCCATAAAGCAGTACCACAACTTAAATAACTAAAATTTTCATTACGCTCAATCATCACAACTTCTTGATCTGAATTATCTAAAATAGCGTTTGCTGCTGCCAGACCTGCATGATTCGTTCCTATAATTACTGTTTTTGCCATCTGTTTTTCCTCCCTTATTTTACATATATAATATATCAAGATTGTGAAGATAAGAACTATCAATAATTTTTGCACAACCTAAAGAATTGCAAGGAAATTCACATGAAAAACTAGATAAAAGGATTTGAATCATAGAAAAATCACCTACAAAAATTTATTTGTGAAAAAAGACGAATAATATGACTTTTTTTCACAAATTAAAACACTCACTTTCTTCGACTGATTCATAAAAAGCTTGACTCCCTAAATGTTTAGCTAATAGCGCTGTTAAACTGGATTTTCCTGCACCAATCGTACCTGCTAACACAATCACGCTCATAACATCCCTTCTGTTTGCCAAATATTTTTTCCTAACTTAGTCACTCTAACCTTCTATAAAACTAGGATCATTAACTAAGATATTCCAGTTTTTTACTTCTAAAAAACCTTAAGATTTGACTTTTTTTCTTATAAAACGTTTTGAATACTTAACGAGAGCCTATTAATTTAGTAGAATATTTAAAGGATAAAAAATGAAAACAGAAAGAGGCACAACATGTTATTTCAGGGAAACGGTCGATCAAATGGAAAAATCATTTTAATTGGAGAACACTCTGCTGTTTATGACAAAGCTGCTATTGTTCTCCCTTTTAATGACACACAGATTCATGTGACTGTGCAACAGGCGCCCAAAAACTTTTTAATGTCACGTTATTATATAGGTTATTTAACAGACGCACCTGAAAATCTACAAAGTATCAAAGAACTAACTTATAAATTACAAACTTATTTACATACACCTAATTTTCAGTTAAATATCAATAGCACTATTCCCGTTGCTAGGGGCATGGGATCAAGTGCTGCTGTTGCTATTGCCATTACGCGCGCTTTTTTTGCATGGAAAGAACAATATCTTGATCAAGAAACCTTATTATCTTTTACTGATTATGCCGAAAAAATTGCACACGGTAATCCTAGTGGAATGGATGCTGCGGCTGCTAGCAGCAAGGAACCTATTTTTTTTGAGCATAAACAATTCACTACCTTTCCGATGAATATTGACGCTTACTTACTCGTGGCTGATACGGGAGTTCTTGGCCAAACAAGAGCAGCTGTTAAGTCTGTCTCCCAACGGTTAAAAACATTTCATAAGCAAACTAGTCATGCAATCGAAGAACTGGGCTTATTAACTGAACAAGCAAAAGAAGCTATCATCACGAACCAGCCGGAAATTTTAGGCGAAGTTATGAACCAAGCACAAAATCATTTACGATCATTAACAGTCAGCAATAATCTGTTGGATGATTTGATCCAATTTTCTTTAGAAAACGGCGCATTAGGAGCAAAGTTAACTGGCGGAGGCCGCGGCGGTTGCTTTTTAGCCTTAACTAAAACAAAAGAAGAGGCTGTAGAATTAGCTCAACTTTTACAAGAAAGAGGCATAAAAGAAAGTTGGATACAAGGATTAGGAGTTTACCAATATGCATAATGGAAAAGCTAGAGCATTTACTAACATCGCGCTAATTAAATACTGGGGCAAAAAAGATCAACAGTTGATTTTACCTATGAATAATAGTTTATCTTTAACATTAGATGCTTTTTATACTGAAACAAGTGTTTCTTTTTCTAAGGACTATACAGCTGACAGCTTTTATCTTGATGGTCAATTGCAAGACGAAAAGTCTACAGAAAAAGTTAGGCGGTTTTTAGACTTAGTTCGTGAACAAAGCCAGTTTTTTGAATATGCCATTGTTCAAAGTCAAAATTTTGTTCCCACAGCAGCTGGTTTGGCTTCTTCTGCCAGTGGCTTAGCTGCTTTAGCCGGTGCGTGTAACGATGCTTTACATCTTAACCTTTCCGATAAAGAGCTATCTCGTTTGGCTAGAAAGGGATCTGGCTCTGCTTGTCGAAGCATCTACGGCGGATTTGTCGAATGGGAAAAAGGAGACTCTGACCAAAACTCTTACGCTTTGCCTGTACCGTCTAGTCATTGGGAAGATGAACTCGCGATGATTTTTATTCTCATTAATGATAAAGCCAAAGATATTTCTAGTAGAAATGGTATGCAACGTACAGTAGACACTTCAACTTATTATACCGATTGGGTAAAAAACGTTGATGCAGATATAAAAAAAGCAAGAGAAGCCATTGCTAAACACGATTTTCAAGCTTTAGGCGAAGTGACTGAAAGTAATTGTTTAAAAATGCACGCAACTACTCTAGCGGCTTCTCCTCCCTTTACTTATTGGACGCCTGATAGTCTAAGAGCAATGAATAAAGTACACGCCATGCGTCAGGCGGGGCAAGATTGTTATTTTACTATGGATGCAGGCCCCAATGTAAAAGTTCTTTGTCAAAAAAAAGATAGCCAAAAGATCTATAATGAGTTGCAAAAGGAATTTCCTGCAGAACAGCTAGTGATGGCTTATGCAGGAAAAGGAATGGAAACTTTAGAAACGGAAGTGGCAAAATGATTGAGGTCTCTACCCCGGGAAAATTGTATATTGCAGGCGAATACGCTGTTGTTGAACCGGGTCATCTGGCGATCATAGCAGCTGTTGACCAATTTATTAATGTAACTATCGAAAGTGCAACAGAAAACGGCAGTATTCAATCCCAGCAGTATAGTGACTTACCAATTCGCTGGACAAGAAGAGATGGAGAACTGGTTTTAGATCATCGTGAAAATCCTTTCCATTATATTTTAGCTGCTATACGTTTAACCGAACGCTATGCTAAGGAACAAGGGACTTTATTAAGTTTTTATCATTTAAAAGTTACCAGTGAACTCGATAATTCTAGTGGGCGTAAATATGGCTTAGGTTCAAGCGGTGCAGTTACGGTAGGAACAGTTAAAGCACTGAATTTGTTTTATGATTTGCAGATGGATCCACTGATGCAATTTAAAATTGCTGCCTTGGCTCACCTCGCTGTGCAAGGAAACGGTTCTTGTGGCGATATTGCTGCTAGTTGCTTTGGCGGCTGGTTAGCTTTTTCAACTTTTGATCATAAGTGGGTAAAAAAAAGACAAGAAACTTGGCAAATCAGTGATCTACTTAAAAGCGATTGGCCAAAACTTTCTATTCAACCACTTCAGTCTCCTAAAAATATGCGTTTATTAATCGGTTGGACAGGTAGTCCAGCCTCTACTTCTGATTTAGTCGATCAGGTGAATCAGTCCAAAGAAGATAAAGATGATATACAAAAAAATTATGAACAATTTTTAACTGACAGTCATCGTTGTGTAAAAGATTTAATGGATGGCTTTATTAAAGATGATGTGACAAAAATAAAAAAAATGATTAGAAAAAATCGGACACTACTGCAAAACTTAGCTAAGGCAACAAATGTTGTGATTGAAACCCCCGCTTTAAAACAATTGTGCGATCTAGCAGAAAATTGTGGCGGCGCAGCAAAATCTTCGGGAGCCGGCGGTGGTGATTGTGGCATTGTGATCGCCGACCAAAAGACAGGAATTCTGCCTTTAATGAGCAAATGGGAAAAAGCTGACATTATACCCTTACCTTTACATGTTTACCATTATCGAGGAGGACCCAAATGAACCGAAAAGATGAACATGTTTCACTTGCAAAAGCATTCCACAAGCCGCATCATAATGACTTTGATGAAGTAAGGATTGTCCACCAATCTTTTACTTCAAATCGTTTTAGCGATGTATCGATTAGTACTGAATTATTCCAGCATGAGTTTTCTAGCCCTTTTTTCATTAATGCGATGACTGGGGGCAGTGAATGGACGAAAAAAATCAACCAGCAGTTAGCGGTTGTCGCCAGAGAAACTGATTTAATGATGGCTACAGGTTCGGTTTCCACCGCCTTAAAAACACCTGAGACCAAAGATTCTTTTTCTATTGTTAGAAAAGAATTTCCTGATGGTTTTTTATTGGCTAATATAGGTGCTGGCTCTTCTTTAAAAAGCGCGCAACAAGCAGTTGATTTGTTCCAAGCAGATGCTTTGCAAATCCACTTGAACACGCCTCAAGAGCTTGTAATGCCTGAGGGGGATCGCGATTTTACCCACTGGCTTTCTTTGCTAGAAGAAATCGTAGCGCATATTGAAGTTCCGGTTATTGTCAAAGAAGTCGGTTTTGGTATGAGTCGGGAGACGATCAAGCAAATACTAGCTACAGGTGTTAAAACTATTGATATTGCGGGTAGCAGCGGTACTAGTTTTACACAAATCGAAAATGCTCGTCGGAAAAAAAGAGAATTTAATTATTTAGACCAATTTGGCCAAACAACAGTCGAGTCTTTGTTAGAAGCAAATGAAATTTCCCAAGAATTTAACTTGATCGCATCTGGCGGGATTCGAAACGCCTTTGATATTTTTAAATCTCTTTGTTTTGGTGCCAAAACGGTAGGCATCTCCGCTACGATTTTAAATTACCTACTGACCAATGGTTGCCAAGCAACCATTGAACTTATCGAACGTTGGAAAAGTGAATTACAAACTCTTTATACGATGAGTGGTGCCTTAAAAACTTCTGATTTAACATCAGTTCCTTTAATTTTAACAGGAGAAGCTAAAAATTGGTGTCAGGCTAGAAATATTGATATCAGAAAATATAGTATGCGTAAGCCTATATGAACAGAGCCATTCACTTTGTTTATACAGGCTTTTTTATATAAAAAAAGACTAGTACTATACTAGCCCTTAATCTTATGATTTTATTTTAGACAACTATTCTTGTGATTCATCTTTTTCTTCTTGAGCGTTATCACCAGCATTTTTATCTTCATTGTTTGCTTCTTCTGAAGGTTCTGGTGTGTTATCTGTAGGAGGTACTGAACCACTTTGTGCGGTTTCTTCGCTATAATTTGGTTTTACGGTACGAATAGACGCACGATCAAATTCTAAAAAGATTCCTTCACAATCAAGTGTTACTGTCTTTTTGTCATCATCAATTTCTGAAACTACGCCATGCAAGCCCCCAATTGTTATCACTTGGTTGCCTGGACGCATGCTATCTAATACCTCTTGACGTTTTTTTTGCTGTTTCTTTTGAGAACGTTGCATAAAATACATCAAAATGATGATTGGTACCAGCATTATAAGTATTTCCATTATTTTTTCACCTCAACTTTTATCATTTCATTCTCTACTTTATCAGAAGCAAGTACTTTTCACTAGTATTTTTCTAGAAAGTTAGAAATTTTTCGCATTTTCTTCATTAAATCCGTACTCTTCAAAAAATTGTTCCCGAAATTCAAGTAACTGGTCGTCTCTAATCGCTTGACGAACTTGTTCCATCAAATGTAATAAGAAATAAAGATTATGGTAAGTTGTTAAGCGTATACCAAACGTTTCATCACATTTTAATAAGTGTCGCACATAAGCCCGTGTATAATTACGGCATGTATAACAATGACATTGTTCGTCGATCGGACGAAAATCTCGCGCAAATTTTGCGTTTTTTACAACTAAGCGACCTTTGGAAGTCATACAAGTTCCGTTACGAGCAATTCGAGTAGGCAATACACAATCAAACATATCAATACCACGAATAGCGCCATCGATTAAAGAATCGGCCGCACCCACACCCATTAAATAACGAGGTTTATCTTCAGGGATCAAAGGCGTTGTATATTCTAACATATGATTCATTTCTTGTTTAGGTTCTCCTACAGATAATCCTCCAATAGAATATCCTGGAAAGTCTAAGCTCACCAAATCTTTAGCACTTTGTTTTCTTAGATCTTTATAACCTGCCCCTTGAACGATACCAAACACGCCTTGTGTTTGAGGATTAGCATGAGCTTTTAACCCTCTTTCTGCCCAACGCGAAGTGCGTTCAATAGAATCTTTCACGTAGTTATAGCTTTCATCATAAGGCGGACATTCATCAAGGCTCATCATAATATCTGAACCTAATTTATTTTGGATATCAATTGCCTTTTCTGGAGATAAAAACATCTTTGAGCCGTTTAAATGATTACGAAAATGAACACCCTTTTCTTCAATATTACGCATATCAGCTAAAGAAAATACTTGAAACCCTCCAGAATCAGTTAAAATAGGTTGGTCCCAATTCATAAATTTATGCAAACCACCTGCTTCTGCTACAAGATCTTCTCCTGGACGTAACCATAAATGGTAGGTATTACTTAAAATAACACCAGCACCCATTTCTTTTAGTTCTTCTGGTGACATCGTTTTTACTGTAGCAAGTGTACCTACAGGCATAAACATCGGCGTTGGAAAAGTTCCGTGAGGAGTAATTAATTCACCTAAGCGAGCACCAGTATGTTTTTCTTTTTTGATCAATCGATATTTAATGGCGGGTTGTGTCATTATTTCGCCCTACTTTCTTAAGTTTATCAGTTAAAAATACCCTTAAATTTCAAAATATTTACAAACCACCTTTTATCATAAAGGTAAAAACAAGATTTTGCAATATCCAAAGATACTATTGATACTTCTTAGTTTTGCTTTTTATCGCCCTCTGTTATACTATTTATAAGATAACAATATCTAAACAGATAAAGGAGGGTTTTTATGAAATCGAACGCTGAATTACGCGCTGAAGCTAGACAAATGCTAAAGGGCCGCTGGAAAGAAAGTGTTTTAATGAACTTAGTCCCTGTGCTAATTATACTTGCTGTAATCGCAATTATCACAATACCTGCTATATTATTTCTCAGCCAAAACTTCCAGTTTATAAATGAAGCAAATCCTTATACTACTACTGGTTCTGATGGGTCGAGTAGCGGTTCTTCAAGCTTTATTTCTGGGCTTGTCACTGCTTTTTTCACCGTAGCTATAAGTTGGACATTTTTGGACGTCTTGCGAGGGAAAAAGGAAATTATCCGTCCATTTAAGGATGTTTTCCGGACTTTTCGTGCTCCTTATGCTTTAGCAGTTCTTGTTATTTACTTGCTGACGGCAATATTTCAATTTTTGTGGACGTTATTGCTTGTCATTCCAGGTATCATCAAAAGTTATTCTTATTCACAAAGTTATTTTATCTATTACGATACTTATGAAGAAACAGGCCAAACCCCTCGTTATCTTGACTCTATTACTGCTAGTCGTCATTTAATGGACGGTTTTAAAGCAAAATTATTTTTCTTGGATTTAAGTTTTATCGGTTGGCATATTCTTTCTTTCCTTACTTTGGGAATTGGTTATCTTTGGTTAATGCCTTATATCTACGCTACAAAAGCAGCTTTTTATGATAACTTACCTAAAGAGTAGATGAAATGACTATAAATGTTAGTAAGACAGCACTTTCTAAAGTGCTGTCTTATTTTTTGCCCTTAAAATTAACAAAATTTTATCCAAAGCGTTATGATGAGAAATGAAAAATGCTGATTTAAAAAGTGAACAAACAATAAGAGTCAAAAATATTGTTCATTCATAGATTGAATGAGTAATAAAACGCAAAAACGTTGGTTGTTCATGTAGTGAACAACCAATAAAAAACAAAAATATTGTTCGTTCATATGGTGAATGAACAATAAAAGTAAATACACTTGTTTATTCACTCTATAAAAACAATAGTAGAAGGTTGGATAAATCTCACCTCAGTTACTCTAATAAAAAACCAAACGCCTCCCCATCATCGTTACCGATAAACGTGAAGCCATTTGGTTTTATTTTTTTATTTAATAAACATCGCATCGCCAAAACTAAAGAAACGATAACGCTCTTCAATCGCGTGTTGATAAGCGTTTAATATGTTGTCTCTACCAGCAAAAGCACTAACCATCATCACAAGTGTGGATTTAGGTAAATGAAAGTTAGTAGAAAAAGCATCAACAACTTTAAATTGATAACCCGGCGTGATAAAGATATCCGTCCAACCGCTATCTGCTTTAATCTCTCCATTAAATTTTGTCCCTATCGTTTCAAGCGTACGAATAGAAGTCGTTCCTACAGCAACAACTTTTCCACCATTTGTTCTTACTTGATTCAAACGGTCTGCCGCATCATCTGTTAAACGATAAAACTCACTGTGCATATCATGATCTTCAATATTTTCAACACTCACAGGACGAAAGGTGCCTAATCCAACATGTAGTGTTAAGTATACAAGTTCAATCCCTTTTTGCTGAATTTTATCTAATAACTCTTGGGTAAAATGCAGTCCAGCTGTTGGTGCTGCAGCCGAACCATTTTCTTTAGCATAAACCGTTTGATAACGTTCTGGATCATCCAACTTTTCTTTGATATAAGGAGGCAGTGGCATTTCACCTAAAGCTTCTAAGTTTTCTAAAAAGATACCTTCATAACTAAAACGAACCATTCGTCCACCATGGTCTAGTTCTTCTTCTACTACCGCTTTTATACGACCATCGCCAAAAGTAATTTGTGTGCCTACTTTAGCTCGTTTAGCAGGCTTTACTAAGGTTTCCCAAACGTCACCTTCAGTGTTATTTAACAATAAGACTTCAAGATGTGCGCCTGTTTCTTCTTTTTCTCCATATAAACGAGCGGGCAATACTCTTGTATCGTTCATAACCAGAGCGTCTCCAGGATTTAACTCATCGATAATGTCATAAAAATGCTTATCTTGTAAATTTCCAGTCTTTGAATCTAATACTAATAGACGAGAACTTGTACGATCTTCTAATGGTGTTTGCGCGATTAATTCTTCGGGTAAATCAAAATCAAAATCTTCTGTAGTTAACATTGTTTTCACTCTTTTCTACACAGTCTGTTTTACATTTTAGCACTTTTTTTCCTTGCTTCAAAGCTTACCATTCTATTTATAAAATTGTGTTATAATAAAGATATAGATCTTCTGTATAACAGTCAAAAAATAGATACAGTAGTATAAGCCCTATTCTCTTTGTAACTTTGTCCATAAAAATGTTACTTTTAGTTAAAATATTATTTATGCATATTTCTTACTAAATATAAGCTTTAAACAAATTATTTTTAATGTTTCCTGTTCATTCGTTCGTAAATCAATCATTTTATCATTTCAAAAAGACATAAATGTTTGTTTTTTTGAATTTAACGGTTGTATTTTTTCAAGTTTTATGCATATTATATATTATAGCGTTTTAAATAAAAAAGTTTGAGGGTGGAAAATTTGATTGAATTTCAAGATGTATCAAAAATCTATAAAGGCGGGAAAAAAGCCGTCGACGATATCTCCTTTACCGTTGAAACAGGAGAAATGGCATGTTTGATCGGCACAAGTGGAAGCGGGAAGACAACATCTATGCGAATGATCAATCGTATGACTGACCCAACAAAAGGAAAAATTTTAATCGATGGTAAAGATGTGACCGATATCAACCCAGTAGAACTTCGGCGTAGAATTGGTTATGTTATTCAAAATATCGGTTTGATGCCACATATGACTATCCGAGATAATATTGCTGTGGTGCCAAAATTATTAAAAACACCACAAGAAGAACGCAATAAAACCGCAGAACGTCTAATCAAGTTGGTGGAGATGCCAGAAGAGATGCTAGATCGTTATCCAAACGAACTATCGGGTGGACAACAACAACGTATCGGGGTTATACGCGCGTTAGCAGCTGACCAAGATATTATCCTAATGGACGAGCCCTTTGGTGCTTTAGATCCAATCACACGCGATTCTTTACAGGATCTCATTAAAGATTTAAATAAACGGTTAAAAAAGACAATCATTTTTGTAACCCACGATATGGACGAAGCTTTAAAACTAGCCGATCATGTCGCAATTATGAGTGAAGGAAAAGTCATTCAATATGATACGCCAGAAAATATTTTACACAATCCGGCAGATGAATTTGTAGAAGAATTATTAGGCGAGGATCGTTTGATGCAGGCACAACCAGATAACACTTTAGTCAAAGATGTAATGACAACGGCCGTTACGATCACTTCCGAAAAATCAATACAAGAAGCTATCACCTTGATGCGTGAAAAACGAGTAGACACCCTACTTGTCACAGATAATCGCGAAATCTTAAAAGGTTTCATTGATATCGAAACAATCAATCGAAGAAGCGATCGCACAACAAGTGTGGGTGACATTATTAAAACAGATGTTTCTTCTGTAAAAGAAGATACTCTTTTACGTAATACCTTACAACGTATTTTAAAACGGGGATTAAAATATGTCCCTGTTATCGACGATAAACAGCGAGTTGTGGGTATCTTAACCCGGGCTACGTTAGTAGATATCGTCTATGATGTCTTATGGGGAGAAGAACAATCAATTAAGGATGCAGCCGAGTCATTTAAGCCAGAAGAAACAGAGGAGGTCTAGACTATGCAAGCCTTCTTTTCAGAATACGGTTCACAATTAATAGGGAATCTATTTGAACACATTGTGATTTCTTTTTTAGCAATTCTTTTAGGAACTATAGTTGCCATTCCTTTAGGTGTTTTATTGACAAGAACAAATAAAATTGCTGGCGTTGTAATCAGTATTGCCAGTGCGTTACAAACCATTCCAGCGCTTGCCTTACTGACTTTGATGATTCCATTTTTTGGTGTAGGTCGCACACCTGCGATCATTGCATTATTTATTTATTCACTACTGCCGATTTTACGTAATACTTATATCGGTATGGAAAATGTAGATCCCAACTATGTTGATGTTGCAAAAGGAATGGGAATGACTAATATCCAGTCAATTATAAGTGTGGAATTGCCTATCTCAGTACCTACCATTATGGCTGGCGTACGTCTAGCAACAACTTATGTCATTGCTTGGGCGACACTTGCTTCTTATATCGGTGCTGGTGGTTTAGGGGTACTTATCTTTAGTGGACTAGATAATTACCAACCAGAACTTATCATTGGTGGTACAGTTCCTGCAATTTTACTGGCGATAATCGTCGATTACTTATTGGAAAAATTGGAAACATTCCTTACGCCAATTTCTTTAAGGGGGGAAAGTGAACAATGAAAAAAATAAAGAAACTTATTTTATTTTTAGGTGGGCTGTTTTTATTAGCCGGTTGTTCCTTTCCAGGACTAGCGTCAAATCAATCAGAAGATACTGTTTCTATTACTGGCGGTATTACTACCGAGTCACAGATATTAGCTAGTATAGTTGCCGGAATGGTTGAACATTATACAGATAAACAAACGACGATCATTAATAATTTAGGAACAACGAATATTAACCATGAAGCCATGATGAATGGAGACGCAGACATCTCTTCTACTCGTTATACGGGTACAGATGTTGCTTCTACCTTACTCTTGCCTCCAGAAAAAGATCCTGACAAAGCCTTAGATATCGTACAAAAAGAATTTAAAGAACGCTATGATCAAGATTGGATGGCATCTTATGGCTTTGATAATACTTATGTTTTTCTAGTACGTAAAGACACAGCAGAAGAATATGACCTAGAAAAAGTAAGTGATTTAGAAGATGTCGCTGACGAATTGACCGTTGGGGCCGATCGGGCGTGGATGACACGTGAAGGTGATGGTTACCCAGGGTTTACGCAAGAATACGGTTTTGAATTTGATTCAATTTATCCTATGCAGATTGGATTAGTTTATGATGCTGTAGCAGCCCATCGAATGGACGTGGTATTAGGTTATTCAACTGACGGACGTGTTGCAAGTTATGACCTTGTCATGCTAGAAGATGATCGACAATACTTCCCGCCATACGATGCTTCTCCCATCATAAATGACGAATTAGCGCAAAGAGATCCCGAAGTAAAAGAAGCTATCGATCGTTTAGCGGGTAAGATTGATACAGAAACTATGCAGGAAATGAACTATCAATCCGACAATAATTTAGTTGAACCTTCTATTGTAGCTGAACGCTTTTTACAACAAAACAATTATTTCGAAGATGAGGAGTGATATAAGATGGATATGAGTCAAATGAACTTAATGGAACAATTTATTTATTATTTTCAAGAAAACGGAAGTTACGTTTTTTCTCAGTTTGTTCGTCACTTCTTAATCTCCGTTTATGGTGTAATATTTGCGGCGATAGTAGGAATTCCTATCGGGATTATGATCTCAAAACGAAAAACCTTAGCTAGTTGGGTGGTTCGTGTTTCAAATATTATCCAAACTGTCCCTCATTTAGCCATGGTATCTATGTTAATGTTTGCCTTTGGTCTAGGGGTCAACGTGGTTATCATCACCGTATTTTTATACTCATTATTACCTATTATTAAAAATACCTATACAGGAATGACGCAAGTAGACAAGAATATTTTGGATGTAGGTAAAGGCATGGGGATGACCTCCTGGCAACGGCTCTATATGGTTGAATTGCCTTTAGCAATTTCTGTCATTATGGCAGGGCTGCGAAACGCCTTAGTGGTTTCCATTGGAATTACTGCAATCGGGACTTTTGTCGGCGCAGGCGGTTTAGGTGATATTATCGTTCGTGGTACAAATGCGACTGACGGCGCCGCAATTATTCTGGCTGGTGCGCTGCCGACTGCACTAATGTCAATTTTAACTGACTGGCTATTAGGACTCATTGAACACCGACTAGATCCATCAAGTCGTACGAGTAAAACTTAATATAGACACTAGCATAAAAAGAAATCGAGCAGCTTTACTTTTCAATGTAAAGTCGCTCGATTTTTTTGTATCTTAATCTTCTTTACCTATCTCATGATTTTTATTAGCAGCAGCTTTCACAGCTTTTATGACACTTGCTCGAAAATTACTTTCCTCTAGAGATTGAACAGCAGCAATGGTTGTTCCTTTGGGTGAAGTGACCATATCTTTTAATTCAGCTGGATGTTTGCCAGTTTCTGCTACCATTTTGGCTGCGCCTAAAACAGCTTGGCTGGCAAATTCGTAAGCATTCTCTCGAGACAATCCTTCTGCTACAGCCCCATCTGCTAAAGCTTCGATAAACAAATAAACATAAGCGGGCGCTGAACCGGAGACACCTACAACAGCATCAATAACTTCTTCTGAAACAACTTTAGCTTTGCCAAATTTATTGAATACATCTAAGACAACTTGTGTTTCTTCATCAGAAACCAATTCATTTGGTGAAATAGAAGTCATCGCTTCATTGACCATCGCAGGCGTATTAGGCATCGCACGAATAATTTTATGCGGTCCAGTTAACTCGGCAATTTGTTGAATACTAACACCAGCTGCAATTGATACAAGCAGGTGTTCTTCTTGCAAATATGTTTTTATTCGAGGAAGTATTTGAACCAAGATTGCTGGTTTGACTGCTAAAATAACTAAATCTGTTTGTTCAAACAATTCTTTTTCATCTATTATTGCCTGAATACCATATTTTTTTTCTACTGCTTGCAAAGTTGGCTCATAACGATGATTATAAACAAAAATTTCTTCTTTCTTATAAATATTAGAACCAACTAAGCCTGCAATGATTGCCTGCGCCATATTCCCCGCGCCATAAAATCCGATACGATGTCTCACATCAATCACTCCTCTGTTTTAAATGTTAATACTTTGCCATTTTCAGCATGTAAGTATCCTCTTTGTGGTACTTGTAAATGTATGTACATAGAAAATGCTAATTCAAGTTGATATTCTTTTTCTCCTTGCTGAAAGATGCCATAGAATTTCCCTAAATTATTTTCCTTTTGCTTTTCCACCAGCAAATAGTAACCATAAATCCCTTGCTTTCTTGTTTTAAAGAAAAATTGCCAAATTTGTTTAAAAATTAATGACAATAATAATCCAATCATAAGAATGACAACGAGATACCCCAAGTTTTCACCTGCTTTTTTATGTACTGAGGCCTTCTTCATTAACAACTACATCGATGCCAACACTAACTTTTAATGCCTCATTCGCTTTTTCCATTGTTCCTTCTTCTAAAACGCACACTTTTTCTTTTAAACGGGACTTATCCACCGTTCGAATCTGCTCTAACAAAATAACTGAATCTTTATCTAAACCTTTCGTCGTTTTCTCAATACCGATATGTGTAGGTAGACTTGTTTTTTCCATCTTCGCGGTTACTGCAGCAACAATAACTGTTGGACTAAAATAATTACCCAAATCATTAGAAATAACCAAAACAGGACGAATACCGCCTTGTTCTGACCCTACAACTGGAGATAAATCTGCGTAATAAATCTCTCCACGTTTTATCATAGACTTCATCCTTTTTCTACATATTCTCTTGGTACACGATTTGAAATTAAGCAAGCCACTTCATAATTATTTGTACCCTTATATGTAGCGATATCTTGCAAGGTGATTTCATTTGTTCCATCTTTTCCCACTAAGGTTACTTTTGTACCATCTTTTATTTTTCCAGGCAAACGTACCATGATTTGATCCATGCAAACACGTCCTACAACTTCACAGAATTCACCGTTAATCAGCACATGAAATCCCTGCAAATCACGAGTAAACCCGTCGGCATAACCAATCGGTATGGTAGCAATCCACTCCTCAGTTTTTGTTTCATAAGTTTTACCATAACCAATACCATAGCCTTTAGGTAATTTTTTTGTTTGAACAATCTCTGAAACTAAAGAGAGTGCTGGGTATAAAGGATAAGTAGAAGTAAGTGCTGTTCCGGAAGGATTTAACCCATACATTGCTATACCCAGACGAACCATATTTCCTACGTCCTGATGCCACATAGCAGTTGCACTGTTGGCCGTATGAACATATTTAGGTTGATAAGGTAAAGTATTTAGTATCTCATTAAAATAACGGCTCTGGGCTTGAAAATATTGTACATCTTCTTGATCAGCCGTAGCAAAATGCGTAAAAATACCTTCCCAATAAAAGTTCTGTTCTTTTTCAATGACTTCTAGTGCTTGTGTTGTTTCTTCTGCATTTAAAAAACCGATTCGACCCATGCCAGTGTCTATTTTAATATGTAAATGTAGTGTCAAAGAACTATCCTTTAAGTACACAGCTGCTTCTTTCAACCACTCAAGCTCTGCCACTGGTACAGATAAATGATAAGCTGCAGCTAATGCTGCATCAGCTGGAGAAATAATCCCTAAAATAAGAATAGGCTGTGTGATCCCACTACGGCGTAATTCCATGGCTTCATCAAGTGTAGCAGTACAAAATCCTTGAGCGCCAGCTTTTAAAGCAACTTTCGCTACAGAAACCGCCCCGTGTCCGTAACCATCTGCTTTAACGACAGCAAAGATTTCTTTATCTGGATGACGTTGTTTTTCTTGTGCGATATTTTGCTCAATAGCATTTAAGTCGATCACTGCTTTTGTTGGACGATGATATGAAGTAACCAAAATTCATTTCCTTCTTTCTAAGTTTCCAAAATAATTTGTGCCAAAGCTAAGTCATCAGTATGAGTAATGGAAACAAATGCTGTTCCCGCAAACGGTGAAGCAGTGACGACTGGCGCTCCAACCGCGTTGGATAAAACCTCCATTTCCTGAAAAGATATTTTTCCAATACCAGTACCCCAAGCTTTAGAAAATGCTTCTTTACAAGCATAACGTCCCCCTAAAAATTCAACTTGTCGTTTGGTGGATAGCTGTGAAAATAATTGTTGTTCATTTTCAGTCAAAATACGTTTAATCAACTTTGGTTTTTCCTTAATAATTGCTTTAATACGTGCTAATTCGACCGCGTCTAGCCCAATACCATAAATCATCTCATTTTTCCTTTTCTTAGAATTTACACTTATTTTATCAAACTTTTTTGAAAAACTATATATATTTATATGAAAACAAAAAAATGATTGAGAAATTTAAATTTCTCAATCATTTTTCTTAACCTTTACCGTTTCGAATTACAAAATCTTGTTTCTTTTCGTTTCCACGTCGGCTTTTTTTAGGATAACTATTTTTGTTTCCTTGGTTTTTATTATTCTTTTTATAGTAATCATTATTATTTTTCCGCCGATTACCATTACTATTATTACGGTCGCGCGAGTAATTTTTCCGACGTCCTTTATTTGATTTACCTTTAGGTAACGGACGTTCTGGTGTGATTTTTACTGGCACTGATTCCGCAGGATCTTTAGCTAACGTCTTTAGTAATAATGCTGCTAAATCTTGCGCTGAATAATGCTCCAACAATTCACTAGCATCTTTAGCGTATTTATCCAAACCATTTTCGTTCATCTTTTCGTCAATTAATTCTACCGCTTGAGAAACTTGACCTTTGAACGCTTCTTTATCAGAAGGTGGACGCATAGGTGTCATCCGTTTTTTCGTTAAGTTTTCAATAACGTGCAAATAATTCATTTCATTGGGGGTTACAAAAGTCACTGACATCCCGCTTTTGCCAGCACGTCCTGTCCTTCCAATACGGTGAACATAACTTTCTGGATCTTGAGGGATATCATAATTGTACACGTGAGTGACACCAGAAATATCTAAACCTCTTGCGGCTACATCAGTTGCAACCAAAATATCCAAACGACCCTTTTTAAAGGATTTTAAAATATTCATCCGTTTTTGTTGAGAAAGGTCTCCGTGAATTCCTTCTGCTTTATAACCACGAGCTTCCAGACCACGCGCGATTTCGTCAACACGGCGTTTAGTGCGAGCAAAAATAAGCGTTAGTTCTGGCAATTGAACGTCAAAAAGACGGGTCATAATATCGAACTTCTCATAATCTTTTGCCTTTACATAATATTGGTCAATGGAATCGGCTGTCATTTCTTTAGCTTTGATTCGAACATGATGGGGATCTTTCATGAATTTTACGCCAATACTTTTAATTTCTTTAGGCATTGTAGCGGAAAATAATAATGTTTGACGTTGTTCAGGGACTTGGGCAATAATTTTTTCAATATCTTCCAAAAAGCCCATATTCAACATTTCATCTGCTTCATCTAGAACCAACGTTTCAACTGTAGAAAGTTTTAATGTACGACGATTGATATGATCAAGCATCCGTCCGGGCGTTCCTACAACAATTTGTGGATTATCTTTTAATTGACGAATTTGTCTGCCAATATCTGCTCCACCATAAACCGCTTGTACCCGAATTTTCTTCTCTTTTCCTAAACGAAATAGCTCTTCTTGGGTTTGAATTGCCAATTCCCGTGTAGGTGCAATGACCAAGCCTTGAATTTGTTTCTTTTTACCATCTATCTTGTCTAACATAGGCAAGCCAAAGGCAGCTGTTTTCCCCGTACCTGTTTGCGCTTGGCCAATGACATCTTTTCCTTCCATCGCTAATGGAATTGTTTCTGCTTGTATCGGCGTTGCTTCTTCAAAACCGATTTTTGTCACAGCATCCAATAATTCTTGTGACAAATTTAATTCTTTAAACTTCAAATAAATCCTCCTCTTTAAAAAACATGAAAAAGATTACTTTTTCCTTTTCACTTTTGTGAAGCGTCTACTTTTTTCTGCGATCACTTAAACCCTGTCCCCAAATAAAGCTTAAAGCATCGTTTCTACCGAAAAACCGCTTCTTGAAGGCATTAGAAAAGGCTAGGACAAAACATACTCTTTTTTTGTCTTAGCCTCATTTGAATTTATTCTGACGAATTTTACTATTTTTAACCTATAAAAGGTAGCGTTGTTTATCAGTTATTTCAATATATACTTCATCTTTCGGCACATTCATCAGTATAGCATAATTTGAAACTTTCATCAAGTTTGCAATCTTCATTTCACTTTTCTTGTAAAGCTATGATAACTTCTGCCAATCCCATACCATTACTTCCTTTTAAAAGCACCGAATCTTGCGCTTGAATATCTCTTTTGATCGCTTCTATCATTTCTTTTTTTCTATCCTCAGTAAAATAAAAAACATCTTTATTGCTATCTTTTAATACCTGATATAAAGCCTCCATGTCAGAACCGTATAGATAAACTTCGGCCAAGGAATCACCAATATGTTTTGCCATTTGGCGATGCATTTGTTTAGAATCTTTTCCTAATTCAAGCATATCTGCCAATACAGCAATCTTTCTGCCTGGCAATGTTAATTCAGCAAAGCTATCTAACACTAACCCCATCGCTGTGGGATTTGCATTATATACATCGCTTAGGATATCCGCTCCGTTAGCGGCTTTACTCCATTGCGTACGATCTTTGGTTAAATGAAAATTCTTTAGCCCCGCTGCGATTTCTTCATCACTTAGTCCAAAATAATGGCCAAAACTATAAGCAACAAGAGCATTTTTGACATTATAGCTTCCAATAACAGGAATCAAAAAATTTTTTCCATTAATAGAAAACTCAGTACTTTGTTTTGTCGTATTTAATACCTCGGCTTGAACCATTCCTTCTTTTAAACCAAAAGTTACTACTTTTTGATTTAAAGGACGAATAAGTGGAGATAATAAAGGTTCATCTACAGGAATAAACAATACACCGTCTTTTTTTAACCCAGCAGTAATTTCCATTTTGCCTTTTGCAATACCTTCTCGTGAACCCAGGCTTTCAATATGAGCCTCACCGATTAAAGTAATCGCTGCTGCATCTGGCTGGCCTATCTGAGAAAGGAGTGTTAAATCACCTGCGTGATCCATTCCCATTTCCAAGACTAAAATCTCTGTTGTTTCAGGCATGTGTAAAATCGTATAAGGTAAACCCAGTTCGTTATTATAATTTCCTTGTGTTTTATATGTTTGATACTTTTGCACCAAAACAGCTTCTGTCATATCTTTAGTCGTTGTTTTGCCGTTACTTCCTGTGATCGCTATGACCTTAGGCGCAAGCTTTTGCCGATAGTAACTAGCTAACTTTTGAAAAGCTTTTTTGGTATCTGACACACAAAATACAAATAAACCTTCTGGTGCTTCAGATATATCTTCACTCCAAAGTGTAGCAATCGCGCCACTTTCTTGGGCGTAAGCAGCAAACTCATGGCCATCTCTTGTTCCTTTTAAAGGAACGAAGAGATCTCCAGTGCTTATTTTTCTACTATCAAATTCAACACTTGTAATCTTTTGTTCGCTAGTTTGAGAGCTTCCCAAGACTTCTGCAATTTCTTTAATTGTTAAATCCATATCTTCTCCTTAGTGTAATTGTTATTCCTATTCCTCTACCTTATTTTTATATCACTTGAACAATATTAACTAAAATCTTTACCTATCAGCAATATAAAAACAAGGCACTACAATATTGTTACTTGTGTGCCTTGTTTTACATTTATTCATCTACATCGACATGTAATTTTTTCTTTTGGTTGTACTGATTCAAACCAAGCTGAATCAACTCTTCAATCAAGTCCCCATAAGGCAATCCTGTTTTTTCCCACAAAGAAGGATACATGCTAAATTGTGTAAAACCAGGCATCGTATTTAATTCATTTAAAAATAGTTCATTTTTACTAGTTAAAAAGAAGTCACAGCGACTTAAACCACTGCCTCCTAAAGTTGTATATGCTGTCTTAGCATATTGACGTGCTTTTTCTTGAACTTCTTCAGGAATTTTTGCTGGAATCTGCATTTTTATATTATTATCAATATATTTAGAATTATAATCATAAAATGCAACTTCTTTGACGATTTCACCAGGCAATGTTGTTCGTACATCCTCATTACCTAAGATAGCTACTTCAATCTCACGTGCTTCGATACTTTGTTCAATCACTACACGTGAATCATAGCGATAAGCTTCAATCAAAGCTTCCTGCAGTTCTTGTCGATCATGAGCTTCTGATATTCCAACACTAGAACCCATATTAGCTGGTTTAACAAACATTGGATAAAGTAACGTTCCTTCGCATTGTTCAAAAACTTTTTTAGGATTTTCTTTCCACTGATTTTTCAACACGGGAACATAGGGCACTTGCGGGATATCGACTGCATGTAAAATATATTTAGTCATGATTTTATCCATACTGCTTGCGCTAGTCATAACTCCTGCGCCAACATAAGGCATACCAATTGTTTCAAGAAAGCCTTGAATCGTGCCGTCTTCTCCATTTGGTCCATGAAGAATAGGTAGTACAATAGCATTATCTTCTTTAATTTGACACGGTTGGATGACTTTAGCAGTATCTCCTTCATCTTGCCAACGAAGATGTAGCACTTCTTCTGACTCAGGCTTTTCATTAAGCAAAGGACCTTTGATCCATTGACCTTCTTTTGTGATATAAACTAATTGAACTTGGTAATAGTTATAATAAATCGCATTGAGCACAGAAAAAGCTGAAAGGATCGACACATCGTGTTCTGCACTTTGTCCTCCATATAATAAAATAATTCTCAAGGCTTTTCCTCCTGTATTTGAGTATCACTTTTTAAGTTATTTCTCATATATTTTAGCACAAAATGAAAAAAGCGAACATATTTTTTTCATATCCCCTTTTAATGACGAAATTCTTTTTTTAAAGCTTCATCCAATACCGCAAAAAAATGTTCACGATCTTTTTGCGTAAAAGCTTTGGGTCCTTTAGTTTTTTTGCCTGCCTTACGCATCTGCGCACTCATATACCGTTTATTTAATAAAATATCGATCGTTTCTTTTTTATATTCTTCTCCAGAATGATGAAATACACGTGCTCCTTTAGGCAGTGCTAAAGAAGCTAAGCCATAGTCTTGTGTAATCACAACATCATTAGGTTCTACCAACTTGATAATCTCATAATCTGCCCGATCTGCCCCCTTATCTACATAAACAAAATGGACAAAGGGCGGTTCTTCCTTATTCGTATAATGATCTATACTTGTTACGATCAAAACAGTTAATTGAAATTTTTCTCCTAAATGTATGACTTCTTCTTTTACAGGAGAACCATCACCGTCAATAATCAGTCGCATTACTATCGCATCCTCTACTTCACTTAAGAAAGCTATCACTTTTTAAAACTTTTTAATGACAAATTTACTAGGGTTCACTACTAAAGACATCTGTAATTGTATATTCTCCATCACTTTCATGATCTTCTACCTGATCCTTAGCCTCAAGATCGTTGAAATGCCACCATTCAGAAGACAGTGGCGTCATACCTGCATTGACAAAGTAGTCTTGTAGTGTAAGCGCTGCTTGATTCATTTCAGGACGTAACTCTGCCTCTTTCCAGGCATCAGCGTCTAGTGCTGGGACTGGCGCTGTAAAAACAGCAGAAGCTGCGCTAAGTTCATGCATAGGTGACGGCATTTCATATTCGGTATAACCTTTTACGACATCCACAGAGTAATCGCCATAAAATTCTGTTTCTTGTTCGTCAATCTGCGCTAAACTGACATCAATAGCATAACCTTTTTGATGGTTAGATACATCATCATGAATAAACCAGAACATTTCCCACGGCGCAGTATCAGCGCCAGCTTTTACGGTTGAATTTTCATCCGCTAATTCTGTCAGTTGATCATACACCTTCTTTTGCGCATCATGTGGACGATAGGTTTCGTAAATAAGCAAACTTTCATCGTTTTCTAAAGCTTGAGACTGAGCATCATATATTTTTTTAGCGGTTGTATATAAAACTGGTATGACAAATTCTTCTTTTTGCAATCTTTCATTATCAGCTTTACCATCATATAAAGAAGTATTCGTAACCTCAGGAATATCTATGCCTGAAGACCGATATAAAGATGAATAGGTATTGGTGTTATTATAAACGGCTGAAGGCAGGACATCAGGTAAATTGATAAAGGCATACTGATGTTGTATCCATCCTTTTGTTTCAGGGGTTTCAATCTCCCACCAATCCCCTTCTTCTTGTAAAATACGAAAAGCTGAGCCTGGTGTAAGCGTCTCTTGTGTGTCGGCATCATCGTCTGTTTCATTTTTTACGTCTAAATCAATTGGAGCAAATCCTGAAGCATTTTTGATAGGAAGCTCAAATTCTCCTTCATAAGGGTTTTCTTCTTGCTGAACGGATTCTTCAGTCGAAGACTCTTGAGAAGTATCTGACGTTGAACTGCTTTCTTCTGAGGAATTGCTAGCAAATGTTGAATTTTCGGTTTGATTTGTTGAAGGGTTAACTACATTATTAGAAATAAGGAAAATAACACCTGCAGCCACTATGACGGCTAGTATTAACCCCAAGATAATTTTTTTAGTTTTGTTCAATTTCTAATACCTCCTCAAAAGATATAATATCTTAATACGTATAAAATCAGAAGATGACCTGGATAGATGATATAAAAACTCCATTTCATTAGGAAGGATTTTTTCCCTAATGTTCCGTCATAGATTGTAAAAAGCGGAAGTGCAAGTAAGATACCTAAACGAAAAATGGAAGTCGTCTCAAAGATTGAAAAATCTGGTAAAACATAAAAAAGCATGCCTATCAAAATAAAGCTTGCCACTTGTCTAGAAAAATTATTTCTAAAAAGACCAAAAGCTAAAATCCATAACACACTAATATAATTCCAGTCTGCTGTCCATGAAATTAAACAACAAAGCAAAATAAAAAAGACCTTCAATCCCAGAGGCATTACCTTTGATTGGCTAATTGATAGTGCTAAAAAGCCAGCAAACAAGCCCCAAATAATACTTGTTGCTTGAAAAGAGGTCAAATTGAAATATAAAATATAAGGATAATGAGAAATTAAGGCAAAAATAAATAATCTTTTTAAATATTTTTTCTTATTTGACGTATGAAAGTAACCTTCTGAAATTAAATAGCACATAATAGGCGCCGCAAGTCTACCAAACATACGTAAAATAACATAGAGCGCTGTGTTACTTGGCACTAACCAAAATGTGGTGTGGTCAATGACCATGGCCGTTACGGCGATAATCTTTAATGCATTCGCATTTAACGAAGGCTTGTAGGCAATTTCCAAAGTGACATCCTTTCTTTTTCCATGATGATCTTGCTAGTATAATTATTTTATTGTACAAAAATCTGTTTTTTACTCATTAATAAAAATAAGGTAACAAAGTGGTCACACAACACCTATTTTTGAATATAGTATCATATGAATACTTTTTCTTAATATTAAATGTTTTTTTCAAAAGATTAAATTTATGACAATCAGCCTTTAAAACATAAGTCCAGAGAAAAAATACTCCTTCTGTATCAAACTTATTCAGAGTTTTAAATTATTGCAGAAATAAATTGCAGGTGTTTTTTCAAAAAAAAAAAAGTAAGGATACTACGCCTCTCTTTCGCTCGCCCTAGTACTGCTCATCACTTCGCTTACGCTTCGATCTCATCAAGGTCTAAGCGACAAGTCGCTAAGGCCTTTAAGGATCTACTCTCAGCTTCCTTTGGTCGCTGAATCGCTGTGATTCGGTTAATTCGGACACTACGTCCGCTTCGCTCCCCTAGTACTGTTCATCATCAGCTCTCAGCTTCCTTTGGTCGCTGAATCGCTGTGATT
>NZ_BSUG01000024.1 GCF_030161475.1 Tetragenococcus halophilus subsp. flandriensis | reverse complement strand
ATTATACCATAAATTGCTACACATTACTACAAATAAAATAATAGATTTGACATAAAAACAATAAAAAAAAGCCTGTTTAACAAGCTTTTGAATAGTCGTAAGAAAAATTAAGTGTCAAAGACCCGTTTTCTGTAATCATACTATAATACTACACGGAACTCAACAAGTTGTCCATATAAGGAGGAGCTTTTAGATGTCTTACATTGAAATAAAAGACAGTACGAAAAAATTTAAAACAGGCGATACAGAAATTATTGCCAACGATGCTTTAACTTTTTCGATTGAAAAAGGCGAGTTAGTAGTAATTTTAGGCGCCTCTGGAGCAGGAAAATCTACATTGTTGAATATCTTAGGGGGGATGGACACCAATACCAGCGGTCAAGTGATGATTGACGGAAACGATATTTCTGCGTATTCTGCCAAAGATTTGATCACTTATCGTCGTCATGAGGTGGGTTTTGTTTTTCAATTTTATAATTTGGTGCAAAATTTAACCACTAAAGAAAATGTAGAATTAGCTTCAGAAATTGCAAAAAATCCTCTGGACGCTGTAGATGTCTTAACAGAGGTCGGTTTAAATGACCGTATCGATAATTTCCCTGCACAACTTTCTGGTGGGGAACAACAACGGGTCTCAATTGCTCGAGCCATTGCCAAAAACCCTAAAATCCTACTTTGCGATGAACCTACCGGAGCACTAGACTCGCAAACGGGAAAACAAATATTACAGATCTTGCAAGATCGCAGTAGAAAACAAGGCGCAACCGTTATTATTGTCACGCATAATTCTGCAATTGCACCTATTGCTGATCGTGTTGTTCGTATGAGTGACGCTAAGATCAACGAAGTTGAAACAAATGAACAACCAAGCGATATTGCAGCTATTGAATGGTAGGTGAAAAGGATGCATAAGAAAAAACTTTGGAAAGACATTAGGCGATCAGTTACCGGTTCTTGGGGAAGATTTTTTTCCATTTTAAGTTTAATGGCTTTGGGAACATTTGCCTTTGTAGGCTTAAAAGTTACGGGTCCTGATATGCGAGCTACAGCTGAGAATTTTTACGATCAAACGAATTTAGCTGATATGACGCTAACTTCGACCTGGGGGTTAGATGATTCTGATCAAGATCTTTTAGCTAAAGCTGATAAGCTAGACAAGGTAGAATACGGTTATCTAGAAGATGTGACAGTTAAAGATACGGATACAAGTATGCGCATCTTTTCGGCACCAGAAGATCTTTCACAATATGAAGTTGTCAAAGGAAACATGCCCCAAAATAAAAACGAAATTGTTTTAGACTACCAACAACAAGGGAATTATAAAATAGGGGATGAAATCAAGCTCAGTCAAGAGGAATCAGAAGACTCCGATGATAACGAAGAATCTGCACAAGATATTCTAGATAGAACTTCTTATAAAGTTGTAGGTTTTGTGAAATCCAGTGAAATCACAGAAACATCAAACATTGGGCAAACCACAGTTGGTACAGGACAGTTAGACAGTTATGGTGTGGTACCAGAAGAAAACTTTGATTCTGATGTTTATATGATCGCTCGAATGGATTTTTCTGATACACAAAATTTAAATGCCTATAGCGATAATTATGATCGATTGATTCGTAAGCATCAAAAATCTGTGGAAGAGTTATTTGCAGATCAAGATGAAAAACGTTTAGATGATGTTAAAGAGGACCAGCAAGAAGAAATAGACGATGGTTGGGATGAAATAAATGATACAAAAGAAGAATTAGAAGATGCCCAATCACAACTAGAAGATGCTAGAGACCAAATTCAAGATGCACAAGGTGAGATTGACGATAACCAAGCAGAATTAGACGATCAAGTGTCACAAGCGCAAAGTGAAATTAACGACGGTCAGCAACAACTGGACCAAGGAAAATCATCTGTTGCTACAGTACAAAATCAACTGGCACAAGCTAAAACTCAATTAGATAGTGGAGAAGCTAACTTAAGTCAAAAGTGGACTCAGTTGCAATCAGCAAAAGGTCAGTTGGATAGTGCTCAGACAAACTTAGCTACAAATAAAGAACAACTTGACCAAGGTGCTGCGGCCATAGATGAAGGAAAATCACAGCTTGCAGCTAGTCAACAAAAGATCAATGAAAATGCGCAAGCACTGCAAGAAGGACAAAATCAAGTTGCACAACAACAAGAATTATTAGCGCAACAACAAGATGAAAAGCAAGGCGAAATTGCGCAGCTTAAAACGCAAGCAGACGAAGCAAAACAGCAGGCCGCGCCTGTAAAAGAGACTTATGAGCAAACAGTTGCTGAAAATAACCCTGAGATTGATCAATTAGAAGCGCAGAAAGAACAAGCTGGAGAAGAGAATGAAGAGGCTGTTCAACAGTTGGATGAGCAAATCCAAGAAAAGCAAAATGAAATTGAAGAAGCAAAACAGACTTATGAACAAAGCCTCGCCAGCTCAGAAGACTTACAACAGAAAGCTCAAGGTGCGCAGTCGAAATTAGATGCAAGCTTAGGAGAAAAACAAGAAGAAGTAAGTGCTATTCAAAGCCAAACAGAAGAAGGACAACAAGTTTTAGACTCAGCTCAACAACAGCTAGAAGCAAAACAAAGTCAACTAGCGCAAAAAGAGCAAGCCTACCAAAGTGGCTTAGAAGCTTACAATGAAGGCGTGCAGTCCTTTAATCAAAATCAACAAGCTTATGAAGAAGGTTTATCTAAGTGGGTTGCTGGAATGCAAGCTTTGAACGAAAATTCTGCTGAATACGAGAAAAATGCCCAAAACTTAGCAGCTGCAGAACAAGAACTAGGAAATAAAGAAGCAGAATTAACACAAGCAAAAAATACGCTAGCGGATGAACAGGCACAAGGACAAGCGCAACTTGATCAAGCGCAAGAAGAATTAGCGGATCAACAAGAAGAATACGAAGAAAACAAAGCAGAATATGAAGAGCAAAAACAAGAAGCAGATGAAGAGATACCGGATAAAGAGCAAGATTTAAGAGATGCTCAAGATGAACTCGATGACTTAGAAGCACCAGATTATACTTTTGAAGACCGTAAAGATGGTAATCCTGGTTATAAGCAATATCTAGAAAACTCTCAACGGGTGGACATTTTATCTAATATATTCCCAGTATTCTTATTTGCTATTGCAGTTTTAGTAAGTTTAACGACAATGACGCGTTTTGTAGATGAGGAGCGCATTAATTCAGGAACATTAAAAGCGCTAGGTTATAGTAATTGGGATGTTAAGAAGAAATTTGTTGTGTATGGCATCATTTCTAGTGCCCTTGGTGCATTAATAGGAACAGCTTTAGGTCATACATTACTACCGACAGTTATTTTTGAAGCATATGCAGCTTCTTCTACTTTTGACCAAGTCACACTAAACTTTTCACCCTTTTATACATTCATCGGTTTTGGAATTGCGATAATATGTACAACTTTACCGGCATATCTAGTGGCAAATCGAGAACTAAAAGAAAAGACAGCGCAATTATTAGTCGCTAAACCACCTAAAAAAGGTTCTAGAATTTTATTGGAACGTATTACACCGATTTGGAATCGTATGAGTTTTACTTATAAAGTGACGGCTCGTAATTTATTCCGTTATAAAAAACGTATGTTTATGACGATTTTTGGTGTAGCAGGTTGTGCCGCATTATTGGTCACGGGTTTTGGAATCAGGGATTCTTTAACGGGTATTGTGGATCATCAATTTGATGATTTAGTTAAATACGATTTAATTGTTAGTAAAACTGATGATTTATCTGATGATGAACAAGAACAATTAGATGAAAAATTAGATCAATCTGACATCAGTAATGATACTGACGTGCATTATGAGGAATTAAATGTACGGGCTGGCGAAAATAATGACACACAAGATATTACAATGTTAGTTCCTGATGATGAAAGAGCCTTTGATCAAGATGTTGAAATGGTTAATCGTCAGTCACAAAAACAATTATCCTTGCCTGATGATGGGGCCATTTTCTCTGAAAAACTGGCCGATTTACTAGGGGCCGAAAAAGGTGATACTGTAAGCTTGGATGATGAAGACGGACAAAGTCATAGCGTAAAAGTCGCCGGTGTTACTGAAATGTATATGGGACATTATATATATATGAATCAAGAAGCTTATCAAAACTCTTTTGATTCTGCTGGTGATCCTAATGGTTATCTGGTAACCTTAAATAATACGACACAAGATAACATTGATGAACAATCATCCTCATTTATGGATTTAGATGGTGTTCAAGGTGTAGTTCAATCTAGTGCGATTAGCGAACAGATAGATAATGTGATCGATGGTTTGAATAACGTGATATTAGTATTGATCACTTGTGCTACTTTACTTGCTTTGGTGGTTATTTATAATTTAACAAATATCAATGTTTCCGAACGTATCCGTGAATTATCCACGATCAAAGTATTAGGATTTTACGATCGAGAAGTTACGATGTATATTTATCGGGAGACTATCCTACTTTCTATCTTAGGGATTCTAGCCGGCTATGTTGTGGGTTATTACTTACATGGCTTTATTATGCAGACACTACCTCCAGATGATGCAATGTTTAGTCCTGGCTTACAGCTTTCTAACTTCATTTTATCTGCCGGTATTACACTATTGATTACTTTCATTCTAATGTTTGTTATCCATAGGAAATTAAAAAATATCGACATGTTAGAAGCACTGCAATCCGCAGATTAAATATGAAAAATGCCGCATTCTCGAAATTGAGAATGCGGCATTTTTTTAAAATAATCCCCAAGGATGTAATTGCTTACTATATTTTTTATATAGTTTGTCATTAAATTTACCTTCTACTAAGTAGCTATAAATCAATACATTGGGGAAATAAATACCTAAATTAAGTAATTTTTGATAATCTTCAGGGGCCAATTCTTTGGCAATGGCTAAAGCTGTGGCAGAGCTGCGGCTTACGCCGGCATCGCAGTGAACCACAAAATGACTATCTTTATATTTTTCGATAAAGTCATGTGTTTTTTTGTAATCATCTTCATCAAAAATATGATAGTTATTATCAGGGTATAGACGATCAAACATTGCTCGGATTTTTCCACTTTTTTGATCAATATCATCGATCGGAAGTTCTAAAACAGCTTTATAACGGTTTTTTACACTATCAGGCATCGGTGTTGCCATCTGTCCTCGATCGTATCCGGCGTAAGAAATCAAAACAGAATTCGATAAGGGTTCATAATCAAGGGCTTCTGGATGTGATAAAGCAATAGCTTTCATATCTTTATCGATTAAATGACCGCGCAGATTATAAGTTGTATCCATAAAACTTGCTCCTTTCCTAAATTAAAAACGTATCCTATATTTCCATGGTATCTGTTTCTAAACAATTGTTCAAATTTGTGAATTAAATGGCTCTTTTTGGCATTTAATTTATGCGCGTGATAGGATAAAAACAAAGGAGATGGACAGAATGAAAACCTTAACGGCAGACGAAATGTATCAGTATGAAGAAAAAGTGATGAATGAAAAAGGCGTTCCGTCCATTGTGTTGATGGAGTGCGCTTCTCGTGCAATTGCAAGACAAATGAAAAAAACAATAACTACAACAGATGCTATTGTTATTGCTGCCGGGGGTGGAAATAACGGCGGCGATGGTATAGCTGTAGGTCGAATTTTACATAATGAAGGATTTCAAGTCGAAATTTTAGTTGTAGGAAACCCTGATCATTATTCCGAACAAAATCGTTTGCAACAAAAAATAGCAAAAGCATACGGCGCGGTTGTTAAGACAGATTTGACAGAAGTTGATTTTACAAAGGCAACGGTGATCGTTGACGCCTTATTTGGGATTGGATTAAATCGCCCCGTAAAAGGCGAGGCGTTAACAGTTATCGAAAAAATAAATGCAGCCAAACAAACTCGTACGTACGCTATTGATGCACCATCTGGCGTTTCTTCTGTGGAAGGAAAAGCGCTAGGAAACTGTGTTACAGCAGATGAGACGATTACTTTTGGTTTTTACAAACACGGGATGGAGAAAAAAGAATTAGAGAATTATTTTGGACAGATTACAGTGGATGATATTGGATTTTTCTATGAGGAGTGAGCAAAGATGGAACAAGGATCACTTTTTTCAAATCGAAAAAGTACCACCCCTTTGGCTAGTAGAGTACGTCCGAAAACAATTGATGATTTTGTAGGGCAAGAACAACTATTAGGTCAAGGAAAAATTTTACGTGAAATTATTGAACAAGATCAAGTTTCCTCCATGATTTTTTGGGGGCCGCCCGGTGTCGGAAAAACTACCTTAGCAGAAATTATTGCACGACAAACCAAAGCCAATTTTATTACAGTCAGTGCAGTAAACAGTGGAATTAAAAAGATAAAAAGTTTGATGGAAGAAGCAGAAACAAATCGTGATTATGGCGAAAAAACAATTATTTTTGTAGATGAGATTCATCGTTTTAATAAAGCGCAACAAGATCCCTTTTTACCTTACGTAGAACAAGGAAGTATTATTCTAATAGGTACAACAACGGAAAATCCATCTTTTGAAGTGAACTCTGCCTTATTGTCACGTTGTAAAGTATTTGTTTTAAAAGAATTAACTGTTTCTGATATTGTTGAGTTATTAAAGAATGCTATCAAAAATCCTGATGGTTTTGGTGACTATCAAATAACAATTGATGATGATGCGATAGAAGCTATCGCTCGTTTTGCTAACGGCGACGCAAGAAATGCTTTAAATACATTGGAAATGGCAGTTTTGAATGGCGAAAAAGACGGTAAAAGTATTACTATAACCACAGATGCTTTGGAACAAATTATCAACAAAAAGTCATTACTTTACGATAAATCTGGGGAAGAACATTACAATATTATTTCTGCTTTGCACAAATCGATGCGTAACAGCGATGCTAATGCAGCGATTTACTGGTTAGCGCGTATGCTCGAGGGCGGAGAAGATCCTCTTTATATTGCTAGACGACTTGTCCGTTTTGCAAGTGAAGATATCGGATTAGCAGACACCAATGCATTAAACCTTGCTGTGAATGTTTTTCAATCTTGTCAATTTTTAGGAATGCCAGAATGTGACGTTCATTTGACAGAACTCGTGATTTACTTATCGCTTGCGCCTAAGTCAAATGCTGTCTATAAAGCTCGTTTGAATGTCGAAAAGGACATTAAAGAATCTATCAATGAACCCGTTCCTTTGCAAATTAGAAACGCTCCTACTAACTTGATGAAAGATTTAGGTTATGGAGAGGATTATCAATATGCACACGAACAAGAAGACAAATTATCAACCATGAAAACTATGCCACCTTCATTGGAAGGTCATGAATATTACTTTCCAACAGAAGAAGGAAAAGAAGACCGCTTCAAAAAACAGCTAGAATATATCAAAAAATGGCATGAGGAACACGGATAAGGTTGCTATCTTGCTTGTTTGATTCGTAAGTTCATTTTAGTAACCCAAGTATAGCAAAGAAGGGTTAGCAAGCTAGATTTAGTAACCCAAGTATAGCAAAGAAGGGTTAGCAAGCTAGATTTAGTGACCCAAATACAGCAAAGAAGGGTTAGCAAGCTAGATTTAGTGACCCAAGTACAGCAAAGAAGGGTTAGCAAGCTAGATTTAGTGACCCAAATACAACAAAGAAGGGTTAGCAAAATTGATTTAGTGACCCAAGTACAACAAAGAAGGGACAGCAAGTTTAATTTCCAAATTCAAGTTCAAATAAAAAGTCCACAAATTTAATTTGTGGACCCAATTCTAGCAAAGAAGGTTTTTAAACTTTTTTATAAATGATAACAGTCTGCTTAATTGTTGTTCCAAAGTTTTCTCTGCTCAATTTTTTGAAAGTAGTCTAAACTATCTTCGAACCAATACTCAAAAAGGCAGCCTTTATTAGTATATTGAATATTCTTTTTCCCTATGTTTTTTTGAGGTATAAAATGTTTCTTTAGTATTTTTCTAACATATATTTTATTATAATTATCACCAAAAAATTGTAATATAGCTTTATTTTTAAGCGGATAGTGATGCATAATTGTGCCATATTCGCAAACTGTCCGAGTATAGGCTGTATCTTTTGGTTCGTTTGAGCCACAAGAAGCGCAATTTATAGTATAACGACTTTGTACCATGTCAAAACTTCCACAGTTTTGGCAACGAATTCCTTTTTTTAATTGTGCTAGCCTTTTTTCTGAACAGATGTAATCAGCCCGGTAAGAAGGGATGATATGCTTTTGTATCACAGCCTCCCAACCGTTTGCTGGAGATTTTCGGTAATTCTCGTTTAAACTCATTAACCATAAGGGAATTTGTTCGTAAGTTAACGTTGTTTCAGCTACTTCGTCTTTAATCGTAATTTCTGATTGAGGATTCATAAATATCAAGACACCTTCAACTTTCATATTAATATGAAAATCATCCAACAATCGTTTGGTAATTCTTTTAGCACGACGCAATTGTTCGTAAATATTGTGAGGCAAAAGTTTCTGTTGTGCATACCATGCGTTATTAACGAAGGTATATTGTCCATGATAATTTTTAATATCAATAAGAGTAATCGTATGGTCATTGACGATTATTTTATCCATTTGCAAAACGTTTTCTTGATAACTTAATGTGATATCATCAATAATAGGAAAAGGTTTGTCTAAAAAGTAAGAACATAGTTTATCAAAATTTACTTCTCCCTTGTAGCCAAGTTTCAACCGTTGATAAGTATTTGCTTCTTCTTTTGTCAATTCACCTCGGTGATTCATTTCTTCCAACCATTGTAGTTGATGACTTTTTTTGCGCATATTTTTCCTCCTAAATGAAGCCTTTACTTAATAAATACGCAAAAAAAGCCATTTTCTTTTTTACAAACTTTTTTCTAATTTTAAAAGTTTGATTTTACGATCCAGTCCTCCGCCATAACCAGTTAGACTGTGGTCGCTGCCAATGATACGATGACAAGGCACAATAATCGGAATTGGATTTTTCCCCACTGCGCCACCAACAGCTCGTGCAGAAGTTTTATTAACTGAAGAAGACGCGTTTAATTTTTGAGCAATGTCTTTATAGGAGGCTGTTTGCCCATAAGGTACTTCCAATAATGTCTTCCATACTCTTTTGCGGTAGTCTGTTCCTTCAAGTTTTATCGGAACCAGCCATTGCGGATTTTTACCGGAAAAGTATTGTTGGAGCCATGTTTTTGTCTCTTCAAAGATAGCTAGGTCTTTTTCCTGCCAACTTTTTTGAAGCTCAACTCGATTTTCAAACCGCAAAGCTGTTAAATTTTTTCCATCACTTGTTAAAATTAATTTTCCTAGAGGGCTTTCTATTGTATTCATATAAGTCATTGATTTCACCTTCTTTTTTTAAGAATAAATGAGTTGAGAGAAAAAGACAATTTTTTTGGGAATTTGTTAAAGAAACCGCTATAATAAAAGAAAAGAGAGGAAAGGAGATTATTATGGGATTATTAGTAGATGGCAAGTGGTATGACCAATGGTACGATACCGAAAGTACAGGTGGGCGTTTTATTCGCAGTGATTCGCAGTTTCGTAATTGGATCACAAAAGATGGAAGCGCAGGTCCAACTGGAGAAAGTGGCTTTCAAGCTGAAGCAGGACGCTATCATTTATATGTTTCTTTAGCTTGTCCCTGGGCAAGCCGGACATTGATCATGCGTAAGCTTAAAGGCTTGGAAGAAATGATTTCACTGTTGGTCGTTAATCCTTACATGGGAGAAAATGGGTGGACTTTTGCAAAAGATCAAGGGGTTATACCTGATCCAGTAATAAATGCAGATTATCTATACCAAATTTATACCCATGTAGATCCGAACTATAGTGGTCGTGTCACTGTTCCTGTTTTATATGACAAAAAACAAAATAAAATCGTTAGCAACGAATCTTCTGAAATTATGCGAATGTTCAATTCAGCTTTTGACGATATCGGAGCTGAAGCTGGCGATTATTATCCTAAAGAACTGCGGGCAGAAATTGACGCGATCAATGATAAAGTTTATAACAATGTAAATAATGGTGTATATAAAACAGGATTTGCGACAAAACAAGAAGTTTATGAACAAGAAGTCGAAAATTTATTTGCTGTTTTAGATGAATTGGAAGAACGTTTAAATCGACAACCGTATTTGGTAAGTGATCAATTAACAGAAGCCGATTGGCGTTTGTTTACCACACTAGTTCGTTTTGATAGCGTTTATTTTGGTCATTTTAAATGTAATATCCATGCATTGACAGATTATAAAAATCTATGGCGCTATACCAGAGAATTATATAATTATCCGGGAATTAAAGAGACAGTAGATTTTTATCATATTAAAAATCATTATTATAGAAGTCATCCATCGATTAATCCTAATGGAATCGTGCCTGTAGGTCCAGAATTAGACTGGAGTTTGCCTGATTAATGCTATTGAAATGAAATAAGAAACACATCGATTGAAAATATCGGGGTGTTTCTTATTTCATTTAATATCTAAAAACTAAGTTATTGCGTCAGTAAATTTTTTTATTTAATAACGAAATGCTTTTTATTTAAGTCTTGTTATTTTTGAAAAAAACCGATACTCTTCTAGTAAGAGTAAGGGTATTAAAATGAAAAGAAGGGAAAGTATGATAAAAACTCAAAAATGGTGGCTAGTTGGTTTGACAATACTTGTAGTGATAGCAGTTGGCTTTAGTCTCGGTATTGTTTTAAATAACAAAGAAAAAAAGCAAACGACAGTTACAACGGCTTCGTCGGATTCTGATAAGAAAGCAACAAACAAAAGAATAAAAAAAGCTAAAACCTCGGCACAACAATATAACTATCCTGAAGCTATCCGTTTATTAGATAGTGTAGGCACTACGGCAGCCGATGAATTAAAAGATACATATGTAAAAGAAAAAGATCAACTTGTGACCTGGAAAGATCCAGAAAATATCTCACATTTATTTGTACATAGTTTAATTGTTGACCCGCAAAAGGCTTTTCATGATAAAGAACAAGCACAGGGTTATAAAGATTATATGGTAACCGTTTCTGAATTTAAGAAGGTACTTCAGCAACTCTATGATAAAGATTATGTGTTGGTCAGCTTTGAAGATTTAATCGAAGAAAAAGATGGCAAGCTACAATTTAAAGGTGTTGCTTTACCTAAAGATAAAAAACCGATAATCTTTTCTCAAGATGATGTTAGTTATTATGAATATATGAAAGGTGCTGGTTTTGCAGATAAGTTGGTTCTTAATAAATACGGGGAAGTGAAAAATACCTACAAAAATGACAATGAAGAAAACGTCGGGGGCTATGATATGGTACCTATCATGGACGAATTTGTTAAAAAACATCCTGATTTTTCATACCATGGTTCAAAAGGTACTTTAGCTTTGACTGGTTATAACGGAGTTCTAGGTTATCGAACATCCAAATCAGAATATGGAGATAATGAAAAAACGGCGCAAGAAATCAAAGAGGCTAAACAGATAGCGAATCGTTTGAAAGAAACAGGTTGGTCGTTTGCTTCTCATACATGGGGTCATATTAATATGGCAGAAGTTGGTGAAAAACAGATAGCTAAGGATACTAAACTTTGGCAAGATGAAGTCGCGCCTATTTTAGGTGATACAAATATTCTTATTTACCCACATGGAGCAGATGTTAGTGATTTTCAACCTTATGATCATAATGCAAAATATGATTATTTAAAAAAAGAAGGTTTTCGTATTTTTTGTAATGTAGACGCTTCAGTACCTTCTTGGGGACAATTTAATTCAGATTATTATCGTAATGCTCGTATTAACATTGATGGCATACGTTTTGAATCTGAATTAGAAGGTAAAAGCGACGTCTTGGAAGATTTTATGGATGTTGAAAAAGTATATGATCATGCTCGGGATCAGTAAAAAATAGAGAATTTCTATTTGGGAATAATTGTATTAGTTATTTAGTTTTTCTTAATAGAGTATAGGAATTTATAATGTATAAACAAAAATATTGCTTTCAAGTAGACATTAAAGGTTAAAATAGTGGTGAAGAAGTCGGAAAAGGCGGGCCAAGTTTTTATAGGAAGAAACAGTGTGATATAGATAGTAGAAGGTGGAGTGACTATTTTTAAAAAATTAGCGAAATTAGCTGTGATCGTTCTCATTGCATTTTTCACCAAACCACTTTGGGAAGAGCCTGTAGAAAACTTTACCACACAAGTTTTTGATCAAGGATTAAACTTTAATTCTATGAAAGAACAGGCAGTATCGTTGTATGATTCGGTCGCTGGAAACGAAGAAACGGACGAGCAAAGCCAAACAAAAGCTTTAGAGCTCTCGCAACCTGAAGCACAAACTTTTTCAATAGGAAATATTGAAATTGGTGATAAACGGGAACAAGTGGAAGAAGACCTTGGGGAACCCGCTAGAGAAACGACGAATGAATACGGCCTGCAATGGTCGAGTTATCATGACAATTATCAAAACTTCTTGATGGTTACTTATGATCAGCAAGATACAGTTCAAGGACTATATACCAATCAAGATTTAGTGGCGGCGCAAAATGATATTTCACTAGGGACAACAAAATCAGAAGTCCATGAAGAACTGGGGGAAGCAGAAAATGCGATCCGACACAGTGGGTTTAATATGCAGACAAATAATGACGGCGAATATGACATTTATCGAATTGATGGCAATTATGTAACGATTTTTTATGATGTCCATGAAAATGATGAAGTGACAGCCATGCAAATTGTCAAAGAACCATTAGAGACAGAAAAAAGTTCTCCTTATGCAGAAGCTAGCGATGATTTAAAAGAAGGATTTGAATATCAATTATTTGATATTACCAATGCCGAGCGTTCAAAACGAGGATTGAATGTATTGGATTGGAATGAAGAGGTAAGAGAAACTGCTAGGAAGCACAGTACAGATATGGCAGAAAATCATTATTTTGATCACACCAATCAAGAAGGTCAATCACCATTTGATCGAATGCAAGCAGACGGTATTACTTTTATGAGTGCCGGTGAAAATTTAGCTCAAGGACAAACCAGCAGCATTTTCGCTCATCAAGGGTTGATGAATTCTGCAGGGCATCGTAAGAATATTGTCAACGATGATTTCTCTGAGCTAGGAGTGGGCGCTGACTTTAATGAAGATAACCAACCTCTTTACACTGAAAATTTTCTTACGCAATAACCTAAAAACGTCTCTTCTTGTGGGTAATCACAGAAAAGGCGTTTTTTCTTTTAATATAAACAAGTTTATTTTTATATGGTAAACTTAAAAAATATTGTATATGGAAGGAAAAATTTTCGGGAGGGCGAGCATGTGAATCATATTGGGACACAACAGTTAACGACGAAAAGACTGAATTTGCGCAGGTTAAAAATGAAAGATGTTCATTCGATGTTTAATAACTGGGCAAGCGATGAAAAAGTGGCAAAATATACGACTTGGTATGCACATCAGTCTGAAAAAATTACCCAAGATTACTTGAAAATGATTGTTCACTCTTATGATCAATTAGATTATTACTGTTGGGGAATTGAGTATCAAGAAAATTTAGTTGGTATGATTTCAGTTATTCCAGTTGATGAAAAAGCTGAGATATGCGGTATTGGTTATGTTTTAAGCAGAAATTATTGGCATCTAGGATTGATGACTGAGGCAGCAGAAGCCGTAATTACGTTTTTATGTAAAGAAGTGGAATATCGTCGCATTATTGCCTGGTGTGATGTTGCTAATGTGGCTTCTGGTATTGTTTTAAGAAAAATTGGCATGCAACTAGAAGGCAAATTACGACAACATATCGCGCGAAAAGATGGTAGCTATGGCGATGAGTATATATATGGCATTTTAAAAGATGAAATAAGATGAATGTGAAAGTATTAGAAGTGGTTTTATTGAAATTATAGAAAAGTTTTGTTGAATCTGAAGTAATAACCCAAAGAAACGTGCAAGCTATGTTGAGTGATAAGCGGTAGCCCAAAGAAACGCGAAAGTTATGTTGAATGACAAGCGGTAGCTCATAGGAATGAGAAATTTATGGTGAATAACAAACGATAGTCCGTAGAAATTACAAAACAATGAGGAATCCAAGGCATTAGTTCAAAGAACATCCAAAACAAAGTGCAAACTGAAAAGTTGCTAGCTTAAATAGTTTATAAAGTTTTTACTTTAGCGAATTTTATAATAAATAGGCAAATTAATCTCATCAGTCTTTTTAAACGTTGTCCTTAGGAAAGGTTAGTCTCATTACTTTTCAATTCTACTGTTATAAATCATCTATAATCTTATTGTTTTTACATTATTATGTGCTTATTTAACAGAAAATATTGATTTTTATGCCTATTCACTGAATTATTCTCGCTAGTTTTCAAAAGTACTGTTCTTCAGAAGAGTTAATCACATTGATTTTGGATTTTGCTGTTCTTAAGCGCATATAATCGCATAACTTTCTTACTTCTACGTTCTTAGCTGTATAAAAAAGAAAAATAGATTTTATTTTCCAGAAATAGTGTCTAAACAAGACAAAATTAGCTGCGTTATGCTATGATTTTCTTTGTCTTATTTAGGCTTTTTTTTTGTGTGAAATAGAGGAATAAATAAAAGAAGGTGAAATTTTACGAATTACATAAAAGAAAGACTAATGAAACTACTATGAATGAGGGAAGAAAGATAATGGCAAAAGATTATAAGAAGTTGGCAGAAGATATTATCGAGCACATAGGAGGAGAAAACAATATAGCGCAATTACAATATTGTATGACGCGTTTGCGTTTTTACCTAAAGGATGAAAGCAAAGCGGATACTGAATATCTGAAAAGCTTGTCAGGGATTGTTACTGTAATGAAAGCAAGGGGACAATATCAGGTGGTTATTGGAAGTGACGTTGGTGAAGTTTACGAAGCAATTTTGAATATTTCTAATATCAACGGTGAACAAACGTCAAACACCAATAATAAACAAAATGGACAAAAAAAGTTACTTGATAAATTTATTGATTTGATCTCTAGTATCTTCCAACCATTTATCCTAGTGCTAAGTGCAACGGGAATGATCAAAGGTTTAGTTGCTTTACTAGGTGTTTTCGGATTAGATGAAGTAAATAGTGGTTTTTATGCAGTGTTGAATGCGGTCGGAGATGGCTTTTTTCAATTTCTACCTGTTATTATTGCACTAACAGCGGCTAAGAAGTTTCGTATGAATGTTTATACGGCTTTGGCTATTGCTTTTGCTTTAGTATATCCTTCACTAAGCGATATGGCAGAGGGCACACCGCTTTATACTCTGTTTGAAGGAACGCAATTTAGCGCAGATGTATTTACAACCTTTCTGGGTATCCCTGTCTTATTGCCACCTGGAGGCTATTATTCTACTGTGATCCCAGCTATTCTAGCGATTTGGTTGGGAGCAAAAGTTGAAAAAGGATTTAAAAAAATTATCCCTTCGGTGGTTAATTCATTTTTAACCCCCTTTTTTACAGTGCTGGTTACTGCAACATTAGCCATTTTAGTTATTGGTCCTATAGCCACTTGGGGTTCTGATTTGATCGGTTTAATTTTTATGGCAATTTATAAAATCAGTCCGACTATTTTTGGTGCATTGATCGGCGGATTATGGCAGTTGCTAGTTATGTTTGGCCTACACTGGGGTTTGGCACCTATTGGTATATTACAACTCACCGAACAAGGATTTACGCCAATTTTGTCTAATTCAGGAAGCGCAAGTTTTGGCGTATTGGGCGTTTTACTAGCGATTATCATAAAAAATAAAGATAAAAACGTTAGAAATATCGGTATTCCTGCAACGATCGCTTCTGTATTTGGGGTGACAGAACCAGGTATCTATGGATTATTATTACCAATGAAAAAACCTTTTATTATTGCCTTGATTTCTAGTGCAATAGGAGGAGCATATACTGGATTTTTTGATGTAGTTGTTTATCGTATAGGCGGTTTGGGTGTTTTTTCTATTACTAATTATATTACCGATAGCGGTCAGCTTACGATGAACTTCTGGCATCGTGTGATTTCGTTTATTTTGGTAACAGTAATTGCTTTTGCTATTCAAATGTTTATGAAAACACCGCAGCTAGATACCTCGGTAGCTAGTACTGAAAAGAAAGATAAAAACCAAATGCTAAACAACACTGAACTTGAAAAAAGCCGTAAGCAAGATATTATCGCTAGTCCATTAAATGGAGAGGTTAAAAATTTATCGGAAGTAAATGATGACGTGTTTTCTAGCGGGGCTATGGGTAAAGGTATTGCGATAGTACCTAAAAAAGGAATTGTCTATGCTCCGACAAATGCTACAATCAGCATGGTTTTTAAAACGGGACATGCGATCGGTCTGACAACAGAATTAGGGACAGAAATTTTAATTCATATTGGATTAGATACTGTCGAAATAAAAGGAGAGGGATTTGAAAAATTAGTTCAAGAAGGAGATAAAGTTTTAGCTGGGCAACCATTGATTGTTTTTGAGATAGATAAAATTAAACAAAAGGGATATGAAATAGATGTACCAATTGTCGTTAGCAATATAAATGAAAATTCCGATATATTAATTACCGACAAAAAGCAAGTAGAACAAGGTGATTATTTATTTACCGTAGTGAAATAGCTAAATATTTGAAGAAAAAATGCTTAATTTCATGGGTTTATTCTTCATATTTTACTATGTCAATAAAAAATTTCAGTAATTAATAAAGAAAAATAAGGCACTTAGCTCATAAATCTCTTATAGCAAAATTCTGATTTCATGGTGTTTTGAAAATGTAAGAAAAGAAAATTTTTCAATTTGTTTTCGCATTGTCATAAAAGTAATGAATTGTTATTTCCCTTTAACACACAAAGCCTCTCTGTATGTTAAATTAGCAATCGTGGTTGGTAGCCACGTAGTTAAAAAATCTTGGAGGTATTAACTCATGAAATTTAAAAAGTTACTACTAGGAACAGCACTAACAGCAGGAACTGTTTTCGCAGTCGGCACAACAAGTGCAAATGCAGATGAAATTCATACAATTCAAGCAGACGATACATTAGCAAAAATATCTAAACAATATGTTGGAGACAAAAGCTTAGTTGATTCAATCGTCGAAGCAAATGACATTAAAGATAAAAACATGATTTATGTAGGCGAACAATTAACTATTCCAACAGACGGAAACAGTGAACAAGAACAAGCTCCTGCACAACAAGAAGCACCCGTGCAAGAACAACAAGCTCCTGTTCAAGAAGAACAAGCAGCTGAACCAGCACAACCGGTTGAAGAAGAACAAACACCGGAACAACCAGTAGAAGAACCAGCACAAGCTGAAGAACCTGCTACTGAAGAAGCAGCACAACCAGCAGAAGAACCTGCTGAACAAGAAGCTCCAGCAGAAGAAGCAGACAATTCTGGTGATTCATCTGTTGAAGTTAACGATCATTTGAAACAAATCGCAGAACGTGAATCAGGTGGAGATACTAGCGCAATCAACCCATCATCAGGTGCAGCAGGTAAATACCAATTCTTGCAAAGCACATGGGACTCTGTAGCTCCTTCAGAATATCAAGGTAGCTCCGCTGCAGACGCTCCAGAACATGTTCAAGATGCAGCAGCACAAAAATTATATGATGAAGTTGGCCCTTCACAATGGGTAACTGCATAAGTTTTATATCTTTTATAAATTAGTATTTAGATAAAAGAGGCTGGGACAAAAAGTTCTAGTCAAATGGGTAAATATAGAAAATCCGAGGGAATAGAGAATGAATCTCTATTTTTCCTCGGATTTTTTTGTATTCCCCTTATACAGTCCTTCTTTTGTGGTACTTTCTTAGTTTATTTGCCATGAAGATCAGGTCGGTTTCATTCTCGACCTTTGATTTTCCACGAACAGAATAACGTTGGAACCCCAAATTAGCCTTCACCTGTCCGAAAGCGGGTTCTACGTCAATTTTACGTTGAGCGTAAACGGTAGCTCCTTCTTTTGATGAAAGCTTTTCTTTGATTTTTAGTTTGTGTTTTTCATACATGCCGTACTTCCGCGATTTTCTTGTCGGGTTTTTCATCATTTATAAAGAGACTTTTGTCCCAGCCGCTTTTTTAAATGACTGAAACTTTTTCTTGCGATTCACTTTATTTTATTGTTCAAAATTCATTAAATATTTCTATTGTTTTTTTAGACTTGATATAGATAGTAGTCTTTTATATATTTTTTTTGGTATTCTATGTTTAATAAAAAATAAAAAAGAAAGGAAACAAAAATGGAGTCTTTAACTAATTTATCGGTAATGGTCCAGTATTTCATTCTCGGTATTGTTCAAGGAATTACTGAACCTATTCCCATATCTTCAAGCGGACACTTAATTATTGCTAGGGAGTTATTTCATGTTGAAGTGCGAGGACTTTCTTTTGAAATATTTGTGAACTTTGCTTCTTTGTTAGCAGTTATGTTGATTTATCGAAAAGATATTATACGTTTAATTATTCAAACATGGAAATTTTTATTCAAAGGAGACAAAGACGCCAAAAGTGATTTTATGTTTGTCGTTTACCTCGTTATAGCCACTATTCCTGTGGGAATTGTCGGTGTGTTGTTTGGAGATGTACTTGGCGAGGCACTAAGTGGGACAAATGTTGTTGGTGTCACCTTGTTAATTACGGCGTTGTTTCTTTGGATCATTCGTAACTTGCGAGGACGTAAACAAGACGGTGACTTATCAGCAAAGGATGCTGTTATTGTTGGGCTCGCACAAGCAGTAGCTACAACACCAGGTATAAGTAGATCTGGAGCTACAATTGTTGCTTCCATGCTTGTTGGAATGAAAAAAGAGACAGCTTTGCGCTTTTCTTTTCTTCTTTATATCCCTGTAAGTCTTGGAACGGGTATTCTTGAAATTCCTGAAATTGTCAATGATCCAGCCATGGGCCAATTATGGGGCCCGTACTTGTTAGCATTTATCACTGCATTTATTGCCAGTTATTTTGGGTTAAAATTATTTATGAACATAATGAGGTATGGAAAGCTAGAGTACTTTGCTTATTATTGTATGGCTGCCGGTCTTTTGGTACTCCTCTTTTTATAAAAAGAGGAGTACCAAATGTGGCTAATACTTTTATGCCAAAGAAATCAGGTAGGATATTAGTGTAGTAAATCCATCATCAGATTCAAGATATAGCAGCATAAAAACCATATGATAAAGTGACCCTTTCACAATAGGGAAATGTATGAATTTAATATTTATTGAATAAAAGAGTATTTAGATAAATCGAATGTTTCTCTTAAAGCTTAAGAGATTTCATTCGATTTTTTTATAAGATGATATTTGGTGGAACACTTAATAGCATCATAAGCACTGTCTCATACAAAGTATTAATATTTTTAAGGAAAAAGACACACGCCACGCTCGGTTATAATTATTTTTCTAGCAAAGTTAATAGGTAAATTTTTCTATTAACGTCCAATAAAAAACAAATTACAGAAAAAACTGGAGTTGTAGTGTGGTCATTTGGTAAAATAGTTTAAAATAGTTCACTAAAAATATGCTATTTTGGTTTTTCCTTTGTATTTCTTCCAAGCAAGAGTTGTTATGGGTAAAAGAATGTTTGGATTATTAATGGAAAAAGAATTATTCGTTTGCAGAATAATTGGTACAACACGAAGATGCTTGGATGATTGTTTTATAGAAAGGAGGCCGAGATGGTCTTTTTTTGGATAAGTTCGGCCGTAATGTTGGTGACTTGGACATTAGAGATGTATACTACGGAGATTTCCAATGTTTTTTTTATCTTTAGTGCATTTTTCTTTGTTCTTTATTTCATTCCTCCGATTTTACATCACTTTTATCGAACAATCGATTTAAGTTTGCTGCCTATCTTGGCCTTAGTGTTGTTTGATCAGCCGTTGTTTATCTGGTTAATAATGGGAACTATTGCGATATATGCAAGTGTTTATCTATCAAACAACGCATTATATTTCTATCTGATATATTTGATGGTTACGGTAGTTTTCGAGACGTGGTTAAATCAGGGATGGTTCCTTGCTCTTATAAGTATGTTGTTTGCAATACTTTTTTCTTTTTCTCTTATAAGTTGGAAACAATCAGAAAAGGAAAAAGAAACTTATAAAAATGATTATGAATCCTTATATGACCTTTATCGTTCTTCAAAAAGGCAAATCGGTGATATGGAAAAAGTAACAAGACAAGAAGAAAGAAATCAAATTGCAAGAGAAATTCACGATTCTGTAGGACATCGTCTAACAGCTTTAACCATGCAACTTGAAGTAGCAAGATTACAAGCCAAAAATCAGGAAGATCAAAAAATATTTATGCAGTTAAAAGAACTTGCTCAAGATAGCTTAGAAGATACTCGCAGTGCAGTAAAAACATTTAAGATAGAGGATACAGCTGGTCTCCAAGCGGTCATTCAATTGATAAGAAAACTAGAAGCTGAAAGTCAACTCAGAATTGCGATTACAATGAAAACAGGGGTGGTAGGAGTTGTACTTACCAATCAACAGTCAGTGACATTGTATCGTTCTATTCAAGAAGCATTAACGAATATGATGCGGCATAGTTCAAGTCGCCAAGCGTCTGTAGAATTTCAATTAATAGCACAAAGAGAATTTCGTTTCCAGGTGATGCACCCTTTAAAAGAGAAGATAATAATTAAAGAAGGATTTGGCTTAGCGAATATGCGCGAACGTTTAGCTGAAATGAATGGAAAATTAACTATCAGTCAAATCGAAGGATCCCTTCATGTTATTGGACAATTCCCTTTGGAGGTGAAAAAAGATGGTTGATATTTTGCTTGCAGAAGATCAAATGCTGGTTCGTCAAGGATTAAAACTAATGATAGAAACCGATGAAAATTTTCAAGTAACGGGTGAAGCTAGCAATGGCAAAGAAGCCGTGGAATTATGTGAACGACAGTATTTTGATGTGGTCATTTTAGATATTCGTATGCCTGAAATGAACGGTTTAGAAGCTGGTCGGAAAATCCGGGAGCGCTGGTCTGATGTAGTAATTTTAATGTTAACAACCTTTAATGATGAAGAGTATGCGTTAGAAGCATTGAAATATAAAGCGAATGGTTACCTTTTAAAAGATGGCGATGCAGAGGTGTTGATCCGTTCAATTAAGAGTGCGCTACAAGGGGGTCTAGTGATTGAAGATCATGTGGCTGCAAAAGTAATGCCAACCTTGATGAAGGAACAGACGAAAAAAGCAGTAGTAGACATATCATTGACTAGTCGAGAATTAGATATTATTACTTGTATTGGTCAAGGGATGAACAATCAAGAAATTGCTAAGGAATTATTTTTATCGGTAGGGACAGTGAAAAATCAGATTTCTATTATTTTAGATAAACTAGAGTTACGTGATCGTACCCAAATAGCGATTTATTCGTTAAAACGCGACATAAAATAATTAAACAAAGTTACAAATTTTAAATATTTAAAAGTAAAAATGAAAGAAGGTTAAAGTGATTAATGGCATAAGAACAGATTAATTACTTAATAGAACGAATTGAAAGAAGGTTGGAAGATGGCGGAAGCAAAATTTAACAAAAAATTTTTTATAAATTTATTTATCCCAGTGATTATTGGTCTTATCATTTGGTTCTTTCCTTGGAGACCGGAAGAAGTGCCGGTAGAAGGATGGCAGATGTTAGCAATATTTATTGCAACTATTATAGCTATTATTTTAAAGCCCTTACCGATGGGCGCTGTTGCGTTAATTGGGATAACAGTAACTATTCTTATTGGTCCACTTAGTACAGAAACTGCTTTGGACGCTTTTGCTGGTACTAGTGTGTGGTTGATCGTACTTGCTTTTTTCCTGTCTAAAGGGATTATAAAAACAGGCTTGGGACATCGAATTGCTTATGTTTTAATCGAAAAATTTGGGAAGAAAACGATCGGTTTGGTTTATGCTATGATGGGGGTAAACATTGTGGTTGGACCGGCGATTCCAAGTAGTACAGCTAGAACAGGTGGTGTGATGTTGCCGATCGTTCAAGGATTAGCAGATACATACAACTCTAAACCGCAAGATGGTACTCGAAGAAGAATCGGCGCATTTTTAATTACTTGTCTTTATCATATAGACACTATCGTAGCGACGATGTTTTTAACAGCAGGTGCTACAAAGCCCTTAGCTCAAGAATTAGCCGCAGGTTTTGGCATCGAAATTACTTGGATGAATTGGTTTTTAGGGGCTTTAGTTCCAGGATTACTTTCACTGATCCTTATTCCGTTAGTTTTATTTAAAATTTATCCACCCGAAATAAAAGAGACGCCCGATGCGCCTGATTGGGCTAAAGAAAAACGTCAAGAAATAGGCCCAATGACTTTTGATGAAAAGAATATGACATGGATTTTTATTTTAGCGATTGTTTTATGGATTTCGGGTCAATTTATTGATTTAAGTGCTGTGACGGTTGCGTTGCTTGCTGTTTCTTTGCTTCTTTTATTAAAAATTCTAGAATGGAATGATATTACGCAAGAAAAAGGCGCATGGAATACTTTGATTTGGTTTGCTATTTTAGTTATGATGGCGGGTCAATTAAATGAATTAGGATTTATTCCATGGTTTAGTGACGCAATTGCTTCAGCGGTTACGGGATGGAGTTGGATTGCGATATTTATCACGCTTTGTCTGGCATTTTTCTATACCCATTATTTCTTTGCCAGTCTAACAGCTCATGTGACAGCGATGTATCCAGCATTTTTAGGCGTTGCCTTAGCTTCTGGTGCACCCCCTTTATATGCGGCTTTGATGCTTGCTTATATTACCAATATTTGCGGTGCGACTACTCATTATGCTAGTGGGCCTGCAGCCGTTCTTTTTGGTGAAGGATACGTGACGCAAAATGAATGGTGGAAAATATGTTTTATTATGGGATTGATCTATTTATTTATTTGGCTAGTTATTGGTTCAGCCTGGTTAGGGATTATCGGTTTTATGTGATAGAGCTGTAAACTATAAATTAAAATAGAACAAGTACATTAGAGAAAAGAGGGAATGGAATGAAAGTAACAATGATAACTGGAGACGGCATTGGTAAAGAAATTTCACAAAGCGCAATGGATGTAATTGATGCCTCCGGCGCGGACATTGCTTGGGATATTGTTCATGCAGGAGAAGGCGTTTATGAAGAAACGGGGACACTTATCCCAGATGATGTTTTTAAAAGCTTAGAAGAGAACAAAGTGGCTTTAAAAGCGCCTATGACAACACCTATAGGCAAAGGATTTCGTAGCGTGAATGTCAGTTTACGGAAAAAATATGATTTATACGCAAATATCCGTCCGGTGCAATCTATTGGTACTATAGAAACATTATTTGAAAATTTAGATTTAGTTTTATTTAGAGAGAATACGGAAGATTTATATGCAGGTATAGAAGAAAAAGTTTCCAAAGATGAAATGCATAGTATAAAAAGTATCACTAGAAGAGCATCAGAACGGATTATTCGTCGAGCCTTTGAATACGCAGAAGAAAACCATCGTTCTAGTGTAACAGTGGTAACAAAAGCCAACATTATGAAGCTATCTGATGGCTTGTTTTTGGATATTGCCCGCGAAATCGCAAAAGAATTTCCAAGCGTTGAATTTAAAGAAATCCTAGTAGATAACATGGCGATGCAATTGGTTATTAATCCTTATCAATTTGACGTTGTAGTAACCGAAAATTTATATGGTGATATTTTATCTGATGAAATGGCAGGGCTTATTGGCGGTTTAGGACTTGTTCCTGGTGCAAATATCGGAGATGACATGGCGATATTTGAAGCTGTCCATGGTTCAGCTCCAGATATTGCGGGTCAAGATCTAGCTAATCCAACCGCGATTATTTTAGGTGGCTGTATGATGTTGGATTATTTAGGAAAAACAAAGGAAAGTAACGATATTCGTCATGCTTTGAATGAGGTATTAAGTAAGCCGGAGAACTTTACACATGACTTAAAGGGGACAGCTACAACAAGCCAATTTACACAAGCAGTGATCCAACAAATGAAACAATAACTATTGAAATATATAATAATGTGACAAAAGTCATGTTAACCAGTGACCAGAGACAGTATCTAAGCTGTCTCTATTTTTTTATAATAAAAATAGAAAATAGAGAATAAGGTAAAGCATTTTAGAAAGGAGACACAGAAAATGAAAATGATGTTTGAATTGGACAAGATGCGACGATCATACTAGGAGTGAAAATTTGAAAGCAGTTTCAACTAAAAGTATCAAGTTAATTATTTCTAGAAAATGTATACCTAAAATTTTATGTCCTTTCTGCCATTTAACTAATACATACTGACTCCCTGCTATTATGAAAGAAAGGATAAATAATGAAACTCAATAGAAAAATAGGACTAATACTGTTACTAATTTTAGTTGGATTATATTTGTTTGGAATAGAGTTGTTTTTTGATCATGTATTTATTTTCCCAGCATTTCTCACATGGGCAGGCAATATAACCATTGCAATAGTGGTTGTAGGACCATTTGTATGGTTAACGAATCGGAAAAAGGACCGAAAACAAGCGCAACACTCGTATTTTCTTCTTGGACTTGCAGCGTTTATTTTTCTTGTCTATACACTACTGGTAAATTCTGGAACTCCCTTAAACCATTTATTTCAATTTGAATGGAATTGGATAGGCAAGTTAATGGTGTTCTTCGTTGGTGTTGCTACTATTGCTTTATGGCAGGGATTATCTTGGAAAGATGTAGGAGTAACTGTACCTCGTAAGGGATCCTGGTCTCAGGTATACAGATTTCTTTTGCCAATAGTTGTTGTTATTCTTATAGTGTCAGTTTTATCTACAGTATTGTTTGATCAACAAGCAATAGATTTAACTCTTGATCAACAAGGGAAAAATATGATCATGGAGACATTCCTATTTTATACAATAATACCAGGACTTGAAGAAGAATTAATATTCCGGGGGCTTTTTTGGGTACTGATTGCACAAGCCTTGTCAGGATCAATACGACTAGGAAAAAACGATTTCGATTGGAATTTTATCATCGTTACATTGATATTTGCTACCTTCCACGGAGTGACCTTTGATGTTAATTTAAACTTTGTCTTTGATCCGGTGTATATCATTCTTGCTGGGGTAGGGGGAATTTATTTTGGATTGATTAGAGATTATTCAAAAAGCATCCTACCTGCGATCGTTTTTCACAATTGTTTTCATTTAACAACTTATATCGTTCCATGGTTAGTCCAAGTAATTTTAAATTAATCTAAATATTTTATATTTTAAAATAGAGTTGTCATTTACTGAGCAAAAGGTAATCATTAAGATAAATAATTATACGAGGAGTGTATAAAATGATAGAAGTTCAAAGTTTAAAGAAACTATTTAAGAAAAAAGTTGCCGTAGAAGATATGAACTTTTACTTGGAAGATGGAGAGTCGGTAGGTCTACTGGGCCCAAATGGGGCAGGAAAATCGACGACAATTTCTATGATATCAACTTTAATGCCCCCGACTAAAGGATCGGTGAAATATAATGGAAAAGACGCATTGAAAAAGCCAGAAGAGTTACGGAAAGACTTGGGAGTAGTTCCGCAAGAAATTGCTTTATATGAAGAGTTATCCGCCTATGAAAATATGAAATTTTTTGGAAAGATTTATGGGTTAACGGGTAAAACCTTAGAAAATAAAATTCAAGAAGTTTTAGCTTTAGTAGGATTGATAGATAGACAAAAAGAAACTGTAGAAGCATATTCGGGCGGGATGAAACGTCGGATCAACATGGCGGTTGCTTTGATGCATAATCCTAAAATATTAATTATGGATGAGCCGACGGTAGGAATCGATCCACAGTCAAGAAATTATATATTAGATATGGTACGAAAATTAAATCGTGAAAAAGAAATAACGATTTTATATACCAGCCATTATATGGAAGAAGTCGAAAAATTATGTGACCGCGTATATATTATGGATGAAGGACATGTCATTGCTTCCGGGACAAAAGATGAATTAAAGAGTATTTTATCGAATGAAGAAACTATTAACATTCAAGTAGAAGAAACCAAAGCTACGTTTACAGATTTATTATTTTCCCAGCAAGGGATCAATCAGGTGATGGAGGATGATTTAGGCTATAGCTTAATCACAACCAAAGGAGAACAGTTACTAGGAGAAATATTTGATTATGCCAGACAAACAAACGTTAAGATTTTAGGTGTTCATGTACAAACACCTACATTAGAAGATGTTTTCTTGCATTTAACAGGGCGTAAATTGAGAGATTAGGAGGGGGTTATCAATGCTTAATCTAATAAAAAAAGATTTCTTGACACTTTCTAAAAACAAAAGCGAGCTTATTGAACTTTTGTTTATGCCTATTCTTTTAATTGCTATTTTAGGGTTTACATTAGGCGATCTTTTGATGGGAGATTTCAATATATCTACTTTTGATGTGGGAATTGTAAATAAGCAAAATTTTGAGGCAGATCTTGATCGCCTAGAACAAGATCTTTTAGCAGAAGAGATGCCAGAAGAAGCGGTAGATGAACTTGTGGCTGATGCGGAAGATATTGAACCTGTTCATATGCTGGTCGATTTATTAGAGGGTGAAGATTTTGAAGATCTTATGCGTATACATACCTTTGATAGCACGCAGTCGGCCCAAGAAAGAATGGAAGAAGATGAACTTACTGGTTATATTACCATTCCCGAGGAGTTCAGCTACGACATTTGGCAGTAGATTTATTTTGATGAAAATTCATCAGCTGCATTAGAAGTAACAGGGCAAGGTGAAGGCCTTATGTCTTCTGATATTCTTCAAAGTGTCGTAGAAAGTTTTACGGATCAATATAATTTAGAAACATCTATTGCTCTGGTAACAGATGGAGCTGCAGAAGCAGAAGAAGAGGAAAGAACCTATGGAGGAACAGAACAACTCTCTGTGGAAGGCCCTGTGGATGCTTTTCAATATTATACGATTGGTATGGGTCTGATGTTTGCCCTTTCAACTGCCCCTGCTTTAGCCAGTAGGGCCTTTAGAGAAAAGGAACAACATGTCTTTGGTCGGATTATGTTATCTGGCACAAAGCCCTTGACTTATTTGAGTAGTAAAATGGTTTCCGGAACGCTGATCACATTTGTTCAGCTAGGTATTTTGTTTACTGTCTCAACAATACTTTTTGGCATATTTGATGGAAAAGATGCAGATTTTTGGATAGATATGGTTTATATAACTGGTTTATATTCATTGGTTGTTGGAAGTATAGCAAGTCTGCTTACGTCTATTTCTTTATATGCAAATGACAACAGTACGGTCAGTCTAGTTAGTTTACTTGTTCCTGTTCTTGCTTTTCTGGGCGGAAGTATGACCCCGGTAGATCAGTTCTCAGAAACTTTACAGCAAATTGGGGACTGGTTGCCTAACGGTGCTGCGATGACTTCTTATTTGCAGGTTTTCCAAGGCTTTAGCTTTCAAGATGTTCTGCCATTGATGTTAAGGGTTGTGAGTGTTGCGTTCATCTGTCTTGTCAGTGCCAGTATCATCTTTCCCAAAAGGAGGTTGGATTAAATGTTTGATGTGTTTATACTTCAATGGAAAAGATTAATAAAAAAGCCATTTTTAATCCTAATGTTTACGGGCTTAACAGTCTTATTCGTTCTTGTCATGGGAAACGTTCAGGTAGATGATTCGTCTGTGGAAGTTCAAGTATATAGTAATGAATTAACGGATAATGAACTAGATGAATGGGTAAATCGTTTGAATGAAGATGAAACAATGGATTTTACAGTCACAAGTAATGAGATGGCAGAAGAAGATATTCGTATGAGTAATACCCCATTTGCACTTGAAATAGAAGGAAACAACTATCATTTTTTAGTCGGACAGGAAAGTGAACACTTACAAGCGGTTGATCAACATGTTCATCAAGTATTTAACCAACATCAACGCTTAGAAGAAGTGCAAGAAGAATTTCCAGAGCGTGAGATTGAAGTAGAAGAACTTATAACAGTTGAAAAGTCTGAGGGAAACGGTACCCAAAGATACAACACAGAACTTCAAATAACCGTACTTATTGGAATGACGCTTTACTTTTCAGCTTTTACTATTTTATCTTTACAAATGAATCTTTTAGAAGAAAAACGGAAGGGAACGTGGGATCGTTTGATCATTTCACCTCTTAAAAAAACTCAGATTTATTTAGGGGATCTTTTCCATTACTTTTTAGTCGGTTTATTACAGATTGTTCTCTCTTTTTTCATCTTAACGAATATGTTAGGTGTCGATATGGGAACCAATTATCTACCAATGATTGTTATTATATTGTCATTTACCTTTTCGATTGTTTCCTTAGGAATTTTATTAGTAAGTATTGTTCCTACACCACAATCGCTGCAAGTGACAATTCCTATTGTCGTCACATCAATGGCAATGTTAGGCGGGGCTTTCTGGCCAATTGATATAGTAGAAAATCGGTTGATTTTGTTTTTAGGTGAGTTAATGCCTATTAAACATGGCCTTCAGAGTATGAATGATGTTATAATCAATAACTATTCTCTGATCGACATCTTACAACCTATTGGAATTTTGTTGTTGATGGGCACGTTATTTATGGGAATTGGCATTAACTTGATGGAACGCTCCACACGAAGATAATCAGAAAAGAGTCACTCGAAATTAGTAAAACTAACTCGAGTGACTTTTTCATTTTTAAAGCAATTGTTTAAAGAGAAAATAAACTAAAAAATTTTATACTTAACTTTTTTATAAAAAAAGTATAGAATAAGAAAAAATTGGGGCGGTAAGTGATCCTTATGTAAAGAAGGTGCTGGCAATAAATCAATTAATGAAGAAAAATCATACAGAAGTTTTAACTTATTTAACGGTGGCTGCGACTTTTCTGATGGGTTTTATCGATGCTTATACTTTTATGGAAAAAGATGGTGTATTTGTTAGTGCACAAACAGGAAATATGGTTTCTTTTAGCAGTAAACTTTTTACTGGACAATTTATAGAAGCTTGGGGACATGTTAGTGTATTCGCAGGCTTTGCTTTAGGAGCTTTTTTAGGAGAGCTTGTTATTCAAAAAACACAGCAAGCGGCATTAAAAAAATATCAAGTTTTTCTTTTAATACAAGGTGCTTTATTACTAATGATTGCTATTTTTCAAAACTCTATTTCTGACGCTCTAATGGTATTTTTATTGGGTCTAATTTCGGGCTATGAATTAACGATTTTTAGAGAAATTGGTACAACGACAGTTAATGATGGGATCATGACAGGAAATACTAAAAATTTGATGAATAATCTTTATAAAATGCTTTTTAATAAAGACGTGGCTGCTAAAAAAGATTTAATAAATTTAAGTTTAACATTGCTTATATTTATCATTGGCGTGGGCGTAGGGAGCTTAATTGTTCAAATCATGCCTATACTTAATCTTTGGCTAGCTTTATTCATTACTTTAGCTCTTTATATGTTCCTTGTAGGCGTAAGGGGATATTTTTGAATAAAATAAGAAAATAAATTATACTAAAGCCGTAATAAAATGATTGTTTTTTACTCGCGTGTTTTGATTTGATTAGGAGGAAAGATAATGCCAACAGTATTAGTAACAGTTGATTTACCAGAAAAAAGTAAAGAACTTTTGGAAAAACAGTCCTTTCAAGTAAATTATCTTAGCGATGAAAAAGAACTGGAAAAAGAGATCGCTGCAGCAAATGTATTGATAACAGCAGTGAACGTGACGATTACCAAAGAAATGCTGGAAAATGCTGAGAACCTTAAGCTGATTGCCAATATCGGCGATGGTTATAGTAATATTGATATTGCAACAGCCAGAGCCCAAAATATTTTAATAACAAATACTCCGACTTATGCAGCTATACAATCTACTGCTGAATTAACGATAACTATATTACTTGCTTTATCAAGGGATATTAGAAAAGGCCAAGAAATCTGTGAACAAAATCAGTTTAAAGGTTGGCGAGTTACAGGATACTTAGGAGGATACCAAGTATCAAATAAAAAAATAGCTATTATAGGGTTCGGTCGTGTCGGGCAAAAAGTTGCTAAAATAGCCAATGCATTAGATATGTCTGTCATGTTTGTCGATCCCAAAGATATTTCTACTGACATCACGGATAAATTAAATGCTAAAAAAGTTAGTTTGGATAAAGCGCTGACAGAAGCAGATTATGTTACTTTGAACTGTTCGGCTAATGACGATAATTATCATATGATCACAAAAAACGAATTGAAAAAAATGAGAAAAGAAGCCTATTTAATAAACTGTGCTAGAGGTTCATTATTAAAAGAAACAGACCTTGTAGACGCACTTAAAGAAAAAGAAATCGCTGGCGCTGCACTTGATGTACATGAATTTGAACCTGAGTTTACCGAAGGATTATTACAATTATCTAATGTAGTTATGACACCGCACATTGGAAATGATACCTACGAAGCTAGAAATGAAATGGCACAAGAAGCAGTAAGACAAACGATTCAATTATTCCAAGGAAAAGAAATTAATGATTTAGTGTAAATAGAAAAAACTATTTTTAAGTTAAAAAGTCACTGAAGCAATGCTACATATTTGTTTTGGTGACTTTCTTATTATAATCCTAGCTATACTGTTGACAAATTATAGTGATTAATGTATTATAATGAATGAACACAAAAATAATTCATTCATTATTTAGGGGGGGGGTGATTGGATGCAGCTAGATAAAAAACAAACACTGTTCACTGCAGCTAGGGAACTCTTTTTAGAGCAAGGATTTAAGAAAACAAATATTGCAGCAATAACAAAAAAAGCAAATGTGGCAGTAGGAACTTTTTATAAGTATTATTCCTCTAAAGAAGAGATTTTCTATGAAGTTTATCAAGCAGAAAATGAAGCAGCTAAATATAAAATCGTGTCACAAATCGATACAAGTCAATCACCAAAGGAAACTATCAAGCAATTTATCACGACGATCATTCAAACGAGTAAACAAAACCCGATTTTAGCAGAGTGGTACCAAAATTCCGAGGTGAGCCAATTAATTACAAATCATGATAAAAATAAAAATACTTGGCAAGATAGTTTAGTTTATAGTTTTTTGATTGAAAATATTGAACGTTGGCAAGAAATCGGCGAGTTTCGACAAGATATCGATATGGAAACTACATTGGCTTTGTTTAATGCTTTAGTTGTTGTTGATAATCATAAAGAGGAAGTTAGAACAAATAATTACCCACAAATTTTAGAAATATTGGCTGATATGATCGTGGATGGGCTTAGTGCAAACAAATAAACGCCACTAAAAACAGTGGCGAATTATTTTAAGTTATAATGAATGAATTTTATTAATATTCATTCAAAAAAATTGAATCAAAAATGAAAGGAGTGAGTATAATGGGTTTACAGATTCTAGGTTGGACTATGGTAATTGTTGGTTTAATTGTAGATGCTTGGGGTTTTGTCGAATTTCCCGTAAATGAGTTTCTAAAATCAGATTTCTTAAGTTTGGCAGTAAGTGGTGTTGTACTAATCGCTGGTGGCTTAGCTATTTTAAAAATGCCCGCATGGCTTATTATAGCAGCAATTATCGTCGCAACAGTTTTATTAGCGTTATATATTTGGAGTTTTCGTATGGGTATCGCTAATACACTTATTAGTTACGTTATAATGTTAGCTATTGTTGGTTGGTTGATTAGTTTGTTATTAAAGTAAAAATGAATAAAAATCCTCATTGAAATTATTTTAGTGAGGATTTTTTGCTGTAAAAACTTTTATTTTTATCCTTGTAAAGAAAAATTTCCCCCAAAAAAATAATTTTTTTCATTGGAAAAATGATACTAACTACATAGATAGATAGGTAGAAAACCTTGAATTGACAATGTTTATATACTGAAATATTTCATTTTGTTTTCATTTCGTTATAAATGTAATGAAATGTTATTGACCCTTAACACACGAAAACTTAATTTATGGTAAATTAATGTTCGTGGAAAGGCCACATAGTTAAAAAATCTTGGAGGTACTATTTAATGAAACTTAAAAAATTATTACTAGGAACAGCACTAACAGCAGGAACTGTTTTCGCAGTTGGTACAACAACTGCAAATGCAGATGAACTTTATACGATTCAAGCAGACGATACATTAGGAAAAATTTCTAAACAATATGTCGGAGACAAAAGCTTGATCGATTCAATCGTCGAAGCAAATGATATTAAAGATAAAAACATGATTTATGTAGGCGAAGAATTAACTATTCCAACAGACGGAAACGGTGAACAAGCCCCTGCACAAGAAGAAGCACCAGTACAAGAACAACAAGCACCAGTACAAGAACAACAACCTGCTGAACCAGCACAACCGGTTGAAGAAGAACAACCAGCTCCTGAACAACCAGCAGAAGAACCAGTGCAAGAAGAAGCTCCTGCACAAGAAGAACAACCAGCTCCAGAAGCTGACAATTCTAGCGATTCATCTGTTGAAGTTAACGATCATTTGAAACAAATCGCGCAACGTGAATCTGGTGGAGATATCCATGCAACTAACCCATCATCTGGTGCATCAGGTAAATTCCAATTCTTACAAAGTACATGGGATTCTGTAGCTCCTTCAGAATATCAAGGGCAACCTGCTGCAAACGCACCTGAACATGTTCAAGATGCAGCAGCACAAAAATTATATGATGAAGTTGGCCCTTCACAATGGGTAACTGCATAAATTCAGTGCTAACTTAATAATTTATTAGGTAAAGAAAAAGATTAAAGTAAAGGCAAATCAAATGGAATCTCTGTAATGTTAAGAGAGGATATTTGATTTGTCTTTTTATTTTATTTAATGTTAAGTTGTCTTGTGAAGTGATTAGGATTATGCTAGCCCTTACTTACAAAAGATTTTATTAATAAATGGGTTATTAATAGAAATTATAAAAAATATTAGAAGTTAGTGAGTGTGATGAATATTGGTATTTACAATGGAGTATCCGAAAGAACTCAAAAATGACATAATGACCAAAAGCAAAAAGTTTCAATTAGAAAGTTTTTTACCTGGTAGAGGTGCAGAAGATGCTGCGGTTATGCTGGTAGCTGAAGCGCCTGGGCAAACAGAAATCAAAACGCAAATCCCTTTTAGTGGTCAAGCGGGAAAAGGCTTGAATAAAGCCCTTGAAAGAATTGGCCTACATAGAGAAGACATTTACATGACAAGCGTTGTTAGATGTCGTCCATATAGTGTAAAGAAAAGAACCAATAAGAGCGGGGAGGAAAAAAAGAGCTATCCGAACCGAACGCCTAATAAAACAGAAATCAAACTTTTCGCGCCCTTTTTGGATTTTGAAATAAAGCGTATAGCGCCTAAGGTTATTGTTACATTGGGAAATAGTGCAATGAAACGTTTACTAGGAAATCAGTATACAGTCTCTAATTACCATGGGCAAACGCTTCAACAACCGATCTATAAGCTGTCAAAAGATCGCAAAAATTATGAGAAAACAGAAGAAAATTATTATATTTATCCAATGTATCACCCTGCTGCAATGCTTTATAATCGTGATTTAGAAAAAACAATCGATCAGGATTGGGATAACTTATCTAAACTTATTCGCAAAGTAACAAGGAGCGTTAAGTAAAAATAGTCATTTGTAAGTTTTTTAAGTTAATACAAAGCTAAAAAGATTTAATCAAAATTACTGGTTCTAAATCCGACAATAAAGGGCCACTTGTAGAGTTTTGGTCTTAAGTTTAGCTGGTGAGAGCCCAAAGGCAAAATGAATGTCCCGAAGATAGATGGAAGAAGGGCCATACGCAGGATAATTGGCCCAAGTTTAATTCAAGGAAAGACCATGTATCAAGTAATTGTCCCCAAGTCAGTCAAAGAAAGGGCCATAAATATGGCTATTGGATCTAACTCAGTAAAAGTAACAGTCGTATTAAATTATAAAAATGATAAAAATTTGTGATTTTTGTCATAATAACAGTATACCCATGTAAAATGTGATTTATAGAAATAAAAGTTTAAAAGAAGAGATGAATGCCTTGGCAATAAACAGGAAAGGAAGAAACTAGAATGATATTAACATTGCTCATTTTACTTATTTTAGTCGGTGGCTTCTTCATTGGGCTGAGAAGTGGGTTGGTATTACAAGTTGTCGGCTTAACTGGTTTTATTATTGCGCTTGCTGTTTCGTATTTATATTTTGATAGGCTATCTCCATATTTACGTTGGATTCCTTTTCCCGGTTCAAGTAGTGGAAATTCAGAGTTATTTTATTATCAAGCGCTTGCTTTTGTGATTTTATTTATTGGTATAAGAATCTTATGGAGTATTATAGGATCGTCGCTTAATTTTTTGGCCAGTTTGCCTTTGTTAAATATTTTAAATCGCTGGTTAGGTGGTGCGTTTGGTGTTGTAAAAGTATATTTAGCTATCTTTTTATTGTTAAATTTATTTGCTTTTGTTCCCAATGCGTTTGCGCAACAAACCGTTTCAGATTCAACACTAGCTCAGACAATTGTGGAAGATACTCCAGTTCTTTCAGAAAAAGTAGAAGAACTTTAAACATCTTTTGTATAAAAACGACTTGATAATTTAACCTATCAAGTCGTTTTTTTGCATTTACAAGGACGATAATAGAAAGAATTATGATAATTTTCCAATTTAATGTTTGATAGTTTCTATTCTTAAAATAGTAAAAATTTTATCATATTTTTGTGTTAATCTTTAGCATACTTAATAACGGCATCATGCAAAAGTGAAGCGACATCTTTTCCTGCGCGGTTATTGTAATAATCGGCAAAACGATTATCGGCAAGATACATATCTACTAAACTTTTGTGTGCTTTTGCTGAATAGTTTGGCCAGGAATACATAAGCCATTGTTTATGCAAGTTGTATACTTCTTTAGCTTCTTGTGAAGTTAAATCCTGTGAAATAGCTAGCTGGCCTAGCTTTTCAAATAATTCATCTTCTACTTCTTGCATCTTTTGAAAATCTGCTTTGCTGAGATTCATGAATTTTTTGTTAGATTTTTCAATGGTTTCTTCGCCATACTTCTCCCTAATTTCTTCTCCGTATAGTTTTTCATTTTTATCTAGACGTTCTTTTTTAAATCCCTCAAATTTTTCTGCTGTGTTCATGCTAATCTCTCCTTTTGTATACTGGATAGTTTTTTTAACGGTAGCTAGTAATTGGTTAATCTTTTCTTTTTCCTCTTCCAAATTACTTTGGTGTTCTTCTAAAGCAGCAAGCGTATTGAACGCTGGATCATCTAATATGGATTGAATTTGTGCTAATTTTAACCCTAAAGAACGATAAAGAAGTATCTGTTGTAAACGATCAGTTTCTTTTTCTCCATAAAGACGATACCCTGAAGCTGAAATCGTTGTCGGCTTTAATAAAGCGATTTGATCGTAATACCGTAGTGTTCTTGTACTGATATCGGCCATATCAGCTATTTCTTTAATTGTATATGTCATTGTTTATCCTCCTTTCATTTTTGACTATAAGGCTTTACCTAACGTAAAGGTCAAGTCTTTTTTTAAATTAGTTGAACATGACGTTACGTAATGTGATTTAATAATGGTGAGGAGGGCTTAGCATGGAAAAGAAAAACAAATTTTCGATTGGAGAGATTTCCCAATTAACAGGTGTTACTGTTCGGACCTTACAATATTACGATAACATTCAATTAGTTCCTTTGGAAAAAAATGAAGAAAACGGACGGAGATATTACACAAAAGCAGATTTAACTCGTCTGCAACAAGTTTTATTTTACAAATCTTTGGGATTGAAAATTAAAGATATTCACCAACTAGTAAAAGATACAATTTCTACAAAACAACTTACTGATGTATTAGAAAAGCAGCGAGAGCTATTTTATTACAAACTACATGAAGTACAAAGCAATATTGCGATGATTGATGCAAGTTTAGCGGGGATAAAAGAAAATAAAGAACTAGCTCTGGGAAATCTTGTTCAATTAATGATTTCTTTAAACAAAGATACCATTTACCAATACGCAGATGTTTCATTTGATGAATCGTCATTAGATATTTTTCAAAAATATTATCAAAAGCCAGAAGAAGTATTAGACATGTATTGGAAATGGAAGGGACTTATTTTAGAAGCAGTCGCGCATATATTAAACGAACATTCGCCTGAAAGTCAGCAAGGACAGGATTTTGCTAAGCGTTGGTTAGAAGCGGTGGTCGACATTACAAAAGGGAGCCAAAATTTACTCGAGGTCCATAAACAATCCTTCCAAAACCGGCAAAACTGGCCCGAAGAAGACCGGCGTTTGGCAGAATTTGCAGATGGTTTTATTGATCAGGCTGTCGATTATTATCTATCTTCGAGGAGGAATGAAAATGATTGAAATGGAAAACTTAACGAAAATTTTCAAAGAAAAAGTTTCAGTAGATCATTTATCATTAAACATTCAACCAGGTGTAGTGACCGGGTTCCTAGGTCCGAATGGAGCCGGAAAATCAACGACGATGAAAATGATATTGGGTCTAATGACTCCAAGTGAAGGGGGAATAAGCATTGATGGCAAACGCTATAAAGATTTAAAACATCCTATTTCCAAAGTAGGTGCTTTAATCGACGGGAATGCGACCAACCCTAAACTAACTCCGAAACAGCATTTGGAAATTATTGCTACAGCAAGTGGTATTTCTTTAAAACAAGTAGACTCAACATTAAGAAAGACAGGACTAGAAAGTGTTATGAATAAAGCTATTGGGACATTTTCTTTAGGAATGAAGCAACGCTTAGGGATTGCCACTGCTCTTTTAGGGAACCCGGAAACAATTATTTTAGATGAACCTTTTAATGGCTTGGATGTAGATGGTATTCATTGGCTACGTGAATTAACCAAAAAATTAGCAAAAGACGGGAAAGCCGTGTTAGTTTCTAGCCACTTAATGAGTGAAATGCAGATGATTGCGGATCGTATGATCATTATTGCGCAAGGAAAACTAATTGCAGATATGACGATCGATGAGTTGGCAGAAAAAAGTTTAGGGACTTTTATTAAAGTAAAGTCTGAAAATGATGAAAAATTAAAAACGTTATTAGATAAAAAAGGTGCTATGATTAAACAAAGAAAAGATGAAACATTATATGTTTATCAATTTAACATGGAGCAAATTGGGGAAATCGCTAAGAAAAACCAATTAGCGTTATACGAATTAACCAAAGTGGAACCTTCATTAGAAGAGGCATTTACTGAATTAACAAAAGGAAAAATCGACTATGTATCCAATGAGTTTTTAAAAGGAAGTGAAGCGCAGTGAACAATATTTTACGTGCTGAATATAAAAAAATCTTTTTTCTTCGCTTTTCTAAAATGTATTTACTTTTTACTATTGGTATCAGCTTATTAGCTGGACTCATCTTTACAATTACAACCAATGTTACTCAAGGAAAAACAATTCAGGAATTATCTGTTATGGAAGTTTTTTCTGCCAATATGTTGGGTGTTGATTTTGCCAATATCTTATTCATTATTTTTACAGCTTTAACTATAACTCGCGAATTTACTAGCCAAACCATTCACACATCTTTAGCCGCTGTTCCAAATCGAAAAAAGTTTTTTATAGGGAAATATATTACCTTTTTATTGTTAACTATTATTTTGAGTGCTTTATTAGTGGCACTAATTTATCTGACGAGTCAATCCGTGCTAATGGTGAACGATAGAACTATGGTTCATTTAACGAATAGTCGCATAAATCAATTTGTATTAGGGACCTTAATTATGCCAGTCTTTTATAGTCTGCTTACAGTAGCGGCAGCTTTCTTTTTTAAAAACAGTGGAGGAAGTATTGCTTTTTCCCTAATAATTATGGCAATACCAGCACTGATTAATATGTTTTCAGAAAGTATTCGAAGTCTTTTGTTGCCGTTTATGCCACAATCAGCTATTCATAGTCTATCAGGGACAGCGGAAACGTTTGAAGCGATGGAGGTATTTCCCAGTATTTTAGTATTATTCCTTTGGTTAATGATCACTTCGATTATAGCTTTAATTTCATTTCAAAAAAGTGATTTTTAGTGAGAAAGTTATTTGTTTTAACATAAAATATGAGCCTTACTTTTCTTCAACTTTGCAAAGATTATAAGGCTCTATTTTTTTAATATTGTCTAGCTAGAGGCGGCTCATAATTTTCTATAAAGGAGCCGATTTCGTCAAAAGAAGAGGAGAAAAGAATTTTACTACGGTCTTCTTTGGTTAAAAAGTCATTTATTACCATATTGTCGTAAAAGTTTTCAATTGCGTCATAATAGTTATTTACATTATAAAAAATACATGGATTGGGATTTTGTCCAATTCTCGTCCAAGAAACCATTTCAGTAATTTCTTCTAGGGTTCCAGGACCACCTGGTAGCGCGATAAATGCTTCTGCTAAGGAGGCCATTTTATTTTTTCTTTCAGACATTGTCTCAACGACATACAATTTCGTTAAATCCTGGTGTGCAAGTTCTCTATTTTTTAAAAATGTAGGAATGACACCAATAGCTTTACCGCCAGAATGAAGAACTGTATCAGCTAAACTCCCCATTAAACCTGCCTTTCCACCACCATAAACCAGTGTATTATTATTTTTAGCGATCCACTTTCCTAATGCAATAGCAGACTGTTCAAAAATCGCTTGCTTTCCTCTATTCGCTCCACTATATACCGTGATATTCAAATAAAAACTCCCTTCTATTTCCATTAAGAATAGTATATCATAGAAGAAAATTTATATTGAAAAAATTAAAAAGCAGGTGTTAATTTTGGATATCCGTGATTATCAATTATTCATTAGTGATTTTTATAAACAAAGGAAGTGGTATCAGTATGGTCCGTTTATACGTTCTAACTTTCTTTCTGAAGAAGTCGGAGAGGTCAGTCGAGCGATCAGGACATTGGAAATTGGACGTGATAGACCAGATGAGAAAACTTCTGAATATAACGAACAATTAGAAAACTTGATAGAAGAATTAGGAGATGTATTAGATAATATTTTTGTAATAGCGGATAAATATGATATTTCCTTGGAAACTATTATGTTAGCCCATAAAGAAAAGCTGCTTTCAAGATATGAAAAAAGAAACGAAGGAATAAAATAACATGGAAAACCAACTTCTATATGTTGTTAGACTGTTAAAAATGGCAAGAAATAAAAAGGAGTTTTTATTATATGATCCATCATATTGAAATTTATGTAAGCAACTTATCTGAAACAAGGAAGTTCTACGATCTTCTACTTTCTGAATTAGGTTATCGTTTATATCAAGATTGGGAACAAGGTTTTAGTTATAAATATGGTAATTATTATATAGTATTTGTCCAAACAGAAGATGAGTATTTAAAAAATGGTTATCATAGAAAGAATACAGGATTAAATCATTTAGCATTTGCAGTAGATAATGGGCAGAAAGTCGATAAGTTAAGGCAAAAATTAATCAATAATGGAGTAAATGAACAATATGTAAATTCATATCCCTTCGCAGGTGGTCCAAATCATTATGCCTTTTACTTTGAAGATCCTGACCGCATTAAAGTTGAAATCGTAGCAAAAGAAATATAATCACACTTTTGTCTCTGATAGAACTATTGTCTAATATAATTTCGAACCATTATATTAATGCTCAAAAGATAATTTTTCACAATAGCTCATATAAGATGAAATAGCTCTTAACTGCATGGACAACTGATTATCCAGTTCATCGTTAACTGTTGTATAATGCTTTTTAATACTTGCTAGATTTTTTTCATCTATTTTTTCAATGATGTCTTTAATATCTTCTAGCTTATAGATACTTTTACGTAAAAAAGAGATGATAATTGTTTTTCTCACCTCGTTTTTGTCATAGAAACGATAACCACTACTTTCTTCTCTTATTCCGTGAATCAGTCCTCTTTTTTCCCAATAACGAATCGTCGAGCTTTTGACATCCGCAAATTTTGCCAGTTCACCTATTCGCATGCTTTGTTTTTTTAATGGTTTTTGTGGGAAAGCAAGGATAAATTCTTTATGCATTTTTAGTGTTTCTTTTTTCTTTACTAAATCTTTTTGTGCTTGGGCAATGGTCCAATAGGATTTTGTAAATTTCTCTTCTTTAGCTAACTTCATCAATTGATAAGCTACAGGTATGTCAAAACCTTGCAAAAGACCTCGAATTGTTTTAAAAGCTAGTAAATGCACTTCTTCGTATCTTCTATGTTTTCCTTTAGTATATAAAACAGGAGGGATTAATCCATTATTTTCATATCGTTTCAAAGTTGTATTGCTTACTCCCACATATTCAATCATTTGTTTCATCGTATATTTCATTTTTTCACAACCTTTAAATAAAACCTTAAAGTCCTTGGTTCATTTTATTATATCATTAATTGGAATATAACAACGTTCTTTTGTTAAAAAATAGAATATTGCTTCAATCTGATATGATAAAAATGAGGTGATGATATGAATATTAAAATAAAAAATGCTTATGAGAAAAATTTAAAGCATATTGATGTAGAAATCCCAAGAAATAAATTAACCGTGATTACAGGATTATCTGGTTCAGGGAAAACAACCTTACTCAAAGATACGATATATATTGAATCACAAAGGCAACACTTAGAGACGATGAATTACCAGGGAATACCCAAACCAAAAGTTGAACAGATCAAGAATCTATCTCCTGCTATTCTAATTGATCAAGAGGATAGAAATGACAACCCGCGTTCAACTTTAGGAACACAAACGGATATCTACACAGATTTACGGATGATTTTTGAAAAGCTACATCAACGGGATTGTCCAAATTGTCATAAAAGCATCTCGGCAAGTGATTCTAAGGAGGAAACTGAAAAAGTAGATGGAGAATTCAGCGTTTATATGTACTGTCCTCATTGTAATTACCGGATGGATAAATTAACAAGGTCACATTTTTCTTTCAATACAAAAGCGGGAGCTTGTCCAAGATGTAAAGGAATGGGAAAGTCACTGAATATTCAAGAAAAGCTCTATAAAAAAGATAAAACTATTCTGAATGGTGCTATAGCTACTTGGCATAGCGCTTATGCCCAGTATCAAATGAAATCTTTCTCTGCTTTATTAAAATACCTTAAGATTTCTGTGCCAGAAGATATTCCTTTAAAAGAATTTACTTCAGAACAGTTTGATTTATTGAAAAATGGGATTTATTCAACAGTCATTTCTGAAGCACAAAAAGAGCACTTACCTACAAAAGTGGCGGAAGGAAAATATGAAGGAGTAGAACCGAAAATTTGGGAAAAGATTGCTGAAGAAAAAACGATACCTAAAAGTCTTAAAGGATTTATCAAGGAGGAGACATGTTCTGAATGTCACGGGGAAAAGCTCAATCCACTAAGTCGTTTTGTCAAAGTTTATAACCGACGATTACCTGAAATTACTAGAGAAAGTTTAACGCATGTTTTATATTGGGTAAGGCAAGTAAAGAAACAAAGTAATACGCAAGAGAAAAATTCAGTCAAAGATTATCTGCTGGATATAGAAACGAAAATTAAACGAATTTCTAAGTTAGGACTTGCTTATTTGTCCCTCGATCGGCAGTATTCTACACTTTCTGGTGGAGAGGCTCAGCGCATAAAACTAGCTGCTGTTTTAGACTCACAAATGACCGAATTGATTATCATACTTGATGAACCGACGATTGGCTTACATCCTTCTGATACAGAAGGTCTGCTTGCCATGATAGACGAGATTAAAGGACGTAATAACACAGTTTTAGTGATTGAACATGATGAAGAAGTGATAAAGCAAGCAGATTATATTGTAGAGATTGGTCCTAATTCTGGTGTTTTTGGGGGAGAAGTTGTCTCAACGGGAACTTATAATGTGTTGATGAACAATCCATATTCGCTATTTTTGCAATCAAAACATCCAAACTACCAACAAAACAGTTATCAACGTAATACTAAACAAATTGCTGTAGAAATACAAAAAGCAAGTATGCACAATCTTTAAGATATATCTCTTGTGCTTCCAGCAAATTGCTTATCTGTTATTACAGGTGTTTCAGGATCTGGTAAGTCGAGTTTACTCTTGCAAGAAATTGCGAACAGCCAATTAAAAGATACTCAAGTGGTCCACTGGAAAAAAGCATTTAGAGACCTTGTTGTCATTACACAGAAACGTCCCACACGAAATAAACGTTCTATTATTGCGACTTACTTAGACGTTTTTGATGATATTCGTAAACTTTTTGCTGAAAAAGCAAAACAGCAAGGCTTCTCTTTTTTGGCTTCAGATTTTTCTTTTAATTCTGGAAAGGGAAGATGTCCGAATTGTCAGGGCCTAGGGATAGTCGAAAGTAATCAACTATTTTTTGAAAATGTGGAATTAACTTGTCCAGTTTGTCATGGAAGTAGGTATAAAGACGAAATTTTAAAGGTAAAAATTGACGACTACTCGATTGCAGATGTGCTTGAACTTTCAATTAAAGAAGCGATCAGCTTTTTTGGAAATCATTCTTTAAACCATTATTCACTCTCTTTATTAACAAAGACGAATTTAGATTATATTTCACTAGGACAAGGCACAGATAATTTGTCAGGGGGTGAGATGCAGCGTCTGCGACTGGCTAGCACCATTTCTAAGCAAAAAGGTAACAAACATTTGTTTATTTTAGATGAACCAACAACAGGTATGCATAAAATTGACGTATTTCATTTTATGGAACTCATTCAAAAGTTAATAGAAGATGGGAATACCTTTTTCTTCATCGAACACAATTTAGATGTGATAAGACAAGCAGATTATATTGTTGAATTAGGCCCGAGTGGAGGAGATGAAGGCGGGAAAATCGTCTATTCAGGAGACATCGCATCATTTGTCAAATTAAACACTAAAACATCAGCTTATTTATAGCTTAAAGTAAAGATACTACACCTCGCTTGCACTTGCTCTAGTACTGTTCATCAACAGCTCTTAGATTCGAAGAGTACGGTTACTACGCCTTGCTTCCGCTCGCCCTAGTACTGTTCATCATCTACTCTCAGCTCCCCTTGGTCGCAGAATCGTAGTGATTCACAGCAAAAAGCCGGTTCTAATTTAAATAGAATCGGCTTTTTAGCTTGAGATAATTGTATTTTAACGATGATATTTTTCCATCACTTTAATAAGCTCTGGCAAATAATCAGGTAAATCAGGGGGTCTTCTACTTGAAACAAGTTGTCCGTCGGTAACAACCGCTTCATTGACCCAAGTTGCACCAGCATTTGTCATATCGTCTTTAATTCCAGGTGTACTTGTGACTGTTTTTCCTTCCAAGATACCAGCTGAAATTAATACCCAACCAGCATGGCAAATTTCACCAATGGCTTTGTTGTTATCTTTCATATGTTTTACGATCTCTTTAACCTCAGGGAAGCGACGAAGTTTATCCGGAGCCCATCCACCAGGTACAATCACTGCATCGTATTCTTCCGGGTCAACATCGGAAAAAGCATAGTCAGATTCAGCCGGTACACCGTTTTTCCCAATGTAAGTTTGTTTAGCTTCTTGTCCAACTAAATCTACTTGAGCACCTTCTTCACGCAAGCGAAGAACCGGGTACCATAGTTCTAAATCGTCAAAATCATGATCGACTAGCGAGATAACTTTATGATTTTCTAAACGCAAGCTAATCCCTCCATTTTAATTTAATAAGTTGTATATTAAACCTAGCAAGTATAAATTTAATATCAACCCTATTAAAATCAGTCTAACAGAGGATGGAAAGAACAACAATTGAAAAGCTTTTTACAAAAAGTATAATTCACTTACAGAATTATAGAAAATCTTGACAAGAAACTAAAAGATCGATTTTTTTCCATTGGATTTCTTCATCAATCGAATTTCCTTCTTCAACTGAAGCAAAACCACATTGTGGGGATAAAGCAATATTACCACCTACGACAGATTTAGCTTCCAGGAAACGCCCTTTAATTTCATCGTGTGTTTCCAGGCGGGGATTTTTAGTTGAAATTAAACCTGCGACAAAAGTAGCGTTGCTTTTCTTTAAAACTGCCCAAGGATCAAAAGACCCAGAGCGCTCATCATCGTATTCGACAAAGAATCCGTCATAGGGGATAGTACTAATAACTGCCGCTACTGAGTCGTAAGAACCTGCAAATAGTGGATTTCCTTTAAAGTTTCCCTTACAGAAATGAGTAGCGATCGTCATATCACTAGGTTTGTTTTCTAACGCTTTTGTCGAAACTTTTCTAAACCATTCTAATACTTCATCTTTGGTATAACCAAGAGAAGTTACTTTTTTCATGAACTCATCGTCAATTAAATAGGTCCATGACGTATCATCGATTTGTAAATAACGACAACCATGTTCATATAAATCTTGAATAGCCATTTGATAAGCGGTGGCAATATCTTCAATTACTGCATCGATGTCTTCGCCATAGTAAGGTGTATCTTTAATACCTAACTGTAAATAATGATCAACTAAAATCATATTAGGTCCAGAAATAGATTTTTTTGCCTCTATGCCCTCGTATTTATTAGCTAACTGATGCAGGTAGTCCCAAGCAGCGATTTCTGGATGATGTTTATTTTTATCGTAAAAGATTTTTCCTTGGATATAGCCCAATTCGATATGGTTGTTTACACCATTGATTACTTTGTCAAAATGCTTTGTAGTAAAGCCATCAAATTCTTTTAACCAATCGAGGTGCCACCATCTACGTCGGAATTCACCGTCTGTTACAAATTTAAGACCATGACTGACTTGTTTGTCCACTAAATTTGCGATCGCTTGGTCTTCTACTTGTCTCAATTCTTCTAAGCTAATTTCATCATTAAAATAATTAGCGCGGGCGGTTTTAATTTCTTTAGGACGTAAAAAAGAACCTACCACGTCGTACTTTATATTTAACATTGCTACAACCCCTTTATTTTACTAAATATAATATCTATAAATTATATTTAGTATATGGCAACCAAGGATTTCTGTAAAATAGCTAAAGGCTATCAAGGCTTATAGGTAAAACCAGTATCCTTTTGAAAAAGTTGATTATGAAGAACTTTTTGGTTTAAAATATACTTAGTAGTCGATAGACTAAAAGTAGAAGGAGGAATAATATGTCAGATTATAAAATCCCAAAAATATGGGAATGGAAGCAAGAGGAGACAAATCAATTTGGCAATCAACCCGTAGCAGGGAGCCGGTTTGAACAAAAACTTCCGGTAGGGAAACAACCATTACAAGTTTATTCATTAGGGACACCTAATGGTATGAAGGTTGCAATTATGCTGGAAGAATTGCAAGAAGCTGGAGTACAGGAAGCCAATTATGACCTGTATAAAATTGATATTGGTGAAGGCGATCAATTTGGCAGTGATTTTGTCAAGATTAATCCGAATTCTAAAATTCCAGCCATGGTCGATTATTCACACGATGAACCTATCCGTGTATTTGAATCAGCTTCTATTATGTTATATTTAGCTGACAAGTTTGATAAGTTCATTCCTCATTCACTTGCTGAACGAACGGAACTTATGAATTGGCTATTTTGGCAAACAGGAGCTGCGCCATTTGTAGGAGGCGGCTTTGGACACTTTTATCATTATGCACCGTTTGCCCAAGAGTATCCAATCGACCGGTACACAATGGAAACCAAACGACAACTTGATTTACTTGATAAACATTTGGCAGATAAAGATTTTATTATGGGGGATGAATACACGATCGCCGATATGACGATCTGGCCATGGTACGGACGTCTTGTTCAAGGCGAATTATATGGAGATGCTGACGAGTTTTTAAAAGTTAAAGAATATAAAAACTTAAAAGCATGGACAGATCGCATTGCTCAAAGGCCTGGGGTTCAACGCGGTATAAACGTAGAATATAAAGCTATTAAATAAGGCAAAATATATAATCATCGATTAAAAGATTAGATAAGTGTTTACTTATATAACACTTATTTAATCTTTTTTTTATCAAAACAACTAGTTGCATAAAAATTCAAAAAAGTTAAAAATTTTAATTGTAAATTATTTAAAAGATGGTAGAATAAATGCTAAACAATTTGCATAATTATACAAGATTGAAAGACTAGGAGGGCCTTATGAAAAAGAAAAATAAGTTTTTAATAGGAGTAACATTACTTCTATCATCTATTTTTTTTATTTTTACAGCAGCGGCACAAGCGCAAGAAGATGATTCCTTACAAAATGTATTAGATAGTGGCACTTTAACAGTGGGGACGTCTGCAGATAACCCACCTAAAGAGTATATTCGCATGAATAATGGAGAGGAAGAAATTGTCGGCTTTGACATTGATATCGCCAAACGAATTGCTGAAGAATTAGATGTAGAATTAGAAATTACCAATATGAAATTTGACGGTCTTATTCCAAGTGTACAAGCTGACGAATTTGATATGGCTCTAGCAGGTTTCAATCCAACGCCGGAAAGAAAAGAAGTAATCAGTTTTTCTGATAGTTATCATGACCTGCCATTTGTGATTTTAACTACTAAAGATAAAGAAGAAGCCTTTACTTCACTTGAATCTTTAGCTGGGAAGGAAGTAGCAGCACAAAAAGGCTCTACACAAGAAACAATACTAAATGAATACATTGGCCACGCGCGTCCGGTCGCTTTAGGAAAACTCCCTGAAGTTGTAGCTGAGGTTAATGCAGGGACAGTGGATGCCGGTGTTGTAGGTTACTTATCTGCTCGTAATTATTTAGATACTTATCCAAATTTAGTCGCTACAGACATTGATATTGAAGTACCAGAAGAAGAAACAGCTCAAACGATTGCATTTCCCAAAGAAAGCCAAGCACTGATTACAGAAGTCAATCAAATTATTAGTGAAATGAAAGAAACAGGAGAAATTGACGAACTTTTAGATAAAAATATTGAAGAAGCTCAAGCTGGAGATATTGATTCGCGCAATACTTTGCAAATCTACGGTCCCCTATTTCTAAAAGGAGCGGCAACTACCATTGGAGTTGCTTTGGTATGTGTTGTGGTTGGTACTTTATTGGGGATTTTGATTGCTCTATTACGTCTTTCTTCAAATAAAGTAATCAATACGATCGCATTTTTCTATATTCAAGTGCTGCGGGGGACTCCTGCATTATTACAAGTTTTTATTTTTTACTTTGGTTTATCTTCAATTATGACGATACCAGCTATTCATATATGGGATATCAATATCGCGCGTTTAATTCCAGGCTGTATTGCATTAGCAATTAATTCAAGTGCTTATGTCGCTGAAATTATTCGTTCGGGGATTAATGCAGTGGATAGTGGTCAAACTGAAGCTGGTTACTCTTTAGGACTTAATCGACGAATTACAATGCAAGAAATTGTTTTACCGCAAGCTATCCGTAATATTTTACCTGCTTTAGGTAATGAGTTTGTTTCAATGATCAAAGAAACCTCACTTCTTTCAGTGATAGCTGTATCTGAGTTAATGTTTGTAGCTGACACTGTTAAAGCAGCAACTTATCGCACAATGGAATCCTTGTTTATTGCAGCAGTGATTTATTTTATGATTACATGGTTTGTTTCCTGGCTGGTTTCGCTTCTTGAAAAAAGACTTGAAAAATCTGCAAAAGCTTAAGGGGGGATATTGTGTCGGAGTTAATAAAAGTAGAAAATTTACACAAAGCATTTGCTGACAACCAGGTGTTAAACGGTATTGATACAACGATCGAAAGAGGAGAGGTGGTTGTTGTCATTGGTCCTTCTGGATCGGGAAAAAGTACTTTTTTACGGTGTTTAAACTTATTAGAGTCTCCTACAGAAGGTTCAGTTATTTTTGAAGGAGTTGATTTAACCGAGCCTAAGATTGATATTTTCAAAATAAGAGAAAATCTAGGGATGGTATTTCAAACCTTTAACTTATTTCCACATAAAACTGTTATGGAAAATCTTTGCTTGGCACCTGTTAAATCAGGTTTAAAAAATTCTGAGGAGGCTAAAAAATACGGAATGCATCTATTAAAGCAGGTGGGCCTAGAAGACAAAGCAGAAGCCTATCCCAATTCTTTATCAGGTGGACAAAAGCAACGAATTGCTATCGCGCGGGCTTTAGCGATGGAACCTAACGTTATGCTGTTTGATGAACCTACTTCGGCTTTAGACCCTGAGATGGTAGGAGAGGTTTTGACAGTAATGAAAGACTTAGCTAATGCAGGAATGACAATGATCATTGTAACGCATGAAATGGGGTTTGCTAAGGAAGTGGGCGATCGAGTCTTACTGATGGATGAAGGGAAAATTGTAGAAGAAGGACGCCCGATTGAACTTTTTGATCATCCTAAACATCCACGGACCATTGATTTTTTGAGTAAAGTATTACATTAGTAAAAATTGAAAGGAAAGAAGTGAATATATGTATATTGAACCTTTTGGGGTTGAGCGTTGGTTATCAAAATATGAAACAGTAGTTGACTACAATTTAACCAGCACTTCAATCATGCCGCTTTCTATCAATGAGTTATTAGAAATAACAGGAGAGGACAAAGATCAAGTAAAAGAAGACATCTTTTCCTTGAAATTAAGCTATGGCGTTATCGAGGGTCACTCTGACTACCTGACTGGAGTTGCCAGTTTGTACCATAGCTTACAAAAAGAACAAATAATTTCTACTAATGGTGGCGTCGGTGCATCTTATCTTACTATGGTTACAGTGATTGAACAGGGAGATCATGTAGTGGCTATACTACCTGCTTATCAGCAAATTTATTCTGTTCCTGAATCCATTGGCGCTAAAATTGATTATTTATTTTTGGAAAAATCTCCAAGTGGCTATGTACTTGATATGAATAAACTAGCTGCTTTAGTTACTCCTAAGACAAAAGCTATTGTTTTTAATAATCCTAACAATCCAACTGGAGATGTTATAGCTGATGAATATTTAGAACAAATGGTTGAAATTGCTAAAGAAAATAATAGCTACCTCATTTGTGATGAGGCTTATAGAGGGCTGACTCATAATATCGGCTTTTCGACTTCTGTGGCTGATTTGTACGAAAAAGGCATTAGTTTAGGTAGCATGTCTAAAGCCTTTGCTATGGCAGGTGTTCGCTTAGGTTGGATTGCTACGCGTGATGAGATATTTATGCAAAACGCTCATATACATCGCGATTATACGATGATCACTACAGGAGGTATTGATGAATACATTGCGGCGCTTGCTTTAAAACATAAAGATGAAGTACAACAACGAAACATAGAAATTACACAATCACGAGCGACTTTATTTAAGCAATGGCTAGATAGTGAACCTAAATTAAGTTATGCTCCTTTTAAAGGGGGGACGGTTGCTCTACCTTATTTTGATAGCACTTTGTCCTCGGAAGAATTTTGTGCCAAAGTCATTGAAGAAAAAAGTGTATTATTAATGCCAGGTTTTGTTTTTGGTTTAGATAAATGTTTTCGTATGGGTTATGCAAGAGAATCTGAAGAAAAGACGATTGCAGGTTTAAATCGTATTTCAGATTTTTTAGCAAAATTAAAACAATAGAAATCAAGAGCTACTTACAAGGCCAGTAGCTCTTGATTTTTCATAAATTTGTCATTCAGTCTTTTTTGTTTTCTTAATCATGTTACAGTAGTAATTAAAGAAAACAAAAAAGTAATTTTAAAAAGAAAGGTTTTTTATGTATGAATTTTCCTGAAATTCAACTGGTGATGAGCGATATCGATGGAACAATTTTAAATGATCAACACTCTGTCGATGAAAATTTAAGTGAGAATATTCAACAATTAAAAGAAAAAGGGATTCCATTTGTTTTAGCTTCCGCAAGATCTCCACTTGGTATGTTTCCGCTAGCTAAAGAACTCGATTTAGGAAGTAACCCTATCGTTTGTTATAATGGCGCGCTTATTTTGGAAGGAACGCAAGATAATTATCGAACAATCAATGAACATTTAGTAGAGCAAGAAGAAGCAAAATTAGTATTAAATGCTATTAAAAAATATTTTCCACAAGTATCGATCAATTTATATTCAGGCAAGCAGTGGCTTGCGGATAAACGAGATAAATGGGTAGATATTGAAGCAGCAATTACCAATGAAACACCAAAAGAACAAAATTTACAAACACTTTTATCAGAAGAAGATGTACCCGTTCATAAATTGTTATTAGTAGAAGAGGCAGAAGTAATTCAAGAGTTGTACGGATTTTTGCAAGGTTTAGAATTAAAACATAGTTCGTTTTACTTATCTAAGGATAATTATTTAGAACTTACATCAAAAAAAGTTTCTAAAGAAAGAGCATTAACTGAGGTTGCTAAGCACTATGATATCTCTTTAGCCAATACTATGGCAATTGGAGATAATTTTAACGATCTGCCTATGTTAAGTTTAGCTGGTCTTGGAGTAGCTATGGCTAATGCGCCGCAAAAAGTTAAAGAAAAGGCAAACATCGAAACACAAAATAACAATGAACAGGGCGTTTCGCAAGCGATTCAAGATTATGTAATACTTGCTAGTGAATGAGAGGTCTCATATTTGCTAATTGTTCATTATATATAAGTTTTGTAAAGGATAGAAGAACGTGTTATTCTTTAGCCAAAGGAAGAAAAGGGTTTCAAAATGTAGTGATTATAAAGAATTGTAAGTTTAACAGACTTTGTGAATGTTTGCACTAAGCAAATGCATAATACTAATAAGGCAATAAAACTATAAGGACAGATTTTTTACAGAAAAGTAGAAAAAGAGTGGGATTAAAATGAATATATTAATCATTTATACAAGTAAACATGGCTTTACCCAAGATTGTGCGGATTATTTAGCGACTAATATTCCTCATAAAACTGTAGTTGTAGATCTTGATATAACCTACGAAACATCTTTTGATGAATATGACTGGATTATTATTGGAAGTCCCATTTATATGGGAGATACTCGAAAAAAGGTAAGAACTTATTGTCAAGAAAATCTAGCAGAAATTTTACAGCAGAAGGTTGCCTTATTTATTAGTTGTGCTATTTCTACGCAAGTAGATGGATATTTTAAAAAAGGATTTCCACCGCAATTATATAAAAATGCCGAAATAAGATTAAATTTCGGTGGAGAGTTACGGCGTGAGCAGTTGAATTTATTTGAACGTAAGTTAACGGATATGGTATTAAAAAAACAAGCTGAACCTCAAGGGCTGCTGTATAAAAACATGGAGCAGCTAATTGAACTTATTGGTTCATGAAAATATCGCTTTTTTATTAAAAAACAGAAAGGTGAGGCTATTTTAGCCTCACCTTTTAAACGAAGAAAATGTGTTAGTAGTTTTATTTTATTTTTTTACCAAATCCCAATCATCTTCGTCCAAATCGTTCCTGCGCCAAGCCAGATAAGGATGTAGACAATTCCTAAGACAAAGTTCATTTTCCACCATTCAGCTTGGGTCACAAATTTTGAATCAAAGTAAATCGGCGCAGGTCCTGATGAGTAATGGGTTGTGGAACTTACCAAGCTACCAAAGAATCCAAGCATTAATGCTGCTAGTTGGCCAGGAACGTCAGCTGCTAAAGCTACAGCTAGTAAAGCTGCATACATCGCACTGACATGGGCTGTTGCGCTGGCAAATAAGTAATGGCTATAAAAATAAATCACACATAATAAACATAAAACAAGGAACCAATTCATATTACCTAGATTAGAAACGATTAAGTTACTAAACCATGGAATAAAGCCTAGCTCATTTAATTGGGTGGCCATCATAACTAAAACGGAGAACCAGGTTAGGGTGTTCCACGCACCCGTTTCTTTTAAAACATCTTGCCAGTTCAAAACACCTGTTAGTAACAATAAAGCTAACGCAGTAAAAGCTGTTAAGGTAGCGTCTATGCCAGTCAAACTACTTGTCATCCATGAGATAAGCGCTAAGATAAAAATTATACTCATGATTTTTTCTGGAAGGGAAAACTTTCCCATATCTTTTAACCGTTTATCTGCCCATTGTTTTGCATTAGGGGTTTCTTTGATTTTTGGCGGATATATTTTATAAATTAAAAAAGGGATAACTATTAAAGAAACAATACCTGGGAGTAAAGCAGCTAAAAACCAAGTGATCCAACTAATATTAATATTAGCGTCGCTGGCAAATGCTTGTGCCAGTGGATTTCCAGCCATAGCAGTCAAAAACATAGCTGAGGTGATGGTATCACCATGGAATTCTGCAAACATCAAAAAAGCCCCTATATCTTTGCGGCTTTCATCGTTTGGATTAGAATGAAATGCGTCGGCTAAAGATTTAATGATTGGAAAAACCACGCCGCCAGCACGGGCTGTATTACTTGGTGTTGCTGGTGCTAAAACTAAATCAACGCCAATAATTGAATAAGCTAGTCGCAGCGTTCTTTTACCAAACAAGGAGACAAAATTAAGCGCGATTCTTTTTCCAAGTCCTGTTTTAATAAATCCTCGTGAAATAAAAAAAGCCATAACAATTAACCAAATGCTGCTATTACCAAAGCCGACAACCGCTGTATCAATATCAATTACCCTTGTCAAAGTGGCAGCGACAAAACCGATGATAGAAACTGCGCCAATAGGTAAAGGTTGTGTAATACAACCGACAATCGTAGCGACGAATATTGCAAACATTTGCCATGCTGAAGCAGTTAAAGCTTCTGGACGTAAGGGGGTACAAAACCATAAGACTAACCCTGCTAATACCGGCCACAAAAACTTCTTATACTGCTCTTTACTTAGTAACACCTAGGGTCATCCTTTCTTATTTACAAATGTTCTTATTTTTCAAATCGTTTTTTTTAGCCTTTGAATTAAATATAACACTTTTTAATGTTATATTTAATTATATAAGTGATTTAAATTTTATATGTATGAGAGAAATACAAAAATTAATTTTATGTGACCTTGTTTTTATGTACTATTTTAAATAAAACGTAGGTTCTCAATTAGAAGAGGTGAAAGAATGAAAAATACGCGTTGGATCAAATTTCTTGGTGGAAGTAATCTTCTTTATACCGTTACGGTTGGATTATTGTTATGTATTTTTATTATTACCATGACAAAACTGGACTTTATTTTTGGTACGTTGGCAGTTATTATATCTAATATTTTAATGCCGATAATTATTGCTGTGTTACTATATTATCTATTTAATCCAGTGATTGACTTTATGGAAAAACACAAAATCAAAAGGGTTTGGGGGATAGCGATACTATTTGCAACGGTACTTTTACTGCTAGCGGGTGGCATTGTGCTTGTCATACCACTACTAGAAAACCAAATTACAACATTAGCAGAAACATTTCCAGTATTTATAGATAATTTGGTACATACTGTCATCGCCTTTATAGATGATTTTTCAGGAAATGAATTAGCTGATCAAATTATTTCGCAAGTAGAAGGCTTTATGAATAGTATTAGCTCTGACATAGGAAATTATGTCTCTGAAGGACTTACCCGTTTTTCCTCGGTTGTTACAGGAATTACCAGTGTAGTTATGACCATTGTCATTGCACCGATTATTTTATTTTTCTTATTAAAAGATGCAGAAAAATTTGCGAATGGTGTATTAGCAGTAACACCGCCCAAATGGCGCGCTGATTTGATACATATAGCAACTGAGATCGACATTCAAGTAGGTTCATATATCAAAGGTCAACTGGCGATTGCAGTAGCCAATGGCGTGATGATATTTATCGGTTTTAGCATTATAGGATTGGATTACAGTGGGGTTTTAGGTCTTGCTGGAGGGATACTGTCACTAATTCCTTATATTGGACCTACCTTAACGTTTATTCCGGCACTTATTGTCGCACTATTTACTTCATGGACAGAAGTATTTTTACTAATTTTAGTATGGATAGTTATCCAATTTGTGGAAGGTAATTTTGTTGAACCTAATATTATGGGAAGACAGTTAAACATTCATCCGCTGACAATCATTATTATTTTATTGATTATGGGAGATCTTTTAGGTTTATTTGGTCTTATTTTTGCTGTACCGATTTACGCCATTCTTAGAGTAATCGTTAGCTATGTTTTTCAAAAATTTAAATTACGGTATAACAAATATTATGGTGATATAGCCGGAAAATATAATACGGGAGATACTGGAATGACGGACTTTGGAGACGATAATATATATAATGCTAAAAATAAGCTGGTTGAAGAACTCGTAGAAAAAAGAAAAGTCGAAACAAAAAAGAGCAAGAAATAGCTATATAAATATAATGGATTGTGGAATAGCTTTAATGTTATATTTAAATAAATATGTCATTTAAAATTATATATATAAAGGAGAAAGAGTTGTGAAATTAATTTCGTGGAATATTGATTCTTTAAATGCTGCTTTAACCAGTGATTCAAATCGTGCCCAATTAACAAGGATGGTCTTAGATACGATCGCTGAGTATGACGCAGATGTGATCGCCATTCAAGAAACTAAATTATCTGCAAAAGGCCCTACGCAAAAACATATAGATGCTTTAGCTGAGGAATTACCAGGCTATGAGATCGCTTGGCGAAGCTCAGAAGAACCTGCCCGTAAATCTTACGCTGGAACGATGTTTTTATACAAAAATAACCTTCAGCCAACAGTCACTTTTCCTGAAATTGGTGCGCCAGAAACGATGGATAAAGAAGGACGTATTATTACATTGGAGTTTGAAAACTGTTTTGTTACACAGGTTTATACCCCTAATGCTGGTGGTAATTTAGATCGATTAGAAAAACGGCAAGTTTGGGACGAAAAATATAGAGAATATTTAACTACTTTAGATAAACAAAAACCAATCATTGCTTCGGGGGACTACAATGTTGCACATCAAGAGATTGATTTGGCACATCCAGACAGAAATCATTTTTCGGCTGGATTTACCGATGAAGAACGTGCTGGTTTTACTGAACTTTTAAATAAGGGATTTTCTGATACTTTCAGATATCTTCATGGTAATGTTGAAGGAATTTATTCTTGGTGGGGGCAACGAGTTAAGACAAGTAAAATCAACAATTCTGGTTGGAGGATCGACTACTTTTTAGTTAGCGATCGGATAGCTGATCAAGTGAAGACTTCAAAGATGATTGATTCGGGAAAAAGACAAGACCATACACCGATATTTTTAGAGATCAATATATAGCTTGATTATATTGTTATTCAAAAAATAACGTGGACTTTTTTGTTTTTGATTTTTTATATCAACTTCCATTTTTTCTACGGATCGGATAAATAAAAAGAATAAGTAACTCGTATAGGAAGCACTGCAAATTATAAAAATAAAGTAATAAAACTAGCATTCAACAGGAAATTGAGTGCTAGTTTTAATGTTTTTAGAAGTTATACATTGTATTTATCTAAGGAGAATTGAACGATTTTCTCACATAAATCAGGAAAATCAATACCTTGAGCTGCGGCTTCTTGTGGAAGCAAGCTGGTAGGTGTCATCCCAGGTAAACTGTTGGCTTCAATGAAATAGATCTTAGAATCAGAAGTCACCATAAAATCGATTCTGGAATAAACGGACAGCCCTAAAGTATTATGGACTAAAAGAGCTAGATCGCTCAATTTTTTTGTTAATTTCTCAGAAATTTCTGCAGGAGCAATCTCGATAGTTGCACCTTCTTGATACTTATTTTCATAGTTATAAAAACCATGTTTAGGGATGATTTCAATGGCAGGTAAAATAGTATCACCTAAAATGCCTACTGAAAACTCTCTTCCGGCGACTTTCTCCTCAATCATTATTTTACTTTGAAACTTTGCAGCTGCTTTTACTGCTTCATCTAAATGAGTATCTTCTTCTACCATTTCTACGCCAATACTTGAGCCATTATCAATCGGCTTTACTACGCAAGGAGCAGAAATTTTTCTTTGGTAAAATGAATCGATCATTTCCCAATTAGGCGTTAGAATATGATTTGTTACCATCAATTTTTTGGAAACTTCTTTATCCATCGCTAACAAACTACTCTTATAATCACTGCCTGAATACTTAATATTATAAATATCAAACAGGGCTTGTAGTTTTCCGTTTTCGCCAATGCCGCCGTGTAATGCTAAAAAGCAAAAATCAGCACTTTTACAAATAGAAATGACATTATTTCCAACTAAATCGTTTTGTTGTTGACTTAACTTAGCTAAATTTTCTAAAGCTGGTTCTTTTTTACCAATAGAATAGTCTCTGTTTTTATTACTTTCTGTTTGCTTTTGTAAGGCTTCTTCGAAATTATTTGCATCCATGCCTAAATAAATATCTAACAGTAAAACGCTATGACCTTTTTCTTCTAAAGCCGTTGCTATTTTTCCGCCTGAAGATAAAGACACATCTCTTTCATAACTCAAACCGCCTGCAAGTACCACGATATCCATCTTTTTTATCTCCTCTTTAGCTTGATATAAACTGTATTTTATACTTTTTAATCAATCAGAGCAAACGCTTTTTTGGATGTTTAATCGATCTTAAAATATCTTGCTTTTCTTGTTTTATCTGTTAAAATAACTGCAAATTAATAGAGTAAGAAGAATGGGAGGTCTACAGTTGAAAGATTACTTTTATTTTGAAGGAGATACATTACACGTAGAATATTCTCTGACGATTCCGGCAGACCAAAAAGTTGTTTGGCAATATTTGACGGAAACTGAGAAAATATCCGAATGGTTTGCAGAAATTGAAGTAGGTGAACTGAAGAGGAATGGGCACATGGTATTTCGATTGCCGGATTCAGAGATCACTATGCCAATTTTATCATTTGTTCAAGACAAAGAAATTTCTTACGAATGGGGAGGAGTAGGTTCCGTATGTTTTGATCTTACTTCTACTACAGAAGGAACAAAATTGTACTTTTATGAGACTTTGCCAGCAGATTTTTCTTATCGTATTCGAGATATTACAGGATGGTCAATGGCGTTAAAACGCTTAAAACAGGTAGTTTTAGGAGAACAAACAACTTTTGATATGGATGAATTTCAAGAAATAAAAAAACGATATCGCCAGAGGATTGCAGATTTAAAACCTAGAAATGATTAAATAAAAAAATACAAAAAACCGAGTACATTTGAGTCAGTTAAAGGCAAATGTACTCGGTTTTTTTGCTGTGAATCACTACGATTCAGCGACCGAAAGCAAGACACAGTGACCAAAATGTTTTTATCATTTTTTAAGGTAATAAATTGACAAAACGATAAATTAAAGTTATTATTTAGAAAAGAATCTAATTAGATATTTTTCTAAATAGTTGATTGGAGCTAATTAAATGAGTTTTGAAGCTAGTTTTAAGGCGCTTTCAGACCCAGTGAGAAGAGAAATTCTACAAATATTAAAAGATGGTCGTTTGTCAGCTGGAGAAATTTCCCGTCATTTTGATATGACAGCTGCTACTGTTTCTTATCATTTGAATATTTTAAAAAAAGCAGGTCTTATCTGGGAAGAAAAGGAAAAAAATTTTATTTATTATGATTTAAATACGTCTATTTTGGAAGAATTAATGTCGTGGTTGATCGAGTTAGAGGGGAGTCGAAAGAATGAAGAGTGAATACAAAAGTACAATGGTTGTTACAAGTTTGATTATTTTATTTCCGATACTTATCGGATTGATACTGTGGGGAGAGTTACCGGATCAAATAGCGACTCATTTTGGTGCAAATAACGCTCCTGATGGATGGAGCAGCAAAGCTATGACTGTTTTGGGTCTGCCTTTTTTAATGCTTTTTATCCAATGGGTGGTTTTTCTACTGACAAGTTATGATCCTAAGAAAAAGAATATTAATGACAAAATATTTAAAACTGTATTATGGATTATTCCGCTAGTTTCCTCTGTTGTCTTTTTAGCAACATATATGACTGCATTAGGTTATAATTTAAATGTCGGTTTGCTGGTTAATTTACTTGTGGGTCTTGTATTTATAGTTTTAGGAAATTATCTACACAAGGTAAAACAAAATTATACCGTAGGAATCAAACTTGCTTGGACATTAAATAGTAAAGAAAATTGGAATCGTACGAACCGAATGGGCGGTTGGATATATATTCTGGGTGGTTTATTATTCATTTTTAATGCAGTCTTTCAACAAATTTGGCTATTAATAGCGATTATCGCTATGGTTATTATTCTACCTGTTTTATATTCCTTTGCGTTATTTAAAAAAGAAAGCTAAAAATATATGTATAAACTGGATGGAAATTATTCAATGACAATATTTAAACTTATTGATCAACAAAAGTTAAAAAACCGAGCGCGTTTGTCTTTAACAGATTCAACCGTACTCGGATTTTTTATTGAATTTTTTTAGTCATTCAACTATTGAACGAATAATAAATTCTTATTTTATTGTTTATTCAGCTCTCGAACAAACAATATTTTTTTCATTATTTGTTCAATGACTTAATAGCTAATAACAAAAAAAGTCCTCTTTTACATTTCGCTTACGAAAATCGCCGGTCTTTCATCATATTTTTTGAAATGTGTTAAAATTATTGGTGAAACTTAAAAGAAGGATCTGATGATATGAATATTAACGATACAGTAAAACTTACAACTTTGTCTTCTAAAGGAGGTTGTGGTTGTAAGATCGGACCAGCGGATTTGCGCCAAGTACTACAGTCGCTTTCTCCGGCCACAGTCAATCCTAATTTATTAGTAGGGTTGGAAACAAATGATGATGCTGGAATTTATAAACTTAACGATAGTACTGCTCTTGTTCAAACACTTGATTTTTTTACACCAATTGTAGATGATCCTTATTCTTTTGGACAGATTGCTGCAGCAAATGCTATCAGTGACGTCTATGCAATGGGCGGGACACCGATTACTGCACTAAATGTTGTCGCTTTTCCGATTGCTGATTTGGACAAGCAGATACTTGCCGCAATTTTAGAAGGAGCAAGTAATAAATTAGAAGAAGCCGGCGTGGCACTGGTTGGCGGTCATTCTATTGATGACAAAGAACCCAAATTTGGCCTGGCAGTTACAGGGACGATTCATCCGGATAAAATCCGTACAAATAGTGGCGCACAAGCAGGTGACGTGTTGATCTTAACTAAACCAATTGGTGTGGGTGTTTTGACAACCTCTATTAAAAGAGGATTATTGGACGAAACAGAAATTGAACGTGTAACTGAAGTGATGGCTAGCTTAAACAAAACAGCCGCTGAAACTTTTGATAATTATGAGGTTCACGCTTGTACTGACGTGACAGGCTTTGGTTTACTCGGACATACTTTAGAAATGGCACAAGCTAGTAAGAAGAACATTCGTATTTCAGCACAACAAGTACCTGTTTTGCCAAGAGTAAAACAACTTGCTGAAGAAGGTGCTGTTCCAGGAGGTACGAAGAATAATTTTAATTATCTAAAAGAGGATGTGACTTTTGCAAGTTCGTTAGATCAGATCGATCAATGGATCTTATGCGATGCGGTCACTTCAGGGGGACTACTAGCAGCTGTGAATGAATCAGACGCGAAGTCACTACTTGCAGAACTTAAAGATAAAAATATCGATGCAGCAATTATCGGTAGTGTTGAGGAAGATGACAAAGGTCATATTAATGTTGAGGAATAAATTATATAGTAGGGCGTGAAAGTATGTTTCAAGATATGGAATTACTTGATTTATTGAAAAAACATAAAGAAGGGGAGATTACCTTAGTAGATGTTCGTTCTCCCAAGGAGTTTGCTGAATTTCACATTCCCGGAAGTATAAACATTCCTCTTTTAAACAATGAAGAGCGGGCAGAAGTGGGTACGATTTATACTCAAGTTGGTCCTAAAGAAGCTAAGAAAAAAGGCTTAGATCTTTTTTCCGTAAAATTACCGAAATTTATTGAACAATTTCAATCTCTAGAAAAAGAAGGGGTCGTTTATTGCTCACGTGGCGGTATGCGCAGTAAAACTGCAGCTACCGTAGTCGATTTAATGGGAATAAAAGTTGAAAGGCTAGACGGGGGCATACGTTCATATAGAAAATGGGTGATGCAGCAGTTAGAAACGCAGACGTTTACTAAAAGAATGTATGTGCTAAATGGTTATACAGGTAGCGGGAAAACGATTTTGTTACGACGTTTAAAAAAAGTGGGTTATCCGGTGCTCGATTTGGAAAAGATGGCAAATCATCGCGGGTCGATTTTTGGACAGATTGGTTTGCGGCCTAATAAACAAAAGGCGTTTGATTCTTTACTAGTACAAGAATTGATACGTTATGAAAATAGTCCTTTTTTGTTAATGGAAGGGGAAAGCAAACGTATTGGCAAAGCAACACTTCCTGCTAACTTACACGAGAAAAAAGAAAGCAGTGTGCAGTTATTCATCCATCTTCCCTTAGAAAGACGTGTGGAAATTATTCTGCAAGAATACCACCCTGAAGAGTACCCAGAGGAGATCAAAGAAGCTTTTCAAAGGATTAGAAAGCATGTGCATACGCCAGTTGCTAAAGAGATTGCGCAAAATTTGTCAGAAGAAAATTTTTCTTCTGCAGTCGCTCTTTTATTGCAATATTATTATGACCCAATGTATGAAAAAACACTCAAACGTTACGCAGAAAATGAACAAAAGCATATCTATGCTGCTGATGTAGATGAAGCTTTTGAAAGTGTTATCCGTTTTATTGGTGATAACGAAAATTAGATTTTAGACTAAATTTATTACCCTTAACAATTGCGGAATATAGAGAAAGGAAATCACGGTATTATGGTTTATTTAGACTACAATGCAACAACACCAGTGGATGAAGTGGTTCTGCATGCTATACTGCCTTTTTTAAAGCAAGAATTTGGCAACCCATCTAATCGTTATCCTATTGGCAGTAACGCAAAACAAGCAGTAGAAGAAGGAAGAGAACAAGTAGCGGCCCTTTTAAATGCTAAAGCACAGGAAATCACTTTTACTGCGAGTGGAAGTGAATCAAATAATACCGTTTTAAAAGGTGTTGCTTATAGCTATAAAAATCAGGGAAAGCATATTGTCACTTCAGAAATTGAACATCCAGCGATTTTAGAACCTTTGGCATTTTTAGAAAAAAACGGTTACGAAGTGACCTATGTTCCTGTAGATGAAAAAGGCGCGGTAAATCCTATTGATGTAAAAGATGCGATTCGTGAAGATACGATTTTAGTTACGATCATGCATTCTAATAATGAGGTGGGAACGCTACAACCCATTGAAGAAATTGCTGAAATTTGTCAAGAAAAGGATGTGTTTTTCCATACGGATGCCTCGCAATCTGTGGGAAAAGTAGCGATTGACCTGGAAAAAACAAAAATAGACTTTTTAACAGTTGCAGGCCACAAACTCTATGCTCCCAAGGGTATTGGTGCATTGTTTATACGCGAAGGGATAAAAATCGAACCGTTGATCCATGGTGCAAGTCAAGAAAATGGACAACGCGCTAGTACTGAAAATGTTCCTTATATTGCAGCACTTGGTCAAGCCGCTGTTCAAGCTGCCCATCACTTGCCAAACAACGATTTAAAGGGTATTCGTGATTATTTTTATGAGCAATTAAGAAAAGAATTTAACGATAAAATTCATTTAAATGGGGATCAGACGAACCGATTACCGAATACATTAAATATTAGTTTTGTTGGATACAATGGTGCCAAAATATTAGAGGACAATCCTGACATTTGGGCTGCAACAGGCTCGGCTTGTCATACATCATCCACTGTCATTTCTCCTGTTTTAAAAGCGATGGGAGTTGATGAAAAAATTGCTTTAGGCGCCATTCGTTTTAGTGTAGGAAGATATACGACAAAAGAGGAAGCCGATGAGACCGTTGCTTTGTTGAAAGCTTATTTTAATAGAGAAAATAATGTCTAATAGCCAACTTTGCACTTACTACAGTTGTTTAGTGAACTTATCTATATTTAAAGCAGGTGATTTTTATAGAGTTTTTTCAAAGGAATACAGTCAGTTATTTAATGAATAAAGAACGGGCGGGGTGAGTAGATGGAAGATGTGGAACTTGTTATTGGAAGCCAAACTTGGCAACAAGCTGCAAGTATTTTTATTCGTATGCAAGTATTTGTGCTGGAAGGCCAAATCTCCTTGCAAAATGAATTTGATTTGAATGATAACAATAATGCAGTTTATGCTGTAGCATATCAAGGTGATTTGCCTGTTTCTACCGCTCGTTTACTAAAAATAGATGATGAAAACGTAAAAATCACACGTGTGGCAACGTTGAAAGAATACAGAGGAAATCACCTTTCATCTGAAATCCTTAAACAATTGGAAGATTACTCGAAAACAAGAGGTTACAAAAAAGTTAGTATCCATTCAGAGGCAGTTGCATTAGCATTTTATTTAAAATGTGGGTATGAGATTTCTTCAGATGTCTATTATGAAGATGGTAAAAGCTGTCAATCTGTTGAAAAACATTTATAAATTAAAGGAGAGGTTATTATGCAACGAATTAACCACTCGATACGGTAAAAAGCGGCGGCGTATCGAGTATTTTGTCGCAGTTTATCGTAGAATACGAGAGGATAAATAAAAAAGTCCCGAAAAACAGGCGGAATTGTTTTTTTATTGCTTTACTCTTTTCACTTGATTGGCAAAAGGTCAACCAAGCATTTTCAAGAAAAGCTGTAGTATTAAGTATTATTACTCTAGTTTTGTTATTAATACCGTTTCTTCATAAAGAAATCATCAGCTACTTTCGAACGATATCCAAACTTTCATAAATTGAAATTAAAGAAAGTATTTTAAAGAAATCTTTTTGACATTATTTGACCAAAACACTTTATTATTAAAATAACTATGGATAATTTATAATGAATTGAGAAGGTTATTTTGAAGAAAGTGGGGGAAAAAATAATGGGAATGTTAGTAAACGGTGAATGGCAGAAAGAAGATAGACCGGCTAATGCAGATGGAGAGGTCGTAACGACTAATTTACAATTTCGTCATTGGATTACGCCAGACGGTAGTGCTGGCCCAACAGGAGAAGGCGGTTTTAAAGCAGAAACGGGTCGTTATCATTTGTATGTTTCTTATGCTTGTCCTTTTGCCAGTCGGGCGCTTATGATGCGTAGTTTAAAAGGACTACAAGACATTATTTCTTTATCCGTAGTGAATCCTGTGATGTATGACCAAGGTTGGAGTTTTGAAGATGGTGATGGCGTAATACCTGACCCGGTAATCAATGCAAATTATTTGCGAGAAATTTATACTTTTTCTGACCCGAATTTTACCGGAAAAGTGTCTGTTCCTGTTTTATTTGATAAGAAAACAAAGCAAATTGTTAATAATGAATCATCTGATATTATTCGTATGCTAAACAGTGCCTTTGATTACGCTGGCGCAAATAATAATAACTTTGTTCCTAAAGAATCATTACCTGAAATTGAAGCATGGAATAACATTATTGGACCTGAAATTAATAATGCAGTATATAAAATAGGTCTTGCTCAAGAACAAGATTTTTATAATAAAGAAGTGACTCATTTATTTGATCGATTAAATGAGATTGAAGAAAGATTATCAACAAGTCGATTCTTAGTGGGTGAACAACCAACAGAGTCAGACTGGCTCTTATTTGCCACTTTAATCCGCTTTGATATAGTATACTTTGGGCTTTTTAAATGTAATATCAGGCGAATAATGGATTATAAAAATTTATGGCGTTATACTCGTGAATTATATAATTGGCCAGGGATTAAAGAAACAGTAAATATATCACATATTAAAAAACACTATTATATTAGTTTAACTTCTCTTAATCCTAGTGGTATCGTGCCTAAGGGGCCGGAAATCGATCTTAATATGGATGAAATGAAATAGTCTATAGATGAGAACCTATACTAGAAAAAGCTACAAATTTTTTATTAAAGTTTGTAGCTTTTTCCTATTTTTTAGGGGAGTTTTATGTAAAAATCTTTTGTTTTTTTACTGGAAAAGCTTATCCTTTTAAACCTTCTTTAATGCTTAATTTTAAATATATCAATCAGTCATTTTTCGTTTGAAAGTTGTAGCGCTATATTTTTACTTGTTATTTAAAAGATAATTACTTTGCCTCTATTCTTTCATGTGATAAGTTAGTATTATTGCTGTGAATTAATTTAGTTAGGGTTAATTGCAGATTGTTTTATAAAAAGTTTATTTTATTAGTGAAAATTCAGAAAATAAAAATAATTCTTAGAAGTGATTTTTTGTTTAAACTACAAAAAGGAAAGGACTTGTAATTAGAAAAAATGAAAACATTTATAAAAATTTTTCCTATCCTGTTAGGAGCGGTTTTCTTTTTAGTATTAGGATTTTGGTTAGGTGAACATACGACAACTAAACCAGAAGAAGCTATGGTAACTGAAAATACGACGGAAGAGCAAGTGACAGCTGAAAAGCCAGAAGAAGATAAAAATGAACTTGAAAATGAATTGCAGAAAAAAGGTGACGAATGGGCTGAAACTTATCCCAATTCATTAGAATTTAGAGTGTACGACCTGGAAAATGAAGAGAGTTATACATACACAAATAATGGAAAAGAAGAAAAGTATGTGACAGCAAGTATTGCAAAAGTAGCTATAGCGATGTTACTGCTGCATGAAAAAGAAGAAAATAAGGAAGATCTAACTGATGAAGAAAATGAACTTCTAACTCAAATGATTACGCATAGTGATAATGAAGCAGCGACAACTCTTTTAGATTCATTAGGGGGCTATTCTTCCTTACAGCAAATTTTTGATGAACTAGATATGAATGATACAAAAGCAGATAAAGAAACATGGGGAAAAACTACCACGACAACGAAGGATCAAATCAAGTTACTCCAAGAACTATATACGCCTTCGCAATATTTAAATGAAGATTCACAAGAACAGATTATTGACTTGATGGAGCATATTGAACCCGATCAAAGTTGGGGAGTCTATGCAGGGTCAAGCGATGTTACTTTTAAAAACGGTTGGTTACCTAATGATATAAATGATGAATGGGTTGTTACAAGTATCGGAAAAGTAAGGCGCGGAGATAATAGCTATCTTGCAGTGGCTTTGTCCGATAAAAATCCGACGGTTGAAGAAGGCAGCCAAGTCATTGAAGATTTAGTACGTATTTCAAGTGATTATTTGTTGTAGTCATAAAAATACACAATAACTAGCTAAACAATAGAATTTGCTTTTTCCAAAAGAAATAAATAGATGAAGGTGAAGAAATGATAAATAAAAGCGATAAAATCACTTCCAGACAAATTTTTTTCATCGGGCTTATGGTTTTCTCTCTTTTCTTTGGTGCGGGAAATTTAATTTTTCCAGCAGGATTAGGAAGCGAAGCAGGGGACAATTTATGGCACGCTATGGCGGGCTTTTTAATTACAGGAGTAGCTCTACCCGTTTTGGGATTAGTAGCCATTGCTAATGTGAGTGAAAATGGAAATACTGAAAGCTTAGCAACAAAGGTCCATCCAACTTTTGCTAAAGTTCTAACCATTATTACTTATTTATCGATTGGTCCATTAATGGCGGCTCCTAGGACAGGGCTCGTTTCCTTTGAAATTGGCGTATCTCCCTTTTTGAACCAAACCAATTCACAGATAGGGTTGCTAATTTATAGTATTGCATTTTTTGGATTGGTATATTATTTGGCCTTATACCCTAGTAAATTTATGGATCGCTTTGGCAGAATAGTAACGCCTGTTTTGTTACTTATTTTAGGCGTTTTTATTGTGACAACTATCTTTAATCCAATTAGTGATTTTCAACTGCCTCAGGGACAATATGCGCAAGCACCGTTTTTCAGTGGAGTAAAAGAAGGCTATCTAACGATGGATACCATTGTATCGATTGTTTTTGCAACGATTATTATTAACACCACTAAAGACTTAGGAGAGTTTAATCAGACTGTTAGAAAAAACGTTATTTTAAAAGCAGGAACTATTTCTGCGATTTTATTAGCTTTTATTTACTTAGGAATTGCATATATTGGAGCAAGCAGTTCTACACTGAGTTTTACTTCTGGAGCAGATATACTAGCAGGAGTTGCCAACAACTATTTTGGAAATACAGGAAACTTTCTGTTTGGCTTAGTCGTTATATTTGCTTGTCTTCCAACAGGCGTAGGCTTATTATCCTCATGTGCATGGTATTTTAACAAACGATTTCCACGTATAACTTATAAAAAGTTTTTATTATTTTTTGTTTTATTTAGCGCTACCGTAGCTAATATCGGATTAGAAAAATTGATCCAGTTTTCAGTTCCTGTTTTAAATGTTGTCTATCCTGTAATTATTGCATTGATTCTATTGAGTTTTATCAACAGGTATGTATCGTGTGACACCATCGTTTATCGTAGTGTTGTTGGAATAATATTGTTTGTTAGTTTAAACGATGGATTGAAAGAATTTAATTCAAGTTGGGATTATATTTCGCCTTTTGTTACTCTTCCTTTTTCAGATCTAGGCTTTTCTTGGATCATTCCTGCAATTGTAGTAGGTGTTATTGCTAAAGGCGTTTCTTTTGTATTGAAGAAATAAATATAAGGCTATAATAAAATTAATTCATTATCCAGTAGATAAAATAGCCACTACCTATTTTAATTAGACAGGTAGTAGCTATTTTTCTATATGGATTTATACATTAGTAGCCAATGAGATCAAGCATTCTTTTAATAAAACTTTTTTGCCGTTTTTCCACTTTACTACTCTATAATACTAATAAAAAAGGCAATGATCGTTAATTGGTCTTCTTTATTAAGCATATAATTTTCTTAATATTTGAAGAATATAAAAACTAAAAAAATTAATTACGTATCTTTTCTCGACTCTGTAATTCTTCAAGCTGACTCCCTAAAACATTGGTATTAACGAGAAAATCATCAAGAAAAACTTCAAAAATTTTCGCGCTAGCATGATATTCTTGAATAATTTTCTTTTTGTTTAACGGCTCATTTTCGTACTTGAAGAATTTATCAAGTATTTCTAAAATTCCTATCCATGATTGGAGCTTTCCCAAGGTATTTTTAACTTCGTGGATATCTTGCTGAGTAATTGCTTTAACAGGTTGGTTCTTCTTTGTTACAAGTTCCTTTTTTTCTGTCATTATAATCAACTTCCTTTTTGAGATATAGTATACTTTAATTTTATCTGTATTACAGATAAAACGCAATATCTTTATGACAGATATTTATAATAAATCTAGGTGATGAAAATGAGCTATAAAAATATTCGTTCTATCAGAGAAGATCATGATGTAACACAAAAAGAAGTAGCTGAGTTATTAAATGTTTCGCAAAATACTTATTCGCAATATGAGACTGGAAAAATAGAATGGACAGCAAGTACTTTAATTAAATTAGCGGATTATTTTGGCGTTAGTGTAGATTATTTGCTTGATAGAACGAAGAACAAAAACTGGAATAAATAGTAACCTAGTAAAGTAAAAGTATTACTTTACAATTTGCTGATAGGATAAAACATTGACGCTTGTTTTGTTGCTAACTTATCTGGCGAATAAGTCTTTTTTTTCAAAGTAGTAATGTGGGATTGGCTTCAGTTCAAATTTTAAAGAAGAATATGAACCTAAGTGTAAAATTTATTGAGGTACCCTCTGGACGAATAAAAAAGAAACCGTTACTCTATTCATTGAACTGGACTAACAGACACGAATGAACAAAGGCGGTTTCTTATGGATTCTATTGTAACAG